>JAXDQK010000131.1:0-2930 GCA_034667905.1 Gammaproteobacteria bacterium | reverse complement strand
AGCAGACAGGCAGACTGAAGTCTCGAGAGAATATT
Source organism: Gammaproteobacteria bacterium (assembly GCA_034667905.1). Classification (GTDB taxonomy): domain Bacteria; phylum Pseudomonadota; class Gammaproteobacteria; order Steroidobacterales; family Steroidobacteraceae; genus Bog-1198. The sequence goes on along the minus strand of JAXDQK010000131.1, from coordinate 2,895 downwards.
GGGATCGTGGCCCTCCGGACGGCGGTGCACATCGTGCAGGGTTAGAGAATCGTACCGGCTCAGGAGATCATTCGCATCCCAACACTGACGATACATCTGTCCCACCTTCGTAGCGATCGACTCTCGATCCGCGATGGGTATGTTCTCCAGAAAACGTCTGCCCACCAAGGCGAGAAAGTACACGCGGCCCGCCGCCTGCAAACCTTGCAGCGGTTGATGTCCGTAGCGGCCGCCATTGAAGATAGGATCGAGCGCTACGACCTCTTGCACCAAGCGGGCGAGCGCAATGAACATCGGACTGCATTTCGCCGAGGGTGACCACAGGAAAAGTCGCTCTGCGAACGCTGGGAAACATAGACCGAATTCGAGCGCGATCATCGCCCCCATCGATGCACCCCCGACCGCCCTCAGCGCCGGGAGCGCCAGTCGTTGGCTGAGCAGTAGATGGATTGCACGCGCGTTATCGCGGATGCTGTACCGAGGAAACCGGGTTCCGAGACTCTCGGACGGACGGCTTGATCCGCCTCCGCCCAAGGCATCTACGCTGATGATGAAGTAGCGCTCCGGATCAAAGGTTTCTTCCGCCCCAACGTGCGTGAGTGCCCATTGCTTCACGCCGCTTGCGCTCGGCAGCAGAACCACTGCGTTGCGGCCGTCCGGGCGCCGGGTGCCGATCGTGGCATACGACAGGCGAAGCGGCGCGAGTCGCTCCCCGCACTCGAGGACGAACGAGTCGCACGAAAAGACGTGCTCTTCCCATCCAGCAGTTTGCAGCGGGGTCATGCCTTAAGGCGAGCGAGGGTGCTCGTACGCACGGCCATCGAATAACTCCACCAGCGCATTGAGTTCGTCGCCGCCGCGGCCCAGTTTCACCAGCACACGATACATCTGTGCGGCGACGGCGCCGAGCGGCGTCGGCGATCCTGCGCTGCGCGCCATCTCCACCGCCAAATCGATGTCCTTGAGCATGGTGGCTAGAGCGCCCAGGCGGGGCTCGATCTGCCCCTCCGCCATTCGGCGGCCAAATAGTTGCAGCAACGGCGAGTCTGCCAATCCGCCCGCCAAGAAATCAGGAATCTTCCGTGCGTCGACACCGTTCGCGGTTGCGGCGGCAATTGCTTCGGCGATGGCCACGAGGGTGGGAGCGGCAATCAATTGCGCGCACAACTTGATGGTCTGCCCTGCGCCCAGATCTCCGACCAAACTTGCACGCGAGCTTACAATCCGCAGAACCGGTTGGGCAGCTTCGAAGTCCCGCGATTCGCCGCCGCAAAAGACAATGAGGTCGCCCTTCGCGGCACGAGCTGCCCCGCCGCTTACCGGCGCATCCAGCCAATTACCGCCCACGCGCGCGCGGTATTCGTCGGCAAGCCCCCTGGTCTCGAGGGGTGATGACGTCGAAAAATCAACGATCAACGGCGGCGCTCCAATATCGCAACCGTTGATGCACCCGTTAGGTCCGAACATCACATCGTGAACCGCGGGTCCATCGGTCAGGCAAAAACATATCAGCTGCGCGCCGTCCGCGGCGGCCGCCGGCGAGCTGGCCATCGTCGGACCTTCGTTGCTCAAGACCGACACGCGATTTGCGCGGCGATTCCAATAGGACCGCAGAAGCCCGGCTCGCAACAATCTCAGCGCCATGGGAGCGCCCATGATGCCGGTGCCCATGAAGGCGACCCCGCGCTGTAGTGAATTCTCGCCGGCGTTCGACTGGACGGACACAGCTCGCTCGACGGCTCAGAATGAGAGCGGCAGCGGTGTCGGCTCTGCCACTACCGGATTCTCCAGCACGCCAAGCTTTTCGATCTCGATGCGTACGATGTCGCCCACGCGCAGAAAGCCGGGGGGGTCCATTGCCGCACCGACTCCGGGCGGTGTGCCCGTTGCAAGGATATCACCCGGCTCGAGCGTGAAGACGGTCGTCAGCTCCGCAATCATTTCTCGGATTCCATAGATGAAATCGCTGGTCCGGCCGTGCTGACGCAATTCTCCGTTGACATGTGTTTTCACTTCCAGATCCTGGGCCTCATCGATCGACATGCCCAGGGTTATCCAAGGACCCGTCGGTCCGTGCGTATCGAACGATTTGCCCAACATCGCCGTCGGCGCCCGCATTTGCCAGTCCCGAACGCTCACGTCGTTGCAGACCATATAGCCCGCAATGACTTTGTGCGCATCGGCAACCTGCACGTGGCGGCACCTGCGGCCGATCACGACGGCCAGCTCGGCTTCGTAATCGAGAGCGTCCGACACGCGCGGCTTGTGTATCTCATCGGTAGGGCCGATGACGCAGGTGACCTGCTTATTGAACCACACCTGATTATCCGGTTGTACGAAGCCCGGAAACTTGCGCTTTATCTCGGCGACGTGCGCATGATAGTTTCCCCCGAGCCCCAGAAACTTTCTCGGGTGCGCGATGGGGGCTCCAAGCTTCACGTCCCGAAGCTTGAACGTTTCGGTCGCTCCTGATAAGCACCGTTGTATATACGCGCGACCCTCATCTCCCGCATCCAACAAATCGAACAACGTCAGCGGCTCGTGAGGCGATTTGTTTGCAATAGTGCGCACCTCGTCATCTACCAAAGCGCCGATTTTCCCGACGCCGCCATGCGTGAATGACACGAGCTTCATGGACGCGCACCCCCCGACGGTGCAAGTTCGAAATTGAGCTGCGGAACCAATTTTCTACTATTGAATTGCATGAGCCCGTCCGATGAGGGGATGATGATATCGAGCTGATCACCGATTAGGAGGGAACCCTTCGCGCCTAAGGTAGGATCGATCGCGAACGCGGTCAATAATGACCGTGCTTCAATCCAATCTGAATCGAGGCTCCGAATCGTGAGGTTCGAATTGAAATGCCGCGAGACCCGCTCATTTGCGCGCCTCGCT
>JAXDQK010000130.1:0-4602 GCA_034667905.1 Gammaproteobacteria bacterium | reverse complement strand
GATTCGCATAATGATCGATATGGAATGTCGGCTGTTGGAGCAAGAGCAGACTCGGCGAATCCGCTTGCGACCGTCCGCCAGCGTCATAACCTTGGCGCCAATGCGATGGCAAACTCCTGAACTAATGGTATTTTGGCATCCCAGCACATGCTGTTCGATGAACCCGAGAAATCAGGTTTGTCGACACAGGGCGACCTGATAGATGCACGCCTCTCGCCATTTTCGCTCGATGTCGTATTTCATTCGCGAAGGCGAATCCGCCATAAGTTTGCATGGCGGCATATTGGGGTTGGCGCCGCAGCCTAGCCCGGCCTCGAACATGGCGGCGGCACGGCTGGTCCGCCGCTTCCAACTCGGCATAACACTGGGCGAGGGGGAATTGAACGCCCTGGTTCTTGCCGATCGGATGACCGGACACGTAGTTGTGGTCAACGCAGGGCCGACATTTGAGGAAGGCTCGTTGAGTTGTCCGCGAGTTTGCGTCGATCATGAGCTCCAGGGATAATTGCACCTGAAATCAGGTAACATGGGGTTCGCTCCGGCGAAGGCAGCCACTACGTTGATCGACAGAATGTCTTCACGCATATGCGTGGCGGGTACATTCTTCAGTTGTGCTTGAAGGCATGGCCCTTTCACCGGAATCCCGAGGCGGCAACAGGTAAAGCGTCATGGCGAAGATCAGGTACACCATCAATACGAGCACGCCGACAAACCACGCCGAGCGGCCGCTATTGGTCACAAGGGAGGCAGTCATGGTCGCGATCAGCATCATGACCACGGCGCCCGGCCAGAATTGCAGGTCCATCGGCGCCGGACCGATGACGTAGCTCAGCAGCACCAGCACCGGCGCCACAAAAAGCGCAATCTGCGCTGCACTCCCGAGCGCGATGCCCACGCTGAGGTCGAGCCGGTTCTTGCGGGCACCGGAAAACGCTGAGGCCATCTCGGCGGCAGCTCCTACCAACGCAACGACAATGAAACCAACGAAGGCCGGAGTCATCCCAAACGCCACCGCCGCCTCCTGCACAGACTCGACGAAAACTTCGCTGACCAGCGCTACCAGTACGGTGACCGCGGCCAACGTCGCCAGGGCCAACCCCATCGGCCACGGCGCTTCACCGTCCTCGACATGTTGTGTCCCACCGAACAACTCGCGATGTGTCTTGAGCGAGAACAGCAGGCCCAGTCCGTATGCCGCGATTAGCAGAACGGACAGTCCCACGCTCAGCTTGTCCGTGAATGCCGATCCCGCCGCGGAATCCGATTCAGTGACCGCCGAGGGGATCAAAATCCCGATCGTCGCCAAAAAGAGTAAGCTTGCTTGCAACCGGGCGCTTCCTCTGTCGTATTCCTGCACGTGGTACCTGAGGCCGCCGAGCAGAAACGACATGCCCAACATGAACAGCGTGTTGGTAACGATCGCCCCCGCGATGGAGGCCTTCACCAGGGTATATTGCCCCGCGCGCAGCGCGGTCAGCGCAATGACGAGTTCCGTCAGGTTTCCGAGTGTTGCGTTGAGCAAACCGCCCACTGTGTCACCCGTCTTGGCCGCTACCGATTCCGTGGCGTGACTGAGCAGTCCGGCGAGCGGCACGATGGCAAGGACCGACAGTACGAACAGCAGCGTGTGCGCTTGCGGCTTGAGCGTTTGCCCGGCGAACAGCACGGGTACGAAGGCCAACAACCAGAGGAGGGGATTGTGACGGATCTCTTTCAGCAAGGGATTCATGGGCAGCTCCGAAAAGGTGATCCGGTCGCGCTCTGGAAGCCCCAAACTCTCTTGTTGGGCGATTCGCACGTTGATTCAGGTCAAGGGGGAAGTTGCCTGCTGGCGGCTACGGATGCCCGGGCCGGACCGAGCGCTCGGGGCGCGAACTGCTTGGGCTGCGACAACCGCTCGATTCAGAACTTGCCGCAAAACCTGCCTTTTGCTGATGCTTGTTGTGTTGAAGCGCTCGCTCGACGTTTCGGTGGGCCAATATTTCAGCGATGCTTACCAATTGATCTGCATCATTATGCCGATGTCGCGATGGAATCGTCTGCAAGCATGCCGGAAGGGGTCGATGTTCGTCGGAGGACGTGTCGTGCCGATGTGTCAGTCGCCAAAGATCGCTGATGTTGTGATTCAAGCAAGGAAAATTCCCGCGAACGACAATGGCACGTCAGCAGCAACAAGTATTAAGTCCTTTAAGCCAGCAGGCACTTTCAATGCGGCTTGGCAGACACTTCTTATTCTCCTCTGCGTCATCGCGTCGTTATTCTTTGATTCAATTGGTTCGTTTTACTGTGCTTCCGCAACGTAGTGCAAGTTTATCGAGGGCGTGGAATCGTTAACATGCAGCCAAATTTGGGCGGATTGTTTGCCCATGCTGCCTTCTGACGATCCAATCCGCGTCGTATCCACGATCTGCGAGCAGCATCGTTTGCGAAAGCATGCGCCTGGTATCCGCATGGACAACGGGTTCGGTTACACGAATAATCCGACGCCAGTGATCTATGGGTCGCAGACGGGGCTGCCCTCAATTTATCCACGCACTGGTAAGGCATACTAATGGGAGCCGATAGCGTAGCGAGCTTGAATGCTCAGATCGGACGGCGGCAAATCCTGGGCGAACTAATCGCGACCCATGGAGGCCGCATGGCCGCATCGCGGACCTCATGGCTGAAGCGGCTCGCTTGTATGTGGATCGCCGCCGTCGTTCTTTTGGTCTCAATTGGCGAGGCCGCCGCTCAGTCTGGCAACCCTGCCGCTCAGCCAAAAAAAATCCTATTCCTTCATTCGTTTGGCCCGAATTTCCAGCCGTGGGCCACATGGAGCAAGGAGATTGGCCGTGAACTGAACCGACAGTCGCCTTGGCCGCTGGACATTCAAGAGCAATCCCTCGTCACGGCTCGGGGGGGCGACGACCCTTCTGAAGCCAAATTTGCCGAATATCTCGCGCTGCTCTACGTTCAGCGACCGCTCGATTTGATCGTCGCTATTGGTGCACCGGCGGCTCGTTTCGTCCAGCGAAACAGGGCAAGCCTGTTTCCGGCAACGCCGGTGCTGCTCGCGGCAATCGAAGAGCGTCGGGTTGATCAGTCCATGTTGTCCGAGAAAGATGCCGTGGCTGCGGTGCGGATTGATGTTGTCGTTCTTTTCGAAAACATTCTGCGGCTGTTACCGGAGACGAAGGTCATCGCGATCGTAGCCGGTAGCTCCCCCAATGAGCGATTTTGGGCTGCCGAGCAGCAACGGTTATTAGCTCCGTTGCTAGCGAATAGGGTTGAATTGATCTTTTCCAACGAGTGGCCGCTCGATGCGATCTTGAAGAAAATTGCAAGCTTGCCACTTCACAGTGCAATTTTTTATCAACAGCTAGCGGTGGACGGCGCAGGCGCTGTCTATGGGGACAAGGAGCCATTGAAGCGCATCTATGAGGTCGCCAACGCTCCCATTTTTTCGTTCGACGAGACTTACTTTGGCGGTGAGATTGTTGGCGGCCCGATGTTGTCGACGACCGAGGGGGCCCGACCGATGGCTGCCGCCGCCGTCCGAATATTGGGAGGAGAGAAGCCAAGTAGCATCAAGGTTACTCCAATCGAGTTCTCAACACCGAAATATGATTGGCGACAGCTTCAGCGCTGGAACATCAGCGCGAGCCGCCTGCCGCCGGGGAGCGAAATCTACTTTCGAGAACCCTCCATATGGCAGCGATATCCGACGCAAATCGCTCTCATCGTTGCGGTTCTCCTTGCACAAGCTGCGTTGATTTCGGTCCTGCTACGCGAGCGTCGTCGGCGTCAGTTGGCGGAAGTGCAGTCGCGGCAGCGAATGGCGGAACTTGCCCGCGTCAATCGCTTCTCCACGGCTGGCGAACTGACCGCCTCAATCGCTCACGAAATCAACCAACCGCTCGGGTCTATCCTGATTAACGCCGAAACTGCGCAGGCAATGCTGAAATCTCCGGGCCCCGACATCACGGAGCTCAACGAGATTGTTGGCGATATCGTACGGGATGATCGACGCGCCAACGAAATCATCCAGAGGATGAGGAGCCTCTTAACAAAGGCACCCTTCGCACTGAAAAATCTCGACCTCAACGACGTCGTGCGGGAAACCGTCGAATTTATTTCGAGCCTAGCAGTTGGACGAAAGGTCGAACTGGTGAGTGTGATCACACCGGGTACGCTTCCGATCCTCGGCGACCGTATCCAACTTCAACAAGTCATTCTGAACCTTGTCGTGAACGGAATCGACGCGATGAGGGATACGCCTCACGAAAATCGCATCATCAGCATCCGGACTTCGCGTATCGAAAACTTTGCTCAGCTATCCGTGTCTGATCTCGGCTCGGGCATTCCCGAAGACAAATTGAAAGAGGTCTTCGAGCCGTTCTTCACCAGCAAGGCCGAAGGCATGGGCATGGGACTGTCTATCGCGCGCACTATTATCGAAGCGCACCATGGGCTGATATCGGCAAAAAATCGCGATGGCGGCGGCGCGTCGTTTAGGGTCAAACTTCCTCTTGTCCAATAGTTGGTGATCGGTGGTGAGGCGGCCCCGATTTCCGCTGTTGGCAAATAGCGTCATTTGGCTGCGGTGCCAAAATCGGACTTATG
>JAXDQK010000129.1:0-158508 GCA_034667905.1 Gammaproteobacteria bacterium | reverse complement strand
ATTACTTATTTAATATTTCTCGAATCTAGCTCGAGTACACGATGCAGTTTTTAAAAACCCGGCTTGCCCCGATGGCGTCAGGTGCTATTCTCCTTCTCGAACCTTCCCCGCAGCCTGAGCCTCAGGGCGCGACAAAGCCGCCTTAAGTTCAGAGAGCCAACAGAAAAATTGGCAAACTGTGAGGAATCTTTTCCCTAATGCGGGGGTATGACGGGTTCTTAGCTTCTGGGCCAGGTTCAGTTGCGCTCGGGTTAGTCCAAAGTCCAGGCGCGATCGATGGCGGGCTACGCGGTGTTCCGCGTAGCCCGTTTTTTATTGCATTGGGCGTTGTGATACACCTTTTCGCGTATGCATCCCATTTTTGACGCCGATTGCCGGCGCTGCCCTCGTCTTGCGGCATTCTTGGACGCCGTTCATGTCGCCGAGCCGGGCTATTATTGCCGCCCCGTGCCGCCCTTCGGCGACCCGCTAGCGCACATCGTACTGGTGGGCCTGGCTCCCGGCCTGCACGGCGCCAACCGCACCGGGCGCCCCTTCACCGGCGACCACGCCGGCATATTGCTATACCGAACGCTACACAAGTTCGGACTTGCCTCGGCCCCTGAATCGATCGCGGCGGATGACGGATTGCGGCTTCTGGATGCCCGAATTACCAATTCGGTGAAATGCCTTCCCCCGGCCAACAAGCCCTTGCCCGCCGAAATCAAGGAATGCAACGCCTACCTGCAGGCGGAACTCAAGGCAAGCCATAGCGCTCGCGTAATTCTGGCGCTCGGCTCCATCGCGCACGTGGCGGTGCTGCGCGCGTATGGATTGCCGGTGCCCCGATTTCGCTTTGCACACGCCGCGGAACATGATTTGGGAGAGGGCAGGGTTCTATTGGATTCCTATCACTGCAGCCGTTACAACACTCAGACTCGCCGGCTCACGACCGATATGTTTGAGCAAGTCATCGGAAGAGCGCGGCAGCTCGCCCAGGGCGCGGCCAAACCATGAATCCTGATTTTTCCCCTGAGCAGGCACGTTTTGACCCCAAGCTGTTTGTCGACAGCCTGCCGGGCCGTCCGGGCGTTTACCGCATGTTGGATATCGACGGGCAGATTCTGTATGTCGGCAAGGCTCGGAATCTCAAGAGCCGGGTTGCGTCCTATTTTCAGCCGAGCAATGTCCAGCCCAAAGTCCAAGCCTTGATCGCCAAGACGGTAAACATGGAAGTTACCATCACCAACTCTGATACCGAAGCGTTGCTTCTCGAATACAACCTGATCAAGAAACATCGGCCGCGCTTCAACGTCGTGCTGCGCGACGATAAGAGTTTTCCCTATTTGCATTTGGAGACCCACCACGAATTTCCACGGCTGAATTTTTACCGCGGCTCGCGCAAAGAACCGGGGAAATACTTCGGCCCTTACCCTTCAGCAGGCGCCGTGCGCGATACATTGCAGCAGCTGCAGAAGCTATTTCGCATACGCAACTGCGACGACACCTATTTTGCAAACCGCTCCCGGCCTTGCCTGCAGTACCAGATCCAGCGCTGCACAGCACCTTGCGTAGGATTGGTGTCCAAGGAGCATTACGCGCGCGACGTAGGCGCGGCGATCAAGGTGCTGGAGGGCAGGAATGCCGAAGTCGGCGAGGATCTCGCTCGTCGGATGGAAGGCGCCGCGGAACGGCTGGAGTTTGAAGAGGCTGCTCAGCTGCGAGACCAGCTGGCGAAGCTCAAAGTCATTCAGGCCCAACAGATCGTCACGGCGGGAGCTGATCACGATGCCGACGTGATCGCCATCGCAGCCGCCAATGGGGAGTTCTGCGTTGCTTTGATGTTCGTGCGGGCAGGCCGCAGCCTTGGCAGCACCACGTTTTTTCCGAAAGCGCCCCTTGCTGAGTTACCTGAAGTGCTGGCCGCATTTGTCATGCAATATTATTTGGAGCGCGACGCGCCGGCCGAAATCATCGTGGAACAAGATTTCGACGAAATGCAGCTGCTGGAATCAACCCTTGCTGACCGTCTATCCCACAAAGTGCGGATTTGTTCTTCGGTCCGCGGAATCCGCGCGCGCTGGCTCGAGATGATGCACAACAACGCGGAGCAGGCGCTCAATATGCGGCGCCTCGCCCGAGCGGGCATCGAATCGAGCCTTGAGGATTTGCGCGAGGTATTCGATCTCGAAGAGGCGCCGCACCGCCTTGAATGCTTCGATATTAGCCACACGGGCGGTACCGACACTGTTGCCTCCTGCGTAGTCTTTGGCGAAGAGGGTCCGTTAAAGAGCGACTACCGGCGCTTCAACATCAGCGGGATACAGCCCGGAGATGACTACGCGGCGATGTATCAGGCGTTGACGCGGCGCTACAAGCGCGTTCGGGACGGTGAAATCGTAAAACCGGATGTATTGTTGATCGACGGCGGCAAGGGCCAATTGGCGGAAGCAGCCAAAGTGCTCGAAGAGCTGGGCATCGAGGGAATTACATTGATCGGCGTGGCGAAAGGCGTCGATCGGCGGGCGGGCCAGGAACAACTGTTCTTGTTGGGCCAGGACACCCCCACTATACTTCCCCCTGATTCACGTGCTTTGCACCTGATTCAGCGCGTGCGCGACGAGGCGCACCGGTTCGCCATCGCCGGACATCGCCGAAAACGAGCCAAACGCCATAACCAGTCGATACTTGAAACCATTCCGGGATTGGGGCCAGTCAAACGGCGCGAGCTGCTGAAACAGTTCGGCGGCCTACAAGGAATTCTCCGTGCAGGCATCGATGACTTTATCCAGATTCGCGGTCTCGGGCGGGAGCTTGCCGAGGTAATTTATGAACACCTCCATCCCGGTCGTTAGACCCAAGTCTCATTGGAATCTGCCAAACACGCTAACGTGGCTGCGCATTCTGATGATTCCGGGCGTGGTGATTCTCTTTTATCTGCCGTTCTGGTGGGCGCATCCGGCTGCCGGCGTCGGCTTTGCATTGGCGGGTATCACCGATAGCCTCGATGGGTATTTCGCGCGCAAGCTCGGGTTGACCTCGCGGTTGGGCGCGTTTCTCGATCCGGTCGCGGATAAATTGATCGTCGCTGCTGCGCTGGTGCTGATCGTCAGCGCAGATCCCCGCTGGTTTGTCGTGATCATGGCCACCGTCATCATTGGGCGTGAGATTGCGGTATCGGCGCTACGCGAATGGATGGCCGAAATCGGCGCCCGCGGACGCATCAAAGTCTCGATGCTGGCCAAGTACAAGACCATCATGCAAATCTTCGGCCTCTCGATGATGTTGTTTCGGCACGATTTGCTGACAGTACCGATCTATCGGCTCGGGCTGATTTTAACCGCGGTCGCGGCGGTGTTGACGCTATGGTCGATGATTGCCTATTTGCGGCTGGCGTGGCCTGAGCTTCGGGATAGCTCGAACCTGTAGGCGGCCGAGGCGCGGGCAGGGGAGCATGCGGCAATGGGAATTGTCGGGTTGCTTCAAGACCTTAGCCGCGGTTTTCAGCTACTGCTCCTTGACTCTCAGCGTTAGAGCCCTACAATTGCGCGTCTGTTTAGACGCGTATGCACGCCGCGGGAATAGCTCAGTTGGTAGAGCGCAACCTTGCCAAGGTTGAGGTCGCGAGTTCGAGCCTCGTTTCCCGCTCCATAACTTCTTCAGTCGTCAATGGCTTGAGGGCGTTTTGGAAGGGTTCCCACAGGCGCTACATTTTCACCACCCGAGCGTGGTCACCGCCCGAGCCGCGCTCAGCAGGTTCGACGTCGCTAAATCCGGTTTCGCCCGCATCGTGAGTGTGGATGAATCGTCCGCAATCAATATCGTCTTCGCCCCCGCGCATTGGCCGAACTCAATGTCGGATTGTTTGTCGCCGATGACCACGATCCGCCGTGGATTGAAGCCCAATTCGGACGCTGCCTGTTTCAACAAGCCGAGTGCAGGCTTTCTGCAATTGCAACCCGCGTCGGGGCGGTGCGGACAATAGTAGATTCGCTCGAGACGAACCCCCAGCGCTTCAACCATGGCATGGAGGCGAGCGTTCATTTCCTCGAGTCGTTCGACCGAAAAGAAACCTCTACCGACGCCAGACTGATTCGTAATCACGATCAGACGGTATCCGTGCTCGTGCCACCATTTGAGGGCATCCGCAGCGCCATGCTCGAATTCCAATAGCGCCGGATCATCCATATATCCGCGATCAAGCACCAGGGTACCGTCGCGATCCAGGATGACTAGCTTGTCGGATTCGACAGTGCCACTCACGATCTGGACAACACGGTCGCGCGCTTGACGGTATCGGTGGTGCTGTGGCCGGTCAGCAGTTCTGCAAGCACGACTCTGCCGCCGCGTGCGAGCACCAAATCCGCGCCCACGACGGTCTCGAGCGTGTAATCGGCTCCCTTGACCAGTACATCGGGCTGTAGGGTTTCGATGAGTTGCAGCGGCGTGTCATCTGCGAAGATGACCACCGCGTCAACCGATTTGACCGCGGCAAGCACCGTGGCGCGAGCGACCTCGCCCTGCACCGGCCGGTTCGGGCCTTTCAAGCGGCTGATACCGATGTCCGCGTTCAGTCCCACGATCAACCGATCGGCGGTGCGGCGGGCTTGGTCCAGCAGGGAAATATGGCCGGGGTGCAATAAGTCGAAGCAGCCATTGGTAAAGGCGATTTTTAACCCCTGGGCACGCCAAGCGTGGACCAATTGCTGGACGCTTTCGATTGCAAAGATGTTCAATGGATCGGTGTTCCCGTCCATCGGTGTCAGCCGGGCGACGATTTCTCCCGTGGTTACGGTTGCGGTACCGCGCTTCTCAACCGCGATGCCCGCGGCAATGTTCGCCAATGTGGCCGCCTCGATGATCTTTCCGCCGGCGACCATGCCGAGCGCTAGCGCCGCAACCACCGTGTCGCCGGCCCCCGAGACATCAAAGACCTGACGCGCCGCGGTTGGCAGATGCTCGGCGATACCGCCGATACCGACAACCGATATTCCGTCCTTTCCCCGCGTGACCACTAGGAACTCGCAGATATGTTGATCAAGAATATACCGTGCGCCGGCGACCACTTGTTCGTGTGTGTCGCATTGCTCGCCGCAGGCCCGCTGAAACTCGAGCCGGTTGGGCGTGATGATGGCGGCGCCACGGTACTTTGCGAATTCCTTGGATTTGGGGTCGACGATGACGATCTTGCCGCAGCGGCGCGCTGTGTCGATTGCGGCGCGCGTCACCGAGTCGCACAACACACCTTTGGCGTAATCGGAGAGCACGACGAGATCCACTTGTTCGACGGCCGTAGAGAATGCGTCGCGTAGTTGGCGCGCCACATCAGTGGACACTGGCATGCAACTCTCGCGATCCGCTCGCATCACTTGTTGTCCATCCGCCACGTAGCGCGTTTTGACCGTGGTGGGTCGCGAGGCGTCGGTGATCAAGTGTGCTCGAATGGTCGGGGAGGACTGCAATTGTGTGCGCAGATCATCGGCAGCCGCATCCTCCCCAACCACACCAAGAAGAATTGCCTTCGCGCCGAGGTCCGCGATGTTGCGGGCTACGTTGGCCGCGCCACCCGGCATATCCGAGCATCGACCCACGTTGACCACCGGGATGGGGGCTTCCGCGGAAATCCGCTCCGCCGTGCCATATACAAAGCGATCGAGCATGACATCCCCGAGCACCAGCACCCGGGCGGAGTGAAAGCCGGTCAATAACTGAACCAACGGCTGGAACTGCATGGGCGCTACACCAAACCGAGCCGTAGCTCCAGGGATTTGCACCACATGTGACCGATCATGATGTGCATTTCCTGGATGCGTGCGGTGACCGACGAGGGCACCAGGATGCAGGCGTCGCACAGCCCCGGCATATCACCCCCCGTCGCGCCGGTGAGCCCGACAGTCGAAAGACCCATGGACCGCGCCTGACGAAGCCCTTTCAGAACATTCGCACTCTTGCCGGAAGTGGAGAGCCCCACCGCCACGTCGTGCATGCGTCCCAAGCCGGCGATTTGCCGCTCGAACAGAACGTCGAAGCCCAAATCATTGCCGCAGGCCGTCAGCACGGAGGAATCGGTCGTGAGAGCTATGGCCGAGATCGAGGGCCGATTCGAGTGATAGCGAATAGCCAATTCCGCAGCGAGATGTTGCGCGTCGGCGGCGCTTCCGCCATTACCAAACAGCATTAGCTTGCCGCCCCGGCGCAGACCCGTCTCGAGTTTTCCCAGCGTCTCGAGGAACGGACCGCTCAGCATTCCGGTGAGAGCCTCGAACACCGTACGATGCTCGCGAAGCTCGGACTGTAACAAGGCCTCCGCATCGTGAGCCAGGGGCGAGGTGTTTGAGGGATGATCTTGCAACATAGGGGGGTGTCCTGCGTGGACTGCGGACTAACGGTATGGTTCGTTCGTTGCCAAATAGTTACGGACATAGTGCGCTATCCCCGCCTCGAGCGAGGTGAAGGGTCGCTCGTATCCGGCCGCGCGCAATCGATCCATGCGGGCTCGTGTAAGATATTGATATTTATCGATCAATTCTGGCGGCATATCGATGAATCGAATATTGCTCGGCTGTCCCGCCGCGGCGAATAGCGCGTGTGCGAGCTCGAGCCAGGTGCGCGCTTCGCCCGTGCCGAGGTTAAAAAGGCCTGAGACCTGCGGATGATCCACGAGCCAAAGAATCACATCGACACAATCGTCAACATGAATGAAATCGCGCATTTGTCCGCCGTCGCCATACTCGGGACGGTAGCTGCGAAACAAACGTAGCGGTTGGGCGCTTTTGACGAGCGCATAGTTCTTCGCGATCACACTTTGCATCGAGCCCTTGTGATACTCATTGGGGCCATATACGTTGAAGAACTTGAGGCCCGCCCATTGTGGCGGCAGGGGTCGGCCGCGTTCGGCGAGCCGGGCAATGCGCCGGTCGACCACGTGCTTGCTCCAACCGTAGGCATTGAGCGGTCGCAGGGCCGCAAGGGCTTCACAGCTGAACGTATCATCAAATCCCGCGGCGCCTTCGCCGTAGGTGGCTGCCGACGATGCGTAGATCAAACGCGTCTGATTCCCCGTGCACCACTCGAGAATATCCAAAGTGGAACGCACGTTTCGGGCGACGATCAAATCGACGTCGACCTCGGTGGTCGAAGTGATTGCGCCTAAGTGGATCACAGCCTCGACGTGATCGCCCTGGCGGCCGAGCCAGGCCATCAAATCCTCGGGCGCAACCAGCGCGGCGATCTCGTGCTTAGAGAGGTTTCGCCATCGATCATCCTGGCGCAGCCAATCGCAAACGACGACCTCTGCACCGCGAGCGGCCAGCGCCGCAACGACATTCGAGCCGATGAAGCCAGCACCGCCGGTTACGATATACATATCAGCGGATCGGCAAACACTATTGCTCCCAAATGCTGGAAACTTTCTCACCCCTGATGAGTTGCTTCGCCGCACGAAGTGAATTACGAAAAATCGGCGGCACCAACGTGCGGACCAAGGAACGATAGACACGGGAGGGTCTGATGCGCGTTTTGTTATTTTGGGTGATCTGGAAAAGGGTCGAGTGCACCTTCTCCTCGGGTTTCCAGGTATTGGTGTAGTAATAAAGAGCTAGCGACATTCGCTCGATTTCCCGTGGCGTCGCAAGCGGCACTGGGTGGCCGTGCATTGATTCATTGGTTGTCGAGAATACGACGCAGCGATTGAAAATCGGCGAAATCGTGGTTACGCGCGACGCGGATGACCGATCCCAAAGTTCCAATTCGCCGTGGTAAGACGCCTGCCAGTCTTTATTGAGGTACAACAGAAGATTGAGGCGTCGCTCCAAGTTGTAGCGCGCCAAGTGATTGAAATCGGTGTGCATTTCGAGAAAGCCGCCGGCTTGAATCTTGTGCAAACCACCGCCGAAATACGAGGGGTCGGTGAGCAACCCGCTGATACCGGTGAGCTTCTCGAGATAGTGGACAAAGACGCCGGAGTTGAGGAAATTGACCAGTCGTGACGTCTCTGGACCCACCACGTCCGGCAAGAATGCATATTTATTGTGATCGGTCTTGCGATCGACGAATTTCTCGTAGTATTTGCCGCGACGTACGGCTGCCGCTTCTCGCTGCACCTTGGAGAGTACGTCCGGATCGATGAAGTCGTCGATGACGATATGCGGCCAAGGCTTATTCTGCGCGTAAGCGGCGCACAGCCTTTGTCCCTCGGCTGCGAGGGTTGGCGCCTCAGAAAGATAGGTAATCATGTCATAGCACTCCAGCGGCGTGATCCCACCATGCCCCTAACTTGGTCTTGCCCAAGCTATACGAGGCATAAGCGCCCACGATCAGGGCAATTTGCCCACTGTGTAATTTAGCAAAAAAGCGAGTTCCCCCCTAATCGGTTCAGGGACATCGCGGTCTGCAGCACGCATTGCTCGACGTAAACGGCGCGAACGTTATCATCGCTGACATGATCACGCCGGGCAGCTACGCATGTCGGCTCTGGCGGCCGATGGCATACTTGGGCGTGCGTCTTGATTCAAACATGCGTAACTTCCTGGCGGAACAGCGGAAAAAGGTGCTTTCAGAGGTGTCAACGAGCAACTCCGAAACGATAGGTTTGCAGACAATCAGTTGACGCGATGAAAACGTTAATCATGCAATCGATGATGCGGCAGGTGTCCCTGATCGGCCGTAAGGCCGATTCAATCAAGGACCGCCGGCGCGTAATGCGGACTTTTGATGAGTGGATAGCCGTCCAGAGGGAACTTTCGGCGGTCCGGCGTCATGACAGAACGCTGCTGCTGATTCGATTGGACGAAATCGGCGACTATCTTGTGTTCCGAAATCAGCTGGAGGCATACAAGGCATCTGCACGCTGGAAATCTTATCGAATCACATTGCTGGGCAATGAGTGTTGGCGCGATCTCTTCACAGCATTGGATCAACCTACCGTCGACGATACGATCTGGGTAAATAAAGATCGGTACTTGGAAAATGCTCCATACCGGATGGCCATCTGGAAACAACTGCGAGCAGGCGGATTTGAAACGGTGGTGGCTCCGTCATGCATGAGACCCTTGTTACTCGACGACCTCTGCATGCTGGCCGCGGCTCCGCTCCAGAGCTTCGCATCAGTGAATATCAATGTTCACGAGTGCTGGAACCGACTGTCCGACAGCTTGTACACGTCACTGTTCAAGCCTTCCCGTTCCTTGATGCACGAGTTTGATTTCAATGCGGAATTTTCGACTTGGGTGAGCGGAGGTCGTTATGCCGGCAATCGTCCTTGCATCGAGATGCGACCTGCAGCCTTGGGACAAGGCGCGTATACGATTTGCTTTGTCGGTGCCAGCATACGGAGCAAACGCTGGCCGGCGAAGCGGTGGCTTGAATTCATCGCGCTGCACCGTCGCCATTTCTCGGGCAGGATTGTGCTTGCAGCGGGAAGGGGTACGGCGGAACTGAAGATGGCCCACGAGATTCAGCAGCGAACAGGCGCAGAGAGTGTTGCCGGAAAACTGACCTTGTATGAGTTGCTCCACTGGATTGCCGGGGCGCAGGCCGTAGTCACCAACGACACCATGGCGGCTCACATGAGCGTGTCCTTGAACAGGCCGACTGTGATCATCGCCAATGGGATCAATTACATGCGATTTTCGGAATACAGTCATGCCGGAATCACACAGGTTGCGGCGGTTTATTCGGAACTGTTCAACCGCAGGCGCAAGCGTTTGGGCGACCGGCCTTACGCCTATCATGAAGCAGTGACGGGGGATATCGTTGCGATACGGGCGGCGACCGTGATCGAAGCGCTCAAGGAACTTTCGCCCGAGCTTTGCGCCAGTGAACATTCGAGCGAAGCACGACCCGTTAGTGCCGATACTCTTGGCTGTTGAGACACTTTGCGGCCGGGCTTGGGTACTCTGCGTGCCGGGACCATAACGCAGCACCTGCAATCCCTCACCATGCAACAGCGCCATAGCCGAACCCGCAGTCTCAGCGCGGGCGCGCTTCAGGACGCCGGCGATACCGTTCGCGATCGCGTCCGACGGAACCGCGGGCCTTCCGCACGCTTGTTGGCTACGCTTTCAAAGGGTGCCGTGCAAATCGACAAAATTTTACAGCGCTCTTTACCCACGGCGACATAGGCGTGGGCCATACCACTATCAAAATAGACCGAGTCTCCCGCGTGCAAACGCAGGGGCGCGTAGCTTTCGCTGTGCAGTTCCAATTCTCCGCTCACCACAAAAACAAATTCTTCGCCGTCATGCCGATGAAATTCCCCCGCCTCCTCGAGAGAATGAGCTTTGATCTCGCCGATGATCGGTGCAAATTGTTTATTCGTCAGGTCTACGCTGAGGTAGCGTAGCGATTGCATTGGAGTATCGAGAATCTGCCCGTCGCCCGCGCGGTTGACGCTCCGACGCGCGGTCTGCACGGGCTTGGCGTCTTCCATGTCGCCAGACAGGAGTTGCGCCATATCGATATCAAGACCCACGCTGAGTTTGCTCAGTTGATCATAAGTCGGAGAAATTTGATCGGTCTCAATACGCGACAACGTCGACACAGGCAAGCCCGTGTTTCGGCTCACCGCAGCCAATGTCCAGCCCTGTTTGCGGCGAAACGCCCGCAGCGCGGCGCCAGGTTTAGCGACAGATGCTCTGAGCAAAGCGCACCTCCCGCGACAAGCGCACCGCTGAAAAACAATTCGGGAATTGAAACGACAAGCAGCTACTTCTTCGCAGGCAGGCCGATCGCTAGGCGCTCAATTCGATCGGCGATCTTGGAAACGCCAACATCTTTGCCAATTGCGTTGGACAGCACCACGACGGTGGTTTTGTCATCCGGGAATTCGGACAGAGAAGCGCTGAAGCCATAAATTCCGCCGCCATGATCGATTTTTCGATGGCCCTCATCTTGCGACGAAAACAGCGCGTATCCATATTCTCGTTTTGCAGACACCGCAGCTGCCGGCGCCCCTTCCGCCGCCATCATTTTCGCCATGGCCGCGCCCGAGTTCTCGCCGCCGTTGAGCTTGCCGGGCGTCAGCATCGCCGTGAGCGAAGCAGCCTTGAGAATCTTGCCGCCAAAAAGCGCCGCATTCCAGGTGGCGAGGTCGGTGGCGGTTGAACGGACTGAACCTGCCCCGCCCGGGATCGACATGGATATAAAGGCGGCGTTTGTGAATTTTCCGGGAGCGGCGCCCGAATAACCTCTGGCACGACCGGAGACGATTTCAGTCTCGTCATCGAGTGCGCTATGGGTCATGCCGAGAGGCGTGAAAAATCGGGTTTTGAATACTTGTGCCAGGGGTGCGCCGGCCGTCTTTTCCACGACGCCGCCCAAGATGAAATAGGCCGAATTGCTATAGGACCAATTGGTTCCCGGCTCGAAATCCTGAGTTTTAGGTAGTTTCCCAATGAACTCAATCATTTCATCGGTGCTCCGGTGGATCATGCCGTCAACCGCGAAGTTGGGTGCTGATGTGTAGTTGTAGATGCCGCTGGTGTGATGGAGCATTTCATCCAGGGTAATGTCATTGGCACGCGGAAAATTCGGGTAGTACTTTGACAGTTTGTCTTGCAGAGATATCTTTCCCTCTTCGGCCAGCAGCAGCAGCGCCACGGCGGTAAATTGCTTCGTGACAGAACCGATGCGGAAAACACTGTTGTTCGAGACCGGAACGTGTTGCTCCAGATTGGCGGAACCGTAACTCTTCACCAATATCGCCCTGCCATCTTTGACCACAGCGACTTCAAGGCCGGGGCTCTCGCCCGCGGCGACAGCCGCCGCCGCCGCTTTATCGATCGATGCGGCAAGATTGTTTTCGTCGGGCGTTTGAGCTTGTACCGTGGACGCCAGGAATGTCGAAATAACGGCAGCGGCGATAAAACCCTTGAATGAATTCTTGATGTGCTTCCCCTTGCGCTAAAAGCCTTGGTGCGCGCGCAATATCTCACCTTTGAGGATATTCCGGAAGTGGAAAAATATTCCATATATGCGAAAACGTTGCGAAATTGCAGTAAGCGCCACCCTCAGCGAGAGCGCGGCTCTGCTAACCTAGCCCTGCGTCATCTCAGGTCCGTCGCACGACGCGCAGGCGGAGGGGTTGGCTGCCTGCGGCAATACGTCGATACTTACGCGAAGGAACCAGCCTCACACGTTCCTAAAGGATATCTTTACGATGGCGGGCAAAAAAAGCACGTTGGGCAGTCTCATCCGCCTGGTGCGGAAGAAGAATTCCTGGACCCTGCGTCAGCTAAGCGAGAAAGTAGGCATTCCGCTCTCGACCCTTGCGAAAGTGGAGACCGACAAGCTATCTCTCACGTACGATAAATTGCAGCAGTTCACCGCAAGCTTAGGCTTGAGCATGACGGAGTTTCTTGCGCAAGGGGACGCTCCCCCCGCGGCGACGCTTCCGGTCTTCATGGCACGCCGCAGCCTCACCAATCGCGGCAATTCAATCCAGATCTCAACCCCGAACTATGACTACGAGTACCTGTGCGCCGATCTTCGAGAGAAACGCATGGTGCCCATCCTGACGCGCATCAGATCAAAGGACATTGCGGAGTTTGGCGAACCGCTAAAGCATAAGGGTGAAGAGTTCATTTTCGTTATTGAGGGCACGATCGAGGTGCACCTGCAGTTCTACAATCCCGTGCGACTTTCGGCCGGCCAGGGCATCTATATCGACAGCACCATGGGACATGCCTATGTCGCCAAGGACTGTGAAAGCGCCCTGGTGCTCGGTGTTTGCTCGAGCGAAGATCCCAACCTCGCGAGCGAATTAATCAGTCTTGCGGCCCATGAGGCCGAATCGGCCGCCTAGTAGCTTAAGCCCAGCTGCGACAACGTGAACAGCGTGCTCATCACGTCGCGCTCGCCACCTTTAGTACGCGATCGCGATTAAGCCAGAAGCCAACCGCAAAGAGGACAATGATCAACGGCACGGCAACGCCGAACTCATCGATCACATATGCAGTCGATGTGCCGCGAGATCCGGTCAAGGGCGTGAAAAAGCCTTGAATGAACAGGTTGTGACTTGCATGCAGTATCGCGCAGGGCCAGACGCTGCTCGAAACTAAGCGAAACCACGCCATGATGACGCTAAGCCCAATCGTGAGTGCGCAGAAGCACGGAATTGAAAACCACCAAGGCGTCCCGCTGTTGTAGTCGGCGAACAGTAAAAGCGGCATATGCCATGCCGCCCATATCACGCCGACAACTAAGCTGCCGCGGGTAAATCCGAAGCGATTTACCATGAGCGGCGTGAGCAGCCCGCGCCAACCGATCTCTTCCCCCAAGGCGTGCGCGAGACTCGATATCATTTGCGTCGTGCCGATCAGCAGCAGATAGAGCGGCACAAAAGCGATCGGACTCGTCACTGTCCACCCCAGTTTTTGCGCGATCGCAGCGAGCGCGCCAGGATCTGGGAAGAATCCAAAACCAAAGAGCCAGATCAGCGCATAGGCAATCGCGGCGTAGGCCAGCGGCGTGACATAGGAAAGAATCGCATAACGCGCGCCGCCCCAACGCAGTCCCAGGGTATTGAAATCCAGGCGCCTGATATAGGCCGTCGCGATCGCAGCAACGGCGGGGCACCACATCAAGCCCGCAACGTACAGGCCTTTGCCCGAGCCCACGTGACCCGAGACAATAATCAAAGCCCAAAAAACACCGCTCGCACATGCGGTGATCGCCAGGTAGCAGAGAATGGTCAAACTTTGTGCACCGGCATTGTATTTTTCCTCACGTCTCAGTACCTCGAAGTGAATGACATCAAGTGGTATTCGAAACTACGCTGGCCAAATGCGATGTTTACATTAAGAGAAATTTTCTACAACGAAAAATTCCGTGCTCGCGCGTGGCAAGCCAAGATCGTGGCAGTGAGAAGCGTGGTCCTACACCTTAAATCGTGTGCTGGGCGATGAATTGCTGCGGCGCGGGCTGCTCGGTCGGCGCGGCGGGCAGCCGCTTCGACTCCGAGATTCGATATATCACCCATCCAAATCTAGGCAAAACGTGGCCCGATTAGAAACTAGTTGCCAATCAGGATAATAAAAAATATATTGCATCGACGGCCTGGGCGGCGCGGCACCTCGAAGGTGCGGCGGTTTGAGTGAGCAAAGGACGTTCCGGGCGAGACGTACATTGAGCAGGCAAGGACGCTCGACACTGCTCGCAATCGGTCGAACAAAAAATGGGGAATGCAATGCCTATCCGACATTTCGTGGTCAAGGTCGCGGGTGCGGGATTTCTCATATCCAGCGCTGCCGCGTGGGCAGACACGGCGCAGGGGCCGTTGGATGAGATCGTCGTTACGGCGAGCAAGCGCGACGAGAAATTGCACGATGTCGCGATGAGCGTCACGGCGCTGGGCGGCAACGAGCTTGCGCTGCGTCAGGAGACCGGATTTCAGGACTGGGCCGCTCAAGTTCCCGGCCTGTCGTTGCAAACCGGCGATCCTGCCTTTTCAAGGCTGATACTGCGCGGAGAGAATGTCGGAAGCGTGGGCGCGACGATCGCCACGACGGTGGACGACATTCCGTTCTTCATGTCGGGGGCACAGGCCGACGGTGCGTTTTTCAGCGCCAATGTCGACACGTATGATCTGCAGCGCATCGAAGTGCTGCGCGGCCCGCAGGGAACCTTGTATGGCGCGGCGGCCGAAGGCGGCATCGTCAAGTACGTAACAAATCCGCCCAATCTCAACAAGTTCGAAGGCGCAGTCTCGGTGGGCGGCCAAAGTGTCGACGGCGGTTCCCTTGGGGGAAACATCAAAGGCATGGTCAATTTGCCCTTCTGGGACAACAAGGCCGCGCTACGTGTCAGCGCCGTCCAGGAGCGTATCTCTGGCTGGGTCGACAATCCGCAACTGCGCGAGAGCGACATCAACAAGGGCGACAGCTACAGCTTGCGTGCCTCGTTGCTCGTCCAACCGACCTCCGATTTCTCCGCGCGCCTCAGCGTATTCGAGCAGCACCTCAAGACTCAGGGTAACAATAATGTGCAGGTTGTGGGTGCCGCGGCCACACCCCAGTCGCCGCCGGCCAACCAGTTCGACCGGGTTGCGGGTTTTGTCAACAACGCTGCCATTCGGGGCGAAGAGGACAATTCTCTCAAGTATGCCGCATTGAATTTGAGCAACGACTTCCACTGGGCGACGTTGATGTCTGCCACGAGCTACGGCCGCTTCAATCTGCACTTTATTCGGAATCTGAGCGACTCAAATTTGGCGCCGGGTTTTACGTATTCAGATCTCGTCGCCGGCGTGTATGGCCAGCCCGTGCTGTTCGTCGGCGATCAAGTCGAGTACGTGCACAAGTTCAATGAAGAACTGCGGCTCAGCTCGGATGCCGGCAACACCCTATTCGGCCACGGATTTGACTGGCAGGTCGGCGGTTTTTACACGCGCGAGTTTACGACTCTCACCCAACCCTTCGAAGGGTTGGATGCGAGCAATCCTTCGACCGTACTGACGCCCGCCGTCGGCGGCGCCATCATACCGGGCGACTACAAGGAAACCTCCTACTTTGCCGACGTCACTTATCACTTCAATACCGCGTTTGACCTTGAACTCGGCGGACGCGGCACGGACGTGAAGCAGAACTCGCAGGTCACTACACAGTGCTGCGTTCTGTTCGGTCCCGCCGACACGCACTTTCCGGCGCTTTTTTCGTCGCAAACCACCACGACCTGGTCGGTTGCGCCGCGTTGGCACATCGACAAGGACACCTTGGCGTACGTGCGAGTCGCAACCGGCTTTCGTCCCGGCGGCCCGAATCTCCCGACGCCCACATTGCCGAACCCGCCCGCGTTCAAATCGGATTCCACCAAGAATTACGAGGTCGGGATCCGCACCGACCTGTTCGACAGAACCTTTTCCATCGACATGGCGGTGTTTTATATCGATTGGAAGGACATCCAAATCTTAAGCATCGTGAATACCCCCGCCGGCCCGGTTGGCATCAACGGCAATTCCGGCAGCGCAAAGAGCAAGGGCGTCGAATGGAATTTTGGGTGGCGGCCGATCTCGGGCCTCACGGTCGGATTGTTGGGAGCCTACACCGACGCGCACCTGACCGCCGATGCGCCGGGCCTCGGCGCATTCTCGGGCGATAAGCTGCCCTTCGTGCCGAATGTCAGCGCGACGCTCAACGTCGATTACCGCTGGCCTGCGTTCGGCAGTTACTCGGCATACGTCGGAGCCTCGGAGACATACACGGGAACTCGCTATACCGCGTTCTCGCCATCGATCGACGTGGTCGAACCGCACGTCAAGCTGCCGGTGTACAACACTTTGCAGCTGCGTGTCGGCTTGGATAGCGCACGCTACAGCGCACAACTGTACGGCAATAATATTACGAACTCGCGCGGTATCCAGGATTACGCCAGCGAAGGGGGCGCCAATCAAACCGGTACGGCCTCCTTCATTCAGCCGCGCACCATCGGCATAGAGTTGGGGGTCAAATTCTAGAGCGCGCGAACGCTGCCGCTAGGATCGGCTACCGCTTGCGATTCTTGGCCGCCTTGGCCGGAGCGCGTATCGGCTCGGGAGTCGCAGGCGAAGGCGCCTCGGTCTCAGAGTGCAATGACATCAAGGAACGTATCAACCCCTCGTCGGTGCTCGAACACACTCCGAGCACCACCGCTCATTCAAGACCACCGGATCGTAAAACTCGATAAGGACCTTTGATCGCGCCAGTGACGTACCGGGTCCCGGGCACGAGTAGGCAGACCGACCTATATAGAGAATGCCGTTGACAATTGTCTATACAGGATTATTCTGGCTCAGTTGCGACACTACATAGGGATGAGCAAACGATGTCGGACTCCTCGCTTTGCGTCGCCTATAAAGCCTGAGTGCTCGACGGCAATTTCCGTCGGCTGCTGGGTAGTACATGGACCTCGAGAGAAAAACCATGAACGCGATCTGCAAACTGTCTGCGAAGTCCTAAAGGCTGGCAAATGAATACAAAACGCGAATTGCACGCGTCGGAGGCCCGAATGACGCAGGTGCTGGATTTGCCTCACCCGTATCTGCTTTTTCTGGGGGACACCACGGAGAAGGGCTACGCCAAGACGGCGTTCGGACTGCGCGACTGGGCACGTGATCGCTGCGTCGGAGAATGGGCATGCGCCGGTGCGACCGTCACCACGGATCTGCCGCGCCTGACACCGAAGGAGGCGCGAGCGCGCGGTGCCCGCGCGCTCGTCATCGGCGTGGCCAACACCGGCGGCGTGATCGGCGACAGTTGGATACCCTCGCTCGCTGAAGCGCTCGAGTCGGGCCTCGATCTCATCAGCGGCATGCACGCTAAACTCGGCAACGTTCCGCAGTTGAAAGCGGCTGCGGAGCGGCTCGGCCGCCGGCTCTTCGACATACGTACGCCGCCGAAAAATATCCCGATCGCAACCGGTGCTAAGCGAAGCGGCAATCGTCTGCTGACTGTCGGCACGGATTGCGCTGTCGGCAAGAAATACACCGCTCTCGCCTTGGCGCGTGCGTTCACTCAACGCGGACTCGACACGGATTTTCGCGCCACGGGGCAGACGGGAATCTTGATCGCGGGCCGCGGCATGCCCATGGACGCCGTTATTGCGGATTTCGAGGCCGGGGCGGCCGAAATGCTGAGTCCCGCCTCCCCCGCGCAACATTGGGATGTGATCGAAGGACAGGGTTCTTTGTTCCACCCGGCTTACGCTGGGGTTTCGCTCGGCCTGCTGCACGGCAGCCAGCCGGATGTCATCGTGGTGTGCCATGACATCGACCGCAAGGAGATGCTGGGTCATCCCGGCTACCTGCTGCCCGACGTCTTCGACACCATTGATTTGAATCTGCGGCTCGGCCGCCGCACCAATGCGGCAATCCGCTGCGCAGGCGTCAGCTTGAATACTTCGAAGCTCAATCCGAGGGATGCCGCGCGCTTGCTGGACGCGGAAAGCGCGCGGCTTGGCGTACCCGTCGCGGATCCCATGCGGCCCGGCGCTTCGTTGGAAAAGCTCGTCGATAAGTGTCTCGCATAAATTCATAGTTATGAGAGACCCGGTCGAGACCTTTCATTCACGCCGGCGCACAGAAGTCTAAATGAATGTCCGCAACATCATTGCTCTTGTGGGCTGCGCTGCCGCAGTCCTTCTGCAAGCACCAGCGGCCAGATCGGCCACCGGCGAGATCCCAGCCTCTCCCGCAGGCCCGGTATCGAGCGGACATCCGCTCGATCGTGCCGACCTCGAAGCTTGGCTTGACGGCATGGTTCCCTATGCGTTGAAGGCCGGCGATATGGCCGGCGCAGTCGTCGTTGTGGTCAAGGATGGAACCGTGCTCCTGCAGAAGGGCTACGGTTACGCAGACGTGAGCAAGAAACTTGCAATGGACCCCGAGCAAACCCTGGTTCGAATCGGGTCCACTTCAAAACTGTTCACTTGGACGGCGGTTATGCAGCTGGTCGAGAAGGGGCAGCTCGATCTGGGCCGCAATATCAACGACTACTTGGACTTTACGATTCCCAATGATTTCGGCAAGCCTGTCACCCTTCGCGACTTGATGAATCATCGCGGCGGGTTCGAAGAAGGGCTGAAGGATGTCTTGCGGACGAATCCGCAAGGCGTGCCCTCGACCGAGGCGTACTTGAAAGAACACAAGCGGCCCATGTTGTTCGCGCCGGGCGAGGTTCCCGCCTACTCAAACTACGGCGCGTCCCTGGCCGGTTACATCGTAGAGCGCGTATCCAAAGAGCCGTTTGAGCGATACATCGAACATCACATTCTGGTACCGCTGGGCATGGCGCACACCACTTTCGATCAGCCGCTAGCCGAGCGTTTCGCCGCCGCGGTATCGAAGGGCTATCGAACGGCATCGGCACCGCCAGGTCCCTATGAGCAAATCGTGACCCGACCCGCGGGCAGCGGCACGACAACGGCGGCGGACATGTCGCGCTTCATGATTGCTCACTTACAGGACGGTCATGTGGGTGACGCAGAGATTTTGAAAGTTGACACGGCCAAGCGCATGCACAGTCCCTCGGAAAAAGCTCCGCCGGGATTTGCAACGATGGCGCATGGCTTTTTCCGCGAACTGCATAACGGTCGGACGGTGCTCGGTCACGGCGGCGACACGATATATTTTCACAACGAGTTCAATTTGCTGCCTGACGAAGGAGTCGGCATCCAATTTACGTTCAACAGCAGAGGCCGCGAAGAAGCCGTGTATCTCGCCCGCGAAGCGCTGTTCGACGGCTTCATGGATCGATATTTCCCGCCTTCCGCCGCGCCCGTGGACCCGCCGGCGTTGTCAACTGCGCCCGCCGATGCACAGAGGATTGCAGGACGCTACGAGAGCTCGCGCCGAATCGAGCACGGATTTTTGAGTCTCTTCTATATCCTGCAACAATCTGTCATTGCCGCAAACCCGGACGGGACAATCTCCGTGCCGGGCGTTCTAACGCCTGACTTGGTGACCTTTCGTGAGATTGGCCCCCAGCTTTGGCGCCGCGCCGGCGGTACTCAGCAGCTGACGCTGCAGACGGTCGGCGGAATCAAAACAGTCTTCGATAGTGGAGATCCAACTTCCGTGCTGCAGGCCGTGCCGCTCAAACGGTCGTCGGCTCTGAATCTGACCGTGCTGATCGTCACTTGCATAATTCTGGTCTGGACACTGGTGGCTTGGCTGCTCTCTCCGTGGCTCCGGGCACCCAAGAATATCCCGGATGATCTCGTTCCGCAGGTCAGGCGATTGCGGTTGGTCCTGCGCGCAGCGGTGGCGTTCGACGTGGTCTACTTAATCTGCTGGTTCGCGATGTTGCGGCCGGTCGTGAGCCTCGAGTTGGGTTTTTACAGCGCCAGCCTCGACCCGATTCTGGGCGCAATTCACGCTGCGGGCCTGCTGGCGATTGCGGCGGCCCTGCTCGGAATCCGGAGCGCTTGGCGCCTGTCCAGATTGAACATACCTCGTAGATTGCGCTTCGGGGGCTTCGTGACGGCGGCGGCTTTGCTGGGCGTCGCCTGGATCGGAATTATCGGTGGGCTGATTCGCTTCAGCTTGAACTACTGACGGGGCGGGGAGCATAAAGGAGTCACTGCGTGGCTAACGGTGATGTACATCGAGCGCTAGCGTACGGTCATGGGGGAGTCAGTGCGCACGTGGCCATGGCGCTGTTTTGCATGAGTGTGGCATTTGTCCTCGGGCAGAGTGCGGCATCCGCTGAGGTGATGATTCCCGACACGCCCGCCGGCAGGACCATGAGCGCGTGGCTCGAGGCCTTCAATAGCGGAGATCGGACCCGGCTCGACGATTACTACAAAAAGTATGATCCTGAGAAGCATGCGGACGACATCATGGGTTTTCGCGATCGTGTTGGGGGATTTGAACTCGTATCGATAGAGAAAAGCGAACCGCTGCGTATCGTGTTCTTCTTGAAGGAGCGAAACAGCGGGATGCGGGCCGTGGCTAAACTGCAAGTGAGCGATTCCGATCCGCCGCGAGTGACCAGTTCGGAACTCAACGGCATCGTCTCCGGAGCCGCTGTCATCGGCTTTGACATCGATGCGGCAACCCGTGCGCGCGTCATCGATGCCGCCATCGCAAAGATCGATGAGTTCTACGTGTTTCCCGATGTTGCAAAGAAGATGGGGGTCGCCGTGCGGGGCCGCGCCAAGCGCGGCGAATACGATTTAATTACGGATGGCAATGCGTTTGCCAATCTGTTGACCGATCATTTTCGAGATGTCAGCCACGATAAGCACCTCTCTGTCAGTTTTAATCCGATACGACTGCCTGAGGATTCCTCGTCGCCGGGCCCGGAAGCCATCGCGCAATACCGCGCCGCGATGCAGGAGGCCAATTGCGGTTTTGAGAAGGTGGAACGCTTGAACGGCAACATTGGATATGTGAAGTTCAATTTCTTCGCCGACCCCGAGATTTGCGGCGGTACTGCCACTGCTGCCATGAACTTTGTGGCCAACGTCGATGCGCTCATCTTTGATTTGCGGCAAAACGGTGGCGGCGACCCGAAGATGATAGCTCTGCTATCCACGTACCTGTTTGCGAGTCAGACCCACCTCAATGATCTGTGGGAGCGCAAGAGCGGTGAAACACAGCAGTACTGGACGCTGCCTTACGTTGCCGGCCGGCATTTACCTACCGTACCCGTGTACGTGCTTACGTCCCATCGGACCTTTTCCGGAGGCGAAGAGTTTTCCAACAATCTTAAAGTGCTGAAGCGTGCCACGATTGTCGGTGAAGTGACCGGCGGCGGCGCGCACCCGGTGGCCGGCCATCGCATTGATGATCGATTCACGATTGGGGTTCCATTTGCGCGCGCTATCAATCCAACGACCAAGACCAACTGGGAAGGCGTCGGCGTCGAACCAGATGTAAAAGTTCCCGCCGCCGATGCTCTCACCGCCGCGCAGGCCTTGGCTTCAAAGGAACTTGCCAGCCGGCGGGTGGAGAAAAAACCGATTTAGACCGGCGGCGAGTTTGCCTTGCCGTCACCCGCCGGGGGCCTTTCACAGGGTCACGGCGCCCGTGGCGCCCGTGATGCTCCTCTGTTCGATATCCGATGTGTGCGTTGCGGAGAATTTGCGCTTCAACCCGAGAATTGGACTCTCGAGGAACCTGAAACTCAGTTCGGCCGCGACGATGGTGATCAGGACTTCCGCACCATAGAGGCGCATCGATCCCTGTGCCGCGTCCGTATGCAGCAAATACGCGGCCAGCGCAAGGAGCGGCATGTGCAGGAGATACATCCCGTAGCTGATTTTTCCAATATGCTGGAATGGCGAAAATCGCAGCAATGGGCGCAACGCGTGGTCTTCCCGGTACACGCAACTCACCAGCAATGCTGTCATGCAGAGTTGGAGCACGAGTCGTGGAAGGCCGGAAATGTCGACGGGAAACACCGTTCCAAGCCCAAGGAGAATAAGAAGGCAGAGGACACTCGCCCGGCGATTCCCTGCGACATGTCCCAATAACCCGTACCCCCGCTCGGAGTGCAAAAGATGCGCCGCGCCCACTCCCAAGAGAATCGGTGTGAAAGTTATTTCGGAGATATTCCATTGGGTCCAAGCGTCACTACCGATCAGTTCGCTGATCGTGTTTCTTCCGAGATTCACACATTGGTTCAGTGCGATGAGGCCCATCAACACCGGTACCACGTGTTTTGCGAGATATTTTTCGATCGAGGGCCACAGCAGGTAAAACTGCTCTTCCGTCGCCAGGGACCAGACTATGCGAAAACCGACCAGAGGCACAAAGTTTGCCGTGTAGGTAAGATAATATGGCAGTTCGCTCAAAAAGCGTTGACCGAAAAGCGAGTGTCTACCAACGGTCGCGTAAATAAACGCTAAAAATAGGAGAACACCGTAGTAGAGCGGGAAGATGCGCAAGGTCCTGCGGATATAGAATTTCTTTAGGGACATCTCGCCAGTGCAGGACTGTTCGCGCAGCAGAAGGGTGACGATGAGGAACCCGCTGATGACGAAAAACAGATCGACGCCCAGGAAGCCCCTGTTGAACAAGCGCAAAGAAGTATTCTGCGTTCCCGCGTGGTGCCAGATCACCGCCAAAATGCTCAAGGCTCGCAACCCATCAAGCGAGCCAAATATTGTTGTTTTACGGAATTCGCCGTAAGCGCGGCTAGCAAAAATATCGCGTGTCATTCAACGGCCCTGTTCGGGCGCAATGGCGCCGTGTCCTATGGCACGAGCAGCTTACGTGAACCTCGCTGGTGAACGACCTCCACTTCTCCGAAAAGGGAAGTGGTTCGCAATCGACACGTTATGTAAGTCCGGTGCGTTGCCTTGGGAGCCTACGCCAGAATCTTGCCAAGGTTGAGGTCGCGAGTCCGATCCTCGTTTCCGTCTGAATTTTTCTAGACCAAAAAGCTCATTGCCACGGGAATTACCAACCCTACGCCGAGAAGCCAGCGGCACGTGCGCTTATGTTTAATGTGTGTCAATCCCATCCACAGACCGAAAAGCGTCGAAGTGGTGAGAGCAACGGCCACCAGCAGAAAGTACGACTTCAACAGGACCGTGCCGGTGGATTTGGTTTCGTTGTCCCCCCGAGCCGGCGGTGTTTCATGGTCGCCAGGTGCGGCGCCCGCCTTAGGCTGCTCCTCTTCGTGCTGCTCTTTCTCGCCAAATATCTGATCCTTGTGAAGCGAACTCAGCTTCTCGAGGAGGGGTGGTGGCGCATACGTGCCGTGCGCCTCGTGAAGACTGAAGAGCTGAATAGCTCCGGTGAGGGCGAAAAAAATCACGCTCGGTGCGATTAGAATCCCTAGGTACGTGTGCCAAGTGCGAATCGACAACATTTAAAAACCCTGTTTCAACGGTGGTGAAGGAATCACGAAAGCGGTGCGCGTACCCAGCCGCAGACCTCCGGGTCCCGGCGAATCCGTGAATGCTGCCTGGATTTCATTCGTTTTCCAATCCTTGCGTTTTCCAATCCTTGCGCACAGTCATGCCGATGGCTCAGCATTCCTTCCAATGGAACTGGCTGCGCTTACATGTTAATGTTGCGCGCACTGATCGCCGCAGAAAGGGCGATGATAGTGAGGGAAAACAAAGGGTTGGCTCTAATAGCTCCCGACCTTGCCAAGGTTGAGGTGGTCCGTTCGAGTCTCGTTTCCCGCTTCAATACCTTGGGTTGCGGTCGCGCCTTCAATCGGTCGCACGCCTCAGCCGATTTTATTTTCGGGGCTAAGTGGCAGAGTGGTCATGCAGCGGCCTGCAAAGCCGTGTACGCCGGTTCGATTCCGACCTTAGCCTCCAATTGTTATACATCCACTCGCAGCGCCGACCGCGGCTATGCCCCCAGCGCTGCGGCGTCGAACCGCAGCGCTAGGATGGCCTGGAATTAGTCAATGGTCGTCGTGGCCGTCACCGGGTGCCGGGTCGATGCGGCCGTAAGTTCCGTCTTGCTCATCGTTGGTGCCTGCGGCGAAGAATAACGTCGAAGTCGCCTGGTGCAGTAGGCCGTTGCCGAAACTTAAACCCCACAAACCATTAAGTGAGATCGGATCGCCGTTGGGCTTGCTCAATCGCCCGATGTGTTTACCCGTACGAAAATCATAAGCATTGATTGTTCCATCGCCGAAATTGCCGACCAGCAGCCGATTGCTAAATCGGCCGAAGTTGGCCGGCGCAAGCGCAATGGCCCAAGGTGCATTAAGTGCTCCCCGTGAGGTCACGCGGCGCAGGAGCTGACCATTCGCATCGAACACATCAACAAAGCCAAGTCCTGGGCCGTCCAAGTTGTCATGCCGCGCGGCGTCTTGCTTGGCGTAGGTCACATAGAGATCGCCGCCAATATTTTGGATTCCAAACGGCGCAAAGTTGGTTGGAATGTCATCATCTTTGAAACCGCCTGGGGCGCTGACCTTCGTGAAGGTCTTATCGAACACGTCCACCACATTGTCGTGAAAGTTGGTCGCGTAGAGGAAGCTAGCCGTCCCGTTGGATGCCAGTGCCAGGCCCTTGTAGACGGCCCCCGCCGGGCCTCCGTCATAAGCGACGATGGCGCTTGTCGCATTCACATCGGGTGCCCACCCGTTGATGGTGCCGTTCTCGCCGGCAAAGATGAAGACGCTGATACCGGAGAGTTTTCCTTCGCTGACCTTAAAGTCCTTGGTTGCATTGAAAACAATCCCCGTTGGGTTGCCCGGTTCGCGGCTCCCCGGAGGGATACTGACCACTAGAGGGATCTTGGCACCGGTTCCGTCATACAGCGTCGAGGTTCCAGTGCCGTTGTTGGCGACCCACACCGGCGTGGTGGGCCCGAAAACGATCCCCCATGGATTCTTCAAATTCGTATCCACGTGATCGGCCGGAACGGCGCCGTCCGAGACGAGGTTGTGCACAGAATAAGATGGTAAGACGGGTAAGGCATCGTCCTCGGCTGCCCAGGCGCTGAGCACAAATAGCGCTAACGCCCCGGCGGTCCATCGACACCCAACTGAATGCGACAGCATGATGGCATCTCCTTATGATTGATATATCGGCCCCCCAACCACGATGGGTGCCCGCACTCAGCCAAAAGGTTGCTAGGTAGGATTCACATCGCCATGCGATTTAGCAAAATCGCTCATTCATAGCCTCGAGCCCGGAGCAGTTGCTGACTAGATATATATGGCGCTCCAGCTGCCCGGCGGTCAAGCTTTGAACCCTGCGGATTCGTTCAGATTTCACGCGACGGCCGGAACGAGTAGAATTCCCGGACATGTCCGAAGAAGGCTCCAATTTGGCCACTTTGCGCTCCGCAAATCCGGCTAATCCCGTGGATTTGCGCCGGATCGGCGCGCATCCCGATCAATGGTATCCCTTGGCATGGTCAGACGAACTTAAAATCGGTAGGACTTTAGGGCGCCGTTTCGCAGGCGATCCCATTGTGCTCTATCGCGGCAATAGCGGACGGGTGTTCGCGCTTGAAGATCGCTGTGCGCACCGTCAGGTGCCATTGCACTTAGGCGTGGTGAGCGGCGATGAGCTCAAGTGCCACTACCATGGATGGGTTTATAACTGCACCGGCAAGTGCGTGAACGTCCCTTACC
The DNA here is from genome assembly GCA_034667905.1 of Gammaproteobacteria bacterium. Taxonomy (GTDB): domain Bacteria; phylum Pseudomonadota; class Gammaproteobacteria; order Steroidobacterales; family Steroidobacteraceae; genus Bog-1198. Next base: position 133,000 of record JAXDQK010000129.1, on the reverse strand, counting down.
TAGGGCCGGAACGGCTGCCCGCCGGCGTCAGGAGTTATCCGGCGCGAGAGATTGATGGCTTGATATTCGTGTTTCCGGGGGAGGCGGCGCTGGCCGAGAGCCGGGTGCCGGCCGGCCTTGGCTCTTCGCAGCGCAAGGACTACAAGACGCGGCGTCTCAATCGCGAAGTCGCGTGCCACTATACCTTCATGCACGAAAACCTTTTCGATATGAACCATCAGTTCATGCATCGCAAGCAAATGGGCTCGATCAGAGCGCGCTGCCTTGGGCGCAACCACGGGGAAAATTGGGCCGAAGTCGAGTATAGCTTTAGTCGCACCGACGGAAAATCATCCGTTGGCGAGCAGGTGATCGTGGACCTGATGCGCAAGCGCGGTGAAGCGAAGAAGGATTTCTCCGATCACATGCGCATTCGCACTGACTATCCGACGCAAAGTCTCAAGGTTTGGGTGGGGCGGGACATCAAACCTTCGGACGATCCGGTACTCGACGTGTGGTTGGGCTACACACCGCTGGATGCCCAGCAGCGCACCAACCGCACGTACGGCTATCTCTCGGTCAAGAAACCAAGCTTTCCCGGGATCATTCATGCCGCGTGGCCGTTCGTGACCTGGTTTACCGAAAATATTTTTCGAGAAGACAAGGACATCGTGGAACACGAACAGCGAGCCCATGATGAGCAAGGCGCCGATTGGAACAATGAGGTGTTTCCGCCCATCAGGGATTTACGCAACGTCTTGGTTCGTTGCGGCGTGCCGATGAAGTAGGGTTTGCTCCAAGACTACATCCACGTATGGAGTCCTACACGCCGACGCGGTATATTTCACTTTGATGACTAGGTTTAATCTGGCAAAAATACGCCGGCTTTTTATGCGATCTCCTATGCTAAATCCACAGCCCTTGCCGTACGCCGTTTCTTCATCGCAACCCCCGTGGGATGCACGATTGGCGCGCCGGTTGGTGGCGCCGCTAGTCAATAGCTGGGTGACGCCCAATCATTTGACCAGTCTGCGTTTAGGTGTGGGTCTGGCAGCGGCGGGGGCCTTTATACCCGGAAGCTACGGTTGGTCCAACATAGCTGCATTGCTGTTGATCGTTTCGAATTTCCTCGATCACACTGACGGCGAGTTGGCCCGCATGAGCGGCAAAACCAGTCGACTCGGACACCTCTATGATTTATGGAGCGATGCGGTCGTGACCATTCTGCTGTTCATCGCCATCGGCGTCGGCGTCGCCGCCAATCCCGGCATGGATATGCCTTTTTCGCCGGTGGTTTTGGGCTTTGCCGCCGGCATCGCGATCGCATTGATTTTCTTTTTGCGTATGCGTATCGAGGAGATGCATGGCAAAACCGCGACGCGTCAGGCCTCCCTCGGCGGCTTCGAAACCGAAGATGTGCTCTACCTGTTTCCGCTGGCCACGCTCAGCAACGCGCTGGCTCCGATGCTGCTCGTGGCCGCCGTCTGCGCTCCCTCGTACGCCATTTGGGTGACGGTAGATTACCAACGGATGCTGCGCCGAGACCGGCGCTTGAACACCGGGATTGCCGGATAAGCGTGGCGGCAACCGGAACGGGAGTCGGCCCGACCCTCGAGTCGCGGTTGAAATCCCTCGACCCGCAAGCCCTGCGCGCCGAGTATGTCGGTCAAGGCTCGTTCCTCTATATCGAAAATTTCTTGCCCGCCGAGATCACCGCGCAATTGATCGCCGCCGCCGATGCCCTCAGCGCGACGGTCAATCGCAACTATTTACCGGGACATAAGCAGGGCGGAAGCGTTAGCCGCCATGCCATCGACACGCTGGCGCCGGTGATTGCCGATCTTTATCGCGCCGAGCCGCTTATCGATTGGCTGCAGCAATTGACGGGGGAGCGCTTGCATCTCTCGCCGGCTGAAGATCCCCACGCCTATGCCCTTTATTTTTATACGCGCGCCGGGGACCATATCGGCTGGCACTACGATACGTCCTACTATTCAGGGCGCCGCTACACCTTGTTATTAGGCCTCATCGATGACTCCTCGTGCCGTCTTGACTACGAGTTGCATACCCGTGAGCCAGGTGCCGCGGTGATTGGCGGCTCCATCAAAATTCCCGTCGGCGGTTTGGTGGTTTTCAACGGCGACGCGCTGCGCCATCGCATCACGCCGTCGCGGGATGGTGAGACGCGCGTCTCTTTGACCTTCGAATATGTGACGGATCCACGGATGCATCCCTGGTGGCGGCTCATTTCCAATATGAAAGACGCCTTTGCCTATTTCGGTTTCCGTCAGGTTTTTCGTCGCCTGGGCGGCCGAGCCCCATGACCAAGTCTGCGCCTTGGCTGCTGAGCATCGGCGTGCTTTTATTCGTGGCGTTGCTGGTATCCCAGGACCTGGCTTCGATCTTGGCGATTCTGTCACGCGCTGGCTGGGGTTTGCTCATCGTCACCCTGTTCCATTTTTTGCCGCTGGTGCTCGATGCGCTCGCGATCCGTGTGCTCATCAAGCCCGGGTCGATCCGCCGTCCCTATCGCGATTCATTGACGGCACGTTGGTTGGGAGAGTCTGCCAATAGCCTGATGCCGGGCGGACAGATTGGCGGTCCTGTGCTCATGACTCGATATTTGAGCCAGCGTGGTTTGCGCATGGAAGAGGCCGCGGCTGCAATCACGGTCAGCACAACCTTGCAGACCTTTGCGCAAATCCTGTTCGCGCTAATGGGCGCGGCATTGCTTGCTGCGCAGGCAAGCCGCTTGTCCCTCGATCTGGATACCGCAGCTCTCATTGCCAGTGCATTTCTCGCCGTGCAGGTCGGCGGGTTTTATCTCATCCAGCGGCGCGGCCTATTCAGCAAGCTGATGCGAGCCGTGAAGCGTCTTTCCGGCAAGCGCGACTGGTCGCACTGGATAAGCCACGCGCAGGCCATCGATGCTGAGGTGGAAGAGGCATACCGGCGTAACGCCGCCGTAACCGCAAGCTTTTTCCTCAGCTTGGTCGGCTGGGTCGTGGGCACCGGCGAGGTGTACCTCATCCTTCTTTTTCTCGGGATGCCCGTCAGTTGGCGCGACGCGTTCCTGCTGGAAAGCCTTGGGCAGGCGATTCGCGGCGCTGGCTTTGCGATTCCCGGCGCGTTGGGCGTGCAAGAGGGCGGCTATTTGCTGCTTGCGCCACTGGCCGCTCTCGGGCCTGACACTGCACTCGCCCTGTCGTTGGCAAAACGCGCGCGCGAGTTGTTTTTGGGCGTGCCGGGCATCTTGTACTTGCACCGGGTTGCGCGCGGCACTGCGCCCGCTGCCAGGGCCGCCCCGCCTTGAGTTAATATCAGAGCCCTTGATTCTTGAAGGATTTCAATGCGAGCGATCATATTGGCGGCCGGTCGAGGGGTCCGCCTGCAATTACCCGAGGACAGTCAAGTGCCAAAATGCTTGTTGCGCTTCGACGGACTCACTCTTCTTGAGCGGCACTTGCGCATGCTCAGAAGCGCCGGCGTGGACGAAGTGGTGCTTGCACTGGGATTTCGTCACGAGCTGGTAGAGTCGGAGCTCGACCGTTTGGAGTGGGAGCCGCGCCCCGAGATCGTGCTCAACATGAACTTTGAACTCGGCAGTGTTCTGACGGTGCACACGGTTGCGGAGGCCATGATTCGGGGCGGCGACATTTTGCTGATGGACGCGGACGTGTTGTATGACGAACGCATCTTGCGGGCGCTGGTTGATGGAGACGGGCCCCTCAATCGACTTCTGATCGATCGCGATTTCGAAGCCGGCGATGAGCCGGTCAAACTATGCGTGCGGCGCGGGGTTCCGATCGAGCTGCGCAAGCAGTTGGCCCCGGGCCTGGAATTCGACACCATCGGTGAGTCGGTCGGGTTTTTTCGCTTCGACGAGGCCGGGGCGCGGCGCCTCGCGGTCTTGGTTGCAGGATACATAGATAGCGGCCGCGCCCACTTGCCTCATGAAGAAGCGGTGCGCGATTTAGTCCAAGAGAGAAGCCAAGTGCTCGAAGTTGCGGACGTTACCGGCTGGCCATGGATTGAAATCGATTTTCCAGGCGATGTCGTGCGCGCGGCCCGCGAAGTGCTGCCGCAACTTCAGCCCCTATCAGGAGGCAATGAATGAATGCGTCAATTCGTCCGGGAAACCAACCCAGCGCCACGCCGGATGCACGGACTCGCAGTGCGAAGCTGCGCCAATTGCTGCAAAGTGCGGAGCTCGAATTTCTGATGGAAGCGCACAACGGCTTATCAGCCCGAATCGTGCGTGAGGCGGGCTTCAAGGGAATTTGGGCATCGGGTCTGTCAATCTCGGCGCAGTTCGGCGTTCGCGACAACAACGAGGCCAGTTGGACTCAAGTTGTCGACACCCTGGAATTCATGGCCGACGCCAGTGATTTGCCCATATTGCTGGATGGCGATACGGGCTATGGCAACTTCAACAACATGCGCCGTCTGGTGCGCAAGCTGGAGCAGCGCGGCATCGCCGGGGTTTGCATTGAAGATAAGCAATTTCCGAAAACCAATAGCTTTTTAAATGGCGAGCGGCAGCCCCTGGCCGATATTGAGGAATTCGCAGGCAAGATAGCGGCCGGCAAAGATACCCAGCAGGACTCTAATTTCTCGATTGTCGCTCGAGTCGAGGCGCTGATAGCGGGATGGGGGATGGACGAGGCCCTGCGCCGCGCTGAAGCATACCGGCTGGCCGGAGCCGACGCGATTCTTATTCACAGCAAGTTGTCGACACCTAACGAAATACTATCGTTTGCCAAAGAATGGGGGCGCCGCTCGCCTTTGGTTATTGTGCCAACTCGCTATTACAGCACTCCGACCGACGTATTTCGTCAAGCCGGAATCAGCACTGTTATTTGGGCCAATCATCTGGTGCGCTCCGCCACCTCTGCGATGCAGAACGTCGCGAAAGAGATATTCGAAAGCGAAACGCTGGTCAACGTCGAAGATCGAATAGCTTCGGTGAATGAGATTTTCCGCTTGCAAAACGCGGACGAGTATTCCGCTGCTGAGCGGCTTTATTTGTCGCCTTCGAGTGCTGTGCGGGGTGCCGTGGTATTGGCGGCGGGCCGGGGACGAGGCTTGGAATCGCTCACGGCGGATCGACCCAAAGTCATGCTGCCCATAGCAGGCAAGCCTCTGCTGCGTTGGTTGATCGATGGGTTCAAGAAGGAAAATATAAACGATATCACTGTGGTAGGCGGTTATCGTGCCGACGCGATTGATACTGCGGGCATTAAACTGGTGATCAACGAGCGGTATTCCGAGACGGGCGAATTGACTTCGCTAGCCTGCGCCGTGGACTCGCTGGATTGCGATGCGGTCATCGCCTATGGCGATCTGCTGTTTCGAAGTTACGTGCTGCGCAACCTGGTGGAGTGTAAGTCGGATTTTTCAGTGGTGGTGGATTCACTCATGACGGGCAACAGCAATCATACCGTCCGTGATTTCGCCTACTGCACACGGGGCGATGATCGTGGCCTGTTCGGCACGCCGGTGCTTCTGGAGCGCGTGGCCAGTGCCGCCGACCCCGGCCGCGAACCGCAGGGGCGCTGGATTGGAATGTTGAATGTGAGCCACGGCGGACTGACGAAACTCAAGGCGGCACTGCAGACTCTGCGCGCGCAGGAGAACTTCGACGCGCTCGATATGCCCGCCTTGCTGAACGCGCTGGTGCGGGCGGGCGAGGCGATCGAAGTCCTGTATGTGCACGGTCATTGGCGGGGTGTAAATGATTTGGACGACCTGCGCCAGGCGGTGGACTTCGCACACGAGCAGTCGACAATTCATCGATGATCGAGGCGAAGGAATTCGTGGAAGCGGCGCGCAACCGCGGGTTTCATTGGTATGCCGGCGTGCCATGTTCGTTCCTGACGCCGTTCATCAACTACGTGCTGCAGGATCCCTCGTTGCACTACGTCTCGATGACCAACGAGGGAGATGCGGTGGCTCTGATCGCGGGAGTCGCGATGTCGCAAATGCCGCATCGGCGGGGCGTCACGATGATGCAAAATTCCGGACTCGGTAATGCCGTCAGCCCGCTGACCTCACTGACCTGGACGTTTCAACTGCCGCAGTTGCTCATCGTCACCTGGCGCGCTCAGCCCGGAGTCGCCGATGAACCGCAGCACGCCTTGATGGGCCCGATCACCCCGGCCGTGTTGGATATCATGCAGATACCTTGGGAGTTGTTCCCGACGCAGGCCGGGGAAATTGCTTCGGTGCTCGATCGTGCGACTTCGCACATGGATCAGACCGGTCGGCCTTATGCATTGGTGATGCAGAAGGGCAGTGTCGCTGCGCATGCCCTGAATGCTGGGGTCGGTGCGTTTGCCGGCCGTGCGGGGTCCGGGCGCGCGACCAAGTCGCCGGCCAGCGTGGCTGCCGGCGCAAGGCCTTCGAGGCAAGAGGCATTGCGGTTGGTCGTCGCGCAGACCCCGGCCGCCTCGACCGTCGTTATGGCGTCCACGGGATTCTGCGCCCGCGAACTGTATGCCATCGATGATCGACCCAATCATTTTTATATGGTCGGCTCCATGGGGTGCCTTTTACCCTTGGCCTTGGGCCTCGCGCTGGCCCGTCCGGATTTGCGGGTGGTCGCGTTGGACGGAGATGGTTCCGCGCTGATGCGCATGGGGGCACTCGCCACTGCAGGAGCGTACGGTCCGCCCAATCTTTGGCACTTGCTGCTCGACAACGGTGTACACGAGTCTACAGGAGGGCAAGCGACCGTTTCGCCAAACGTCGCGTTCGCCGATGTGGCGGCGGCATGCGGCTATGCCTCTTCGCTCGAAACCCATGATCTGGCGCAAATTGCTGTATGGCTGAACGAGCACCCAAGCACGGGTACGCGCTTTGCACGCCTGTTTATCAGCGCTGGTACCCCCAGCAATCTACCGCGCCCGTCCATGTCCCCCGTGCAGGTGAAAACCCGCTTGATGCGGCACATCGGCCTTGATCGTCTCGTCGACTCATTCGCGCCGTTGTTGCCGTGAAAATTCCGCTGATGGCGGCCTTGGCCGCTTCCAGCCTGCTATCCGCACCTTGCTGGTCGGACCCGCCCACCGAGGCCCCTATACCACTGCCTGCCACGCCGTCTCCTGCGCCCGCGGTGGCGGTTCCCGCGGAACCGCGGTGGACCAAGTGGTTCAATCCTGCCACCGCGCCGTTCATACCGGTGCCGTTGATCGCGACTGACCCCAACAGCGGATTCACCGCGGGGCTGATTCCGACCTTTGTGACTACGGATGCGAATCACGACATCAGCAGGATTGTGGCGCCCGATGTTCTTTACAACCCGAACTTCGGTTTCGGCGTGCACGCGCGCATCTTTGCTTACTCCTCGGCCGACGCACAATGGTCCATGGTCGCGGGCGTCAAAGAACGCGTCGAACGGGAATTCGATGGCGAGTATGAAATCGGCCGATCTCGGGAGGGGCGGTGGTCGGTCAATTACAGTTTGATATACGACCGCGATGGCTCGACCCGGTTTTACGGTATCGGCAATCAAACGCGGCGGCGAGCGCAAAGCAATTACACCCAGCAATTGGACTTGGGACAGATGCAGCTCGGCTTTAACTTGAATCATACCTGGCAAATTCTTTACACCGTGCGTGAGAAGGTGGTGGACGTGCTGCCGGGCACGTTGGAGGATATTGCTTCGATCCAAACAAGGTTCCCGGGCACCTTGGGTACCAACAAACAACTCCTCAACCGGCTCTCCCTGGTATATGACAGCCGCGATGATTCGACCATCCCTACGCATGGCATGAAATGGGTTGTGTATGTCGGTGCTGCCTCAAAACAAGGGGTGTTCAACGATTCGTCCTATAGCGAGGCCGGAATCGACGGTCGTGGGCTGTGGCCGGTTGCGCCGGACATCGTGTTGGCGGCGCACCTGTCGCTGCGGTATTTGCTCACCGCGAATGACGTGCCTTTCTGGGCTTTGAGCAGTCTTGGTGGCGGGCAAGTCGACATCGGCGGCGAGCAGCCGCTGCGGGGCTTCGGCGACGGTCGATTTTACGATCGCAATTCCTTTTCAACCACGGTGGAGCTGCGCCGCAAAGTGTTCACCTTTGACGCGGTCACCACGAAATTGGATATCGAAGTCGCCCCCTTTGTTGATTTCGGACGCGTCTTCGCGCATTCCAACACGAATCCGCTTTTTCACGTGCATCCGGTTGTGGGTGTTGGATTTCGAGGTATCGCCAGGCCTTTCGTCGTCGGTTATGTGGACATCGGCTATGGTAGTGAGGGGCCTGCGGTCTTCACCGGGCTCAACTATCCTTTCTGATAGCATTAGCCCAGTGCAAAAATGCGGGAGGCATCATGAGCATCACGTCCTTTGAAATCATTTCGGTTCCCGTTTCGGATCAGGAACGCGCCAAGCAGTTCTATCGCGACATCCTGGGGTTTGAATTGCTGCGCGAGGAGGCCATGGGTCCGAGCGGCAAATGGATTCAGCTCGCACCCAAAGGATGTTCCACGACGATTGCACTGGTTAGTTGGTTCGATTCGATGCGTCCCGGCGGCTTGCAAGGCGTCATGCTGAACGTCACCGACATTGAACGCGATCACCATGAGTTCAAGGGGCGCGGGCTTGATCTCACCGACATCGGGGAGCAACCGTGGGGCCGTTTTGCGATGTTCAAGGACCCTGATGGAAACGGTTGGATCCTGCGGCAACCTCCGGCATAGGTTCGAACTGCGGTGTATCGCACGGACACTGCCGCTAACACCTGCCAGAGTCGCTGTGATGAGCGAACTCCCAGCATCCCGCACATCGCTCGGATTTGGCATTTATCCGAAGGCGAAGGTTTCTAAAAAGCGAACCGAAGATATCCCTCGCCGCTTGACCCGCAACGCGCGCGTCTTGGTAGTGGACACCGATCCCGAAATGCGCCGCCTCCTGAGCGCTCGGTTAATCGGGGCAAAATATGCGGTCGAGACCGCCGCAAGCGCACGGGCCGCCCTTGACGCGTGTGTGCGCGCGCGTCCCAATCTCGTGATCACGGATTTGCGGCTGGAGCGGATGGACGGACTGGCGTTGCTGAGAGAACTGAAGAGCCGTTGGCCGGATTTGGCGGTCATCATCTTGACTGCCCACGGCACGATATCGGAAGCAGTGCAGGCCACTCAGCACGGCGCTTTCGGTTTCCTCATAAAGCCGGTCGATAAGCCGGAATTGCTGGGGCAGGTTCGCCGCGCGATCGAGAGCTCAACTTTCAGCTCAGCGCAGGGCGATTGGCGCGCCGACATCGTCTCGCGAAGCAATCTCATGGAGGAGCGGCTTGGTCAGGCCAATTGGGCGGCCGGAAGCGATGCGCCGTTACTGCTCATGGGAGAGAATGGAACCGGAAAAGAACTTCTTGCGCGCGCAATACATGCGGCAAGCGCGCGGCGCGAAAAACCCTTTGTCGTCGTCAATTGTCGACAGGTGGCCCGCGATGATGTAAATGCTTGCGCCGAGGGAGCAATCTCGGCCGCTGCAGGGGGCAGCTTATTGCTCGAAGAAATCGGCGACTTGTCCATGGAAGCGCAAGACAAGTACATCGCGCTTCTGCGAGGCAATTCCAGTGCGATGGTACGGCTGATTTGCACCACTTCGCGAGATCTCAACGAACAGATCAAATTGGGGACTTTCCGCCAAGAGCTGTTTTATCAAATCAACATCCTGGCCATCGAGATTCCTCCGTTGGGCCGGCGCCGCGAGGACATTCCCCTGCTCATTTCGCATTTCCTGGAGCAAGCCGTGGACCAGGGCGGCGAGAAAAAAATATATACACGGCAAGCCGTAGAATTGCTTGCCACCACCGATTGGCCCGGAAACGTCAGACAGCTATACGACTTGGTGAAACAAAATATTGCGTTGGTGAGCGGTGAAGTCATGACGGAGGAATTCGTACAGAAGTCCTTGAGCAGCGATGCGGTCCGGTTGCCTACGTTGGACGAAGCCAGGCATAAGTTTTCTCGCGCTTACCTGACTAACAAATTGCAAGGGACAAAGGGCAATATCAGTAAGGCCGCGCGTCTGGCCAAGCGCAGTCGCACCGACTTCTACAACCTGCTGTCGCGCTACTGCATCAGTCCGAAGGACTTCAAGAGCGACGAGATGCCGGAGCGCACCGACGTGGGGAGGGTGAAGTCGCGAGCGTAGATAGTGCATAATCGATGGTATGAGTGAACCTCGAAGCACGCGTCTGCGGCCTGCGGGCTCGATGGTCGTCACGCGCGTTCGGCAGCAAAATCCAGTACAAACCGCATACGTCACCGTGCTTTTTGCCGATCTGCGAGGCTACACCGGGATGGTCGAGCGCTTGCCCGCCGCTCGGGTGGTGCCGCTGTTAGACGAATTCTTTCGGGTGCTCGGGAGCGCAGCCAACAAGTTCGGCGGCCAGGTATATCACATGGCCGGCGACGGGATCATGGCTGGATTTGGCGGCAAGCCAGAGAGCGGTGACGGAGCTGCCAAGGCCCTTGCAGCCGGTCACGCCATGCTGGAGGGCTTCATTCCGGTTGCCGAGCGATGGCGCCGCGAACTGTCCATCGACGCGGGGATTGGGATCGGCCTACATTTGGGCGAAGTCGCCTTTGGCCTCTTAGGTCCCCCGAAACGCAAGACCACCACCTTGGTCGGCGATACCGTCAATGTGGCGGCAAGACTGTGCAGCCGCGCGCGCGCCGGCGAAGTGTTGTTTTCCTGTACGGTTGCTGCGGCACTCCGTGATTCGCCGAATCCCAGCGAATACGCGGGATTTGCATCGTTCTTGCAGCTTCCGCAATTTGAATTGCGTGGCCGTCGTGGGCCGATTGACATTTGGTGCGTGCCGGCTTCCGAGCGCGTCACGCTGTAACAATTCCGCAAGATTTGGTGCCCCGAGCCGGGGTCGAACCGGCATGGCCTTGCGGCCAACGGATTTTCTTACCCGCTACGACTTTCGCCGCCGCGCAATTGCGCGTTTGGAGTCTGGAGTGCGCCTCGACCGTGGGAGTTCCGTTAAAAATTCCTTTAGGTCCCCGCCGTCCACTCTCTACACCTGCCGGGCCGTTCTGCACGGTCCGGATTGGCTCGGCGTTGCCTCGGGAGTCTCCGGGGGTTCGCCGACTTTGACGGGATCCGGCAGGGCGTTTCCGCGGCTGCCGCTCAATATATTTAAGTCCGTTGCGTCTACCAATTTCGCCATCGGGGCCCAGCGCGCCAGTGTACCTGGGATCGCCCGCTCACGGCGAGATGCGGCGGTGATGCCGGGGACCTCAGGTAGGTCCCCGAGCACGTATCCGCTACTTGTCCAGCTTAGTGACCTTGGTACCTTCAAGTGAAATATCGCCAATTAGGCCCTTTTCTCCAAAGACGAAAGCCAGGATGGGTCGTTGCAGGGTCTGGGTGTCATACGCGCCGCCGGCGCCTTTCGACAGTACTGCAACGCCGGTATCGGCGCCGATTGTCCAGCCATGGCTATTCACGAACTTGTCCAATGCCTCCTGCGTCATGAATAAAATGATTTCCCTGTGCTTCGCCAAGCCAAGCGTCAAACCGACCGAGGCCGAGGCAACGCTGTAATAGTCCACACTTTTGCCATTGATGAGCAATGCGCCCTCGCCGAATTGACCGCCTACCCCGACACCGCCTTTCGTGACCTTGGGGAACACCAGAGCACCCTTGGCGCGGGTAACCAAGTCCTTGTGCATCGGGTTGAGCTGATAGAACTGCTGCAGCGTGGCGTGCACGCCCTGATCAATTTCAGCCTTACTGGCGCCGAACGATACGGAACTCAAGAGCATAGTGACGGCCGCGAGACTCGCCGCCGCAAACAAATTACGAGATTTCATACGTCTTCCCTTCGTTATTGGGTTATTAACCGCTGCAAGTTTACGTGAAAGACCCGGCATGCCTAGGCTGCCTGCCCGCGAGTTAGGGTAGGTATCCGCTTACGGCCGGTGGGCGGCATCGAACACGATCGGGGTTTTGTTATACTACTGATATACGCCGAATAGGCTTATAGGTGATGCAGCCGCGCGCGGCGGCTGCGGAAAGAAGCCCGAGGCGATTGATGTTTGGTTTTTTTGAAAAGCTCGTTTCTCCCTATCCCGAAGGCGCGGCCACGCCGTTGCCGCAAGGCTTCTTCCCGTTTCTCTGGGCCTGCGCTCGGGGTGCACGCCGCTACATTGCCTCGATGACCCTGCTAACGGCTGCGATCGGCGTCTTCGAGGCGCTGCTCTTCGGCATGCTCGGTAAAGTCGTGGACTGGCTTGCCAAGGTGCAGCCGGCGCGGCTGTGGACGGACCAACGTAGTCACCTTCTTCTATTGGCCGCCGTGTTGTTCGGCAGCGTTTTCATGGTCGCGCTGCAAAGTCTGCTCAAGCAACAAGCGCTGGCCGGCAATTTCGCGATGCGGCTGCGCTGGAATTTCCATCGCAATATGCTTGCCCAGAGCTTGAGCTTCTATCAGGACGAGTTTGCCGGCCGCGTCGCCGCCAAGGTGATGCAAACCGCGCTTGCGGTTCGCGACACGTGGATGATCCTGGCCGACATCCTGGTTTTCGCGGTGATTTATTTCGTCACGATCGCCCTGGTAGTGGGCAATTTCGATCTGTGGCTGCTTGCGCCATTCGCGGGCTGGCTGGCGACTTACCTGGTCGCGATTCGCTACTTCGTCCCCCGCCTCGGCGCCATCGCGAAAGCCCAAGCGGACGCTCGTTCTTTGATGACCGGCCGCATCACCGATGCATACACGAATATCACAACCGTCAAATTGTTCTCGCATACGCAGCGTGAGGCGGGGTATGTGCAAGGAGCCATGGCGGAATTTCTTCAAACTGTATACCGACAAATGCGTCTGGTAACCGGTTTCGAAATCGTCAACCATCTGTTGACAATGGGCTTGATTGCAAGCACTGCGGGAGTGTCGCTGTGGCTTTGGACTCGAGGCCAGGTGGGGGTTGGTGCAGTTGCTGCGGCCTCTGCAATGGCGCTGCGGCTGAATGGAATTTCGCATTGGATTATGTGGGAAATGGCCTCCCTCTTTGAGCAGATCGGTACGGTACAAGACGGCATCAACACCCTAGCGCGCAGGCCAACCGTGGTCGACCGGCCCGACGCAGTGCCGCTGCAAGTAAGCCGAGGGGACATTCGTTTCGAGCATGTCAGCTTTAACTACGGGGCTGCGCACCACGTCGACAACCGTGTAATCGAAGATTTCAACCTTCACATTCGCGCTGGCGAAAAGATCGGATTAGTCGGGCGTTCCGGTGCGGGCAAGAGCACGATCGTGAATCTGTTGCTGCGTTTTTATGACATCCCGCAAGGCAGGGTGCTCATCGACGGTCAAGACATTGCGCTGGCAACTCAGGACAGTCTGCGCGCACAAATCGGCATGGTGACCCAGGACACGTCTTTGCTGCATCGTTCGGTCCGCGACAACATCCTGTATGGACGCCCCGACGCCAACGATGCGCAAATGATTGCGGCCGCCAAACGCGCGGAGGCCGACGATTTCATCGTGAAACTGGCTGACCCCAAATTGCGAGCCGGTTATCTTGCGCACGTGGGTGAGCGGGGTATCAAGCTCAGCGGCGGGCAGCGTCAAAGAATCGCGATTGCTCGAGTCATGCTCAAGGACGCGCCCATCCTATTACTGGACGAAGCAACCAGCGCGCTTGATAGCGAGGTCGAGGCGGCCATTCAGCAAAGCCTCTACCGGTTGATGGAAGGAAAGACCGTCATAGCGATTGCCCACCGGCTGTCGACCATAGCAGCCATGGATAGGCTGATTGTGCTCGACAAGGGGCGCATCGTGGAGGAGGGCAATCATTACTCCCTGTTGGCGCAGAAAGGTCTTTATGCGCGCCTATGGGCACATCAGAGCGGCGGATTCCTTGGCGAGACCGAAGAGCCCGAGACCTTAAGCGCAGTGGCGATGTCGTAGAATCAGGGCGCGAGCTAACAGGCTCTAGTCTGCGCCGCCATGGTGCTCTTCCGGTAAACATGCGCATGCAAGTGAATAGAGCAACCTTTCGCGCGTTGTTGCCCGCCGACTGGCTGAAGCGATTTTCGCTTTCGCCGACTGATCTTCTGCGCGATCGAACGTATCGCCGGCTCTGGACATCCATTTTGATCTCCTCCTTCGGCGGTCAGGTCACCTTGCTCGCCGTGCCGTTGACCGCAGCCGTGCTCATGCACGCCGCCCCAACTCAAATGGGTTTGCTGACCGCCATGGAAGTCATACCCTTTGCCTTGTTTTCGCTGCCGACCGGCGTGGTGCTCGATCGGGTCAGGAAACTGCCCGTCTACGTGGTCGGGGAACTGTCGATCGCATTTGCGGTGGCCACCGTGCCGGTTGCGTGGTGGCTGGGTTGGCTCTCCATGCCATGGCTCTATATCGTTGCGTTTCTAATAGGCGCCGTGAACACCACTGCCGGAACTGCTGCACAAATTGTCCTCACGCAAATCGTTCCACGCACGCGCCTGGTCGAGGCACACGCCAAGAACGCGCTGGCATCGGCCACTGCAGAGGTGACCGGGCCCGCAGCGGCGGGTGCTTTGATCAAACTGACGAGCGCGCCAATCGCATTGCTGGCAGACGCGGGCTTACTATTGATATCGGCGTCCATCCTGCGCGGTGTGCCGGTCAAGGAAACGCCCCATGCCCTTCACATCCCCTTTTGGTCCGCGATGCGCGAGGGGCTGGACTTCGTCCGGGGTCACAAGCTGCTCGTTGCCATGGCTTGCTGTGTCGGGATGTGGCAAATGTGCAGCCAGGCTGCGACGGTCGTGCATATCCTATTTGCAATTCACACGCTTGGGTTGTCGGAGCGAGGCGTCGGATTGAGCTATGTTGCGCTGGGCGTCGGTACCGTGATGGCGAGTGCCAGCGGCCATCGGGTGGTTCGCAAACTAGGCCCGGGACCCACGCTGGTATTGGGTTTCGCGATATCAGGTGCGGGGTGGCTGCTGTTGGCGCTAGCGCCCGCCAATTCCCTTGGCATCGTGGCGTACGCAACAATGTTGTCGATGTTCGGAGTCGGCGCCATTTTCATCTTCATAAACTTCCTCTCGCTGCGGCAATCGGTTACACCCGCCCCAATGCTCGGCCGGATGACGAGCACGATGCGTTGGTTGATTCTCTTGCCCGCGGGCCCCGGCGCACTTCTCGGCGGCTATCTGGGCGAGCATGTTGGACTTCGGGCCGCGCTCGGTTTTTCAGGAGTAACGGCCTTGCTGCTGGCCGTGGTCGCTTGGCAATTGCCCGTGATCCGCAGCATCAAAACATTACCGACTCTTAAGGCCGAGGCAGTTACGCCATTTTCTTCAGATTCTCAATAACTTAAGCCCTTCCGCGATGTTTCAGAGCGCGGTCCGGTCCTACATACGCAGTATCGCCGTCAACGGACCCTGGAGCAGGACCGTTGATGCTGTAAGTTTGGCCGCGTCGCGGCTGAACGATATCGAGAACGAGATCAAAGAAAGGAGTGTGTATGAAAGTTTCTCGTCGAGCGTTATTTTTAGGTTTGTGCATGGCGGCGAGCGCAGCCACCGCACCTACCATAGCCTCCGCCAGAGGGATTGTAGATATCGAGATTGCACCACCGCCTGTACGCGTCGAGACCGTTCCGCCACCGCGTGTGGGCTATGTTTGGGCGCCTGGCTATTGGAATTACCGCGGCCATGAACACGTGTGGATACCAGGCAGGTGGATGCACGAGCGCCGCGGATACCACTGGGTACCGGACCGATGGGACCAACGCGGGCCGCGTTGGCACTACGAGCGAGGTCATTGGGAGCGCTAAGCTTTAGGTAATCGTGAGCACATCCTGAGCGACGCGGCGCGGTCCCGGACGCGCCGCATTTTTCTTCGCACAATCCAATGCGGTCTGCATTAAACCTTAACGGAGGGTGAGGGCACTCACCTATAAACCGTGCTCATTTGATCGAGATGGCATCCCGCACGGTCCTGCCGGTACCTGCCCTTAGCTACGGAGAAACCATGCTTTCGATCTTGGTGTGCCACTCGTATTTTTTGCGGCTAGACCAAAAACAGATCGCGCGCGCAAAACCCTACCCGCCATTGGCAACCTTGCAACTGGTCTCGCTGCTGCGAGAAGCAGGGCATCGGGTTTACTTTTTTGATTCGATGCTGGCCGATGGCATCGATGAGTATGACCGGTTGCTGAAGTCAAATGCGCCTCAAGTTGTCGTGTTCTATGAGGACAATTTCAATTTCTTGAGCAAAATGTGCCTGGCGGTCATGCGCCGCGCCGCATGCGACATGATCGGCTCAGCACGCCTTGCCGGGGCTAGAGTGATTACCGCGGGGCCCGACGTCAGCGATGCGCCCACGCCCTACCTGCGAGCCGGGGCGGACCTCGCCTTGATCGGGGAGGGACTGGGAGCGCTTCTCGAGGTCTTACCCCGAATCGATGCGCAAGCGAGCATGAGCAACGCTGAGCTCGTGCGAGGGTTGTCAGGCATCGCCTCTATGCACCGCGGCCGCCTAGTCGCCGCGCAGGGCGGAAAGGGTGCCGCGCTCCCTCAAGCCGCGAGGCTCGCCGCGTGGGACCTGGTCGATATGGAGCGCTATCGGGCCGTTTGGATGAAGGCTCATGGCTATTTCAGCTTGAATATGGCCGCCTCACGCGGCTGCTCTTTCCGGTGCACCTGGTGCGCCAAGCCAATTTGGGGCAATCAATATCTGCAGCGCAGCCCCCTGGAAGTCGCCGGGGAAATGGCATATCTCAAGCGTACTTTCAATCCGGATCACATCTGGTTCGCGGACGACATATTCGGATTCCGTGTCGAATGGGTCACCGAGTTTGCTGCCGCCACGAAAGCGGCCGATGCGCAAATTCCGTTCACTATTCAAACACGCGCGGATTTGATCAGTGAACGGATGGCTCTTGCGCTGCGGAATGCGGGTTGCACCGAGGCCTGGATTGGTGCCGAGAGCGGCAGCCAAAAGGTGTTGGATGCCATGAACAAAGGCACGACCGTATCGCAGATCCTTACGGCACGCAAACGGCTCAAAGCGGCCGCTATTCGTGTCGGGTTCTTCATCCAGTTGGGGTATATCGACGAATTCCTCGAGGACATTCTCGCGACGCGGGATTTACTGAGCTCCGCACGACCGGATGAGATTGGCGTTAGCGTGTCGTACCCTTTACCGGGTACAAAATTCTATGATCTCGTCAAGGCGCAGCTGCACGCGAAGACTCATTGGACCGAAAGCAATGACCTGGACATGATGTTTCACGGCACCTACACATCGGCTTTTTATCGCTCTGTCCGTAATCTGCTGCACGACCAAATCACATTGCAAACGGCCCGCCATTCCGATGCGGCCGCGCAAGCCCGAGCGAATGGCGCGCTCGAACATCGATGGCGTGAACTGCTCTCGGACGAAATTCGATATCGATCACCTACTTTTGAAACCGTGACAGGTCAGCAGGCTCATGTCATCTACTGATTGGGTGCTGCCGCCGGCAAAACATCTTCAGACCATATTGAGCAAGATAACCGAGACCCTGGCTCGTTCGCTGGCCGATTCGACTGAACAAACGCCAGACTGGTCGGAGTTCGAATGGGTGACCGCGCAAGCCGTCGCCGCGATGCACGGCATCTCGCCTTTGCTATCTCATTCCTTGAGCTGGCGCGCGCCGGAGGCGTGGAACGAGTTTCTCCGAAGTCAGAGATTGCATACTGCAAATCGCCATGCGCAAATCGATCAGCTCTTGCACCGGATTGATGAACGGACGACGCAAGCGCGAATACCCGTGCTTGCGCTGAAGGGTGCCGCCCTTCATGCGATCGGCCTTTACGCAGTCGGTGACAGGCCGATGGCTGATGTGGACTTGCTGGTGCAGGATCGGCATGCCAAACAGATGGCGGCGGTGCTTGAAGCAGGCGGATTTCGCCAGCGCAGTGCGAGTTGGAAGGAGCGAGTGTTCACGCCGGTTAATGATCATGTTCCCTCAGGCTTCGGGGAGCATTCAAACAATGATCTGAAGGTAGAACTTCATGTGCGGATCTGCGAGCGGCTGCCATGGCGCATAACGGACGAGACCGCGCATATATTTCCTTCGAACCCACGGCCGGGACTCAACGATTACCCGTCGAAAGCATCGTTGATGCTTCATCTTCTATTGCATGCCGCCGGGGCGATGCCCACCAAAACTTTACGCTGCTTGCAGCTTCACGACATTGCGCTTCTCGCCGCGCAGATGGAAGAATCGGATTGGGAGCAGCTTCTCTCGTTCAGCTCATCGCAACAGAACATGTGGTGGGCCTTTCCATCGCTCAAGCTGGCCTCGCGCTACTATCCGGCCAAGATTCCAGCGCGCGTGCTTGCGGCCTTAGCCAGGCTGTGTCCATTGCTTTTACGAACGGTCACTTCCCGAAAGACACTTTACGATGTGTCGTACTCCTACCCTTGGGTGGATGCGTTCCCGGGAATTGAATGGTCACAGTCGTTGTCGGAAACGCTTGCATACGCCGCAAACCGGTTGCGTCCCAGCGAGAACATGCTGGCTTCCCGAGCGCAGCTCATTGAGAGCCAGGCGTGGGCGAACCAGGGCGATTGGGCGCGGATGCCGCAGAGCCGGCGCATGCTTCGATGGCTGCGTTCGCGGCCCACGAGACCCGTAACGATGCACGCGGTCGTTGCGGCTGTCGCTGCAGCATCATGACCAGTGCCGCGCTCGTTTCAGCGCGCGCGGGGCTGCTTGGCGACACGCCCGATCGAGATTACTCGCGCAAATTGCAGCTATTCAACGCCTACGCGCAGTCGGAAATTCGCCAGGTCATCGCCGGCCTGGCGCTCAGACCGGGAATGCGAATCCTGGAGGCGGGGTGCGGTACCGGTGAAGCGCTGGCGTGGCTTCAGGAAGCAGCGGGAACGCCCGGCATTGTGATGGGCATTGATCTGTCGGCGGCGCATGTGTGCGCCGCGCGAAAGCGTGCGACAGCGCAAATCGAGATTCTCCAAGCGGACTTCATGCTGGCACCGCTTCCATTGGCGAACTTCGACCTGATTTGGTGCGCCAACACAATCCATCATCTGCCTGATCGGGCTCAAGCAGTTAGCCGGCTCGCGAGCCTGCTGAGGCCCGGCGGCCGCGTGGCGCTCGCGCAAAGCTCGTTTTTGGCAGACATGTACTTCGCATGGGACGCCAGGCTGGAGCGCATAACGAATGAAGCCGTGCGACAGTATTATCGGGATCGATATCGGCTCGAGGAACGCGACCTTACGTCTGTAAGATCTCTCGTGGGACTGCTTCGCGGCGCGAATCTTAAAAATATCGGCGTACGCACGGTTGTCATCGAAAGGATGTCGCCTTTGGACTCGGCGACAGAACTCTACTTGAGGGAAGCTATCTTCCGCGACACCTGGGGAGAGCGGCTGCGTCCCTACTTGTCGCATGACGATTATGCGGATCTCGCGAAATTGTGCGATCCGCGACACACGCAGTATGCATTGCGCCGGCCGGATTTCCATTTCCTGCAAAGTTTCACGCTGGTAACGGGCGAAATCTAGCCAATTCCGTGTACAGTCCGGTAAAGCGCTGCGCTGTGTAGTCGGCATCTTCCCGAGTCGCCCGCTTCAGCGCTTCGCGAGCAATCGACATTCGCAAGTTGTCGTCCTCGAGCAGTTGACGCACCGCTTCGGCGAGGCGGCTCCAGTCACCGATCGGTGCCGATAAAGCGGCAGTCGGCGCCCATTCGGCCAGATGTCCCACCATGGTGCCTACCGTCGGCACGCCCGCGACTGCAGCTTCCAAAGCCACCAACGGACCCGTCTCATGGCGCGAGGAGACGACCATGAGGTCAGCGGCCTCGATAAGTGGACGCAATTGCCGTTGGGTTAGAAACCCTCGGAATTTGACCACTTCTGACAATCCCAATTGTCGAGTGAGCGCCTGCATCTCTCCCTGCAGAGTATCCTCGCCGACGACATCCATCTCGAATCTGATGCCGGATTTACTGAGCGCAGCCAAGGCGCGCAGCAGTGTTGATTGATCCTTCACACGGTTGATGCTGGCGACCTGGATGAGCCGAGCAGGGCGGTGGTAATCGCGGCGAACCGGATCCCGAGGCGCCCAGGAAGTAAGATCCACTCCCAAGGGGACTCGGCGCGCAGCAACTCGAAGTGTGGCCAGCGCGTCTAGGACGGGTGCACTTGCCGCCGAGACCGCAGACGCATTGCGCAAAACCAAGGTTTCGCGAATGCGTCCCAGGCGCGTCCGCGCCGCCCCATAGGCGATCTCGGGCAGCGAAACCAATTCGCCGCCCGCGACGTGAACGAGGCTGGGGATGCCGAGTGCTTTGCCAGCGATGACCGCGACCATACCGCAAGTGCCGGACCAAATTGCGTGCACCACATCGAAAGGCGACGAACGATGCAGTTTATGAATGGCGATCAGGGCACGCAGTCCGGTGCGGCGCAAACCGATGTTATGAACGCGCGCTCCTGCGAGATCCCATGCGCCCGCGTGGGCCTCCTGGGTCAAGGCAACTACTTGCACATCGTGGTCACGTGATAGCCGCGAAATGAGGGCCAACAGCGCCGGAATCACCCGATACTCTCCCGATCGATCCACGCCGCCGGGTACCACGAGCGCAATCCGCACTTAGTTTCTCATCAATACAGTTCGTAAAGCCTCCACCGCCTCGTGCGGATGGCGTCCCCTGCGAAGCTCGAACGTATTGAGATGCGATACCTTCTTGCGGAAATCTTGCCATTGCGGCTGACTTGCCGCGTAGCCTTGGCTTTCCGCAAGGTTGGTCAGTAGAGCGGATCTGGAGATCGGTTTCAGCAGGGGGCGGTTGCCGGCGGTCTCGGGCGAGAGGAATACGAGGCTAACGATCTTCGGAGGCGATTTGGCAAGCCGAAAACCGTCGCGCCGCAGATCTACCTCGAACTTCTTGACGCCGCTCCGGCGTCGAATCACGGGGGATTTGCGAACCACCGCTGCTTCGCGCGACCTTCCGAGCCAGCGAAGCGAGTTGGCGCGAATGTGCACGAAGTTTGATACGCCGGTGGCCAGCATGGTATCGGGACTCACGAACGCGCTGTCCTCGGACAAAAAATCAAAGCCATCAAGCAAGCAATGCAAGGCCACCGTCGACTTTCCCGAGCCGCTCGGTCCGAAAAGCAATATGGCACGACCTCGTTGTCCGATGCATGCTGCGTGCAGCGGCACTAACCGTTGAGCGCGAGCAGCCAGAGTAAAGACGGCGAATTCGATCAATTCATAGCGAGCGTGGTAGGGGAATCGCAGCATAGGCGGGCTGACGACCACAAGGGCCGCGTGTTCGCGCGGGGACACGACGACGAAATTCGCCGTTTCTGCTGCACCGCCGAGGAAACCGGATCCCGATATCATCGCCAGCGGCGAGGGTTCGGCCCGCTTGCGTCGCTGCGGAACGGATGTCAACAGCAGGCTGACCCGAAGCTCCTGTTCGAGTCCTGACAATCGATGCCCAGGGAGGCCTCTATAGGCGCAATCCACCAGGCCCATCAATTCGGCGCTGTTGCTGTCAAAACGGAATGCGGCGCCGAGGAGCTGCATTCGTTTGCTCGTCAATCCTTCGCATCGTTCACCAAACGGATCAGTCATGAGGTCAGGTAACATTTCGGCGCTCTTGAGCTACTAACAGGGTTAGTACCATGTCGGTATGGTTATGGCCGTAACGAACAATGATTTCTCTCTCAGGGCCGCAATTGCGCGAGACACGAGACGCCTTTGACAGCGTCGCCGCGGACTATGACGGACCGCGCGGTAACAATGATCAAATTCAGGCCATGCGCAATGAAGCTTGGCATGCTTTGGATGCCGCGTTTCCAAAGAGCAGCCGATTGATCGACTTAGGTTGCGGCACCGGCCTCGACGCCATACGCATGGCAAAGCTCGGACATCTCGTCACGGCGGTGGATTGGTCGCCCCTCATGGTGCAGCGGACCGGCGAACGTGCCGTACGGGAGCAGGTGGCGGGTCGCATTCGGGCGATTTTCCTGGGCGCTCACGAGCTGCAGCGCTTGGATGGAGCTGGGCAGTTCGATGGTGTCTATTCGAATCTCGGTCCCTTGAACTGCGTACCCGACCTTGCCGATGTATCTCGCGAGTGCGCGCGCTTGCTGAGGCCGGGCGGCACTCTGGTATTCACGGTAATCGGCCGGATCTGCCCATGGGAAATTGCCCACTATCTGCGACGGCGGCGATGGGCCAGGGCGATAGTGCGATTTGCCCGCCAGCCAGTGCCGGTCGGCATGAACAATCACACCATTTGGACGCGCTATTACGGCCCGCGCGAGTTCTACCGCGCATTCAGCCGTGACTTCAAACTGGAGCACTTCCGCGGGTTGTGCGTATTTGCACCGCCGCCTTACCTGACCGGGGTTCGCGAGAAACATCCCAGACTGCACGCGAGGCTGTGGAGTCTGGATAGGCAATTCTCGGCATTGCCGCTAATTCGAGCAATGGGCGATCACTTCTTGATAATGATGAAAAAGCGGTAGCGATATCGCGGATGGGCTTTGATGATTGTAAACACGCATCGCCTATTC
Source organism: Gammaproteobacteria bacterium (assembly GCA_034667905.1). GTDB lineage: Bacteria > Pseudomonadota > Gammaproteobacteria > Steroidobacterales > Steroidobacteraceae > Bog-1198. Next base: position 110,462 of record JAXDQK010000129.1, on the reverse strand, counting down.
CCGAAACTCCTGGCAAGGATGCACATCGGAGTCGTCTGCGACGTGGGCTCGATGAACGGAGCGGACGCACTCGTTTTCCGCGCAGCCGTTCCGGAGTCGAGCATCTATGCGTTCGAGCCTAATCCTCACAACATTTGCCTCATGCAAGCCAATCCGACATTGAAGTCTCGCAACATCCAGATCGTGCCGCTCGCAGCAACTAACTATGATGGAGAAGCCGATTTCTTCATCGTGGATGCCGACTATTCGCGGCTTGATTGTCGGCGTGGGATGAGCTCTCTCTACCGCCGGTTCGACAAGTGGGCATCGGCGGCGGTTGTGCGGGTGGGTACCACCCGTCTGGACACCTACCTGGCCGACAAATGTGCGCCCGACGCGCGCTTGGCTTTGTGGATTGACACCGAAGGCAAAGCCCACGAAGCCATCCAAGGTATCGCTGGGATAGCCGACCGAGTGCACCTGCTGCATGTTGAAGTTGAAACCTCACCTTGCATCGGCACTGGCCAAAAACTCTACGCAGACGTCAAGAGGTTGCTTCGGCAGCTTGGTTTCGTCGAATTCGCAACGGACCAAGCCCGCGGGGAGACCCAGTTCAATGTCCTGTTGGTACGCTCGGACCTGCCGGCTTTAATGCTGCTTCGTGTCAAGGCATGGCAAGTACGCGCTCTGCTTCGATATCGGCTGGTCAGAGTCATTCACGCCATATGCCCTGCGTGTCTGCGTCGTTTTGCAGCCATGCGAAGTACCAAGTTGCACTGATGACGAAGAGCCTATCCCTCTATTTTGACGGATTCAGAGGTGTCGCTGCTCTCGCCGTGTTTTTCTCGCACAGCGTTGATCCGGGCATAACGGGCGGCTTTCTCATCCATTTAGGGTTGTTCGGGGACGATGCCGTCGTGGCTTTCTTTGTCTTATCCGGATACGTCATTGCGTTCTCAGCCGAGCATAAGCACGACACGCTGGGGGACTATGTCGTCGCCAGACTTTCTCGCCTATGGTCGGTGGTACTGCCCGCGTTGCTCCTAACCGCGTCCGTTGACTATCTTGTCGGGCATCGAATGCACTTCAATTCGATGCATGTTGGGGAGGATGCGCCGATCAGTTATGCGCTATCGGCTATCTTCGCGAATCAAATCTGGTTTCTCAGGGTCTTCCCTGGATCGAATAGCCCTTTTTGGTCGCTAAGTTTTGAAGCTTTCTACTACATGTTCTTTGCCGCTGCTTATTATCTTGCCGGCACAGCGCGGTGGCTTGCCGCCATTGTGATTCTGGCCGTGGCCGGACCAAAGATCATTCTCCTTCTGCCGCTTTGGCTGCTCGGCGTGCTGGCGTATGAAATCGATCGACACTCCATAGATCGCAATGCTGGGTGGTGGCTATGGATTGCATCATTCGTCGGCCTTGCTCTCTACTACTTGCTTCACGCCAAATATGCCATCGGGCTGATCGTGCCGACCGGAGAGCGCCTGGACCAATGGCTCAACCCTCAGTTGTGCGCCAAATACCTGTTTGCGATTTTGGTTTTCATGAATATCCTTGGCTTCAAGATTATCGGAGACAGATTCGCGCGCTCGCTTACCCTTGCGCAGAGATGGCTCAGACTGGGGGGACGCTACAGTTTCTCGTTCTACCTCTACCACATGCCTCTGCTGATTCTCTTCACAGCACTCACGTGGAGCGGGCACGGCAAGTGGTGGTCGATCGCGGCAATTTACATTGGAACGATATCGATCGTGGCGGCACTGGCGCCTCTCACTGAGTCACGAAAAGACGCCTTGTCCGCGATTCTAAAACGCCTTGGGGTATATCGTGCAAGACGAATGGAGGCTCACCGGCACCGCCAAAATTGCGACGGCGAGGTCCGGGAATCGTGACAGCAACGTCTTTCTCGGGTCGATGGGGGAAAATTATGCGCTTGTTCACCGAACGCGGCTTCGCGTCCCGTGTAGTTCGCAGCCGGCTCTACGGGCTGATGCGCAATCAGCTGGGAATGGCGGCGCCGATGTTAACGGAGGACAGACGAGTCCTTGAACAGATAATATTTGCGCACTTGTGCAACGAGCCGCGCATTCAGAAAGTCCTGTTCGTGGGCTGCGACTCCTATACCGCCCACTACCAACGCCGATACTTCGCCAATCACAACTATTGGACCATAGACCCTGATACGAATTGCCGCCGATTTGGCGCGAAACAGCACATCATCGCGCGTCTGGAGGAGCTTGCCCGATTCTTCCCCAGCGGATTTTTTGACCTGATCATTTGCAATGGGGTGTACGGCTGGGGCCTGAACAGCCGCGAAGATTGCGAAGCAGCCATATCGCAGTGCCATTCTTGCCTGGCGAACCGTGGGCACATGCTCATAGGGTGGAACGATGTAGCGGGGCGGGATCCTGCGCCGCTGTCCGAGGTTCTCAGCCTTTCGCGATTTTCCAGATACTCGTTTCCCGCCTTCGGCTCCTGGCAGTACGTCACCGACACGCTCAATCGTCACACTTATTACTTTTACCAAAAGCTGAACGGCACCCAAGGTGCTTAGCTTTCAGAACGTCCCCCGGGTATTGGCTGTGAGGAAGTTCCTCGAGAAGCTCCTCAAGAGGCTCCTCGTCAAGGCATTGTCCCCGGGACTTAAGCGCAGCCTGCGCGCCCTCATACGCGCCTCCGTGATCCACAAACAAATTCCCTCGGTGCATAAACCTGAGAGGGGCAAGATCGCGGTGTTGGCCCCGCACATGGACGACGAGGTTTTGGGTTGCGGCGGTACGATAGCCAGACACGTGCAGGCAGGAGCGGATGTCTCGGTAATCTTTCTGACGGATGGCCGGTACGGCAGCGCCGCGAATGCGGCGCTGACGGGGCCGGAGCGCGGCAGAAGGCAACGAGAATTGATCCACATCCGGAAACTGGAGGCGCGGCGCGCCGGCGATATTCTCGGAATAGGGAACATCGCCTTTCTCGACGCCGAGGATGGACGGCTGGCCACCGATTTGCTGGCGGCGAAGCGGCTTCGAACGATTCTCGAGCTCGAACGGCCGGATATCGTCTATCTGCCGTTTTTCTTGGATACCCACGTAGATCATTGCGCCGCGAGCGAATTGTTGATTGCGTCCGTCGCCGGCACGCGCCAGGATTTTGAGTGTCGTTGCTATGAAGTCTGGACGCCGCTTTTTCCGAACATGGTGGTCGTAATTGACACGACAATCGAATTGAAAAAGCGCGCTCTGACGTGTTATGAAAGTCAGCTCGCGGACATGGACTATTTTCATACCGGCATTGGGTTGAACGCCTATCGCTCATCCGCGATCGGCTGCAAGGCGGGGCGCTTCGTGGAAGCGTTTTTTTCCCTTCCTCTCGCTGACTATCGCCGGCTGCAGCGCGGCATGAGGCGCTTCCTTTAGGACACGGCCTTCTTAGCGCACGCATGACCATCGCGACGGACGACGCGCCCATTCGCAAGTTCGTAAATCATATCGCAACGCCTCAAGGCGCCCATTCGATGAGCGACAATAAGAATTGTCCGGCTCTGCCGGTGTGAGGCGAGCATATCAGTGATTTCGGTTTCGGCTGCGGCGTCGAGCGAGCTGGTAGCCTCGTCCATGATGAGTACCGACGCTTGGCGGTACAGTGCGCGGGCGATGCCCAATCGTTGACGTTGCCCGCCGCTGAGTCGAGCGCCACGTTCGCCGAGTTTTTCATCGTACCCATGGGGTAGCTTGGCCACGCACTGTTCCAGTCGCGCCAGTCGCACCGCGGTGCGCAATCGCTCGCGATCAATTTGCGCGGTCGGTACCCCTAGGGCAATGTTCTCAGCCAGTGAGCAATCGCAAAGAAAGACGTTCTGTGGTACGTAAGCAATGGTGGATTGCCAGGCGCTGCGATTCCGCTCGTCGAGCGCGATACCGTCAATTTCAATGCGCCCCGATCCGGGTATGAGAAGACCGCTCAGCAAATCGATGAGTGTAGTCTTGCCGGAGCCATTGGTGCCGATGAATCCGACGATCGAGCCGGCGGGTATGCGCAAGGTGACATCTGCGATGTCGGGCGGGCTGAAAGCGGAGTGAGAGAAGGAAACGCCGGCCAGAAGAATGTCGCGGTTCGGTCTGCCAACCCAGGAAGGCTGGACGGAGGCCGCGAGCGTTATGCGCATCCGCGACAGTTTTAAATCGGCCGCGATGCGCTCGAAGGCCGGAGCGTCCGAACGAATCTTGACGATGGCCAGAAACACCTGTTGCAGCGCAGGCAACAACCGATAAACGGCGAGCCCGATGAAGCTCAATTGCGCAATCAAGGGGCCGACCGACTGCCCGGCAACGTGGGAATAAAGCGCAACACCGACCAGAACGCAGGCAGTAGCGCACTCGAGGAGATGTCGGGGGCTCTGCGCAATGGCGAGATTGCTGACGATGGTTTTGGAGATCGAGCGGCAGCGCTGCGCAAGCCTTGCGACAAACAGCGGTTGCGCCTGCAACACGATGAGCTCCTTGATCGCCCCGAAACCTTCGCTGACGATCCTAGTTCGCTCGGCAAAGTCGTCGCTTTCCGTCTCTCCGTTACGCCGCAGCCTGGCGCGTGCTATCGCGTACACCGCGGCATAGCTCGCGCCGAGGCCCACAATCGCGAGTATCGCGACGAGCGGGTTAAGCAGCACAATCGATCCTACGATGCAGATGGCCGTAACCAGGCTGGTCACAAGAATGAGGCCATGCCGTAAGATTCCGCCTGCGACCCGCCCCGTCTCGTACAGCACATTGCTCGTGAGCGTTGCGCTATTGGTTCTCAAATGGAATCCGAACCCTCGATGCAGGTATTCGTTGAACAATGCGGTGTGAAGCGTGTCACCCACCCCGAAAGCAAACCGATCGATAGTGAGTGAGCCGATCAGATTGACGACATTGGAGAGCACGACACCTGCTGCGAACGCAATGCCGAGCGCTATCACGAACCGGCTCTCGCTCGCAAAGCCGAAATGCTCGTAAATGGAACGCAATATGGGGTGGGCAAGGATCGCGTGCGAATCCGCAAGCACTGTAAAGAACGGCAGGACAGCCGCCATACCCCCGACGGTGGAAAGTGCCATCAGCAACGAGAGTAACTGCATGGCCACCAGCTGATGTCGCTGTCGCTGATCGAGGAGGCGCCAAATCGCGAACAAAGCGTTTCTCGTAGTCACGTGCGTAGCCGATATTTGCGTGCGGCGTTCAGCGCGCTCTCAGGCGCCCATGCGCGAAGCATCGCCGAAAGGGCGCCCACCCACCAGTCCCAATACCGCCAGGAGTAGTGCGCACTTCGCAAAACAGTGGTCAGAGCGCGGAAGCGATTTCGGCACAAGGCGTGGCGTCTCGCCAGATTCGTCGAAATTGTCGCACGCCGTTTGCTCAGGACTGCGTTTAGATGCCAGGCGGCGCCGGAACGCTGCACCTTCTGCACCGCCAACATCAAGTTTTCCAGACATGCGACGTCATCGAAGGAGTGTTGCTCATGCCGCCTGACGAGGACGAGCGGCTCGTCGATAAAAGCAACTTCGCTGCACGACGCCAGCCGCACCCAGAGCTCATAATCCTCGCAAACGAGCAATGCCTCGTCGTATCCCCCGACCCTTACGAGTAGTTCTCGGCGCGCCACGACGCTTGGCGTGACCACCAGCGCTTCTTCTCTCAGCAATTGATCCAAGATCCGGCCAGAGATGGCAGGGCAGCCGTTGCGCCGCATTCCGGACAAAGGAATGCCGGAATCGTCCACCAAGGTGAAACCTGTATAACTCCATTCCCGGCCTGTATGGGAACGCAGCATTGTTATCTGCGTCCGCAATTTGTCAGGCAACCACATGTCATCCGAGTCCAGAAACGCGATGTACTCGCCCGTTGCCTCGCGCAACGCGGCGTTGCGAACCGCAGCGGGGTTTCCGCTATGAGCCAGCCAAAGCACCTTGACTCGCAAGCCATCATCAAGAGTCCGGAGGTAATCTTGTGTCTCCTGTCCGGAGCCGTCGTCGGCAATGAGAAGTTCCCAATCGCGAAAGGCCTGGTTGAACACGGAGTCGATCGCCTCGCGAAGATACTTCAGGCGATTGAACACCGGTAGGACGATCGATACAGCCGGTTGCACCGTCAGCTCCGTCTTCTGTACCGGCGAACCATATTCAGTATTCCCTGCGGCGCAATTGCGAGGGCGATTGCGCTCAGTGCTTCGGACCACCAGCCTTGGTGGCGCCACGAGGCAGGCGCGGTCGATGCCAAGGTTCTCAGAGCGGCACTGCGGTCACCGGAAGCGGCATAGCATTTCGCGAGGCTGCCTGAGGCTAGGGCGCGCCGCTTGTGAAGGAAGTATTCGTATTGGGCGGCCGAGCCGGAACGTATGACCTTGTCCACTACACGAAGACTGTCACGGAACGACATAGCCTGATTACCATAGTGTTCCCCGTGACGGCGGACGATAGTAAGGGGTTCGTTTATGGCGTCGATCTGGCTGCGCGACGCCATTCGCAACCATAGATCGTAGTCCTCGCACATCACCAGTTGTTCGTCGAAGTGTCCCACCTGATCGAGGAGCACCCGGGACGCAATCACGCTTGGTAGTGCTATGACCGTCTCGGTCCTCAGCAGCGGCCCCAGAATCCAGCCGTCTATAGCCGGCATTTCCCGCGCGGAATTTCCGCATGCGTTCACCAATGTGAAGTTGGTGTGACTCCAGCCGCGGTCGCCGCGGGCGCGCAAGCGTGCAATCTGGATGGCGAGTTTCGACGGCATCCAAACGTCGTCGGAGTCCATGAAGGCGATATACTCACCCCTGGCGTCGCGCAAAGCGGCGTTGCGTACGGCCGCGGGTCTGCCGGTGTGGTGCAGTTGGATGAGTTTCACGCGCGGCGGATCGACGAGCGTTTGCAGGTAAGCCATCGTTTTCGCATCCGAGCCGTCATCCGCAATCAACAGTTCCCAGTCCTGAAACGTCTGCCCAAATATGGATGCGACGGCTTCAGGCAGGTACCGAAGACGATTGAACGTCGGCAGAATGATAGAAACTATCGGTGACGTTGCCATTCCGGATAGGCTCGAGCTAGGCATGGCTCGTCAGGCCAGATCTCGGTAGGCTGAGGCCAGCTTTCGACCGACGGCCTCGAATGACAATTCGTCCTCGAAGTGCTTACGGGCTGCCGCACGGATCTTGACTTGAGGCTGCGCCGCGGCCGAGATCAGCCGCTCGGACAGCATGTTCGCATTGCCTCTTGACCACAACGCCCCAATTGAACCTGCGCCCGTAAGCGAGCGAAAAGAAGGAATGTCAGTGACCACAGGCGGCAGCCCGCAGGCGAGCGCTTCAATCACCGAGTAACCGCTGCCTTCCCGGTGGCTGCCCGAGACGAATAGGTCGGCTGCTCGCATCAATTGCTCGACGCGGGCGTGGGGGACCCGTCCCATCAGGTGGACTCTGCCGTTCAAGAGTGGGTCGCCGTTGATTCGACCTTGAATCGCCCGCAACAGCGGCGCCGTTCCAAAGCAGCAATAAAGCTGCAGCCGCGGCAGCACGCGCGCGGCCCGGCTAATGCCATCCAGCACCGTGAGAGGATCCTTGTTCGCATCCAAATGACCCACCCAGAGAATCAGCGGATCCCCAGACAATCCCAACAAGCGGCGGGCTTGGTGCTTATCGCCAGGCGCGAAACGGCTTGTCGATTCCGGGATTGCGTACACCTTTGTTTCCGGCGCAAGCAGACCCGCAGATACGAAGGGCTGAGCCTGTTCAAGTGAACAAAACGCGATGCCCGACGCTGCAGAGAAGCAGCGCCGCCACGAGGCACGTCGCCACGGTCTTGGCGGCCGACTTGCATGGTCTTGGAGCAAGATCGGAACCTTGGGCGCGGCAGCTGCCAGCGACAAGACGTCATGCCCAAAATCCAGACCGTGTACGTGGAGCACGTCGGGTACAAGTGCGCGCAGCAACTCGCCAAACCGGCTTGCTGCGCCTTCGCTCGGTTGACCATGGCCGAACGGCAGAAAGTGGTAACTCACGCCCCCGCGCGTTAGCTGCTGCGAATGGAAGCACGCTTGAATAACGGTGACTCGAACCGCGGCCCGCGCCGCGCATTCAGCCACATCGCCGAGGCTGGGCCAGTCGCTCAGAAGCTGCTCGGGTGCTCGCGCTTGAGGGTCGGTAAAAAAGCTAATCTGAGCGACGTGCAATTTTGGCTCCAATCCTTCACAGCCCCGAAACGCGCGGATCCCAAAGTCGGATGAATTTTTTCGAGAAGTCGAGTTCCCACGGCCGTTCGTAGCGCCGGAGTCGATATCGCCAGGAGGCGAGTGCGCGCAGCGCCGATTTTCCCCAGTGGGGCGAGCGCACATCGGTAATCGTTGGGAATCGGCACCCAAGTACGGTAGTAAAGTCGCGAATTCGGCGGCGCATGCGCTCGGTGAGCCAAGGAACGTCGGTGTGGCACCAGTAGGAGAGCCATTGCGGCTCGGCCCAGCCGTCCGCCGTCGTCGGAAAAACCAGGGGTGATCCGTCGCTGCCGCGAAGGTTGCCAACCGCTCGTTCGACCTGCGGGTTTTTGCTGCCGGGCGCCGGGGGCAGCGGTGCATACACGTACAGCATGATCTCGGTCTTCGGGTGAATCCGCTTCACATGACGTATGAATTCGAAGGTGCGCTCGGTTTCACCTTCCGGATCTTGTGGCGGCGCCAGCATAAACGACAGTTCGGGTATGACACCGTTACTGCGGCACTTTTCTATGGCCTCCAACGTCTGCTCGGTGCTCGTGCCTTTGCGCACGTCATGCAGCAACCAATCGCTAGGCGACTCGGCGCCGATGTACGCCATGCGTAACCGGCTCCTTCGCACCAAAGCCCAGGACCGCTCGGACAAGTTCAACAGTGCATCGGATCGAGCGAAACACCACCACGGCAGCTGGTACTTCGCCAGCACCTCGAGCAACGGCGCCGTCTCCTGCTCCCGGTCGAAGAAATTGTGATCGAAAAATTGCACGGCATCGACGCCCAAATGCCGGGTCAAGTAATGCAAGTCCTGATCCAGCCGCTCGGCGGCGGGCAGGGCGGTCTTGCCGCGAAACATGGACGCCACGCCGCAAAAAGTGCAGCGGAATCGACAACCCAGGGCTGCCTGGTAACCCGTCGTTCGATGCCCCAGGAATGTTTTTGCCAGATAGTTGCTTGGATTCCCTGCGCGCTCGTAAGGCAGCGTCCTCCTTAGGCTGGCAGCGGAGAATGCTCTATTGCTGTTGTGAATGATTTGATCGCCCGAGCGCCATGAAAGGCCTGCAATCAGAGCCAAATCGCCGCCGGTAAATATTGCATCCAGCACCTCTCGAAGCGTTTCTTCTCCCTGCCCTCGGATGGCATAGTCAAGGTAGGGAGTATTGAGCGCCGCTTCTGCGCAAATGCTGGGAAAATGACCGCCCCAAATGATGGGTATCGCCGGAAACTTCGCACGGATGGCGCGGCACAGGAGGATGGCGGAGCGAAGCTGGGGCCCGCCCATGACGCTGATCCCGACGGCATCCACGGTTCCACCGGCCAGCGTCCTCAGCGTAGTCGCCACGAAATTGCGATCGATGTTTCCATCGATGATGCCGGAGGTATAGCTGCCATCGAGCGCAGCGGACAGGTTCAAGACCGCAAGCGGAAAGCGGGCGCTGCGCCTCGATGTGATGGTCGGGTTGATGAGCAGGACATGCTTTTGCGAGGTCATGACAGCTTCTGCACGGGCACCAGCCATCGGGTAAACAGCATCTCCACCGGCCATCGGTAATTGTCGTTGTGGCAACGGTAGCGCGCGAGCCGTTGCAGGAAGCGTTTGCCCACGGAGACTCGCTTCCAGGCCAGTTCGTGAAAAAACTTGAAGCGTTCGATGAGCTCGAATTTTTCGGGCGATACCCAAGGACCCGGTTCACCGGCGACGTAGTCGAATTGCGCCCACGCCTCGAGCGTTTCGGGCAGACGGAAGCCGCGCGCCACCGCTTCAATGACCAATGCACTGCCGGGATAGGGTTTGAAATAGTAAATCGGGGTGAGGAAATCGGGGCTCATGGCGCGCAGCCGCTTGGCGCAATCCAGAGTCGCCTGAATATGCGCGGCCGTCTCATCAGGGAATCCCACGATGAAGGGGAAGTGACCCGCGAGGCCGAACTTCAGCATTTTTTCCGCCACTTCGTAGACCTGCTCGATCTTGATGTCCTTGCGGATCCGTTTTAGAACCTCATTGGAACCGGATTCCACACCGACCAAGAGTCTGCGCAGTCCGGATTGCTTGCATCGCAGCCAGACATGATCGGGAAGGCGGATGCCTTGATCGGCACGCATGGTCGCAGCCCAGGTGATCTTCATCCCGGATTCGACTATTTTGTCGGCCATGGCCTCCACGCGAGCGGCCTTCGTAAAGAAGGTCTCATCTTGAAAGTTGACATCTTCAAATCGGTATCGGTCCCATAACTCCTTCAAGCGCAGCGCCATGCGCACCGGTTCCAGTCCGACCCACTTGCGGCCGTAAACGAAGGGATCCGAGCAAAACGCGCAGCGAAAATTACAGCCCTGCGATGAAATGAAATCGAGCTGGCGTTTGCCCTTGAGTTGGAAATAGCGCTCGACGGGAATCAGGCCGTAGTCGTGCGCTCGAAATTTGTCGACTTGCGATAGTAACCGCGCTGGGTTTTCATGCAGGGTGCCGTCCGGCAGCCGGATGGTGCAACCCTCGCAGCCCAACAGTGATTGGCCGTCTTTGAGTCGCTGTACGATTTCGGCAAAGGTCTCCTCACCCTGGCCCCGCACCGTTACATCCACAGAACCTTCCAGAAGGCATTCTTTGCCGAACATCGAAGGGTGCCACCCGCCCCACACGACAGGAATGTCCGGGCGGGCCCTTTTTGCCGCTCTCGACATTCGCAGCGCATCGGAAATGGGCGCACCGGTGAGCACGGTGACTCCGAGACAAAGCGCTTCGCCGAGGTGCGAGAGAACGGTATTCTCCGCATCCGGGTCCAATCGCGCGTCGATAATCACGACCTCATATACATCAGGGTCGAGCTCGGATCCAATCGCCAGCAGTGCCAGCGGCATGGTGAAGAACACCGCCTGCGGATTGTATAGGACCACCTTGAGACGCTTGGGTCTCATGCCGCCCTCCACGCTGCGTTGGAAAGTTCAAGGCCAGGCTCAGTTGCGCGCGCACGCGATAGGCGTTTTGCGATGCGCATGTCCAGCACCTTTGGCACACCGTCTACCAAAACATTCGCCCATGCCATCTTCGGTGAGGCCCAGCGGGCGCATTCGCCGTCGCCGTAGCGGATGATTCCATCGATCATGAGCATACGCACGTCGGCTCTGGTTGCATTACCAAGCCCTGCAGCGGCGGGCAGCACCAGCAAGTCGGCGCGCAACCCCGGCCGCAGCGCGCCTCGGTCCGAGAGGCGCAGCAATGCGGCGCCGGTTTCTGTCACCAAACTCTGCAACGTCGCCTGATCCAATCCGACTAGTTCGGAGGCCACTTTTAGTTCGTCAAGCAAATCGCGCGCGCCGCTTAAGCGCGAGTCCGTACCCAGGGCAACTCGATTGCGAGCCACGAGTTCGCGAACCTCTGCGGACTTGCCGAACAAACACATATTCGACGAAGGACACCAAATCAGTCCCGCCCCGACACTCATAAGTCGCGTACGCTGCGATCGATCGAGTGCGATACCGTGCACCAGCAAGGTGTTCGATCCGAGACAGCCTAGGGCATCGAGCCGCTGGAATTCATTGGCGGCTTCGTCATCGAGACCTTCGGCCGCGTGCACTATCCATGGCCACTCCATGGGAGTCGACCGATACGAGTCAGCGACATCCTCCTCGCCGTCGATATATAACGAGTGAGACCATCCGTAGTCGCGGACTACGGAAATCGGACAGTCCCTGTGCGTCAAGAAAGGGTAGAGCGGATCGTGGTGCGCGACAGTGGTGACGCCGCTCAAGAGATTTTTGATGCCGCCCAGCAACAATCGTTCGTCGCGCTCAACCGCGACGCCGGCTTCGAACTGCGGATCGGCTCGGCGCCGGGCATCCACTTCCGCTATCCAGTCGCGCGCATGACGGTAAAAGCGCGGCGATTTATGGGCGGGCAGGTTGTTGAGTTGCAAGTGATCATGTGCATTTATCAGGCCCGGCAGCAGCCGGTCGCCCTTCAAGTCCACGACCAGATCCGACTTTTCTGGCGCCGCGTCAACGGCGGCGATGCGTGACCCCTGCACGCGCAGGCTGCCGGGTTTGCCGCCGTGCAATTGAGCGTTGAGGAAGCAAATATTCACTGGTGCGCCATAAGCTATTCCGAGATCAAAGGGTCCCATTGTTAGTACCCAATCCGCGGCCAATGGTTGGCTAGAAAAGCTCGGTGTTGATGAAATGCTCGAGAGGTTGGTAGGATTGCGGACGGGCGCGGTACTGCATCACTGCCCCCACGTTGCCGATCGCGGTAAAGCCCATTTTGGGATAAAAATCGGCCACCAAGGCGTTGCGCGGCGTCGCGATGTACTGCCCGATGATTTCTTCGGCACCCCGATGCCGTGCCTGAGCCATGAGCAGATTCATCAAAGCCTCTTCGATTCCGCGTGTCAACGCGCGGCATGAGATAAGCCATGTGTCAACTGTCCAGGTCTGCGATTCGGTGCGAACGATAATTACTCCTATGATTCCGTGCGAACCGAAGGCATCGTTGAGGGCCACTTGCCAGCAGAGAATTCCGTCCCGTTCCTGTTCGAACTGCTGCACTGCCGATTCGCCGTAGCGGCGTGTTGTCAAATTGAATTGGTTGGATTTGTTGATGAGTTGAACGATGCGCGCACGGCAAGCCGAGTCGAAGCGGGATATCCTGATGGTCATTCCCAGCGACCGTAGATATTCCTCATAGTTGCCGATTCCGGGCTTCAACTCGGCGGCGGCCGCGCGACTCCGATAGCTATCGGCCCGCGATTGATCTTCGACCGTCAAGAGCAGATGTTCGAAGACGCCGGAATTTGCAATGAGATCCGCAAAGTACGCCGGTTCACTTCCAATCTCCGGAACGCTGACCATGGGTAAAGCCTGGCGGATCCGTTCGCGTTCCGCGGCGTTGTCATCGGCGAATGCCAGGTATTCGAGATCGAGATTGAGCGCATCGGCGATCGCTCTGAGATTGGTTGCCTTGTCCTGCCAGTTAGCCTGAAATACGGCAATGTGTTCCTCCCGCAGCAGCATTTCGGGATGCGAGCGAAAGGGCTCTCGCGCAATCGAATCGGTATTCTTGGAGCACACCGCGACGAGGATGCCGCGGCGTCTTAGGTCGAGTATGAAGCGCTGGAAGGACAAATAAGCTTCGCCTTCGGCCGAATTATCGCCCAACCGAATGCCGGCCACCCCGTCATCGCCGATCTCGCCCCCCCAGATTGTATTGTCGAGATCTAGAACCAGAGCACGGCAACTCTTGCCGGCGATTGCGGCCAATGTGCGGCACAAGTGATCGGCAACGAGCGGCGCGAGCCGTATGTGGAACGGAGTTTTGGCCTCATGATAGCGGACTGCGTCAAACCAGCAGTCTGTTCCAATGCGCGCGGCCAAAGCAGCCAAATCCCACACTATCCAAGCGCCGCGCACCGCGCCGTCGACGATCATCTCGTTGAGCCGCATGGAAACTCTCGAAATCGATCCGGGCAAAGCCAGGTCGGATGAACTGACCTTGGGCCCAACGGCAGGCAGGGTGGCGACGATTGCGGTGGAACCCGACGTACTATTGCCGAGGCGCCGAAGAAACGTTCGCGCCTCGGCAAGTGCTTGCGCTTCGAGTTCTTCGTTTAGGAATACACCCGATTTAATGAATGCGCCGGCGTCGAGGAAAACGACCACGGCATCCAGGCTCCGTTGCAATTCCATCGGACCACCGTGGGCTGCGGCGGCAGCGATGTCGTAGGAAATGTCGATTGCTTCCACCAGCATCCCGCGCGCCAGTCCCGCGGTGCGCAGGGCGGCAGTCAGATACGACAGCGTGCGATTCCCAATTATGCCGACGCGGAAATGGCGTAATCGGGGAAACATCGCATGGTGCGGCAACATGCGCCGCGCGAGCTGTTCTAGTTTTAGATTCTCGCTTGCGCCGAGCGCTTGGCCTACGAGCCGCCGTACGGTGATCGTAATGGCATCGCATTCTAGGGAAGATACCTCCGGTAGCGCGCGCACAGCCTTATCGGCAGCTAACCAGCGCTCTTCCCAATCCGCCGCCAGAGGCGCACGCCAGGGGAAAAGCCCAAGAGGGGTCTCGCTATCAGTCACCGCTCAGGTCTCGATTTCAGCGAGTGGAACCAGGCTTTGCGTCGTCCCGGTCGCGACATTCTTGTCGCCGGCCGTAATTGTGAATCTTCCCTCCACGACCCCGGTCGCCGCGGAAAGATAGGCGACCTCCAACACGATTTCAGCTTCCTCCCCGACGTAAAGCGGCTCGTGAAACTTGATTGACCATGAAAGTGAAGTGCCGTTGGCACCGGGTGCTTTCGTTCCCAATAAATGCGATAGGTGAGCCACCATGATGCCGCCGTAGACGACGAGGTCGGTGTAGCCGCGGGAAAGGGCATATTCCCGGTCGCAATGAATTCGACTGTCGTCTTCGGAGATCTCACGAAACCATGCCATGGTGCCTGCATCGACAACGAATTTTCGCGCGGCGGTGTCCCCCACTCGAATGGCCATCTATTTACCCGCCCGCTTCACCGCGATGTCGAGAAGCTCTCCTATGTTCGCGAACTTGCCAATGTCGCGGCTGTGGAAGCGGACTCCGAGGGCCTGTTCCACCAGAACGACGAACTGCACATTGGCGAGGCTATCCCACTGTGCGACATCCCGCGCCGACAGCGCGCGAGTAACCGGGCCTTCATACTCGTCGAATAGATCGCGGATGATGCGAGTGATTCTCTGCAGGTCGTCTTCCATGCTGTGCTCCTTTCAGCCCTTACGGACGATTGCACTGACCGAGATCGTCAACTTAAATTTGCGCGCCCGTTCGAGGGTAGCGCCGGTGGCAGGTGAAAACTGGCTTCGTTCGATCGCAAAACCGGCATTGGCGATCATGTCCAATAGTTCCTCAGGAGTCCTAAACAGATAGATGTGATCGGGCGCCGGCGAGTTGATCGGCACGTTTATAAACATCCGCCCGCCTTGCGCCAGCAATTGGCGTAAAACATCGAGCGCCTGCCGAGGCTGCTCCAAATGCTCGAGTACTTCAGAGATGACAATCGACCCGAACTTCGCTTTGGGCGCATCGAACAGGTCAATTTGCTTGAGCGAAACGCCGCGTCGTATCTGCATGGCGTTAAGCGCGTTGCGTGTTTGTTCGAGGCTCGATTCGCTGACATCCCAGGCCTCGGCAACTGCACATGAACGGGATTGCACGGCAAGATAAAGGAGTAGTCCATGGCCCGGGCCTATTTCAAGATGAGCGGCGTCGCTTGGATTGCGGTCAACGAAATCCTCGCGAAAGAACCGCAGCGTCTCGGTGTGATTGCGCCACCACAGTTGCGAGAGCAGCAGTCCATTCATGTAGCGGGCCATGTATTGTGGGTCTGAATAGATCTCTTTATGCGCCTCCGCAAAAGTGGAAAGCCGGTAGCGTCCAGTTCGACGGAAATGGAGTTCTTCTTCGAGCACTGCGGCGCTCAACCAACGATAGTCGTTGCAGACGCTATCAATTTGACTGCCTGCAATTTGTATTAGCTTCGCCGCGATCGTCTCTGCAAAGTGGAGCGAGTCCTCAGTGATGTCCGAGAAGCGTCTCTGAAGGAACGCGGCATGATCCGGAAATACGGCCAGTTGGCGCTCGACCAAAAACTGCAAACGAGAATACGCTGTTGGGATCACGGCGGCGGGACCCATTCCGTGATGTCCGTAAATTCGTATCGGGAGACGGCGGAGCGCATTTCGGCATTCTTGGCGATTACATTGCTCCGTGTCAGACGGTGCTCGTCTGCGACCATGGATTGCAATACATAACGATTGGCGGCGGCATTGTACAAATGGCCGGGATCAAAATAATTGCGCATGTCGGAAGCAAGCCCTGTGACATCGTCGAACGCGAATATGCGAACCCCAGGCTGACCGTCCAGTGCATTCACGAGGCAATATCGCATGAGCAGAAGATCATTGAGAAGGCTGGGACTCGAGAGGCCTCTGGTATCCGAGCCGGCTTTCCGATAGTACAGAACCCACGAATAGACAGGGAGCAGCACATCTACCTCGGCGCCGCGCAACGAAAGTGAATGGACGAATGGAAAGAGGCTATCGCCAAGCGCGTTCATGGACCGGCAGGACAGAGGGCTTGGGGTGTCGATGGAAACCTTATCGCGAGAAATGTAGCGGGTGAATTCGGAAATGGCGCCTTGCCCATGCATTACCCCGTATATACGCCGGTAGCCTTCGTGTTCCCGTGCCGGACCCCACTCGCCAATCCAAAGCGGTTTGCCTCGCAGTACTGCGAGTGACAATTTGACAGCTTGCAAATTGATGCCGCGCAAGTCGTTCCACCACACGGCGTCGTAGAGGTAAATAGGAAACGATGCCGTAACGGGCTGATCTTCCATTGGGACGATGTACGTCCAATCCGCTTCGACGATGAAGCGGCGCGCATGCGAGTGCTCCAGCAGTTGCCTTTGTACTTCGGCCCTGTCCGGCGGACTTGGGCCGCTGTAACTCAGATTGAAGGCGCGACGGGTGTTCGGCAGAATACCTTGCATCATTTCCGCCGTATAGAAATGCCCGGTAGATCCACCGAGAAAGATCGTATCGATATCGTCGGATTTAGCGACGGCGTCTACCAGATAGGGCTTGGAGCGCATGGAATATTCATCGCTCGACATCAGACGCGGTACGGCCCCCCAGGCGTACAGGCAGTAGGGGTCGATCATCGCGACGGACAGCGCTATCCCCCAGGCGACGGCCACAATCAGGACAACGGCGGGTAAGAACGGTCGGCGCACTAGAATCCCAAATATAAGAAAGGCGGTTGTCGAGACATATAGTAGAGGCACGTCAGGAGCATTCCGCTCATGGGAATAGTCCACAACCAATTGGGCCGCCAATGCAAACGCAATGGCGGCGGCGTGTAGTTCCTGTTTGTGTACGTGGAGAAACCGGCGCGGTAGCGCGCAACAAGCTGCATGGAATTCGGCAGCAGCCCGGCAATCCCCACGGCAGCCAGCACTTCCAGGGCATCTTTGGTCTGGACAACGCCGGCATCGAAACCGATCAGTGAGCGCAAGAGAATCATAAAATTGGGCAACGTGGCAGAACGGAAAAGCGCGAAAGTCACAGGCATGAGCAAAAGAAACAAGAGGCGCCCAAGAATTGCACGTGAAGTCACGGAGGTCTTTGCGCACCACGCCTTGAACACGCGGCTCGAGCGGGTCGCAGTTTCCGCCGCATACCACACACCGTGAACCAAGCCAAAGACAATAAAGGTCTGTCGGGCGCCATGCCACAGTGCGATGACCTCGAAATTGATCAATAGCGGAATCCAAACCGAGACAATTTTGACTGGCATCGCCGGCCAGCGTGACTCGACGGCAAAGCGCGCTGCGGAAATCGACAGGGGAGTGTAGACAAATCTCGCTATGGCCCGGGTCAGCGTGATATGCCAGCGGCGATAGAAGTCGATGATGCCGACCGCTTTTAGCGGAGAAAAGAAATTCATCGGAAAACGGATTCCCAGCAGGCGCGCGCTGCCTAGAGCCATGTCTGAATAGCCGGAAAAGTCAAAATAGAGCTGCGTGTAGTAAGCCAGGGTACCAAGCCAGGCCACAGCCATTGGAGTTTGTCCGCTGAGCGCAGCGCCGGCATCGGCCCCGAAAACACCGTGGGCTATCGGCGCGAGATGATCGGCAATCACCATCTTCTTGAACAATCCAATGATGATGAGAGCTGAGCCAACTTCCAGATTCAAACGCTTGGCGCGGCCAAAATCGGCGTTTTGCACCTGAGGTTGAAATTCGCTCAAGTAGACGATCGGTCCGATGACGAGGTGGGGAAAAAACGAAACGAAGAACGCGTGGCGGAGGTAACCTCGGAGCTTGCCCAATAGTGTGCGCATGTCTCCTAAGTAGGCGACCACGCTTGCATCGCGGTGGTAGGCGTCCAACAACAAAATGGCCTGCTGAAATGTGTAGAAGGAAATCCCGACGGGAATTGCGATCTCGATCAACGAGTACTGTTGCTGCGCTCCACCGAAAATAAGACCCACAAGCCTGTATTTAAACCAAATCAGGGCGCCGAAGTTGTATGCCTGGCCAAGCAACAGCGCCGCTCGCCGGATCTGCCTCTGTTCGTTCGGCGTCACCAGAATGGTGCAGGCGGCAGCAAAATTTACCGTGCAAGAAGCAGCCAGGACCAGTAGATAAAAAGTCCCCCACGTCCAATAGAAAAGCAGGGAAATGCCGAGAAGCAACGCCATTCCCGCAGAAGATCCCATGCGTGGAGTCAGCGAATAAAACAGGGCGCATGCCGCGGGAAGCAGCATGAACAGAAACACCGGATCAGTGAAGAGCATCTAACAGCTACAGATTCATTTGGATGCTCGGACGATCAAGATTATGGGTAGCCCGTCCCAGCGATCGTAAAAATCTTCAGAATGCGGGAAGGCCTCGCTCAAATCGGTGCCCACGCGCACTTCGTGCACCGCTTCGATCTGCAAGCCCGCTGCCTTTGCAGCGTCTAGTTGCGACGCGACTGAAAATACCTGGTGCGGCACGGAACAGGTCAGGCCATCGTTGTCCTTGAAGGAACGGGTCAATCCTGCGCGGGCAGCTTCGGGATGAAAGTCCGAATACACCAAGGTACCGCCCTTGCACAGCACGCGCGCCACTTCGACCATCCATGGATGCACGGCCGCAGCGTGACTCACCGCCAGGCCTGAAACCACGACGTCGAAGGTCCCGGGTGCGAAAGGGAGACACATCATGCTGGCGCAGACGCGCGCGCCGACCGGCACCTGCATGAGCATCGGAACGCAGACGTCCGCGGACACCACCTGAGCGGCCCCGGTTTCTGCCAGCAAGTGCGAATAGCGTCCGCTTCCACAGGCAAGATCAAGGGCGCGGCGTCCGGTCGGATTGGGCCAATGACGCAGCATGGCCTGTTGTTCCGCGCGCATCAGCGGGTTATGCGCAATGGGGGGATACAGCGGCGCCCAGCGTTCATAGGCCGCCAGCGTTTCAGCGGCAACATTCATTGGAGTATCGGGTTCTCGTGCCTGTTCAGGTCTCGCCACATCGAACAGACGCAGGTCTTGCATTCGGCGCGGTGTCCGGCCCGGATCGAGGCACGCAATGCAGCCATCGGACCGCTGTTCAACACCTTGGGGAACTCAAGCTCGGCGCCGCTGTGGGTCAACTGGCTTTGAGGCGGGCCGGAAATGAAAAAGCACGGTTGCACTTGGCCGGTGGCGCCGATCACGGCGGAAAACTCCGGTGCATTGCAGCGGACTTTGGGATAGGCGCCAATCCTGAGGATTGCCGCGAAATATTCCAGGATGCGACGCAGTTTGTCCGGGCTTTCGGCGATAAAGCCTGAACGAAAGTCTTCCGACAAGTCGCGCTCCATGGACCGCAATATTTGTTCGAACACCGGCAAGTCCGCCGCGAGAAGCGCCAGATCGCTGCTGACGCCACCTGTGCGTCCGAAGGCGTGCGGATTGGCCACATCCACCGCCAGGAAGGAAATCCGGCGCGCGCCAAGCTCTTTGGCGAGCGCCACGAAAATCGGCAATTGCTTGAAATTCGCGCGTTGCACCGTGACCCGAAGGCTCGTTGCCATACCGTTAGCTGCGGCCGCGCGAATGCCGTCGCGAACTGTGTCCAGCGCGTCCAAACCGCGAATTGCGCGGTAGGTTTCCCGGTCGGTTCCGTCAAGCGACACGGTTACGGCATCGAATAGCTCGACTGCGCGGCGCGCATGCTTAGCCAGGGACAACCCGGAGGTGAGCAGCCAAACCTTCAGGCCCTGGTCTCGGAGTACGCCGGCGATTGATGCCCATTCAGGATTCATCAGCGGCTCACCGCCGGACAACAGGGCAACTTGTGTCCCCAGGCGTCTGAGGCTCGGCAGCAATCGCTTTACTGCCGCGAGGCCCATGTCGGCGCGGCCATGGCGCCAGTAGTCGCACGTAACGCAGCGCGAATTACACCGCTCCGTCAAATACAACGTTACCAACGGCAACCTTTCCAAGCGCGAATCCGCGGCGCCGGAATCCTCGGCGACGTCAATCACGCGGGCATGTGCAGACAAACGATTCTCCGAAGCGATTCGCGCAGCCAAAAAGTTCTATCGTGAGTACCCGCTTTGAATGCCTTGGTTGGCATAAAGGCTTTGAAATTTGAGACGCCGCGCGGCCGGCGGCACGCCCGCATACATCAAAAGTGAGTGAATAGGTAGCTTCAACTCGTTGATTTAGTTAAGCTCCTGCTCTCATGAATATTGCCGCAGATGGTCTCGCAGTCGAAAAAGTGCATGTATGGCGCGGCGATCGTCATGTGCTGCAAGGCGTCAGCATCGAAGTGCGGCCCCGCGAGCTTCTGCACATATCCGGCCCCAATGGCACCGGCAAGACGACGCTGCTGCGGGTGATCAGCGGCTTATTGCGCCCGGAACAGGGCTCGGTGACTTGGCTGGGGCAACCGATCGTACGTTCCCGGGCTGAATATCAGGCGGTGTTGGCCTACGCAGCCCATGAACCGGCCCTCAAGGGCGATCTGACCGCACTGGAAAATCTGCGCTTCGCCGTCGGGCTCAAGCGCCGGACGAACGCTGCTGAGCTGCGCGCGGCTTTGGATCGTACGGGCGCGGGTGGCTGCGCGGACTTGCCCACCCGGGTGTTGTCAGCCGGTCAGCGGCGTAGGGTTTCATTGGCACGCGTGTTGGCGATGCGCGCCTCGGTGTGGCTCTTGGACGAGCCCTACGCGAACCTCGACACCGCGGGCTCCGATCTGGTCTCGGATCTGCTGCAAGTTCACGTGCGGGACGGAGGCCTGGCGCTGGTGGTGGCCCATCGCGATCTGTCGCTTGACTGCAACGTGCGGCGTTTGGAGCTCAAGCCGTGAGCGTTGGCGCGTGGGAAGCGTTTATTCTCGTCATTCTGCGTGAAATGCGTCTCAGTTTCAGGCGTCCGGAGCAACTACTACAGCCCCTGGTGTTCTTCCTCATTGTCACTACGCTGTTTCCGCTGGGTTTAAGCTTGCAGTTGTCGCTGCTGCGAGACATGGCGCCGGGTGTGCTTTGGGTGGCTGCGCTGCTATCTTCGCTGCTTTCGCTCGATTCGCTTTTTAAAAGCGACGCGGACGACGGAACCCTGGAGCAACTTACCTTGAGCGGGCAGGGTCTGACAGTGATTGTGGTGGCCAAGACCGTCGCGCACTGGCTGCTGACCGGGGTCTCCTTGGTCGTGGTTTCGCCCATTGTGGGAACTGCGCTGGGCATTCCTACAAGCGCATTTGCGACAATGATGCTGAGTCTGGCCTTGGGAACGCTCACATTGAGTTGGCTCGGGGCCATTGGCGCGGGCTTAACGATCGGCCTGCGCCGCGGCAATGTGCTGCTCTCGCTGATCGTGTTGCCTCTGGCGATGCCTTTGCTCATTTTCGGCGCCGGAGCGACCGATCGGGCGATGTCGGGAACGAATGCTGCGGGAGCTTTGTATTTTCTAGCGGCGCTGTGCGTGTTCACGTGCACCCTGGCGCCGTTTGCGACAACGGCGGCGTTGCGCATTACGTTGGAATAACGGCCGAAAATTATGTGGACCTGGTTTTACAAGCTGGCTTCTCCCCCCTATGTATATGGCGTCGCGGCATCGTTGGCGCCCTGGTTTTTGGGGCTCTCTGCGATCAGCATCGGCTATGGCTTGATCGCCGGTTTATTCTTCGCCCCGCCGGATTATCAACAGGGCGATGCATTTCGCATCATCTACGTTCATGTACCGAGCGCCTGGATGTCCGAGTTCGTCTACACGACGATGGCCGTCGCGGGCGGGATCGCGCTGATATGGCGCATCAAAGTCGGCTTCGCCGTGGCCGCCGCCTCGGCTCCGATTGGAGCCTCCTTTACGCTGCTTGCCCTGGTGACCGGATCGATGTGGGGCAAGCCGATGTGGGGCACCTACTGGGCGTGGGACCCGCGCTTGACCTCCGAGCTTATTCTGCTATTCCTCTACGTCGGCGTGATGTCGTTGCGCTCGGCCTTCGAAGACCCGGCGCGCGGCGATCGGGCGGCGGCACTTTTGTCCATCGTCGGGGCGGTGAACGTGCCCATCATTCACTATTCGGTGGTGTGGTGGAACTCGCTGCATCAAGCCGCGACGGTTGCTAAACTAGGCAAGCCCTCCATTGCGGGTAGCATGCTCTGGCCCTTGTTATCCATGTTTTTAGGGTTCATGTTGTTTCACGGCGCTGTGCTTTGCCTGCGCCTGCAAGGAGAGGTACTCAACCGGGAACGCCAATCGGCGTGGGTACGGGAGGCGATCAAATCATGAATAGCAGCTTTTGGTACATGGGGGGCTATGCGCGCTACGTATGGCCCTGCATCGGCTTTGCCTGCGTCGTGCTGGCCTGGAATCTCTGGTCGGCGCAACGCTACCTTGCCGCCGCCAAGCTTCGGGCATCGCGGGCGCTGGCAATGGCCGCGAGTGAAGCGTCATGACCCCGCGCCGTAAACGCCTGTTCGTGGTTCTCGGCATCTTAGGAGGCGTTGCCGCATCGGTGTCCCTCGCCGTGATGGCTTCACGGGAAAACATCATGTTCTATTTCGATCCGTCGCAAGTGGTCGAGGGCAAGGCGCCGCTCGCGAAACGCTTTCGGATCGGCGGCATGGTGGTCAAGGGCAGCGTGGAGCGCAAGCCCGGAGACCTTGAAGTGCGGTTCGTGCTAACCGATTTCGCGCACCAAGTGCCGGTGGAGTACAGCGGGGTGTTGCCTGACTTGTTTCGCGAGGGCCAGGGCATCATCGCGCATGGCACCATGAGTTCCAGCGGCGCTTTCGTGGCCGACGAAGTACTCGCCAAGCATGACGAAAAATACATGCCTCCTGAGGTTGCGGCTTCGCTGAAAAATAAACAGACGGCAGCGGCGGCTCCCGCGTCCGGCGGCCCGACCACTTAGGCTTCCGAGGAAAAGGAAAATCGTATGACACCTGAATTGGGAATTTTCGCGCTGATCCTTGCCTTCGTGCTCAGCTTATCGCAGGCATTTTTTGGGCTTGCGGGTGCGTGGAAGGGAAAGCAAACGTGGATGGCTGTGGCGCGTCCGGCGGTCACCGGTCAATTCGTCTTCGTGGTCGTGGCGTTTGCCTGCTTGGTGTATTGCTTCGTGAACAACGATTTCTCGGTGCTGTACGTGGCGCGCAACTCGAATTCGCAGTTACCTCTCTTCTATAAGGTCGCGGCGGTGTGGGGCGCGCATGAAGGCTCGCTGCTGCTGTGGATTTTGATCCTTTCAATCTGGAGCGTCGCCGTGGCCGCCTTCAGCCGCGCGCTGCCCTTGAGCTTTTCCAGCCGCGTGCTCGGGGTGATGGGGCTCATCAGTTCAGGATTCATGCTGTTTACGTTGTGGACCTCCAGCCCGTTTTTGCGCTTGCTGCCTGCCGCTCAAGATGGAGCGGACTTGAATCCAGTGCTGCAAGACTTTGCGCTCGCGATTCACCCGCCCATGCTGTACACGGGGTACGTCGGCTTTTCGGTGGCGTTTGCATTTGCCTGCGCGGCGATGCTGGAAGGGAAGCTGGATCAAACCTGGGCAAAATGGACGCGGCCTTGGACCATATTCGCGTGGTTGTTTCAAACCATCGGCATCGCATTGGGAAGTTGGTGGGCCTACTACGAATTAGGCTGGGGCGGCTGGTGGTTTTGGGATCCGGTCGAAAACGCCTCTTTCATGCCCTGGCTCGTCGGAACCGCCTTGATTCATTCACTGAGCGTCACGGAAAAGCGCGGCATCTTCAAGAGCTGGACGCTGTTGCTCGCCATATTCGCTTTTTCGCTCAGTCTGGTAGGCACCTTTCTGGTGCGCTCCGGTGTGCTGGTCTCGGTGCATTCCTTCGCCACGGATCCGACGCGCGGTCTTTATATTCTGGCGTTTCTCGTATTGACCATCGGCGGATCTTTGACGTTGTACGCCTGGCGAGCACCGAAGCTCTACGCGCCGGGCGGCTTCGAATTATTTTCGCGAGAGTTCTTTTTGTTGGTGAACAATGTGATTCTGGTGAGCGTCGCAGCGCTGGTGCTGTGGGGAACCTTGTCGCCGCTGCTCTATGAAGTATTGGGGATAGGCAAGATTTCCGTCGGCCCGCCGGTTTTTGCACTGATGTTCTTGGTGCCTGTTTTTCCGCTGATGGTGTTTCTCGCGATCGGCATGCACTCGGCGTGGCGCCGCGGCAAGCTCACCGTCGCTGCGAAACCGCTTTGGTGGTTGCTGGGCGCTGCTGTCCTCTTGTCGGTTGCCATCCAGGGGTTGGTGTTCAAAGAGTTCCACCCCGTGGGATTGATCGGCTTCACCTTCGGCTTTTGGATTATTTTCTCGGCGCTGCTCGAGCCCTGGCGACGCTTGCGCCAGAAACAGACGCTGACCGCGGCACTGCTCGGCATGTCCATCGCGCATCTGGGCGTCGGCGTGTTCGCCATCGGCGCAAGCGGTGTAGAGAGCTATAAGATCGAGAAGGACGTGGCCATGAAGCCCGGCGGCAGTTTCGCCATCGCCGGCTATGACTTTAAGTTCGTGGATGCGACCGATGTGCGGGGGCCTAACTACGACGCTACGCAAGGGCGAATCGAAGTCACCCGCGGCGGCAAGCTGATAACCGTTCTACTGCCGCAAAAACGCCATTTCTGGGTGCAGCAGACCAATAACAGCAAGGCTGCGATATCGGTGAACTGGGCGCGCGATCTGTTTGTCGCCATGGGCGATCCGTTAGGCGGGGATGCCTGGAGCATGCGAGTCCAATACAAGCCGCTGGTGCGCTACATCTGGCTCGGCGCCATCGTCATGGCTCTGGGCGGCTTCATCGCGGCGACCGATAGGCGCTATCGCGTCAAAGTCCCCGTTGCCGCGCAAGGAATGGTTTCGCCGCCCGATCCGCGCGCTGAACTGGGCTCTGCCTGATGTGGAAGTTTCTGCTACCCGGTGCGGCCTTCATCGCGCTCGTCGTGTTGTTTGCATTCGGGTTGGACCCCAAGCGCGACATTCACGCCCTGCCGTCGCCGTTGATCGGCAAGCCTGCACCGGAATTTGCACTGACCGATGTCCTGGACGCCTCGCGCAGTGTCAGCAACGCGACGCTCAAGGGACAGGTCTATGTGTTGAATGTTTGGGCCTCGTGGTGCCTGCCGTGCCGCCAGGAACACCAGGCGTTGCTGGAGATCTCCAAGCAACACGTCGTGCCAATCATTGGTCTTGATTACATGGATGAGCGGGAAAAAGCCAAGCAGTGGCTGGAGCAACTCGGTAATCCCTATTCGGCCGTGGCCTTCGATACGGATGGCCGCACGGCGATCGATTGGGGCGTGTACGGCGCACCGGAAACCTACTTGGTGGACGCCCGCGGGCGAGTGATTTTCAAGTTCATCTCGCCCGTGACGCAGGAAGTGTGGGAGAAAGAA
The DNA here is from genome assembly GCA_034667905.1 of Gammaproteobacteria bacterium. Lineage (GTDB taxonomy): Bacteria > Pseudomonadota > Gammaproteobacteria > Steroidobacterales > Steroidobacteraceae > Bog-1198. The sequence goes on along the minus strand of JAXDQK010000129.1, from coordinate 84,836 downwards.
TTCCTGCCGCGCATTAACGCTGCGCGGAGCGGAGCGTGAGGACCCAAACGGTAGTGTGCGTGCTGGCATGCGCCATGGCACTCGCGTCCCTAGGTTCATTTGCCCAGCAGGCCCCGCCGCCGGTCGATGCTCAAGGCCAAATGACCAATCCCGCATTGCAAGTCCGTTACGAGAGCATCATCAAGGAACTGCGGTGCCTGGTATGTCAAAACGAGTCGATCGCCGATTCGAATGTGGAGCTGGCTGCGGACCTGCGTCGGCAGGTACGGGAAATGCTCGTTGCCGGCAAGAGCGATGATGTTATTTTCAGCTTCATGACCGACCGCTATGGTGAGTTCGTGCGCTTCGCACCGCCTCTCTCGGCGAAGACCGCGCTGATCTGGGGCGCGCCGTTCTTCATGCTTCTTCTGGGCGGCGCCATTATTTACCGAGTCGTCCGACAACGCTCGCGGATGCCTCTAGACGAATGAAGAGTTTCCTTATCGTCGCGGCTGTGATGGCCGTGATCGCGGCTGCCATCATCGCCGTGCCGCTCATGCGCGACAAAAAAAACCGGCTCATCGGCGCGTTTGCCGCACTGCTCGTGGCCGGCAGCGGTGCAGTCCTTTACCCGCTGTGGTCGAATTGGAATTGGCAAGCCGCGGCGCAGCCGCAAGCGGCTGCGACTCCTGAAGTGGCGGCCATGGTGACGAAGCTCGAGAACCATTTGCTCGAGGATCCAAATGATTTGGCCGGCTGGCTAATGCTCGGCCGCTCATATCTGGCGTTGCAACGGGCCGACGACGCGGTCAATGCTTATGATCACGCGCACAAGCTGGGCAAGAACATGGAGGCATCGTTGGGGTTGGGCGAGGCCATCAGCGTACGAGCGGGCGGCGAAGTGACGCCGGCCGCCTCGCAGTTCTTCGAAGAAGCGATTCAGTTGGCGCCGAACAATCCGAAGGCGCTGATGTACGGCGGATTCGCCGCGGCGAGCCGCGGTGACCGCGCGCTCGCCCGCAGCCGCTGGCAAGCGCTAAAGGAGCTGCATCCACCGCCGCAGATCGAGCAAATGCTCGATGCACGAATTGCGGAACTGGGGCCGGCGGCGCCATCTGGGACGGATGCGTCGCCCGTAGGGACGAGTGCGAGTCGGCAGGGGTCGGCACCGGCGCAAGTGACTGTCAATATACGCATCGCGCCTACATTGAAGTCGCGCTTGAAACCGGAGGCACCCTTGTTTGTGTTTGCTCGTGAACCTGGAAGCCAAGGCCCGCCGCTGGCCGCGAAGCGTCTTAGCAGCGCCGACATCGGGACCCAGGTGCAGTTGTCGGCGGCAGACTCAATGATGCCGGGGCGGGTGCTGGTCAGCGGCCAACGGGTGTCCATCACGGCTCGGGTCTCATTCAGCGGACGGCCGACGCCCGCTGCGGGTGATCTGTACGGCGAGTTGGCTTATGAGGTGGGCCACGACGGCGCCCTCGATCTCGTAATTGACCGCATCGCTGACTAAGCATCATGAGCGTCGCAAAGAATCTTCTCGCCGGGCGAATTCTGGAAGACCAGCTGTTTCCGTATCCGCAATTGCGGGACAAGGATCAAGAAGTCCTGCGAATGATGGTCGATGCCATCGACCAGTTTCTGGGGCCCAAGCACCAAGACTTCAAGCGATGGGATCGCGAGGCAGCGCAACCGGCGGAGTTCATCCAAGGTCTGCGTGATCTGGGACTATTCGGCCTCATCATTCCCGAGGAGCACGGGGGTCTTGGGCTTTCCAACGCAGGATATGCGCGAGTCTTGAGCCAGAGCAGCTCGCACGATAGTTCGGTATCGCTCACCATCGGTGCCCACAGTTCCATCGGCATGAAGGGCATTTTATTGTTTGGCACCCCCGAACAGCGCGCCCGTTACTTGCCCAAATTGGCCAGCGGCGAAATGATCGCCGCTTTCTGTCTGACCGAATCGGGTGCCGGTTCGGACGCCGCATCGATACGCACGCAGGCGGCGAAACAGCCCGATGGCTCTTGGATACTCAACGGCGAGAAAATCTGGATTACCAACGGCGGCATCGCCGACCTGTACACCGTGTTCGCACGAACGTCATCTGCGGCAGGCAAGATCACGGCGTTCGTAGTGGAAGCGGCCTGGCCTGGCGTGAGTCATGGGCAGCACGAGGACAAAATGGGAATTCGGGCCTCCTCGACCACGACGGTGAGTTTCTCGGGCGTGCGTGTGCCGGCCGAGAACGTGCTGGACGTGGAGGGCAGGGGCTTCAAGGTGGCCATGTCCATATTGAATAACGGCCGTACGGGCTTAGGCGGCGGCGCCGTCGGCGGAATGAAGGCGCTGATCGCGCTGGCCGCGAATCAGGCGCAGACGCGCAAGCAGTTCAATGAGCCTATTGCTGATTTTGGGCTGATCCGCGAGAAAATATCGCAAATGACGGTTGACTGTTTTGCGGCTGAAAGCGTCGTTTGGATGGTCGCCCACTATATCGACTCGGGAGTTGAGGACTATTCGGTGGAAGCGGCCATCAGTAAGGTGTTTGCTAGCGAAGCATTGCAGCGCAGCGCTTACGAGGCCTTGCAGATCGCGGCCGGCAGCGGCTTCATGCGCGACTATCCTTACGAACAAATTACGCGGGATTGCCGCATTCTCACGATATTTGAAGGAACCAATGAGGTGTTGCGGCTGTATATCGCACTGTCGGGGCTCAAGGACCTCGGAAAGTCCTTGGGCGACATGAAAGCGGCCGTTGACGATATCTTCAATAACCCCATCAAGGGTTTTGGTGTATTGAGCGACTATGCCGAAAGGCGTTGGACCCAGGTCACCGGGGTAGGCCGCGACAAAATTTTGTCCAGTTTGCCGCAACTTTTGCGCGAGTCCGCGGGTATTTACGAAAGGTACACGGTGGAGCTGGCGAAGACGTGCGATTTTTTGCTGCGTAAGTACGGAAAATCCATTGCAGATCGGCAGCATGCGCTGAAGCGGGTTGCGGACATTGCCATTGATCTATTTGTAGGACTTTGCGTATTGTCGCGGGCCGCAAGGCTCGCGGGTACGACGGGTGAGAACGGAACACAGGCGGTCGCCATGGCACGGGTGTTCGCACAACAGGCAAAACGGCGCATGGCGAACAACATTCGGCGTGCGGAGCGCAATGAGGACGAAGAGATGAATCATCTGGCTGGATTCATCCTAGACAAAGGAAGTTATCCTTGGGATGTGGTGTCATGAGTACTATTTTGTTTGATCAACAATCTGAAACGGCCGCTCCGCAGAAGACGCTGAACGGGCGACTGATCGGCTGGTCCCTGGGGGGCCTCTTAATCTTGGCCGTGCTGTCGTTTATAGGCTGGCGCGTCACCCATGCATTGATCGCAAAGCCTGCGGTTGCTGTCTCCGCCATACCGGCGGTTTCTGTCGCAGAGGTCGGCGTCAGCGCCGTGCCTGCCACGGTGAGCATTATCGGCACCATTGCGGCACGCTACGACATGCCCATTGGCGTCGAAGGCGACGGCGGCCGCGTTACCGCGGTTTACGTCGAGGCCGGCGATCACGTGAAGCGGGGCCAGGCGCTGGTGCACCTGAATAACTCGGTGCTCGAGCCGCAGGTCACCAACCTGGAAGCGGCGCTCGATCAGGCACGTGCCGAAGCCGAACTGGCTCAGGCCGAGTATCAACGCGCCAGCGCGGTGGGTGCTTCCGGCGCGCTGTCCGCGGAAGAGACTCAGCGCCGTAAGTCGAGCGCCGTGACCGCGGCCTCGCATGTCAAAGTGGCCGCGGCACAGTTGGAAGAAGCCAAGGCACGGCTCGCGCGAGCTGATGTTCGGGCGCCGGCCGACGGCATCATTCTGACCCGCAGCGTTGAAGTGGGTCAGACTGCCATGCCGGGCGGTGAAGCGTTGTTTCGCCTGTCCAAGGATGGTGAGACTGAACTGCGCGGCCAAGTGGCCGAACAGGACTTGCCGCTGCTGAAGGTAGGGCAGCTCGTGGACGTGAAGCTCACGGGCACAACGAAAATTTATCAAGGGCGGATCCGGCTCCTCGGTGCCGTCATCGATCCGGCGACGCGCTTAGGGACAGCCAAGGTGTCGCTCACGCCGGATCTTAACCTGCGGCCGGGCGCCTTCGCGCGCGCGGAAGTGACCGTGAGCAACGCAGAGCGCGCCGTAGTGCCGCAAACCGCGGTGCTCACCGACGACAAGGGCAGCTACGTGCTCATCGTCAATGCTCAAGGCAAGGTCGAGCGGCGCGCGGTGCGCGTGTCGGGCATGGTTCCGACCGGCGTGACCATTGCGGAAGGTCTTAGCCCTAAGGACCAAATTGTCACCACGGCCGGCGCCTTCCTGCAAGAAGGGGAGACCGTGAAACCGGTCCTGATCGTCGCGGGCAAGTCATGAAAAATATTTCTGCCTGGGCGATTCGCCATCCGGTAACCCCCATTGTTCTATTCGTGGTGCTGTTTTTCATGGGCACCGTCGCGTTCATTCGGCTGCCCATCAACTTGAATCCGGATGTCTCCTTCCCGGCGGTCGACGTCAACATTTTCCAGCCCGGCGCCGCACCGACGGAAATGGAGACGCAGATTGCGCAGAAAGTGGAAGGAGCGATTGCCAGCATCGGCAACATTCACCATCAGCAAACCCGCATTTCCGAAGGCAATGTACTGATTATCGTCGAGTTCAATATCGGCACGCCGGTCGACCGGGCGGTCACCGACGTGCGTGACGCCGTCGCCAGGGTACGCGCCGACTTGCCGCAAGGCATCTTGGAACCGCAGGTGCAGCGCGAGGACTCGGAAGGCGGATCATTTGCCATCTACGCGGTCACGACCACCGACATGACACCCGAGCAACTGAGCTGGGCGATCGACAACACCATCACCAAACGGCTATTGGGTGTGCACGGCATTGCTCAGGTGCAGCGCATCGGCGGTGCGGACCGGGAAATTCGCGTCGAATTGGATCCGTCGCGCATGCAGGCGTTGGGCTTGACGGCGGTGGAGGTCAACGCGCAGCTGCGGCAACTGAACTTGGACGCGCCAGGCGGACGCGCACAGGTGGGCGGCGGCGAGCAAGCCATCCGTGTGCTCGGCGGCGCCAAGTCCGCCGAAGCCCTGAGCGACACGCTCATCATTGTTCCGGGGGGCAAGTCGGTGCGCCTGGGGGAGATTGCCGACGTGCACGATGGCGTCGCTGAAACTCGCAGCTTGGCAAGGCACAACGGCCGCCCCGCGACGGCATTCCAGCTCTACAAGTCCAAGGGCATCTCTGACGTCAGCACCGCCGAAGGAGTCGCCAAGGAACTGGTCAAGATCCAAAAAGACAACCCGTCACTGCATATCCAGCGGATATTCACGACGGTCGATCACACCATCAAGACTTATCATTCGGCTTTGGAAGCGCTCATCGAAGGCTCAATCCTCGCAGTCGCCGTGGTCTGGCTGTTTCTGCGCAATTGGCGCGCCACGCTGATCTCGGCGCTGGCCATTCCCTTGTCGGCCGTGCCCACCTTTGCTTTCATGCAGTGGATGGGATTTACGCTCAATGGGATCACATTGCTGTCTTTGTCACTGGTGGCCGGCGTGCTGGTGGATGATGCCATCGTGGAGATCGAGAATATCGTGCGCCACATGCGCATGGGCAAGAGCGGATTCCGCGCGGCCATGGAGGCGGCGGATGAGATCGGACTCGCCGTGGTCGCCACTTCGTTCACCATCATCGCGGTGTTTCTGCCCGTGAGCTTCATGGGCGGCATCAGCGGGCAGTACTTCAGGCAATTCGGCCTCACGGTTGCCGCGGCTGTGTTCATCTCGTTGTTGGTGGCCCGCATGATCACCCCGGTGCTCGCAGCCTATGCCCTTAACAGCGATGACATCCCACATCGCGATGATGGCCCGATCATGTCGGCTTATATCAAGACGCTGACGTGGTGCGTCGCCAATCGCTGGAAGACCATTGCTTTCGGTACCGTGTTTTTCGCCCTGTCGATCGCGGGTGGAATGCTGCTACCGAAGGCTTTCGTGCCGCCCGAGGACTTTTCCACCTCAATCTTGAACATCGAACTGCCGCCGGGCGGCAAGCTTGAGGATACCGCTCGCTTGTCCGCCGCCGCCGCCGTCATCGTGCGCAAGCAGCCGGAGGTGACCGACGTCGTGGAGTTCGTCGGTTCCGATTCTGCCGAAGTGCGCAACGCGTCATTGTTCATCAGCATGGTACCGCGCGACCAACGCAAGGCCAGCGCCAAGGAAATTGAGCAACGCCTGATGCCGCTGCTCAATCAAGTTCCCGACGCACACATCAGCTTCCAAAATTTTAGCGGTTTTGGCGGGCGCGATCTCACGCTTTATCTGGTGGGCGATGATCCCGCGCTGACGGAACGTACCGGACACAAGCTGCTGGATGAGATGCGCGGGCTCCAAGAAATTCGCTCGCCGCGCATCAATGGCGATTTGCCGAGGCCTGAAATAGTCGTGCATCCGCGGCTGGATCTCGCGGCGCAAATGGGCGTGAGCGTGCAAAGCATCAGCGAGACCATCCGTATCGCCACCTTGGGCGATCTGCCGCAAAACGGCGCGAAATTTGCCTTGACCGATCGCACCATTCCGATCCGTGTCAGCCTGCCGGAGAGGTCACGGCGCGATCTGACCACGCTCGAGAACTTGCCCGTTCCCACGAGCTCCGGCGCGAGCGTGCCCTTGAAGTCGGTAGCGGACTTGAGTTTCGGGCAAGGACCCTCGGCGGTGCGGCGCTACAACCAGAGCCGCCGGTTGTACATCGATGCGGACCTGGCCCCCGGCGTGCAATTAAGCACGGCGAACGCAAAAGTCTATGCGCTGCCCACGCTCAAGAACTTGCCCCAAGGCGTGCGCCTGGTGGAAACCGGCGATACTGAGTTCATGAACGAGTTGGTCACGAACTTTGCGATTGCCGTAGCGGCCGGTGTATTGATGGTGCTCGCGGTGCTGGTGCTGCTGTTTGCGCGGGTATTCCAGCCAATGACCATCTTGTCGGCCTTACCGCTGTCTTTAGGCGGCGCGGTGCTGGCATTGTTCCTCACCAATACGCCGTTTTCCTTGCCCGTGATGATCGGTGTGCTGATGCTGATGGGTATCGTGGCAAAGAACTCGATTTTGCTCGTGGACTTCGCCATCGAAGAAATGCGCGCGGGTAAGTCTCGCCTGCAGGCCATCGTCGAGGCCGGCCATAAGCGCGCGCGGCCCATCGTCATGACCACCGTGGCCATGGTGGCAGGCATGCTGCCGGTCGCATCAGGGTTGGGCGAGGCCAGTGATTTCAGGCAGCCCATGGCGATTGCGGTAATCGGCGGACTGATAACCTCAACGTTGCTGACTCTTGTCATCGTTCCGGCGGTCTTTACGCTGTTTGACGACATCGAGCGCTGGGTCGCGCCCAAGGCGGTGAGACTGCTGGCCGGATCGCCGACCGCCGGATCGCCGGCCGCACCTCTGGGAACGCCTGCCTTAGGAGCTGAACAGGCGAAATGATACGTTTCGTATAGCATTTCCAGCGGCGCTGCTCGCCGGCGGCGCGTTGCTTTGGCAAACGGCGCTGTCGGCGCCACTCAACGCCGCAAACTTTGATCGCATGCGCGGCTGCGGGACCTCGAGGTCTGTCAAGCCGTTGTACCACAGCGGGCGTCTCGCGAGCGCCGCCAAGCAACTGGCCGAGGGCGTCTCATTGCAGCGTGCCCTTTCCAACAGCGGTTATCTCGCCGCCAAATCGACCGAGCTACATCTCTCGGGAGTGGCCGGTGATGCCGAAATCCAGCGCGCGCTGGCGGCGCACTACTGCCAAACGTTGCAAGATCCGCAGCTAGAGGATTTCGGCGCGGAACAGCGTGGCCGGGAGATATGGATGGTGCTGGCGGCGCGCGCGTACTTGCCGGCGGCGCGGGATGCCGCGGCGGTAGCCGGTGAGATTCTCCTTGGGGTCAATGCAGCGCGGGCCGGCGGGCGCCGTTGCGGCGCCACGTACTTCAAGCCGGTCGCGCCGCTGGCGCTCGATGATTCTCTGACCCGTGCAGCGCTGGCGCACTCCGCCGACATGGCAGCTCATGACCGCTTCGATCATCAGGGAAGCGATGGCAGCACCCCCGCAAAGCGGGTCGAGCGCGCCGGCTTCGGCCATCATCGCATCGTCGGGGAAAATATTGCCGCCGGCGCGATGACGGCGAGCGAAGTCACGCAAGGCTGGCTCGCGAGCCCGCCGCATTGCGCGAACATCATGGACGGGCGCTTTGCCTTCATCGGCATCGCTTTCGCCGAAAATCTACGCTCCCGGTCCAGGGTATTTTGGACCCAGGACTTCGCGGCGCCCTGAAAGCCGCGCTTCTAGTCCATAACCGCTTGAGGTTCCTCCACGATATCGCCACGGCGCGGCGGCCGGATGAGCAGCAAGAGCGGTGTCACAAGCAGGGTCAAGAACAGCATGAACCAGAAATCGTCGATGTAGGCAATCATCGCTGCTTGCTGGGTTACGGCTCGGTCAAGCAGCGCGGCGCCCGCCGCGGTATGCACGCCGTACGCCGATGCAATGGCGGGGTTGTGCCATGCCGAGCTTGCGGTGGTTACTCTTTCAGCCAATGAGGCATGCACCCTGATGGTATTGCGCGTCAATAGGGTTTGCACCAGCGATATGCCAATGCTGCTGCCGATGTTGCGCACCAAGCTGTACAGCGAAGTCCCTTGCGCACGCATTTGCGGGCTAAGCGTGGCGAATGTCGCCGCACTCAGGGGCACGAAGACCAAACCCGTGCCAAAGCCTTGAATGACGCCCGGCCAGATAATGTCGCTTTCCGACAGATCGAGCGAATATCCCGTCATTTGCCAGAGCGCGAACGCCGTAACTGAGAAACCCACCAGCAGAGTCAGGCGCAGATCCACTTTTCCAATGATGCGCCCGGCAATCAGCATCGCGACCATGGTGCCGATACCCGCAGGAGCGGTGACCAAGCCGGTAGTGGCGACCGGATAACCGAGCAGTTCCTCGAGCATGGTCGGTGTCAGGGCACGCGTGGCATACAACACCAGACCCACGATGAAGATGAACATCAATCCAGTCACGTAGTTCTGGTTTTTGAGCAGCCGGTAGTCCAAGAACGATTCTTTGGCCGGCGTCAGAAGCGTATGCGCGACGAAATAAGTTGCGGCGATGACTGCGACGATGGCCTCGATCCAGCTCTCGGTGGAGGAAAACCAGTCGTTCTGTTGGCCCCGATCCAGCAACAACTGCAAGGCACCTAGCCCTAAGCTCAGGGTGGTGAACCCGAATACATCAAAGCGCATGCTCCTACGGCCCGGATCCGGCCGAATGTATTTCCACATGCCATAAAAGGCGACGATGCCGATGGGGACATTGATGAAGAACACCCATCGCCAGTTATAACTATCGGTCAGCCACCCTCCCAAAGTCGGACCCAGAATGGGTCCCACCATCACCCCCATGCCCCACACGGCCATGGCTGAACCTTGCTTTTCTCGCGGATTGATTTCCATCAAGACCACTTGTGCCAAGGGCACCAGGGCTGCTCCAAACACGCCCTGCAGAAGCCGTGCTGCGACGATTTCCGCGAGGCTGTTTGACATGCCGCACAAGGCCGAGGCCACGGTGAAACCGGAAATGGAGGCTAAAAATATGTACTTTTGCCCGAAGCGATCGCAGAGCCAGCCGGTGAGCGGTGTGGCGATGGCGGAGGCTACGATATATGCCGTCAGCACCCAAGCAATCTGATCTTGTGAGGCGGACAGGGTGCCTTGCATGTGCGGCAGGGCGACATTCGCGATGGTGCTGTCCAGCGTCTGCATGATCGTCGCCAACATGATCGATATCGTGATCATCGGCCGATTGAGCGGACGATTCATGGTTTTGTTTCGATGATTCCCTGCAAGCTCTCGAGCAGCTCGGTCGCGATCAGTAATTTCTTCGGATCGGTGTTGGCCAGCAATTCCTTGCGCAATGCCACCGCTTCGGCTTTGACTCTGTCGTAGATCTTCGCTCCCGCCGGCGTAAGCACGACGCGCTTGACGCGCCGGTCGGTGGTCGATGCTTCGCGCAGCACCAGGCCCGCGTTCACCAACCTATCGATCATCGCCACCATGGTTGCCCCCTCGACCCCCAGCTTTTCGGCAAGCTCCGACTGAGAGAGAGGAGAGCGCGCCTTTGCGGCGAAGGCAATGGTCATCCAACTGGCCTGGCTGACGCCCAGGTACTTCAGGCGGCGATCCACAGCCTGGCGCCAAGCTCGGGAAGTGCTGTGCAGCGCATCGCTGAATCGCTCTTCCAGGTCGCTCATTGACAGCCCTCTAATAGTTAGCTATCTAACAATATAGCACAGCGGCCAACAGAACTTAAGCCTCTAAATTAGAACTTGAAATTGGCGCCAAACTGCAACGTCGTCCCGTAATACTCGCGTTGAATGACGCGGTTCGGACCCGGCCCTTCGGTGAATTTCAAGGCCGTATTGGTGAGATTCTTGGCGTTGAAGTACACGCTTGCCGCTTCCGTCAATTTGTATTGACTGCCGAAATCGACCGAGAGCCGCTCCTGGGACCACACATCGAGCGCAGCGGTTCCACCGACGCCGAAGATGTTTCGACTGGTGTAATACGCGCCCAGTGTCATGCTCAAGTTGTACATGTCGTATAAAACGTCCGCGTTGAAGGTATTGCGCGAACTGGACGGCAGCAGCGAAGGTCGCGTGCCGATTCTCACCCCGGAGTCATTGAACACCGGGATGTTGTACTGCGAATCCACCCAGGTCCAGTTGGCGGACACCCCTAAGCCGCCGAGCGGGCCCGGCAGGATGTCGGAGAAATGCTGCACGTAGTCCATTTCAAAGCCATAAAGCGTCGCGGTTGAGGCGTTCGCGAAGCTGATGACTTTCACTATCCCTAAGTTGCCGCCGAGATTCTGCTGGCCGCCGGCCGTCTGCTGTACGTTCGTGACGATGTAGTTCTTGATGTCCTTGGCGAAAAATCCGATCGAAGCGATGCCGGCGTGCGGTAGGTACTTCTCGAGGGCCAAGTCCAAACCGGTGGCTGTAGTCGGCTTGAGATTCGGATTGCCGGTGGTGATGTTGCCGCTGGCGTCGACCGTGGTCGCGGACGTCACCTGCTGGAAGCCGGGTCGGGCAATGGTCGAGGAGATGGCGGCGCGCGCGACTAAATCCGGCTGGATCTCGTAGCGTGCCTGCGCGGTCGGGAAGTAGTTGGTGTAGTTGCGGTCGTTCGACACGGCACAGACGTGCGTGGTCGGATTGTTGATGGGGTCGAGAATCGGACAACCGAGGCTCGCGGCCGACCCTGAGGAATCCGAAGCGAACCCTGCGTAAGTGGCTTGCGTCTTTTCCACACGAACGCCGGCGACGATGCCCAAAGCTCCGTAGCCGAACTGGTACTGACCGTAGACGGCATACACGTTTTCCTTATCGTGCACATCGGCGAGGGCATTGCCGATCGGATCGCCACTGATGTTGCCTGCCGCCACCGCGGCTGCATAAAGCGCCCGTATCGCGGTGGTGTCGATTTGCGGGCCCATCGAGTAATGGCCATCATAGTAGGTAAAGTTGCCGCCGTAGGATAGCGAAGTGAGCGGCAGAGCCGGCACGTTGGCCACGGCAGCGGAGGTCTGGTCGGCCGTGTTGCGCCGGATGCGCGCGTTCACGCCAACTTTGATTTGCTCGTCCGAGCGGTCGGTGAAATGCGTCGGAATGGCGAGATTCGCTCCGATGCCCAGTTCGTGATCATCCTTGTGCTGCGACTGCGTGTTGAGGCCCGAAAGTACATAGCCCGCCGGGTCATACGGATTCACATTCACAGTACCGTTCGCGGGCGTGCCCGGGAGCACCTGTACTGCCGGCCAGTTCGGGCGCGTGGTGTTGTCGTAGGCAACATTCGCGAGACTCGGGTTGTCGAACCCCGAATTAAGATCGTAAGGTTTGACGTACGTGCCCTTGGTATAGCCGACGTGATAGTCGAGGATGTTGCCGGCGAACTCGTTCTTGCCGCCGATCTCGACCACCTTCGAGTCCAGATACTCCTTCTCTTCGCGCAGCGCCTTGGTGAAGGTCCCGGTGTCGATAAACCCGTTGGGGTTGTTGGGATCCGCCGTGGGCGCGCCGGTGAAATTCCAGATGAGGCGGTTGCGATTGACCGTTTCGGAATATCCGGCATCGTAGTAGCGAATGAAGTACTGATTATCTGCGTCGGGAGCGAAGCTTAAATCGGCGCCATAGCCGTGCCGTTCGCGGTGATAGTTGTAGAAGCGCTGCTCGAACGCCGCGAACGCTTTGTCGGGAATTCCGGCGGGCTGGTTGTCGATGAAGGCCGCCTCGGCATCGTCGACGCCGCGGCGATCGTCGTAAGTGGACGCAGTGATGAGAATGCTGAAGGGATGATAGTCGCCGCTGCCGCCAAAGCGCGCCCCCGCGGTTCCCGCAAGATCCGTGATCCACGTATGACGCAGCAGTTCCATGCCGGTGCCGGCATGAAGTTCCGCAAAGGGCTTGCCATCCGAAGGTGCCGTCTTCGGCGTGATATCGATGGTCCCGCCCAGCGCCTCGGCATCCTGCTCCGGAAGGTTGGATTTCGTCACTTTGATGGCGCCGACGAAACCGACCGGAATGGAGTCGAAAGCCACGGCACGGCCCGCGCCCGACGGCGAGCTGTTGTTGGTCGGCGGTAAGCGCAAGCCGCCAAACGTGGTGCTGTTGAGGTCGGCGTCCAGGCCGCGAATGTTGATGTAGCGTCCTTCGCCGGTATCTGTTTCCAATGAAATACCCGGTACGCGGCGGATGGCTTCCCCGGTATTCACGTCGGGCAGCTTTTGCATTTCCTCGGAAGTCAAAATATTGATGAGATTCGGTGCTTGTCGCTCGGCGTCGCGCGCGATTTCCGGTGTCGTGCGCTGAGCGAGAACGGTTATCTCCGCAAGTGCGTCGTCTCTGCGGTCAGTCGTTGCGCTTCCTGCCGCGCCGGTGTCGGCGGCGGCGGCATTGCAAACGGCGCTAAAGCCGGCGATGAGGACCGCTGCGCATTGCGCAGTGGCTGAAGGAAGTCGATGTAGCATGAGTAAAATTCCGTGGCAAATGAACAACAATTGCAGAACGCGAAAGAATCGCAAATAGTTGTTACGACTTTGTTGCAGTGGACTTTGTCGGAGAAAGTGACGCACGCGCGCACGTCGGAGATCCGCGACAATCGCATCAGAAGTACGCGCGCCGAGTAGTACAATGGACGAACCATGAACGACGCCCATCTCTTTAGGCCCATACACGTCGGCAACCTTGAATTGCCGAATCGAATTGTCGTGGCCCCCATGTGTCAGTACTCCGCGGAAGAGGGCTGCATGACGGATTGGCACCTGATTCATCTTGGCCACTTGGCGTTGTCCGGCGCGGCGCTTCTGACCATCGAAGCGACCGCGGTTACGCCGGAAGGTAGAATTACCTACGCTGATGCGGGCCTGTACTCTGATGAAACAGAAGCGGCGATGGCGCACACGCTGGGTGCGATACGCAAATGCTCGAATATGCCGATCGCGATTCAATTGGCGCACGCCGGCCGCAAGGCTTCCACGGAAAAGCCATGGTTGGGAGGGGCACAAATCCCGCCGACTGATAAACATGGCTGGCCAACCGTGGCACCGTCACCACTCCCGTTTAGCGCCAATCAGGCGCCTCCCGCCGCGCTCGATAGGCAGGGAATGCTGAAAGTGCGCCAAGCTTTCGCCGATGCCGCACGGCGAGCCGCGCGGCTTGAACTCGCCGCGGTTCAGCTGCATGGCGCACATGGCTATTTGCTGCATCAATTCTTGTCGCCGATGTCGAACCGCAGAGACGATGAATACGGAGGCTCGCTCGCCAATCGAATGCGCTTTCCGCTCGAGGTGTTCGACGCCGTTCGGGCGGCCGTCCCGCCGGACAAGCCGGTCACGATGCGGGTCTCGGGCACGGACTGGGCGCAGGGCGGATGGTCGATCGAGGAGACGATCATCTTTGCCCAGGCACTTCAGAGCCGCGGATGCAGTGCCATCCACGTTTCAAGCGGCGGCCTGACGCCGGCTCAGCAGATACCCGCCGGGCCGAACTATCAGGTGCCGCTCGCGCGAGCCGTGAAACAGGCGGTGAGCATACCGGTGGTCGCGGTCGGTTTGATCACGGAGTTCGAACAGGCGGAAGCGATTATCAGCACCGGCGATGCCGATCTGATCGCCCTTGCACGTGCCATGCTGTACGACCCGCGCTGGCCGTGGCATGCAGCAGCGCACTTTGGCGCCCAGATCAAGGCACCTGTACAGTACCTGCGTGCGCAGCCTCAGCAGTACCCCAATCTATTTGCGCGGAGCTAAGAAAATCAGTCGATGCCATGAGACGAAAGGGCCTGCTTTAACGAGGGAGACGAATTCATGAAGGGTATTATCGAATCGCTGGTGGACTGGCCGCGGAAGGTAGCGGGGCACCTCGGTTGGCTGGCCCCTCTTTTTGCACGTATTACCGTGGGCTGGGTGTTTCTGCTGAGCGGTTGGGGCAAATTGCAAAACCTACCGCAGGTGACCGAAAACTTCATTGGTTGGGGCATTCCGTTTCCTCATTTTTTCACCCCTCTGACTTCCGGTATCGAGTTCGTCGGTGGGCTGTTCCTGCTGCTGGGATTGCTTACGCGGATATCCGCTGGGGCTTTGGGGATTACGATGATCGTTGCCATCAAAGCGGCCAAGTGGGCCGATGTGGATTCGCTCGAAACACTGCTGGGATTCGATGAATTCGAATATCTCGCGTTATTCTTGTGGCTCGCTATCGCCGGTCCGGGTTTTCTGTCCGTCGATTATTGGCTGCTGCGTCGAATTGGCAGGCCGCCCGCAAAATCGACCGAGGACTATCCGGCTTAGCCGCTTTTACTTACCATCGGGTTTTCGCGATGCGCGCGGCCGCGCATCAACCGATTCAAGAGGTGTGATCGTTATATGAATGCAAGTTCAGAAGCGCTCGAGCAGATCAGTATCAATACTTTACGGTTTCTTGCTGTCGATCAGGTTGAGAAAGCAAAGAGCGGGCACCCCGGCGCTCCGTTAGGATTGGCGCCAATCGCCTATTTGCTGTTTCACGAGGTGATGAAATTCAATCCGACCGACCCCCAATGGCCGGATCGCGATCGGTTCGTGCTGTCGAACGGTCACGCTTCGGCATTGCTTTACGGTGTGCTCCATCTGACCGGGTATGACTTGCCGCTCGAGCAATTGAAGCAATTCCGTCAGTGGGGATCGCATACCGCAGGACACCCTGAATCTGCAGAAACCCCCGGGGTCGAAGTCACGACCGGGCCCCTTGGGCAAGGATTTGCCGAAGCGGTGGGCCTTGCCATCGCAGAACGGCACCTCGCGGCGACCTACAACCATGGCGATCACCGGCCGGTGGATCACCGTACCTATGTTATTTGCGGCGACGGGGATCTGATGGAGGGGATTTCGCATGAAGCCGCCTCGCTGGCAGGAACGTTGGCCCTGGGCAAGCTCATCGTCTTTTATGACGATAACTTGATTTCGTTGGATGGCCCGACTGAGTTGAGTTTTACCGAGGACGTTACGCGACGCTTCGAGGCCTACCACTGGCATGTACAAATGGTCGAGGACGGCAATGATTTGGCTGCGTTGCGAAAGGCGATCGCCGCCGCACACGCAGAGACCGCAAGGCCATCGCTCATCCGCGTGCGCACGGTGATTGGCTATGGCTCGCCCAAAGCCGGCACCAATGCGGCGCACGGCGAAGCATTGGGACCGGACGCGACCAAGGCGACTAAACGGAATTTAGGCTTTCCGGAGGACCAGAGCTTTTACATCCCCCCTGAAGCGCAAGCGCAATGGCGGCAAGCGGTGGCAAAGGGACAGGCGGCCCAAGCGCGGTGGAATGCTCAACACGAGTCGTACTGCAAGGCATATCCCGACTTGGCGCAGCAGTTTGACCGCACCACCGCAATGCAGCTGGCAGAGGGCTGGGAGAAGGCCATACCGCGATTTGCGGCCGACAAGCCCATGGCCACGCGCAATGCCGGCGGGTCGGTCCTGAATGCACTCGCGAAAACGGTGCCCGAACTCTTTGGCGGCGCGGCCGATCTGACATCTTCCACCAAGACCCTATTCAAAGACTCGCCAAGTTTTCATGTCGATCCGAAAGGTAGAAACATTTTTTTTGGCGTTCGCGAGTTTGGAATGATGGCAATGGTCAATGGGATTGCCGCCCACGGCGGCCTAATCCCGTTCGGCTCCACCTTCTTCACCTTCTCCGACTATTGCCGATCGGCGTTGCGCATGGGTGCTCTGCAAAGTTCCCACTCGCTGTATATCTTTACGCATGACTCGGTGGGATTGGGTGAGGACGGGCCGACTCATCAACCCGTCGAACACCTCATGGCACTACGGGCAATCCCGCAGCTCACCGATTTTCGGCCGGCCGACGCCAATGAAACGGCAGCCTGCTGGCAGCTTGCGCTCGAACGCAAGTCGGCAAGCTTTATGGCGCTTTCTAGGCAGGACCTGCCGGTGCTCGATCTTCAAAAATACCGCGTGTTCGAGGGAGTTCGTCGGGGCGCCTACGTCCTCGATGGAAGCGGCCGGGATCTCATTCTTGTCGGCACGGGTTCTGAAGTGTCGGTGATCCTACAAGCGGCCGAGGAACTGAAAAAGACCGGCGTCACCGCCACCGTGGTGTCGATGCCGAGCTTCAAGATTTTCGAAGAGCAAGATGAAGCGTACAAAAGCTCGGTGTTTCCCAGGAATATACCGATCATTTCGCTGGAGGCGGGCGCGACACTCGGCTGGTACAAATATATCGGCCGCGACGGAATTGCGATCGGTATCGATCGCTTCGGCGCCTCGGCGCCGGGTAAAATTGTGCTCGAAAAGCTTGGGATATCCGTCAGCAATGTCGTAGCGTCAGCGCGAACTTTGCTCAAGCGCTAACTCTCATTGCGCGAGCTTGTGGGCCGTTTCCGCTATTTTTCTTCCTTGATAGCGCGCGCCCACCAGCTCGTTTTCCGTGGGCTGTCGAGAGCCATCGCTTCCGGCGATGGTCGTGGCACCGTAAGGGCTGCCTCCGGTGATTTCGTTCAAGGTCATCTGGCCGGCGTGACCGTAATCCAATCCAACAACCACCATGCCGAAGTGGAGCAAATTGGTAATGATCGAAAACAGCGTGGTTTCTTGTCCTCCATGCTGAGTGGCAGTGGAAGTGAAAGCGCCGCCGACCTTTCCATGCAGCGCGCCGCGCGCCCACAGACCTCCCGCTTGATCGAGAAAGTGGGCCATCTGCGATGAAATGCGGCCGAAACGCGTGCCGGTTCCGATCACGATTCCATCATATTTTGGAAGATCCTCGATGCTTGCAATCGGTGCGGCTTGGTCGAGCTTAAAGTGCGCCGCCTTGGCGATTTGCTCTGGGACGAGTTCTGGTACGCGCTTGATGTCGACCGAAGCGCCCGCTTGACGCGCGCCTTCGGCTACGGCCTGCGCCATTTTTTCGATGTGACCATAGGTCGAGTAATATAGAACAAGAATTTTGGCCATAACACTCTCCTCGTCGGTGGTGGGCCCATGATCATACAGCCCCCATGACGTTCAGGAATCAACCGACGCATGACGATTCGACACGCGGTTTCGAGCGATGCGGCCCGCATTGCGAACCTTCATGCCCGGAGCTGGCAAACGGCTTATCGAGGCATTCTTCGAGAGGACTTCTTACAGGGCCCGGTGATTGCCAATAGACTGCAGCTCTGGCGCGAGCGGCTCTGCGACAACCCTTCCGAAAGCCAATTCACATTCGTCAGCGAGCATGACGGAGAAATCCAGGGATTCGCGTGCGCGTTTCTCGACGCCGATCCGCAGTGGGGAACGTTGCTGGACAATCTGCATGTCGAACCGGGGCAAAAGGGCCGGGGCCTGGGTGTCCAGTTGATGGCCGTCGTAGCCCAAACCATCCTAGGGCAGGGACCCGTCGTAAGGGAGGGACTTAGCTCAGCACTACATCTGTGGGTCTATGAGCAAAACTTTCAGGCGCGCCGCTTCTATGAGCGGCTGGGCGGGAGCCCCACCGACAGTATTGCCGAATTGGCGCCGGACGGTGGGCGCGTGAATGCCGTCAGGTACGCTTGGCGGCAGCTTGAACGCCTGGCGCAGTGCGGCGATGGTTGAACCCGGCCAGGAGCCTCCCGATGAGGCCGTCGTCTTTCGCGGCTCGCAATCGCTTTGCAGGGAATTCAGCCTGGTACTTGAGGCTAGGAACATCCAGCACGAGGCCCGACAGACCGAGGGTGCATGGGTCCTGACTGTGGCACCGGCAACGCTTCGCGAAGCGTATGAAGAGATCAGCCGGTATTCCGCAGAGCGCCGCGTGCCGCGCACAATTCCGACCATTGATCCGCATCCTGGGGCGGGACTCGGCGCTGTCTGTTACGTAGTGATTCTGCTGGCCGCAGCCTATGGCGCGGGCAGCGGATTGCTCGGCCGCGACTGGTTCGCGATAGGAGCGCTGGATGCAGCCGCCCCCGGCGAGTGGTGGCGCTCGATCACGGCCCTCACATTGCACTTGGACCAGGAACACTTGCTTGGCAACCTGCTGTTCGGTGTGGTCGCAGGCATCGCTGCCGCTCGATTGCTCGGGCCCGGCGTCGCGTGGCTCAGCATTTTAGGAGCGGCGGCGCTGGCAAATTACGCGGAAGTGCTCATGTCACCCGCCACGCATCGTGCGGTGGGGGCTTCGACGGCGGTGTTCGCCACCCTGGGGCTGCTCGCGGGTATGGCTTCGCGGCAGCAGCTGACACTGCGCGAACGCCTGTGGTATCGCTGGGCACCCCTGATCGCAGGCATCTGCTTGCTGACTTTGCTCGGCGCAGGCGATGCGCACGTTGATGTCCTGGGGCACGCGCTTGGGTTTGTCTTTGGAACCGGTGTCGGCTGGCTGTATACCCGGTTGGGAGTGTCGGGCCGGCGCGGCAGCACTATCCAAGCGATCACGGGATGGATCGCAGGACTAGCCATCTGCGCGGCCTGGGCGCTGGCGATTATTCGCGGCGCGGCGCAGGCCTAGCTTTTGAGCCATGCCACGGTGGCAATGCCGGCGAAAGTCATCAGCAGTGACCCTATCAGGTGCGCTCCGACGGCCCCCAAAGCCGCTAGGGATCGTCCCGACTGAAGCAAGAGCACCACCTCGGCCGAAAAGGTGGAGAACGTGGTCAGGCCGCCGCAGAATCCCGTGATGATGAACAAGCGCCACTCAGAGGAAAAGGTAGGGGAGGCAGCGAAAAAGGCGATGGCGACGCCGATGACATAGCAGCCGATGAGGTTTGCCGCCAGGGTACCTGGCGGAATCGCAGGGAAGTATCGATTGAAAAGGACGGCGAGAGACCAGCGGAAGATACAGCCTAGCGCGCCACCGACTGCAACCGCTGCCAAGGAACGCCACATTGAAATTAGCGCAAGCTCCGCGTGAACCAGTAGTAAAAAGGGACGCCCAGCAGCAATAGAACGGCGCCCCAGGCAACCGCTTCTGCCCCGGCGCCGACAACGGCCCACAGAGAATACGCGGTCGCGATGATGCCGATCGCGGCCAGCCAAGCTGAGCCGCGGCGAGCGCCGCCCAATCGAGCCGTCCAGTGCAGTCTTAGCAGTGCCGCCGAACACAGCGCGTAGAGGACCAGGCAGGCGGTGGTTGAAAGCAAAATCATGAACGTAAAAACTTTGACCATGGATTTTTGATAGTTCACCAGGATCAGTACAGTAGCCAACGCACTGCCGAAACACAAAGCAAATCCAGGCGTGCGATGCACCGACTCGCGCGCAAAAATCTTAGGGAAGACGCCGCTGATAGCCATCGCGCGCGGCAGTTCCCCTTGAAGCAGTATCCAGCCATTCAAAGCCCCGAAAGCACTGACCGCGGCAAACACCGCCACGAGTTTTCCCGCTGCGGCGCCCCAGGATTGGCTGGCAAGCTCGACGAATGGGGCATTGGATTGGACCAGCGCGGCCGGCGGAACCAATAGCAACACCGTGGTGCAGGCGATCGCACAAATGACGGCCGTCACGATCGTGCCTAGCAAAGTGGCGATGGGAATGGTGCGTCCGGGGTTTGCGACTTTGTCGGCGGGAATCGTGGCGGATTCCAATCCCAGCAGAGCCCAAAGGGTCAGGGTGGCGGCCGAAGTTACCCCGCCGACCGACAGGGGAATTGCGCTCACTTCTGCGATGGTGGCCGTGCGTACCGAGAACAGGCCCAGCAGCACCACTGCCACGAGCGGCATCAATTTCAGGACGGTTGTTACGCTCTGTACCCATCCCGATGCCTTGATGCCGTACCAGTTGACCGCTGTAAGCATCCACAACAACAGCAGTGTGACTCCGGCGGAAGCGCCGGGTTGCTGGGCGATCCACGGCACCAACGGACTGAGATAACTCACCGCCCCGGTGGCGATGGAAACGTTGCCCACCCAAATGGAAATCCAATATCCCCAGGCGACGATGAACGCCGTGAGCGGTCCAAAAGCGAGGTGCACGTAGGCATAAGGACCGCCAGCCTTCGGGTAGGCGCGGCTTAAGCTCGCGAAGACTATAGCGAGCGCGATGGCTCCGCTGGCAGTGAAACCCCAGGCGATGACACTGTTGAGACCAAAGGGCGCAAGGGACGCCGGTAGCAGAAAGACCCCGGAGCCGACCGAATTGCCCACCACCAGCGCCACGCACATCCAAAAGCCGATCTGAGGGCGTGGTTGTATCATGTACGCCACTATAGCCGACCATAAGCGGTGCGCATTTGACATTAACCCCTTATTCGGGCCCTCACCGGCACGTGCATACGATGCAGTCCTACAGAAATTTGTAGCCTAGGAATGTGAGAATACGTCACCGCCCCGAGGAAGGGATGCTCCGGCTAGCGCCAGGAGTTAGGGGGCATAGAAGGGCTAAAAAAAATGATCGATACCGAAGTGGTGCGACTCCGGAATCTGCGTAATGTGGCCTTGCGGGCACGGGCCTTCGCCAGGGTGCTCGGCAAGCCGACCGCGGATGGCGCCGTTTTCGCCAGAAGCGCGGTGATTTGTTGGACCATTGCCCGAATTGCCACAGGCCGCCTGCGCGCCCATCCATATTTGAGCTATCAGCAGGGACCGAGCAGACTTCGGGATCTGGTGGACCGGTCGATGGCCTCCGTCGTCGCTTTTGGTGCCCGCCGCAGTGGCCGCTCTGCCACCGTCTACATTGAAGAGTTGCAACGCGTCGCTCGAGCAGTCGATGATGCGCGCGCTCTGACTTGGTCTGCGGAATTCAGCGACGCGCTCGGCCGCACGCAAGTGCAGCTGCGCCGGCTGACGCAGGAACTTGATGGGCGCGCGCAACATGAATCGGGAACGGTGCGCGAATTTCAGGTCGAGGTTACCGCCGCGGCATTGCAGGAGATTGCGGTCGAAAGCAATTGGCCCTATCTCGCCATCTAAAGCCTTAACGTCCGCGCCTTCGCGGTCCGACATCCGCGCTCTGGAAATCCTACATGGTCCCAGGCGGTTCACCGATCCCTGGTGAAAACTCAGCACTCCATCATCTGGCTGGTTGAGCCAAATTGGAGTGTTTCATGCGAAGCGAGAATATTCCGAGCCCGCCGAATCCGGAGACCCCGCCGTTTGCGCCGCATGATCCGCCGGCCCCTGCACCGCAAGCAGCAGCTTGGCGCCGGGCGCTGCGCGTCATCGGGTACGCGCCTCCGAAAGAGTACCGCACCGGGAGGACTACGGTCGTTAGAACCACGTTTCGCAAGAGTTAGCCGTCATGGGCGCGTGCCCTTGGTTTCAGAGTCTTTGCGCGGCGGCTTGCGCCAGGGTGCGCTCGAGGTCAGGCAGGTCGTATGGCTTGGGTAGCATGAGGACCGTAGGTAATTTTTCGCCTATCAAGAACTCGACGTTCAGTGCGCCATACCCTGATGCGATAACCACCGGAAGATGCGGGTAGTCCGCAACTAGCGCGCGGGCGAGTTCGATGCCGGACATGCCGGGCAGCCGAATGTCGGTCATGACGGCGTCAAACTGCGCCTGCTTGAGGCGCGCGATGGCCTCTTCAGCCTCCGCCACTGCTATAACTTGGTGCCCGAGTTCATGCAGATATTCCACCGTTATGCAGCTGACTTCCTCGCTGTCTTCTACCAATAAGATATTCATGACGGCGGGAGGGTAGCACAAGTGACATAACGCGCTGCGAACTGTGAGGCCATTCGCTCATTTTGAGACCTGCGCCATGCCTTTTCCACGGCGGTGCTTGTAAAGTTGCGCCGCGACAAATGTGGAGTAACGGTCATGCTTGAATTGGTATCTCGATGGGGCAACAACGCTCTGATGGTCACGTTTCTGCTGATTACCTACGCGGTGGTTATCACCCTGAGGTAAATCGGCGCGTGCCTTCGCGCGCGTTTTGCTAGCTCACCGGATCGAGTGTCGGTTGGCTGACCTCGTCCGCAGTGACGCGTTTTGATTTCCACAGCACTACGCTGTAGTAATAGACGTAGTACCCCACCAGCACGAAAAATAAGCCGAGGGTCAAAGGACTTTGCAGCATGCCTGCGGGCGCATAGCCTTGAGTGGACGCGCCGACGCCGTGAGCTACACCCGAGCCGGCATAGACTTGGATGAGCCGATAGACCAGCCTGCCCAGAAACAGCAAGGATACGGCCATGCCCGTATAGGTGTGCGGCACGTAGTAGCGTTGGTTATCAACCTTCAGAAACCGCGTGCGCGCCGCACCCCACGATGCGAGTGCGATGCCCAAAGCCAATCCCACTACGACCGCTGCCACGAAAGGCGCAGACCGCGGGACAACCGGTAGCAGAATCCCACCGACGATCAACAGCATGATGATGCGAATACGCATGCGCACCGGTCGCAGCGGCTGCTGTCCGAAATTGCGCCGAAAGCGCCGATAGACGGCGAACAACACCACAGCCGCAACTAAAAATGGTCCGAATTGCGAAAAATCTGTTGGCATTTGCACGATACTACTACACGAATGATCAGTGCACCTTCGCAGACGGCCGCAAACCCCGGATTGACGCGCGGCGTAGGTGCGTGGGGTGCCATTGCGGTCAATGTCGCGAACATGATCGGCACCGGGGTTTTTCTCAAAACCCGAGTGATGACCTGCAACGTGGGCAGCCCCAAGGCAGTGCTGTTTGTGTGGCTCGCGGCAGGCTTGCTGGCGCTCGCCGGCACCTTCTCCTATTCAGAGATTGCCGCCATGATGCCGGAGGCCGGCGGCGACTACGTCTACCTCAAACGCGCTTATGGCAAGGCTGTGGGCTTTTTGTATGGCTGGATGACTTTCGCGGTAGCCAAAGCCGGTTCACAAGCTGCTCTTGCGGTAGGGCTGGCCATATTCATGAATGTGGCCGCTCGCGGCGCATTGGAGCAATGGCGCCTGGAGGGCAGCCTGTTCGGTTACCAACTGCACGTCAGCGGCCTGACGGTGGTCGCCCTTGCCACGATTTGGACGGTAGCGCTGATCAATTGTGCGTCGGTGACGGCAGGCGGGCGAACAGCGCTGAGTCTCACGATTGCCAAGGTGGCTTTAATCCTCGGCGTCGGCATCAGCGCGTTTGTGTTCGCACCGGGCGACGGGTCTCATTTCTCCGGCTCGGGATTCGGGGGCAGTTGCGAGGGGGTCGCCGACACCGCTCGCGGCGGTTACGCGGGATTTGGCGCGGCCATGCTGGGCGCTTTATGGGCCTATGACGGATGGAACAACGTCGCGCCGCTATCCGGGGAAATCCGCAATCCTCAGCGCAACCTGCCGCGCGCGTTCGTAGGGGGCATGCTCGTCGTGGCCTCGTTATATTTGTTCGTTAATGTGGCCTACTACTATGCGATGACGCCGCTGGAAATTGCCAGTGTGCCAACGAGCTCATCGGTAGCAACAGAAGTGCTGAGGCGCTTCCTCGGTCCAACCGCGGTCTCGATGACGGCGGTCGCACTGATGATTTCCTCCTTCGGTTCGCTGCACGCCAGCGTCCTCGCGAATTCACGAGTTCCCTATGCGATGGCGCGCGACGGACTTTTCTTCAGGGGACTTGCCCGTCTATCGCCCCGATCGAATGTTCCGGCCCGGGCCATCGTTGCGCAAGCGGCTTGGGGCAGCGTGCTGGCGCTGTCCGGCTCGTACGATACGCTGACCGATTCGGTGGTATTCGCCTCGTGGCTTTTCTATGGATTGAGCACGGGCTCGCTGTTCGTTTTCAGACGGACCATGCCCAATGCGCCGCGACCCTATCGAGCGCTTGGCTACCCAGTGGTGCCCGTGATTTTCCTGCTAGTGACGGCGGCGCTACTCATCAATACCTTCGTTGCGGCACCCCGCCAAGCGCTGCAGGGCGTCGCGGTATTGTTGGCAGGCCTTCCCCTTTATTGGTACTGGTCGCGAAAGAACCCCGGTCTCTAGTCCTCTCCCGGCAAGTCGAATACCAACACCTCGGCGTCTTTCCCGCCTTCGATACGCAGTGTTGCATCTCGAGTAATCCGCATCGCATCGCCGGCGTTCAGAGCAGTGCCATTGGCCGTCAAGCCGCCCCGTGCCACGTGCACGTAGATACGGCGGCCTCGTGCCACTTGAAGATCCGCCTGTTCTTCGCCGTCGAACAGCCCGGCATAAATCCGTGCATCCTGATGGATCAGCACCGAGCCCTGCGCTTGATCGGGCGAAACGATGAGCCGCAGTCGCCCGCGCTTCTCAGCCGCCGTGAACCTCTTTTCCTCATAGCTCGGCTCTAGATTCGCTTGACTGGGTTGTATCCAGATCTGCAAGAAGTGCACCGTCTCGCTCTGCGATGGGTTGAACTCACTATGCCGAACGCCCCTGCCGGCGCTCATGCGCTGCACGTCTCCAGGCTTGATCGTCGATCCATTCCCCATGGAATCCTTGTGCGCGAGTTCGCCCGACAAGACGTAGCTGATGATTTCCATGTCGCGATGGGCATGAGTACCGAAGCCGGCCCCAGCCTGCACGCGGTCCTCATTGATCACCCGCAGCGGACCGAATTCGACATGCTCGGGATCGTAATAATCGGCAAAGGAAAACGTATGGAAGGACTTGAGCCAACCGTGGTCGGCAAACCCCCGTTCTTCACTGCGTCTGATTTCGTTCATAGAGACCTCCTGACACCTAAGATAGGGTCGAATCGGGCAATTAAAAAGCGCAAAATTTAGGACGAATCGATCAAATAAATGGATCAAACGTGACTCTCGCGAAAACGACGTTGGAACAATGGGCAGTGCTGGCCGCTGTGGTCGATAACGGCGGGTTCGCGCAAGCTGCGGCGGCATTGAACCGCAGCCAGTCGGCTGTCAGCTATTCGGTCGCCCGACTTCAGGAGTCCCTGGACCTTCCGGTCCTGGTAGGCGAGGGACGCAAGTCCGTTCTCACCCCCCACGGCCACACACTGCTCAAGCGCGCCAGAGAGCTCCTTAAGGAGATGGACATGCTGGAGTTCTTGGCACGCAGCCTCAAACAAGGCTGGGAAAGCGAGCTCAAGTTGGTGGTGGATGCGGCCTTTCCGCGCGAGCGGTTGTTGCGCATCGTCGAGGAATTGCAGCGGACCTGTCCTGATACGCAAATCCAATTGTCCGATGTGGTGCTGTCCGGCGCGGAGCAGGCCATTGTGGAGGGCGGCGCCGACCTGGTGGTTACCAGCCGGGTACCGCCCGGACATTTGAGCGACTGGCTCTTGGACGTCACGTTTGTCGCGGTGGCGCGCGCTGACCACCCTTTGTTGCAATTGGCGCGCGAACTGACCACGAGCGACTTGGTGCACCATGTTCAAGCGGTGGTGCGCGACTCCGGCACCGCGCAGCCACGCGACGAGGGCTGGTTGGGAGCGGAACGACGCTTCACTGTGAGCAGCATGGAGGCCTCATTGGCCACCGTGTCGGCAGGCCTCGCTTACGCGTGGTTGCCCGAACACATGCTTACCGAACTGTTACAGCGTGGAACGCTTAAGCCTTTGCCGCTCGTCGCGGGAGGTGCGCGCAGCGTTTCACTGTACGCGGTAATGCTGCACCCGGAAGTGCTTGGACCTGCCGCGCGTGCGGCCTCTGCTGCGTTCCATCGGGACTCGAATCCGTCCGGTAGGACAGCCCCTACATAGGGTAACGAGGCGTCCCGACTGTCAGACAAAATCATCGCGATTAAAGTTTGGGTACATCGCTAGCTACTGCTAGTGGGAGATAATAATGTCGATAGGCACAATCCTTTTAATTGTATTGGTTCTACTTTTGCTTGGAGCACTCCCGACTTGGCCGTATAGCTCAGGGTGGGGTTATTACCCCAGCGGCGGGCTGGGTCTGCTACTGATCATCCTGCTTGTTCTGGTGGTAACGGGTCGCTTATAGCTCAAGGTGCACAGCACGGGGGAGGGCGCCGTCGATGGGGACGGCGCCCTGAATGCTAGAAGTAGCCGTGTAACTGCATCAAGATTTGCTGTCGATTTTCGGTGTTGTTCTGCGGTATGCCGCGGTAGCGGCGGAAGCCTGCGCGCAATTGCAAGAACGGCAGCGGTGTGTATTCATAGAGGAGGCTATAGCGAGCCTCCTGATCGTTGGAGACGGAACGATCCGGGTCGGAGTATTCCGCGGTGAGTTTCAGATTGTGACCTCGGCGTACCCGCCAGTTCCCCTCGAACAGTCCGGCGGCCAACGTGCGGCCTCCCGGGAAGCTGTCATCGTGAACCAGATCTGCTTCCGCCAGCCAAGCGATCGGCCCGGTTTTCAATCCGGCGAAAAGACCCCCCATCCTTTTGCTACCCGTGTCGGATTTAGTGAAATCCCCTGAAATTCCGAGCCGCCAGATTGGCTTGGTGTACGCCAGGTTGCCGACGGCTTGGTAGCCGGATCCGTTGGTATTGGCCACGCCATTCGTGAAGTCGAACTGTGCCGACCACGATGAATGCTCATAGCCAAGTTCCAGGCCCTTGTCCGGCGTCGTCATATTGATACCGGTGACCTGGCGCACCAAAGCGGTTTGATCCTGCAGCCTGAATCCGAAGGGCAAGTAGAACTGGCCGCCCTTGATATAAAAGCCGTCTCTCGTATTGCCATAGCGCACGTAAGCTTCTTCGTTCTGCGAGCCATTGGGTGCGATCTGTTCATCCACGTAAATCCCCAGCCTATCGGGGAGGATAGTCAGGTTCGCATAGACTCGAAATTGCTCCAGCGAAAACGCTTGCTGACTCGTCGTGTTGGGCGCCGTATCCCGGGTCCAATCGGTGCGCAAATCTCCGCCTACTTGCAGACGGTCGGTAAGCTTGCCGGTCCAGGCATCCAGTGTGTTGTCGAGAGTCTCTGCGGGCAACAATGTTTTCGCGTAGATGACGCCAAACTCGTTGCGCAAGCCGCCGCCGGTCGGATTGACGTGGCACACATTGCACTTATAGCCTTCGAGGACGGCAAGGTAAGGCTCGGCGTGGACGCGCGCCGATTGCAGCAATGCGGCGGCCGTCAGCAGCAGCGCAGCGACGAGAAAGCGCTGAATCATGGCAGCACCTCAACCTCAAAGGTGGCCATCACGGACTCTCCGAGATCGTTCGGCGCGCCGACGGAAACGGTTTGGCCGGCCAGGTCGCTGAACTGGAAAGGCGATGCCGAAGTGATGACGACGCGATAATGTCCCGCGGGCAATGGCCGGCTGGGCCAGACCATGAGCGCCTTCGGATTGGCGCCGGAGACCGTCAAGCGCGCGGGAATGATTTCCGTCGCCAAAGGCGAGGCGCCAGGCACGAGTTTTTCAATGTGCACGGAACGCGGGTCGATTTGAGTGACATCAAGATCGTGGTTGAATGCGAACATGATTTGCGGCGGCGATTCGCTCACGGGTTCTGCGCTGTCCGGTACGATCGATGTGACCGCAAAGGATTTCGCAGCGTGTGCGGTTTGAAGGGCGGACGGCTGCGCGCCATTGGTAATCCACTGGCGAATAAAAGCGATTGTCGCCGTGCTCAGATAAGGCCCGTTCAACGGCATTTGTGCACCGACCGCCGCATGGTTCTCCAGCTTTTGAATGACATAGCTGTTATCGGGGTCCCCCGGTTTGACGCGATCCAATGAAGGCACTTCGGTGCTGGGCACACCGACCAACAGATTGAAGCTGTCCGCCGCGTCAAGGCGCAGACCTTCGGGCGCGCCGCCGCCGACGTGGCAAACCGAGCATATGGGCGTAAAAATATTCGCCTGGATGGAATTGAAATCGGCCGATAGCGGCGGTGTCCCGGTGCCGCCCGGTGCGAGCGGACGGCCATTGGCATCCAACCCGTCGCCGCTGCCGGCACACGACGCGATGATCACTGCGCTAAGCGTCACGAAGCCGCGCGCTGCAAAACAATTCATAAAAGTATCCCCAATCGCAAGGCGCGGCCTTAGGTTCGACAGGTAAGTGTCCAAGCAGTGGAGAAAGGTTTAATCTGTGCGCCGATACATCGGCGAGGTATTCACAATGCGGTGCGCGAGGCACAATTCGGCGGTTGCGAAATAGTGCGTTTGCGCGCGACGGCCGTCGCATTGCTTCTTGGAACCGCATTCGCAACGCAGACCGAGGCAGCCGAGCAGTGGGGAGGCTCGGCCGCCGTAACGAGCGATTATTTCGTGCGCGGCATATCGCGTACCAGCGATCACGCCGCGCTGCAGCTGGAATTTCACTATGTGAATCCAACGGGAGTTTTTGCGGGGTTATTCGCTTCGAACTCTCGATTCGACTCCCACGACCGGGAGGATGCCGAACTCAGCGCCTACATCGGCTACGCATGGAACGTCAGCGACCAATGGCGCGGCAAGCTTATCGCCAGCCACTACGCCTATCCCTGGAATCAGGCTGGCTCGAGTTACAACTACGATGAGCTTGATTTCGATCTTAGCTTCCAGGGGTGGCTGCATTTCATCGTTGGCTATTCCCCCAACTCGTGGCGGCTATACCGGGATCAGGCTGGCACAGACCTCATCAGCGTCAGCGAAAAGTCGGCGGAGGCCAGTTTACAGCGGCAAATCGTCGGGAAATTCTCCCTGACGGCAGGTGCGGGATACAGCTATCTGTCGGGCCCGGACGCGGGCGGATACGCCTACTGGAGCGGCGGAGCCGCCTATGATCTCGCACCCGTTACCCTTACTTTGTCCTATGTCGATACGACGAAGGCAGCTAAGCCATTGTTTTATAACGCGGCGTCGAGGGGGCAATGGATGGGTACCGTACTTTGGCGCTTTTAGGCCATGATGATGCAACCCTGGGGCGTTCGAACGGTACTCAAGGGGTACTTATGGATGTTAGGTGATGAGGATTTGCGAATGATTCTGCCGGCCAAGAACTCTCCCAAAGAGCGCGATAGCGCGCTGTTGGTGGCCGTTGCGTCGGGCGATCGGCGCGCCCTTGAAGAGCTGTATTTGAGCTACCACCGGCGGCTCGCCCGTTTTCTCTCCCGCTTCACGCCTCGATATGAAAATATCGAAGAGATCATCAATGACACTTTCATGGTGGTATGGCAGAACGCAAAAGATTTTCGCAATGCCTCGCAAGTGTCTACCTGGATTATCGGCATTGCTTACCGGACGGCGCTGAAATCCTTTCGGCGCCAAAAGAACCACAACACCGCGCAGAGTCTCGAAAGTTATCCCGTTCAAACTGTCGATCCTACTTCTGATGCTGAAGTACACGACTGGTTGAAGCATGGCTTGAACTGTTTGCCGATCGAGCAGCGGCTGACGCTGGAGCTGGCCTATCACATGGGTCACTCCCTCGAGGAGATCGCGGCGATCACCGAATGCCCGGTGGGTACGGTTAAAGCTCGCATGTTCCACGCGCGCGAAAAACTACGCCAATATCTTCCCACCTTGAGCGGCGCGCCGCTCGATTTAAATTCGAGAATGGGATGAGCAGCAAGCGCCAATTCGAGGATTCCCCGGAGCATCATGAGGTTGTTTCGTTAATTCCGTGGTACGCCAATGACACGCTGGATGACCATGAGCGCCAACGAGTAGACGTTCACGTCGCCACGTGCGCGGTTTGCCGCGAAGATTTGGCCGTACAGAACCGTATCTTCGAAGGTATGGAGGCGCAATCCGCGCTCGACTATATGCCCATGGCGTCGCTCAAGCGGCTGCAGGCGCGGCTCGACCTCGCACAGGGGCAATCCGACTCGCCGCAAGCCTCGTCGCTCGGCCCAATGCGCCGCGCGACACCCTGGCGCGGCCGGATGGCCGCGTCCATTGGCGCGCTTGCACTTGCCATCGGCGTGCTGGCGGCGGATCGATGGGTGCAGTTTGAAGCGCGAGTGAGGCAACCGAATTATCGGACCGTAACCAATTCGGCTGCTCGGCCCCAAGGCGAGATGATTCGCGCTGTCTTTTCACCGACGATTACATTGGTTGAGCTGCAACAACTGCTCGATGAGGCGCAGCTGAAGATCGTTTCTGGTCCTACCGAAGCGGGCGTCTATTCGCTGGCATCAAACTCGAGTCTAACGGTGCGCTCCTCGCTGGAGTTGCTGCGCCGACACCCGGCGGTTCGTTTCGCCGAGGGAACCCAACCGGAGCCTGAGTCGGGCAATTCGCCATGATTCGCGCTGCATGGCTCCCGCTCATTGCGTCTTTGCTCGGCGCATGCAGCAGCGCACCGGTTCGCATCGACTCACGCGCGCTCGGCAATCAAGACTCTCAGTCGGCCGACCGCTTCATCATTGTCGCAGTGGAGAGTACGCCCGCTGCCTATGTGGCTCGCGCCGGCGCAACGCCGCACGGTTATGACGCTGTTGTGGAATACGGTCCCACTGTTGGGGCACGGCGCGCGATGCGGGAAGTTGAACGGGACTACCGATTGCGAGAGGTGAATGCCTGGCCGATTGAACCCTTGCATATTCACTGCGCCGTGCTCGAGATTCCCGCAGGCACCGACCGCGATACGCTGCTAGCGGCCTTGTCGAAAGACAAGCGAATCAAGCTTACGCAGCCCTTGCAAACCTTCGCTACGCGCACCGAAGACTACAATGATCCTTACGTGCACTTGCAGCGGGGGTTCCAAGCCATGGATGTCGCCGACGCGCACCCGTGGTCGCGAGGCGAGGGCGTCAAAGTTGCCATCATCGATACCGGCGTTGATATCGGGCATGAGGACTTGCGGGGCAGCATCGCGGCAGCGGCTAACTTCGTCGATGCGGACGATGCGCAATTTCGCCGCGACCGTCATGGCACCGAAATGGCCGGGGTCATCGCCGCCGTTGCCAATAATCGCGAAGGGATTGTCGGCATCGCGCCGGGTGCCCGGCTATACATTTACAAGGCGTGCTGGCAAACGCATGCGGACGCGGACGCGGCGCGCTGCAATTCATTCACCTTGGCCCGCGCGTTGACGGCCGCCTTGGATGCCCACGCGCAGGTGATTAATTTAAGCCTTGCGGGCCCCGATGACCCTCTGGTCGGCGACCTGATTCGCGAAGGGCAGCGTCGCGGTGTGTTGATCGTCGGGGCAGCGCCGGGTGCGGCTGACGCCGAGGACGGACTGCTGCATCACCCTGGAATTATCGAAGTTGCCAGTGCCGAGACGCACTCCGGCATTGCCGGCGCGCTCTACGCTCCCGGCGAGGAGATCCTGACTTTGCTTCCGGGCGGGCACTACGATTTTGCATCCGGAGCGTCGATTGCAACTGCCCAAGTCAGCGGTGTAGTCGCGCTGATGCTGGCGAAGAATCCGGGATTGTCCGCCGCAGCCGCTTACCGCCTGCTGCGCGACACGGGATCTTTACGGAAAGTCTCCACCGGGGGCTTCAAGGAAGTGGATGCCTGTGCCGCGGTGGTCGTACTGGTGGGTCAGGGAACCTGTCGCAGCGCCGACACCGAGCATACTTCGCCCGCGGGCCAAGGCGATCGTGTGGCGTTGCATTGAAGCGAAGTTCTTAGTTTGCTTGCGGCCGCTTGAGTAAATCGCCCCGGTCGACGGAGCGCACATTCAGTCGTATCTGCGTCGCCCCGCGCATCGTTGTCAACGGTACGCTACTGCCCGCCGACCCCACTGCCCACACGCGCCGATAGAAATCAGGCAGCGTACCCACTTCGCGCTCCGCGACCTCGCTGATGATGTCGCCCTCTCGAATGTCGGCGCGTTGCGCAGGCCCGCCCTCGACCACGCCGGTCACGTAAACCTTTCCCGCCAACTCGACGGCATAAATGCCGAGCCAAGGCCTGGCCGGACGATCCGCTTGGCCCGCGGAGCGCAAATTCTGCAGAACGGGTTTCAGCAGGTCGATCGGCACGAACATGTTGGCGTTGAGTTCTTCTCCATCGATGATCTCGCGCACCAACAAAGATCCCACGCCCACCAATGCGCCGCTCTCATCTACCAAAGCCGCTCCTGACCAATGCGGGTGGGCAGGGGCCGTGAATATGGCTTCCTCGAGCAAATACTCCCAGGCGCCCGCGAACTCGCGACGTGCAACGACCTGGGCCGCTTGCGGCGCGCCGAATTCCTTGGCGCTCACTACCTGCACCTCGCTGCCGGCCTGCAACTCTGCCGAACGGCCGAATGAAAGCGGAGGGACATCCAGTTGTTGCAGCGGCAGGACCAACCCGAATCCCGTCACTTGATCGTAGGCCAACGGATGGGCGGCGACCTCTTGGCCGTTTGGGCCGGTCAACCAGACATCGGTGGCTTCGGTCATCAAGTAGCCGATCGTCAAGATCAGTCCGGTCGAATCGATAACCACGCCGTTACCAATGCGCTGCGACCCCAAAATGCCGGCCGTAAACGCGTCCTCGGGCACATCGGCGCGCAACTTGATTACGGAATTATTGATGCTGTCGAGATTGGGTGCTGTCATGGGAGCGTCCGCCCTTCGGAAGCAAATACATTACTGCAATTCCCGCTTCCATTGTCGATGTCGGCCAAAGGATCGGGAATCGATTGCAAAAATTACTCAACAAAAAATTACTTAGCATAAAGCTTCGAAATGGGGAAAAATGTACTCACTATCTATCAGCCACCAGCCATTCGAGGCACCTATATGCAGCGCAGACTTTCACGTCGATCCATCCTCAAGAGCGGCCTAATTGCCGGCGCCGTTCTGCCGATTGCAGGTCTGGTCACCCGCGGTGCAACAGCAGCGGAGCTGCCTCCGCTCGACCCGAATGATCCGACGGCGAAAGCCTTGGGTTTCGTCAACGATGCCGGCAAAGTCGATGCCAAGACTTATCCGACATTTAAACCGGGTCAAAAGTGCGGCACGTGTGCGCAATATCAGGGCAAGCCCACAGACGCCACCGCGGCCTGTACCATCTTCGCCGGTAAAAGTGTGCCCGCGGGCGGCTGGTGCCAGGTTTGGGTACAGAAGGTTTGAGGCCAGAGGCTCATAGAAGACTTTGAGGATGCGGGCGGCGTGCGAATTCGGCCGCCCATCCTCAAAGCGATTCCATGGCACGCGATACTTTCCAAGCGGTGCGCGAAGCATGCCTCTGGCTACCGGAAGCTGAAGAGTTCATTTCCCACGGCTCACCAAATTTCAGGGTTCGCGGCAAGACATTTGCGACCTATGTCGTGAACCACCACGGTGACGGACGCGTCGCCTTGTGGCTCAACGCGCTGCCCGATTCTCAGCAAATGAGGGTACTCGCAGAGCCCAAGCATTTTTTTGTACCGCCCTATGTCGGGCCCCGCGGTTGGCTTGGCGTCATTTTGGATCGCGGTTTAGAATGGCATAGAATCCCGGCGCTGATACGCGAAGCTTACGAGAAATCGGCACCTTCGGAATTGCAAGCGCGCATCGGCAAGATTCCGCAAATCAAGGCGCCGGCCAAAACGCCCTCGGCGATGGAAATCGATCCGTTGAAATCGCCGCGCGCGGTTGCGGTGCTGACGAAATTGCGCGCTATTTGCTTGGGTCTTCCGGAATCGAGCGAGGGCAAGCAATTTGGTCATCCAGTTTGGCTCGCCGGCAAGAAAACATTTGCCATGGCGCGCTACGCCGGTAATCAATTTACCTTAGGCTTCTGGGTGGGCGTCGACCATCAGGGTCTTTTGACGGCCGATCCGCGTTATCGGATTCCACCTTATTTTGGCCACCACGGTTGGATCGCGCTCGATGTCACCAAAGCGTGCGATTGGAACGAGATCAAGGGGCTGACGCTGCAAAGCTATCGGCACTATGCGCTCAAACGCATGTTGCAGGACCTGAAGCAGGATTAGGGCCGCGCGCCCACGACGGATATAATCCTCAACGTTCCTATCACAGTGAGCTGCCTGATGAATGTTCCGAGCGCCGCTTCGCGCACAATGATCGAGCGCTTGATTGCCTTCAACACGGTATCACGCGAGTCCAACTTAGGCCTGATCGAATGGGTTCGCGATTACCTTCGAAATCTCGGCGCCGCAACACGGCTGACCCATGACACCACCGGCAAGAAAGCCAATCTGTTTGCAACCCTGGGCGATTCGGGCAGATCTGGGCTCATCCTTTCGGGCCACACGGATGTCGTTCCGGTCGACGGTCAGAACTGGGATACCGATCCATTCGTGGCCACGGAGCGCGACGGCAAGCTCTATGCGCGCGGATCGGCGGACATGAAGGGCTTTATCGGTATTATCCTCGCCCAAGCGCCGAAGTTTATTGCGGCGTTGAATGAGAACCGGCTCGACGCTCCGCTGCATTACGCGCTGAGTTATGACGAGGAGGTGGGTTGCCTCGGCGTGCGCGGACTGATTCGCGACCTGGAAGAGAATGGCATTCGGCCGGCTGGTTGCGTGGTGGGCGAACCGACCTCGATGCAACCGATCATCGCCCATAAAGGCACGCATCGATTTCGCTGTGCAGTGCATGGCCGGGAGGCGCATTCCAGCTATGTCACTTACGGGGTCAATGCGATCGAGTACGCCGCGCGTTTGGTGGTATTCGTCCGCCAGATTGCCGATCGGCTCGCGCAGATCGAAAAACGCGATTATGGTTTCAGCGTGCCTTATTCGACCCTCTCCACCGGTTTGATTCAGGGCGGAATTGCGGCCAATGTCGTGCCTAAAGAGTGCGTATTCCAGTTCGATATGCGCACCTTGCCGCAGGCCTCGCCGGATGCCTTATATCAGGAGATTCGCGCCTACGCGGACGCCTTGGCGGCGGAGATGCGCACCGTTGATGCGAATTCGGGCATCGATTTGCAGTGGACCAGTCAAACGGTAGGGCTGGCCGCGTCGGAAACCGATGCCATCGTGCAATGGGCGCTGAAGCTGTCGAGGAACAACACCGTCGGCAAAGTTTCCTATGGAACGGAAGCCGGACTGTTCCAGAAAATGGGGGTACCGACGGTGATCTGCGGACCCGGCGATATTGCCGAAGCGCATCGCCCCAATGAATTCGTCGCGCTCGATCAGCTTGCGCAGTGCGAAAGCTTCATGGATAGGATTCTGGAGACAGGCTACGCGAAGGCGGGGCAAAGGCTGGAAGCAGCGACATAGCGGGCATGCACCGCACAGAGGCCATCGTCGCAACGCACGGCCGCGTGGGCGGAGCTTAAGCTAGACAGCCCCGGCAGCGCGGCTTCAACTTGGGCGGGTGCATTCTTGAAATGCCTGCACCGAAGACAGCACGCTGAATCGGCCGCAGTCATTGGCCCAGCCGATTCCAGAACTCGTTGAACACTTGAGTTGATAACACGAAGCCTAGGACGACATTGACCAAGACGCCTATGCTGAAGGCGTAGAACGGTCGGGCGCCGACCGATGCGAACTCGCGGATGCGGGTGGTCAGGCCGATGCTCAAAAAAGCAAACGTAAAGGCCCAAGTGCGAAACGCCTGCAGCGGCGCTACGAGTGCGGGCAAGACCTCCTTCTTGTAGGTGGCGTAGTCAAATCCGCGCGTCACCAAGGTGACGACGGCCGATGCGATCAAAAAACCAAGTACGAATTTCGGAAAGCGACTCCAGATTTCCCCGGCCCTCGATCTACTCTGTATACCCGTGTTTTCCCAGCGAGCGGTGGCGATCAAGGAGAGAACGAAAGCCCAAACGCCGATCCATACATCGCGGCCGATGACTTTCATGAGCGTGAATGCGGCGACGGCCGCATCGGGGGTTCCCCCGATACCGGGAACGTTGCCCGCGTAGCCGCCGTAAGTTTGCGCGGCAGCGAGCCCGGCTGCGTCGGCGAACTCCGAGGTGCCAATCCAGGCCCCGGCGACGCCGGTGGTAAGGCCCAAGGCCCTCGCAACGAGCGGAAGCACGAAGATCATGACCACCGCCCACACCACGACCAAGGAGATGGCGACGGAGACTTCCTCCTTTTTTGCCCCGACAGCTCCGCCCACCGCGATCGCACCGGACACGCCGCACACGGCGCCTCCCGTACCCAGCGTGGCCGCAAGCCTTCGATCCAATCCTAAGCGTACCGCGGTGAAATAGATGACCCCGAAGGTAACGATCGACACGATCGCGGCTTGCACGATGGCTACCGGCCCCGCCCAGGCGATGAGTGTCAGCGGCAAGCCTGCACCGAGCAATACGATCCCAGTCTTCACGTAAAACTCGACGCGCAGTCCATCCTTAAGCCAGCTTGGAGCCCCCAGCGTATTGGAAATCAATAAGCCAAGCCCCAGCGCCACCAACGGCGGTTCCAAATTGTAACGAGCGGCTTGGTCCCATAATCCTAGAAAATAAATGCTGCCGGCGACCAAATACAAGGCGAGAAAGGCGGGCAGGAAGCGACTGATTTTGATGCCGAGCGCGGCCGCACCCAGCCCAAAGGCGACCGCCCACAGCAAGAATAGGGCCGCGTATTGCAGGCCATGCTGCTTCAGCTGGCCTGCCACGTCCGAGAGATGACTCCACTTCTGTGGCGCTATGGCAATCCATTTGATGCTGCTGCCTGCTGCGAACAGTGCGACGGCAACGGCGATCAATCCTAGGCCTATCCAAATGGCCCACCAGTCTTCCTTGCGGAACAACTCGCTCCACGGCGAACGGCGCACAACCAGGCGCGAATGGGCTGCTTGGGCGATTTCCGCCATTTAAGAGACTCCGGTACGGCACACGACGCCGTAACGCTAGTCCCTCAGAGGAAACTCGTCGAATAGTTAGATGGCATATCCAAGTTACTCGCAGTTATGAGCTCAGCGGCCGAGGTCGGTGCCTTTGTGAAAGTCGGGATACGCGGGAAGCGGCGAAACCGGTACCGGGTGCTCCGCCAGTTGCTGCATCACGATCGCGACGGCACGTTCTAACTGCAGGTCGTGCCCGGCGGCCGCATCCTTGGGCAGTTCCTCCACCGGCACGTCCGGCGGGATGCCGTTGCCCTCGACTTCCCAATCCCCTGACAGGCCGTAGATGGCATAGCGCGGCGCCGTGACGAAGCCGCCGTCGATAAGCGTGGGGTATCCGCCGATGCCCACCAGCCCTCCCCAGGTGCGCGTGCCCACCAGGGTGCCCAAGCCGGCTTTGCGAAAGTACCAGGGCATCGCGTCCCCACCGGAACCTGCGGATTGATTGATGATCATTGCTTTGGGCCCGAAAATCGCACCCTGCGGATCGTGGACCGGCTGCCCGTCCCGCTCGATGGCATTGCTCAGGTGCTTCTGACCCAGAACATTGACGATGTAATCCGCGATAAATCCTCCCTGGTTGTAGCGTTCGTCGAGAACCAGGGCCTGCTTGTCCAATTGGGCATAAAAGTAGCGGTTGAAATTCGTGTAACCGGCGCCGGCAGTGTTCGGCATATAAACATAGGCCACCTTGCCGCCGGACAGCGCATCTACCTTTTGCCGGTTGGTGTTGATCCAATCCAGATTGCGCAGCGGGTATTCCGAGGCCACCGGAACGACCGTGACGTCGCGCGCGCCGCCGCCATCGGCAGTCTTGCCCACCCGTAAAACCGTTTGCTTGCCGGCAGTACCATTGAAGAAACTATCGATGTTGTCGGTGGCGTGCAGCTCGCGGCCGTTTACGGCCAGCAAATAATCGCCCTCCACGATATTGATTCCCGGCGAGGTCAACGGCGCGGTCAACGACGGCGTCCAATTCTGCCCGTTGTAGATCTTGGAGAATCGGTAGCGATTGTGCTCGATCGTATAGTCGGCACCCAGCAATCCCGGCTTCGGTCCGTCCGGCCGCGGACGAGGCCCGGAAATGAACATATGACCTACTTGAACCTCGCCGAGCATTTCATCGCACAGGTAGGTGAACTCATCGCGCGATGCCAAACCCTCGAGGTAAGGTTGGTACTTGGCTTGAATCTTGGCGAGATCCAATCCATGAGCGTGAGGATCGTAGAGAAAGTCACGCTGCAAATGCCACGTCTCCCGGTACATCTGCTTCCACGCGCTGCGAGGATCGATCACCGCCATCATTCCGTGGTTGTTCACCGGTTTGCCGGGGTTGGCATCCGGCGAGCCTGGTTTCAGCTCGGAGATCGGAGCGAGAAACCAATTCTCCTGGCGGGCGTAAAACAATTTTTCCCCGTCAAAGGAAACCTTGAACGCCGTAACGCCGCTCAAGATCTGTTCGGTCTGGCGCTTCTCGGTGCTGAACCGCCAAAGCGCACGTACCGGCGTTCCCGCCTCATCCGAAGCTCGCCCCACCGAGGCGCCTTCCGCAAGAAACAAGACGCCGCTCTTGCCGACGGCCATGTCCACGTAATTTCTTGACGGTATAGGCAATGACAGAATTCGATTGCCGATGCCGGCCAGGTCGATCACCGTCGGTTTGGGTTTGGCATCCGCTTTTTTCTTGTCGACTTTTTTGTCGTC
This sequence comes from Gammaproteobacteria bacterium, assembly GCA_034667905.1. Taxonomy (GTDB): domain Bacteria; phylum Pseudomonadota; class Gammaproteobacteria; order Steroidobacterales; family Steroidobacteraceae; genus Bog-1198. The sequence goes on along the minus strand of JAXDQK010000129.1, from coordinate 46,070 downwards.
CGATTTCTTCGTTTCGGATGCTTTATCCGCTTCCTCGTCCGGCTTGTCGCCCTTGTTCGCTTCAGCGGCCTTCTTTTTGTTTTCCTCATCGCTTTCCGGAGGCACGGGCGAGGGGGTTATCCGCGATAAGACGACTACGTAGACGCCCGCGTTAGTCGCACGGTCGAGAGAGGACAGGTCAATGCCGGCATCAGACGGACCGTTGTTGGTCGAGGCGGTGAAATACAAATATTTTCCACCTGCGTCGAATACCGGGTTGGCCGCATTGCTCATACCGTCGGTGATTTGCGTTGCCACATGGGAGGCAAGCGAGTAGAGGAACACTGCATGTAGTTCGCTCTCTAGATCCCGGGTGTAGGCAATCCATTGAGAGTCGGGCGACCATGAAAGCTGGGTCGAGGCTCCGAAGCCGCCGCGCAGGCCCGTATCGACTTTCACCGGCTTGCCGCCGGAGACATCGACGTACCAGATGCGCAGATGCTTGTCATAGAAGGCGATGTGCTTCGAATCGGGCGACCAACGCGGAGAGTAGAAGAACGACGCGTTCGGTCCCAAATCCATCACTTTGGGCGGCGCGAGGCCGTCCTGGTCCCGGATGAAGAGCTGATATTCGCCGGAGGCATCGCTGAAGTAGGCGATGGATTTTCCGTCAGGAGACCAAGCCGGATCGCGCTCGGCAGAGCCGGGCGTATTGGTCAGGTTGCGGATATCGCCTTTTTCCACGGGCAGCGTGAAAATGTCGCCCCGCACCTCGGCGACCACGCGCGCACCCGTGGGCGACACCGCGATATTTTCCACGGCGCTCTCGGGCACATTCGCAAGATGCGGCGCCAGGCTGGGTAAATCACCGCGAATGGTCACCGGTACCACGTGCTCTTGATGAGCGCCCAGGTCATACAGGTGCAGGGAGCCGAATTGATCGTAAACCAGTCCCCCCGGTCCGGCGCTCACCGACTTCAGATCGTAGCCATGATTCTCAATGACCTGTGCGACTTGCTTGGTCGCGCCGTCGTACTGGAACAGCGATACCGGGCCGTTGCGGTCCGACAAAAAATACACCGTGTTTCCGACCCAAACCGGATTCGAGTCGTTGGAGTTTTGACGCGGAATTTTCTCAAGATCCAGCGTCTTCATGTTGACCAGCCAGACCGGCGTGGTTTGACCGCCGTGGTAATGCTTCCACGCGATTTGCCAACGTTGAAAAGGAACATAAGCCAGAGTTGCGCCATCGCTCGAAAAACTGCCGCCATCGGCGCTCGGGAGCGGCAGGACCTCGGCAGGACCGACGCCGTCGGCGCGCACGCGAAACAGCCGAGGATAAACCGACTTGCTCGCGTGACCCGAGGTAAACAACACCTCCTTACCGTCAGGTGTCCAGCCGATGGCCTTGCTTCCAGTGGGTTCCCACGTCAGGCGCCGCGGCACTCCGCCCTCGACATTGACGACATACACGTCAGTGAGCCCCTGATCCTGGGTGGAGTAGGCCAGTTGCGAGCCGTCAGGCGAGAAGTAGGGCCCGGCGCCGACCGTGCCGACGGAAGTAAGGCGTTTGGCCTCACCCCCCTGACGCGCGACCATCCATATGTCGCCGCCATACAAGAACGCGATCCTATCTTGGGCAAGGGCAGGATTTCGAAGCAGCAGGGGCACAGCGCTCCGTGCAACGGCACACAGCATCAGACTCGCCACGACACTCATCCCCACGGTAAAAGCGACGCGGAAATTCATTCGCACCTCTCGGAGTGATTGGAATAAAAATTTGCCGAAACTATACACGATGACGGGTTTTAGCCGTTTACTAAACGCATCCCCTTTTCGTCATAGCGTTCCCCGGCCGCAACGCCGCTGGGTGCGACAGCGGCAATGCGCGTCAAGTCTGCGGCACTCAAGCTGATATCGGCAGCGGCCAAGTTCTCCTTCAGCCGGGCTTCACTGGTGGTGCCGGGAATGGGCACGATGTCCGGACCTTGCGCCAGCAACCAAGCGAGGGCAAGTTGCGCAGGCGTACATTGTTTTTCCTTTGCGATTTCCTCGACCTTGTCGACCATCGCAAGATTTTTCGCAAAATTGTCGCCCTGAAACCGCGGCGAGAATCGCCGGAAGTCCTGTGCATCAAGATCATCGATACTGCGATAGCGGCCGGTTAAGAAGCCGCGCCCGAGCGGACTATAAGGGACGAAACCAATTCCCAACTCACTGCAGGCTTGCAGCACGCCATCTTCGGGATCACGGCTCCACAGCGAGTATTCAGATTGCACGGCCGTGATGGGATGGACTCGATGGGCCTTGCGGATCGTATCCGCACTCGGCTCGGATAAGCCGATGCCGCCTATTTTGCCGGCCTTTTTGAGATCAGCCATGGCGCCTATCGTTTCTTCAATAGGGGTGGCGGGATCCACCCGGTGCTGATAGTAAAGATCAATACGCTCGACGTTGAGCCGTTTCAACGATGCCTCGCAGGCTGCGCGGACATAGTCCGCCTTGCCGCTGATGGCACGCGCTTTGGGATTGAGAGGATCGCGCTGAAAGCCGAATTTGGTAGCGAGAATCACTTGCCCGCGCTTCCCTGAGATTGCTTTGCCGACGAGGATCTCGTTGGTGAACGGCCCATACATATCCGCTGTATCGAGAAACGTCAGGCCGAGCGACAAGGCGCTTTGGATGACTCCGATGGCTTCCGCATCATTCGATGCACTCGAGGCATAGAACTCCGAGAAGCCCATGCAACCAAGGCCAATAGCGGATACTTGCGGGCCGTTGCGGCCCAATTTGCGTTGCTTCATCTTGTCACCCCGGTAGTGCGGAGTAACGCATTACTCCATCTTCCAACGACCCGTATTTCAGGCTTATCACGTCCTTCACGTAGTTCTGGTGCAATCTCCAAGGGGTTTTAGAACCTTGCTTCGGCAACTTGTCCGCGACTCGCTGGATGTACCCCGATGAGAGGTTTAGCCAGGGCTCCAACGTCATGCTCGGATCATCGTTTTGCGGCACGCAAACGCGGTAACCCCGCTGCTCCATGTAATTGAGTACCCGGCAGATGTAGTTGCACGTCAACTCGCTCTTAAGCGTCCACGACGCATTGGTATAGCCAAAGGCAGAGGCGAGATTCGGAATTCCGCCGTACATGGTGCCCTTGTAATTCAAAGTTTTACCCGGGTCGATGTGACGGCCGTCCACGCTGATTTGAATATCGCCGAGCGCAACCAGGTTTAAACCCGTGGCGGTAACGATGATATCGCCCTCGAGTTCCTCGCCGCTGCGCAGCCTGATGCCTGTCTCGGTAAAGGTATCAATTTCATCCGTGACCACCGCCGCTTGCCCCTTGTTGATGGCTTCGAACAAATCGCCGTCCGGAACCAGACACATGCGCTGATCCCAGGGGTTGTAGCGCGGTGTGAAATGCTTTGCCACGTCGTAGTTGGCGCCAAGAGAGCCCGTGACGCGATCAAAAATCCACTTCTTCACGCGCTGCGGACTTCGCTTGCAGAGAGCATAAAAGTAAATGCCGAATAATATGTTGCGCCATCGGACCAAGTGGTAGGCGAGTTTTGAGGACAAGTGACGCCGCAGAAAATTTGCCAACGCATCTTGTTCGGGACGCGCCACCACATAGGTCGGCGAGCGTTGCAGCATGGTTACTCGAGCCGCGGTCTTTGCCATTGCCGGCACCAAGGTCACCGCGGTCGCACCGCTGCCGATCACAATGACGCGTTTATTTGCGTAATCCAGATCCACCGGCCATTTTTGCGGATGCACCACCTGGCCCTTGAAGCGCTCACTTCCCGGGAACACGGGTGTGTAGCCTTCGGCGTAGCTGTAGTAGCCGGTGCACACGAAGAGGAAATTACACGTGTAGCGAATCGTTTCCTTTTCGGGACCGTACTCCGCGTCCACCGTCCACAGCGCCTCCTTGGAGGACCAGGAAGCCCGTTTAACGAGGTGTTGAAATCGGATTTGCTTGTCGACCCCGTAATGCTTTGCCGTGCCAATGATGTAATTGAGGATGGATTCCCCGTCGGCAATGGCTTTGCCTTCGGCCCAAGGCCTGAACGAATAGCCCAAGGTATACATATCCGAGTCGGAGCGAATTCCAGGATAGCGAAACAAATCCCACGTGCCGCCGATGCTCGCCCGGCCTTCCAAGACCGCGTAGGTCTTTTTTGGACAATTCATTTGCAAGCTGCATGCCGCGCCAATTCCGGATAGTCCGCCGCCGACTATGAGGACATCGACATGGTTGGTCACTGCGGAGTCTCCATTGCTAGGAATCGCTAAGCGCCGTTGCCGGCGCCGAGCGCCTTCGCAAACGTGGCCACGGTTGCGAAGGCATCGCGGGCTTCGGGCAACAACCTTACGAAAACCGGCCATACATGCGGCAGCCGATCACGCATTACCAATTCGACTTTCACGCCGGCGGCTGTAGCGCGATCCGCCAAGCGCAGGGTGTCGTCGCGCAAGATCTCGTGGCGGCTGACGAACAATAGCATTGGGGGCAAGCCGGAAAGATCGGCATACAGGGGCGAGGCGCGTGGGTCTTGGGGCTGGGCGCCCGCGAGATACATGGTTGCGGCTTCTCGCACGCCACGTGGAGTGAACATGGCGCAGCTCTTTGCATTGGATTCCACGGACGCGCCCGTCACAGCAAGGTCAGAGTAGGGCGAGAAGGCGACAAGGCCCAAGGGTAGCCGCGATCCGCGGTCTCGAACACCCACCGCCGTGGCGATCGCCAGTCCCGCTCCCGCGGAATCGCCTGAAAGCACAATAGCCGCGTCAGGGTGGCGGGTCAGTAACCATTCGTAGGCCCTGGCGGCGTCCTCGACCGCTGCGGGAAACGGATGTTCAGGCGCCAATCGATAGTCGAGGCCGTAAACAGGAGCCTGGAAGGCTTTGGCCATCGCCAAGAGAACTTGGCGATGTGTTTGCGGCGAACCAAACAAATAGCCGCCGCCATGCAGATAAAGCACGATGGTGGATGCGGGCGCAGTGCGAGCCGAGGACACGTCGGCGACATCGAACTGCAATCCCTCCTCGCTGCGCACGCTGTCAACCCTGTAGCCGGTGGGGATTGCCAGCGCGCTGCGCGGAGGATTTCTTGTCATCGCCCGGAGCCGCTCGAGGTTGATGGGCTGCTTCCCGTGGCGCTTCATGGTGAAGCGAAAGAACCCGTTCAAAAGCATCGCTTGCCAGCTGATCATCTTTTATTCCGGACGCCCGAGGCCAAAAGGCCCTCCGACAAGCGTCGATTTATTTAGTGAGGAATTATGCGCTTCGCCAAGGCGAAGCGGAAAGCAACAAATTCATGGCTCCTGAAAAGCTATTAATATATTAAATCAATAAGATACGTACCATAGTTCGAAGATAAATTACGACGCGCGCATGCGCAACGGCGAGATTCCGAGTTTTGACTGTGCACCCTTGGCGGCCCTCCCGTACGTATGTGTTCCTAAGCTCAAGATAATCTTGGGCAATACAGGAGCCTTGCCGTGAAGATACGTATTCTAAATATCGCTTTGACGTGTTCGCTATTGACGACTTCCTTGTTATTCCCCGGCTTCAGTGTGGCACAAGAAGGCAAGTTAAAACTCCCGGAGTTCAGATCGTTGGCAGACAAAGCTACCGAGTCGGTGAATATCAGCCTCAGCCCCTGGCTTCTGAATATGGCGGGCGCATTTATCGACGATAAAGATGAGGACAGCGTCGCGACCAAGCATCTGCTTGCAGGAATTAAATCGATTGAAATCCGCAGCTACCAGTTCGCCGCCGATAATGCCTATTCGTCTGCCGACATCGATGGCGTCAGAAGTCAATTGACGGGTCCGGGTTGGAGCCGTCTCATGCAGGTCCACCACCGCGAAAAGAGCGAGGATGTCGACATGTACGTTTTAATCGAGAATAACGTCAGCAAGGGATTCGCCTTGATTTCCAGCCAACCACGGGAATTCACCATCATCAACATTGTCGGCTCCATCGCCGTGGATGACCTGCCGAAGCTACAGAATCACTTGCACTTGCCCAAAATGGCAGATGTTCGAACCAATCTGTTGATGTAGTAACGCGCTTGAATGATGCCTCGGACCTTTTGGATGCGGAGCTTGCAAGGGCGCGCGCAGGGGAGCGGGCAGCGCTGACGGCGCTGGTGCAAGCACACCAGCGCACGGTCTACAGTCTGGCGCTGCGCATGCTGGGCACCCGAGATCTCGCGGAGGATCTGGCGCAGGACGTGTTTATGCAGATGAGCGCCAACTTAAGAGAGATCGGATCGAATAGGCACTTAGGATTTTGGTTGCGGCAAGTGACGAGCAACCGGGCCATCGATCAATTGCGGCGCAGGTCCCGGTTTCCACTTGCCTCTCTCGAGGATGGGGCAGAGTTCTTCGGCGCGGAAGATCCGGCCGATCCGCTGTTGCAACGCCATCTGCGCGAGTTGCTCGCGCACCTAAGTCCGCCGGCGCGCGCCGTGTTGCTGCTGCGATATCAGGAAGATCTCGATCCTGCGGATATCGCGCAAACGCTCGATATGCCGATCAATACTGTGAAGAGCCACTTGAAACGATCACTGGAAATCATGCGGGCGCAGTCCATCCGCATGCAGCCCGAGCAGCTGCGAGGATAGATCAATATGAACGAAGACTTCGAATCCGAACTGCGAGCCGCCCTGCGGCCTGTCGAGCCGAGCGCCGAGTTTTCCCGGAAACTTCTGGCGCGGGTGACGGCCCTTGAAGCCGCGCCGCGAAAGCCGAGCAGTCTGCGGCAAGGCGCCGCGCGGCCTTTAGCTTGGTGGGTTGCAAGCAGTCTTGCTGCGTGTCTGATCATGGCTGTCGGAATCCAGCAGTACCTGCAACAGCAGCGATTGCGCCAAACGGGACTGGAGGCGCGCCGCGAGGTAGAGCAAGCCTTGCGCGTTACCAGCCAGAAACTGAACCTGGCATTCGAAGCCATCAAGAGTCAATCAGCGGCGCCGGATGAAAAGTCCGGTGTGTGATGACAAGCGAAGGAATTTGTCCATGAGAAAATTGGCTTTAACCCTAGTCATCGCGCTGCAGGTGCCTGCATTGGCATGGGCCTCTCCCAATCCCAAGCTCGTCATACCGGAGTTTGCAGGATTGGCGCAGAAGGCGACCGACTCCGTGACCATCACCCTGGATCCCGCGTTGCTGTCGATGGCGAGCCGCTTCCTCGATGCAAGCGATCCTCAAGACGCCGCGACCCAGGAAGTCATCAAGGGTCTGCGCGGCATCTATGTTCGAAGCTTCACGTTCGACAAGGACGCCGCCTACAGCCAAGTTGATATTGATGCGGTGCGCGCTCAGCTATCGGCGCCGGGTTGGAATCGGCTGGTGCAGACTCACAGTCGAAAGACGCGTGCGGATGTCGACATCTATATCATGGTCGACAACAATCAAGCCGTTGGCCTGGCCTTGATCGCCAGCGAGCCGCGGCAATTTACGATCGTAAACATCGTCGGTGCCATCGACCTCGATAAACTGCACAAGCTCGAAGGCCAGTTTGGTGTGCCGAAGCTGGATTCGGACGCGACGAAATTACCGCCAAAACACCAGGATGATTCTAGCCTTACAAGGTAAATCTAATGAGATTTCGAGCCTGAATCGGCCGCGCTGATCGAGGCCAACGATTCTTTCGCCGGCTGCAGTCGCTCTTTGCACGCACGCATCGCATCATTGTAGGACAGTGTCCGGTTTCCCGACATCCGCCGTGTCATGCACTCGTTGAGCTGCCTTTTCAGCATGGCCGATCGGCTTTCAGGCTGGGCCAGTGCAGTGGGGGCAGCGAGTAACAGAAGGCTCGTCCCGATCACTGCTATGAAACGCTGCATGGAAATCTCCATCGACATGGCAAGCGCGACTCGGCGGTTGCTGTGCGTGTAAGTATGTCCCCGCGCGCGGCAGCTTCAAGGGTGAATAACCGCCAATGGGTGTCGGGGTTGCACCGACACCCATTGGCGTTCTCCGAGGCGGTTCGGCACTAGGAGTTGGGCCGCATGCGGTCGATCAAGCCATCCTTCAAAATGAATTGGTGCCACAGCGCCGTGAGAACGTGGATACCGGCAAGCGCAAACAAGGCATAAGCCAAGTAGCCGTGCAGGTCCTCGGTGGGATGGAATATGGCTTTGTTGGAGGGAATGCCGAAGTTGACCTTGAACAGTCCAAAATCAAATACACGGCCGTGGTAAACGAAGGTGATGATTCCCACAATCGGGATCACGAACATCAATGCGTACAGCGCAAAATGAACCACGCTCGCCGCGCGCCGCGAGAAAGGCCCGACGCTGTCCATCAGCGGGGGAGGTGGGTGCTGCGTGCGCCACCAAGCGCGCGCCATCAAAGTAATCCATAGAGCCAGGCCCAGAAGGGCGTGCATGTTGATCCAAAATCCTTGGGTTTGTTTCGGCCAAGAATCATGCAAGAGTCCCAGGACCCCGACGATCACGACCAGTGCGAACATGAGCCAATGGAACGCCATGGCGCCCGATTCGTATCGAGCGGCGGGCAGGGGCTGAGGGGAGGGATTCAACAGGTTCGTAGCCAAGCGCTGAGCTCCAAAAGTAATGACCAAGAGGTTGCGTTGTAATCGTGACGCCGCCATGCGTATGCTGCGGTGGCGCAAGAGTTTAGCAACCAAAGTGAATCGGAACCAAGACCGCAAGGTTATCCAAATTACATCAAGAATGACATCTACTTGATTGAAAAATGAATATATTATTGTCTATTAGGATGCGGCCTCGCTAGCAATGGGGCCTCTCAAGGGATTACGCGTCATCGAGCTGCAAGGGATTGGGCCGGCCCCTTTTTGCGGCATGCTCCTGGCGGATCTCGGAGCCGAGGTGATCTCGGTGGCACGCAGTTCCTCATCCGCCCACCGTGCATCGCTCATCAGCGACAGGGGCAAGCTGTCGATCGCGCTGAATCTGAAAATGCGCGAAGGCGCGGAGGTCATCTTGAAGCTCTGCGAGCGCTGCGATGTCCTGATCGAAGGTTACAGGCCGGGAGTCACAGAGCGGCTCGGCATCGGCCCGCAACCCTGCATGGAGCGAAATCCGCGGCTCGTTTATGGACGGATGACCGGCTGGGGCCAGACCGGCCCGCTATCAAGGGCCGCCGGGCATGACATCAACTACATCTCCTTGTCCGGCGCGCTTCATGCAATTGGTCGCAAAGGGGAACGGCCGGTGCCGCCGCTCAATCTCGTTGGAGACTTCGGCGGCGGCGCGATGTTCCTCGCCTTTGGCGTAATGAGTGCCGTGTTCGAGGCGAGGCAATCGGGAATGGGCCAGGTGGTCGATGTTTCGATGGTCGAAGGTTCCGCAGCACTCATGCACATGATGTTCGCGATGCAGGCGCAGGGGCACTGGCGCGACGAGCGCGGCACGAATCTGCTGGACGGCGCTGCTCCCTTCTATGATGCGTACGAGACGGCGGACGGCAAATATGTTTCTATCGGCGCCCTCGAACCCGAGTTTTACCGTGTGTTGGTCGAGCTCACCGGTCTTGATGCTACGAACACTCCATCGCATACCGAATCATCGGAATGGCCGCCCCTGCGTGAAAAACTCACCGCCATTTTCAAGCGAAGGACACGTGATGAATGGTGCGAGATTTTGCAAGGATCCGATGCGTGCTTCGCACCGGTACTTTCCACGAAAGAAGCTCCCCACCATCCTCATAACCGGGCGCGCGGCACCTTCGTTGAAGTCGCCGGGGTAATGCAACCCGCGCCTGTTCCGCGTTTCAGCCGGACCCGCCCCTCTGTGCCCGCGACCGCTTCCCCCGCGGGAAGCGATACCGGTGCCGTGCTGAGTTCAGCGGGTTATAGCGAGATCGATATTCAGGCACTGCGCGATTGCGGCGCCCTAACTTAGCGGCAGTGCTCGTCCCGATCGCCGCACTCACGCCAGCCGTGTTCGTGGTAATAACGATGATGGTCACGGTCGTAATAGCCTTCGCGGTACCCGCCGTCACGCTCGGCCACGACGCAACCCGAAGACAAGGCAATCAATCCCAATAGTATTCCGCCGCGGAGCGCGCTTTGTGCATATGTCATTGATCACTCCCACCTTTTGAAAAACAAAGCATAGCCCCCGCCCGCCCCCCGAATGGACCGGTGATTGGCGGCTCTTGCTGTAGGCGCCGGCCGGCACCCGCGCCGCACAGGCGGGCTGCGACGCCTGGGGAGTTTGCAGTTTTTAAGTATTCGCCGTTCCTGCCGATAGAGGATCGTGAAGCAGCGATCTATAGCTATAGCCCTTTTCTGCGCCTGCGGATTGCTGGCCGCTCGGATAGCCCACCCGAAAGACCTGCAAAACCTAACGGGTTTGCCGGCATATCCCAATCTGAACCGCGCCGTGATGGACGGCGTCTACCGGACCGACACCCTGGGACACTGGTGCATGCGCTTTTGGGCCAGCGCATCCGATCCCCTTTCAATGGTCGAGAACTGGTACCGAAAAAAGTTAACGGGTGCGAGTGAAATCGATTTGGTCAATGATAAGACGTACCGAAACTACAGCGCTTTATCAGGTATCAAACTGGCTCTCGGTATCGACTACATCGTCGTCTACCAAGTCAACGCGCAAGCGCCAACGTCGATCGATTTATATCGGTGCAGCCCGATCAGTCAGTAGCGCCAATGGCTCCCGTCACGCCAGCGTAACCTAATGGAATGAGTACACGACTCTTCCGTAGATGAAGCTGCCGCGCGGATCTCCGTAGCTGACATCGTAGCCGCCGATAAAGTTATTCGCGGAAGCGGCGTAGTTCGCATAGGGCGGATTCTTGTTCAGTATATTTTTGCCGCCCAGCGTGAATCTAAAGTTCGGCAGGCCCAGATAGGTAGCTTGAGCATCCAGAGTCTCGTACGCAGAAACGTATCGCGATACGTTAGTAATGTTGGACGGCGAGTCGTGATAGCGTTTCTGGAAGTTCCCAGTCAACGAGACATTGTATAGTGACGCGCGCTCATACTCCAGTGTGCCGATGCCGCGGAAGCGCGAAACGACGCCGCCCACGGAGGTTAGCCCCTTGTCCAGCTGTTCGGTCCAACTGCCGTCTGCGTTCTGAGTGACATAGCGATAAAAATAAGTACCATTCGCGAGCAACGTGATTCGGTCCGCATCCGTGACATCGATGCGATACCTGATATCTGAGTCGAGACCGCTTACGTTCGACTTGAAAAGGTTGGCATTGGTTTGGCTGATTGAAATGATCTGGTTGGTTACCGGGTCGCGATTTATCAGACTGGCGAACTGCGTGGCGGTCGCCGCGTTCTGCAGGATGAAGGGGTAACCGAGTCCGCCGACCACGATTTGGTTCCTAAGGAAAATCCAAAAGGAATCGAAGTCCATGTTCAGATTTCGAACCGGTTCGAGCGAGATCCCGAAGGTCGCCGACTTGGCTTTTTCCGGCGTGAGGTTGGGATTGCCTCCGGTAATGGTTGTGAACTGGAAACTGCAGTTCGGGTTATTCGCGTTGAAGGTCGGGCACAAAATCGGATCGCGGGTACCGTTCCCAGTCACGCTGGTCGCCTGCGCCGCGTACAAATCAGTGAGCGAAGGCGCGCGAAATCCGGTGCCGGCCGATGCGCGCGCCAGGAACCAATGCGTAGGCTGAAAGCGCAGTGAGAACTTCGGATTGACCGTGTTGCCTACGCGCTGATAGTTGTCGTAGCGCACGGCGGCGTCCGCTTGCAGTGATTTTAAGAGCTGGGCACTGAATTCCACATAGGCGGATTCCACGTTGCGTGCTGCGGTTTCGGGCAACTGATTGCCGCCCTGGCCGGTGACATCGCCTGTCTGGATTGCGGAGGCCGGGTTGAAATCGAACGTTTCACGTCGGATTTCCGCGCCGACGGCACCGCTCAGCGGCCCCGCGGGCAGCGCGAGTATCTCGCCGCTCGCTTTGCCGCTCAAGCTCGTGATGGAGGTCTTGGTCGTAAAGTCCTGCCCGGTGAATTCCGCCGCCTTGGCATTGGCGAGTGCGGCGGGATCAGTGGTGGGCCCGAAGGGATTAATCGTGCCGCTGTCAAGCAGCGGCATGATCTTGGAATATAACGCGAAGCCCGATTTCAGGTCCTCCTTCACTTTGACTTCGCTATACAGCACCGACGTATCGTAGTCCCAGGTGCCCACCGTTCCCTTGTAGCCTGCCACAAAGCGCGCCGCATCCGAGGTGTCCTCCGTTAAACGCGTGCCGTTGGCGAAGTCGCGATAAATGAGGTTGAGCGGTTGTCCGGCCAGCCCGAATTGTGGATTGGCCGCAATCCACGCCGAGGGGTAGTACGGGCTCGATGGAGGAAGCAAGAAGGCGCCAGTGAGGGGACCGATGGCGGGGTTGTGGTAGTTCGGGTACTGGGTCGCCAGGAGGTTCGCAAGGAAAGCCACGTAAGGATTGCTCGGAAGCAGGGGGTTCTGGAAGGAGAGCGGCACCGGCTGAACCTGGGTCTGCGTCTCGACTTGGGAATAGCTTCCCTCAACATACACCTGGCTGGTGTCGGTTACGGCATAGCGGGCGCTGATGTTTGCACTGCCTTTTTTCACGTCCGGCTCGAGGGAATCGTAGGGTGAATTGTCGAAGCGGCACTGGGTCGGAAAGTTAATGTCGGTCAGTGACGGGGCGCAGTTGGGCCGCAACGGATTCTGCGTGCCGTGACCGGGAACCGCGACGTTGGCCGGAAAGGCGAAGCCCGAGGTGACGTCGTTCCCGTATGCAGGGCTATAGCGAGTCGCAAAGGGACGGTCCACGCCAAGCAGCGCCCTGTCGTGCTCGAAGTTAAGGCCGCCGGCAATATTGAAGCGATCGGTTTTAAGATCGCCAAACCCCCCATACGCCGAAAGATTCAACTCGTTTCCCGATGTGCCACTGCCGCCGGTGGCAGGGTTGCCATCGTAGGCGTTCACTTCAAATCCTTTGTAGTCGGTTCGCATGATGAAGTTGACGACACCGGCAATCGCGTCGCTGCCGTAGATAGCCGATGCGCCGTCTTTCAATATTTCCACGCGCTCGACGGCGGCCAGCGGGATACCGCTGATGTCGACCGATGAGCCGGCCGTCCCCGTCGAGCCGCCGCCATACACCGCCGAACGCCGACCATTGATCAAAATCAACGTACGCGCGCTGCCCAAGCCGCGCAGCGAAATGGTAGAGATGGCGCCGGTTTGGAAGCCGGTGGCTTGGGCCGCCGTGGTGGCGCCGGAGCTACTTGCAGCACTGATATTCCGGAATAATTCCTCGACCGTGGTGGCGCCGGTGCGCTCGATATCGTCTTTCTTCAATATCTGCACCGGCAGCGCCGTTTCGCCATTGATTTGCTTAATCGATGACCCGGTGACGACGATCTCCGCGAGGCCCGTATCGTCTCGCAAAGAGCGGCCGGCATTATCTGCAAAGCCCGCATCCTGTGCCGGCCGGCCCTGCGGAGGAACAGCCGCGCTCGCCTGCGCGACCTTGATTTCCTGAGGCTCCGAGGCCGACGCTGTTCCCTGATTGCTTACCTTCTGAAAATCATTTCGCGACAGCTTTCGATCAGCGGGACCGGCAATGACGACCGTGCTTGCATCCACCACATCGTAATGCAGCGAGGTGTCTTTCAGCAGGATCGCGAGCGCGCTGCCCGGTTTGAATTTGCCGACGACTCCCGCGGAGTTCTTGCCTTCCACGAGTTGTCCCGGGACGGTAACCTGGATCTCCGATTGCGCCGAGAACTTCAGTAGCGCTGAAGAGAGCTGCTGCGGAGGGATATCAAACTGACGCTGCTGGCCGAGATCGACCGCCGCCAGGCTTGGCTGAAGGCCCAAGGCCATCGAAGCAAGAATAAAAAGCAACACTCGCGTGCCGCGGCACAATGGAACTGCGTGTGCATTGACGTTCATTCTCATCCCCCTATACACGGCTTAATATCCGCTTGTAAGGTATTAGACGAACGAGATTTTGAATCCGGGAACGGATTTTGACTGTTTTGCCAATTATTTTTCCGTGGCGTTTTAGCCACGAGTGGAATCCACTGAGTGGCCGTCATTCCCGTTTCCAGCGGTCCGTTCGTCTAAGCTAGACTCCAGCCCTCCATGGTGATCCAGTGAGCACGTTATCGCCGAATGCCGGTCAGGCCGCGCCTGAGCCCGAAGACGGGGAATCGCGCTCGGCAGTCGTTGAGCGCTTGTTTCGCGAACACAATGAAGCCTTGCTTCGGTTCCTGCGGGGCAGGGTGGGATCGCATAACGAGGCGCGGGAAATTGCCCAAGAAGCGTATGTCCGACTCTTGAGCTTGGATCAGCCAGGGGCCGTCAGCTACCTGCGCGCGTTCCTGTTCAAGACTGCCGCCAACATCGCGATCGATCGGCGCCGACGGAATCATACGTTCGACAAGGTCGCGGGCGGCCAGCTTTTTACGGAGCTGGCCGAAAACCGCACTCCCGAGAGACAACTATCCGGCGAACAAACACTGCGTCATCTCGGCATGTTAATCGAGAGTATGCCCCCGAAATGCCGCCAGGCCTTCGTCATGAATCAAGTCCAGGGGCTGGATGCCGCTACCATCGCCACTCAACTCGGCATTAGCGACAGCATGGTGCGCAAATACGTCGTGCGCGCGCTGCTGCATTGCCGGCAATACATAGATCTTGAACGCAATGACTAACCGACACTCTCGATTCAATGTCGAACGCGATCCGACTCATCTGGCGGCCGCCGACTGGCTCGTGCGTCTGCAAAGCACAGACGTGTCGGTCGAAGACACGCTGGCCTGGCAAGCCTGGCTCAATGAAAAGCCAACCAACGCCCAGGCCTTTGCGCGCCTGGAAGAGCTATCTCAAGTCTTGCGCGACGTGCCCGCCCCGGGCGCGGTTTCGCCGCGCCGCTACGCTCGCGATCGTTACGATGCTTCCGTTCCGATCGAGGATTGGCATGAGCGCGGCGCGCTGCGATGGCCTTGGGTGGCGAGTGCCGCGGGTGTGTCCTTGGCTATGCTGGCTTTGACGATTGCTGTGTGGGGGACTACTCCTGCAACCGACACTTTCACTACCGCAATCGGTGAGAATCGCAACATTACCTTAGCCGAGGGCTCGAACATTGCCTTGGGTGCCGACACGCAGATCAAGGTGTCGCTATCGGACAAGGAGCGCAACATCGAACTCACCAAGGGCGAAGCGTTGTTTATGGTGGCAAAGGATGCTGCGAGACCATTCAAAGTGCACGCTGGGGACGCCACCGTGGTCGCGGTGGGAACGGCGTTCAATGTTGAGCGCGACAGCGATCGAGCGGTGGTTTCGGTGACCGAAGGGCGTGTCGTGGTCGAGCCGGTAACCCGTTTCCTGCCCGTCGCCGTACTGCATGAATTCAAACCTAAGCTGCGCAGCGTGCGCTTGGATGCGGGACAACAAACTACTGCGGGAAGCGCTGGAATAGAAGAGCCCACCAAGATGGAAGGTCCTGCCGCGGGCTGGCAAGTCGGCCGTCTCGCGTTTCATTTGCAACCCCTGCGCTACGTGCTCGAGGATGTAAATCGCTACGCGCAAAAGCCCATCGTGCTGGAGGGAGAGAACGCGGGCGCGCTGGTCATTACCGGCACCGTAGAGCGCGAAAACATCGCGGGATGGGTGAGAAGCTTGGAGCGCGCCTTTGATTTGCAGGCCACGGAAGAGGCTGACCGAATCGTTTTACGGGCGCGATAGATAGTAAAATAAACGGGAGTGTTATGCCGCTGCGCGGATCTTTGGTTCGACTCGTTGCATTTGTTCTTCTGTGTCACGTTACCCCCGCGATTGCGGCTGATGATTCCGGCACAAGGCTGCTTCGCCAACCCTCGATTTCAAAGGATCACCTTGCCTTCGTCTATGGCGGAGATCTCTGGGTTAGCGATCGAGATGGCCGGCATCCGGTGCGGATCACGGCGCATCCGGCGCCGGAATTCTCGCCGCATTTCTCGCCCGACGGCCGTTGGATCGCATTTTCCGCCACCTACGACAACAACACCGATGTCTACGTGGTCCCAACGGAGGGTGGTCAGCCGCAGCGCCTTACCTGGCACCCAGCCGCCGATATGGTTACAGGCTGGAGTCCGGATGGCAAAAGGGTGTTGTTCGCATCGAACCGCGAGGTCGCGAACAGCCGCAGCGGCCAGCTCTACGAAGTGCCCGTTGCAGGAGGGTACGAGAAGAAACTGATGAAAGCGGTCGCCGTGGAGGGCACCTGGTCGCCCGATGGAAAGCGGCTCGCCTATCGTCCGTACATCATGGCCTATTCCGGGGTCAGCGGCTGGCGTCAGCATCGCGGCGGTGACACACCGCCCATTTGGATCATCGACCCCCTGGGTAACCAACTGGAGAAGATTCCCCACATCAATGCTTCCGATAGCAATCCGATGTGGATCGGCGATGATGTGGCATTCATTTCCGACCGCAACGAGGGCGCGGCTAATCTTTTTCTATATGACACTCACGCCCACACCTTGCGGCAACTCACGCATGAAACGCAGTGGGACGTGCGCAATGCCGGCGCCTACGATCACAGCATCGTCTATGAGGCCGGCGGGCAGCTCAGGACATTGGATGTAGCCAGCGGACAGATACAGCCAATTCCGATACACCTGGAGTTGCAATCGCAGCAGGCGCGGCCGCAGTGGAAGGATGCGGCGAAGACGATCACCTCTGCGCGCCTTTCCCCGACCGGCAAGCGCGTGCTGATTACGGCGCGCGGCGATGTCTTCAGTGTTCCGGTCAAGGATGGCTCAGTGCGCAACCTGACGGCCACCTCGGGGATCCGCGAGTCTGATGCGTTGTGGAGCAAGGACGGTCAGCGCATCGCGTTTTTGAGCGACGAAGGCGGTATCCAGTCGCTGGTGATACGAGATGCCAAGGGACTGCAAAGCCCCGTGCGTCACGTCCTGGGGAAAATGGGCTATTTCACCTTGTTAGGCTGGGCACCCGACGCCAGACGAATCGTTTTCCAAGACAACCATCTGCGTCTCTATGCGACCGATCTCTCGGATGGCACGGTGAACCTCATCGATTCGAGCCCGCGGCGCAATCCCTTCAAGGTTGATTTCTCGCCCGATGGCCAATGGATCGCGTACACCGTGGTTGCGGAAAATTACTTCACACGCGTGCGGCTGCACAGCTTCGCAGCTGCGAAAAATTACGAACTCGCAGACTCCTTCATTCAAACCGACTCACCGGTGTTCGGTGGCAATGACCTGCTTTATTTTACCGCCTCGATCGATGCGGGTCCCACACGCGTGTCGCTCGACATGTCCACCCAGGAGCGGCCGCTGCGCATGGCAATCTATGCAGCGGTGCTTTCGGCGGCCGGACGCTCACCGTTACCGCCCAAGAGCGGCGATGAAGATCCCAAAGGAAAGGACAAAGAAAGCGACAAGGACAAGGACAAGGATGCCGACAAGGCGGACAAATCCGGCAAGTCAAAAAAGTCCGAGGATGACAAGGCGGATAAGCCTGTCAAACCTACTCGCATCGACATAGAGAGCTTGCCGCTGCGCTTTGTGCCGATTCCCGTGGCGGAACGAAACTATGATCGCCTCGCCGTCGGCGCGGACGGCGCTTTGTTTTACATTGCCCGCCGCCAACCCGGAGTCGCCAACGACCCGCCGGGTCCGAGCAAGGACAAGGATGCGGATGCCGATCTGTACCGGTACAACTTCGAGGACCGAGAAGAGAAGCTTTTAAGGTCCCACCTCGTCGATTTTTCGCCGAGCGCGGACGCAAAGAAGCTGCTGCTTACCTTGGGCGAGGGCAAATTGGAAGTCGCCGACGCGAACGAGAAGCTTGAGTCCAAGCCGGTCGATTTGAGCAACATGAAAATGCTCGTTGACCCGCGCCAGGAATGGCGGCAAATCTTCGATGAGACCTGGCGCATGGAGCAACAATATTTCTACGATCCCAACATGCATGGCCTATCTTGGACCGCTGTCCGTACGCGCTACGAGCCCTTGCTAAAGTTTGTTCAGCGCAGGGAGGACTTGAGCGAATTGTTGGTCGAAATGATTGGCGAGATGCAAGTGGGTCACAATCGCCTCGGTGGCGGCGATCTGTATACGGGAACCGCTGTGGGTGTGGGCCTCCTCGGCGCGGACTTCCGGGTCGAGAATGGCCTCTATCGCATCGAGAAAATCTATCGCGGCGATCGCTGGAACCCGTTTCTTGTCGCACCGCTCGCGACGGCCGGTGTGGATGCGGCGGAGGGCGATGCGATTGTCGCGATTAATGGTCATCCGCTGGATGCGTCCATTAATATTTTCTCGCTGCTCGAAGGAACGGCGGCCAAGCAAGTTGCGCTGACATTGAGCCGCGGCGAAGCTCAAAAAAGCACCCACACCACGGTAGTCATTCCGATCCCGTCCGAGGCGGCTTTGCGGCAATGGACTTGGGTTGAAGCAAATCGAGATTACGTCGAGCGCAAAAGCGGCGGCAAGCTGGCCTACGTCTACCTACCGGATACCGCGGGGGACGGATACACGTTTTTCAACCGCATGTTCTTCGCACAAGTCGACAAGCCCGGGCTGATTGTCGATGACCGTCGCAACAGCGGCGGGCAAGCCGCCAACTACGTACTGGAAGTACTCAACCGTAAATACCTCTCCGGTTGGAAAGATCGCGACGCATTGGTGTTCAACACGCCGGCCGCTGCGATATACGGACCTAAGGCGATGTTGATAGACCAAGACGCGGGGTCGGGCGGCGATTACTTGCCTTACGGATTCAGACGCTTAGGCTTGGGCAAGCTCATTGGCACCCGAACCTGGGGAGGTTTGATTGGAATTTCCGCGAATCCTCCCCTCATCGACGGTGGTTTTCTCACGGTTCCCTTCTTCCGCGTGTTTACGCCTGAGGGGGAATGGCACGTCGAGAATGAAGGAGTCGCACCTGATGTGGACGTGGCGCTGGACCCGGTGGCAGTTAACGCCGGCAATGATGTGCAATTGGATGCGGCAATTGCCGATGTGCTGGAACAGCTGAAGACCTCGCCAGAGATTCCACGAAAATCTGCGCCGCCTATGCCGACCCTGGTTGGCCACTGATGGCACCGCAACTCGCGATCTGGCGATGGATAGGGCTTTGTATCTTGGCCGCCATGCCCTCGAGCGGCTTTGGAGAAGGAGGGTACACCGCGACACTTGCCGAATCCTTGAGCCGTACCAGCATCCGTTCACCCGCGATTTCGCCAGATGCACACTGGGTAGCCTACCTGCAGCGCGAAACGAACTGGAAGGAGAACGAATTTGTCTGGCAACTTTGGCTCGTCGAGGTCGATTCAGGCAGAACGGTTCAACTCACGCGCGGGAAAAAGTCGATCAGCGCGGCAGAATGGTCGCCGGACGGCCGTTGGCTCGCCTTTGTCACCGAGCGCGAGGCTAGCGTCGTGGAACCGCTTGCGACGGTGCAAAAGGATATTGCCAAAGACACCGATAAGGGCGATGCGGCCGAACCCTCGAAACCAGCGGCTAAGCAGGTCTGGGCGATTTCTCCGGCGGGCGGGGAGGCGTGGCCCGTTACCAAGTCAGATACCAATGTCCAGGACTTTCACTGGGCGAAGGACGGCAGATCAATCGTCTTTACCGCTTCCGAGAAACCCAACAAAGCAAGTAAGTCACGCAAGGAACGTTACAGCGCGTTCGAGGTCATTGAGAAGGACTATGAGCAGAATCAACTCTGGTCGGTGGATACCGAGGCGGCGATAAAGGGATCCGCGCCGCAACCGGCAAGGCAATTGACTTTTGATTCGGGGCTCAATATCAATTCATTCGCCATTTCTCCCGATTGTAATCGCGTCGCGTTCAGCGCCGGCCGCAATCCGCTGCTGGCGTTCATCAAGGACGAGGATATTTACGTGCTGGACTTGGCTGGGGCAACCTCTGGGCCCGGGAAGGTTTCAAAGATTGTTGCGCTCGCCGGACCTGATCGATCGCCGATGTTTTCTACGGACGGTAAGCAGCTCGCCTTTCTTACCAGCCTGGGACAACCGCACTTTTTCTACACGAACAACCACATTGCGCTGGTCGACATAGCGGCAGTGTTGATAAAACCAGCCGTGTCGTCGGCGGATGTTCGCGATCTGACAAAGAATTTCGATGAGAATCCGCAAGCGCTAAGTTGGGCTGCGAACGGCCTTTATTTTGGCGCGACCCAACGAATGACCGCCCGACTTTTCGCACTGAATGCCGCAACTTTGCGTGTGCAGCCAATTTCTACGGATGACGATCTAATTATCGACGAGGCGTCGGTGACCCCTGGCGGCGACTCCATTGCTTTCACGGCGGACGGTGCGACGCACCTGGCAGAACTGTACGTTACCGGCACCAAGACGTATCGCCCGAAGAAGCTGACCGACATCACCGCGCAGGTCAGTGGCTGGAAGCTTGGCAGCGTTGAGGTTGTCTCATGGAAGAGCAAGGACGGCACGCTGATCGAAGGGGTGCTTCACAAACCGCCAAACTACGACCCTCGGCGCAAGTACCCCTTGCTGGTCAAGATACACGGCGGTCCGACAGGAGTTTCGCAGCCACGGCTCCTGCCAAACGACTATGCCTATCCGGTGCAAGCTTTTCTTGCCAAGGGCGCATTGGTGCTCGAGCCTAATTATCGCGGCAGCGCAGGATATGGAGCTCAGTTTCGTGCACTCAATGTGCGCAACCTCGGCGTCGGCGACATGTGGGATGTCATGAGCGGCGTCGACTCCCTGATCAACAAGGGCATGGTTGACCCGCATAATTTGGCGGCCATGGGATGGTCCCAAGGGGGCTACATTTCTGCGTTCCTCACCACGCATACGGACCGTTTCAGGGCGATTTCCGTAGGCGCGGGCATCAGTGACTGGAGTACCTACTATGTGAGCACGGACATAACCCCTTTTACGCCCCAATATTTGGGCGCGACACCATGGGATGATCCGCAGATTTATGCCAAGACTTCGCCGATCACGAACATACGCCAAGCGAAGACGCCGACCTTGATACAACACGGCAGTGCGGATCGGCGCGTACCAGTGTCGGACGCCTTTGAGCTGTACCGCGGGCTGCTCGATGAGAAGGTCGATACGCGGCTGATCCTGTACACCGGCTTTGGGCATGGCATTGACAAGCCGAAATCCGCTCTGGCGCTCCTGCAGGCGAACCTCGATTGGTTCAGCTACTACATTTGGGACGAACCCATTCCGAAGGATTCGCCGCTCTACGGCAGTAGCGAACTCGAAGCCGCGCCTTAAAGGCGGTGACTGAGCGCGCGGTAAGTATAGAGGGCCACCGTTGCCGGTGGCCCCCTGGTCAACCGCAGCGGAGTGTCAATAGCCTGGTGCTATGTCGAACTGGAGTATTCGTCCAGCGCCCGGCGGCGCCGCGCCTAAATCCGAGATATAAAGCCGACCATCCGGGCCAAACGTCATCCCCGTAGGAACCGATAGTCCCGTGATTACTTCTTCAATATCGCCTGACCTCTTCACTCGAACCACTTTGCCCAAACCCGGAGTCGGGAAGCCAGGGCCATCCGAGAGCTCCAGTGCATAGAGCAGCCCGTCCGGACCAAATTTCAGGGACACGATCGTGGTGAATCCGGCTTTGGAAGCTTGGATGCGATATCCGTGCCGTGTGACCTCAAAGCCCGGAGCGACGCTGCCATCGTCGTCTTCACCATCCTTGCCAATGGTCAATACTCGCGACCACTGTGGATCTATAGGGAAAAGGTTGAGATTGCCAACGTAGAAATGCCCATCACGGTGCGCAATGGATGTAGGAACGATATGTCCTTCTGGAGCGGATATATCGATGACCTGACTGATGTTTCCGTTCGTCGTGACCTTGAATACCTGTCCGTGATTCGGTTCCACGGTATAAAGAATGTCGTCAACAGCGATGAAGCTGTATAGCGTGCCATCAGGTTCAAAGTCGTCCGCACTGGTATATTTTGCAGGGTGCGCTTTAAGGAATGCGCCTATGTCGGCGATTAGCTTCCAATTTCCTGTGCGCAAGTCGACTTTTGCAATGCCGCTCGGACTGTGTGGGTTTCCATGCGAGCAGCCGCCGCCCGCCACCAGTGCGTACAGCGTTCCGTCCACGAAAATCACGTCGGCTACCCCAATAACGCCGCCTGAGGATATGGTCGAGGGGAATCCCGAGGCAACTGTGGTGAGCGTCCCATTGGCGCCGATTTTCGAGATTCTGGCGGTATTGCCCCCCGTCCACGGGCCAGGGCCGCCCGGTGGTCCCGGCACTTGCGTGCAGATCCCGGCGGTACTGGTAGAGCCTCCAGTGCCGGCTTCTGCAACATAAAGATGCCCGTCAGGCCCAAACTTGAGTCCCCGGGGCCCCTCGAGGCCGCTCGCATAGACTTTAAATGTCGGCGGTTGCTGCGCAATGCTTGGCGCCGAAGCAAAAATCGCCGCGCCAGCGGCTACCGCTAGCCACGACCAAGTGGTTGCGTGTCCGTTCATGGTCATCCCCTTTGTTTATTGCTGTAAGAGCTGCATCGGCAGCACCGACGCGCACATTGGCACGCGGGTTCTTTCCGATGACTTTCCGGCTCGTTCAGCGAGGCAGATGTCGGCTAATCAGGCTGCGAGTGGACGGGGAGGGGCGGCGCTGCAGTAGACGCAAAAAGCTTTGTTCGCAGCGCGCGAACACGGCTTCGGCTTCCGCAATATGGCCTTGCGACATCAGCGCCCTAATCAAATTGCGGTAGAGTTCTTCCTCGAGCGGTTCAATCTCCACCGCTTGGCGCAGAAGGGTTACGAGCAGATCCCATCGATCGTTCTGTTCCAGTTGGGCGCCGACGGCGGCGACCGAACGTATGAATTGACTCCGCAGTCGCTCACGCGCCGAGAAAATCCAAGGCGTGTCATCGTCGGCCAGAAACGGCGCGCGATATAGCGCCAGGAGCGTGCTCACATGCCGCTTTAAATCAGCGCCAAGGCCTTCCGCGCTTATCCGTTCCAATACGAACGCATCGACCCAGATCAGGCGGGTGTTGATTAACAGGTGCCCTTGCGTCAGGAGGATAGTATCCTTACCGCTCAGTATCTTGCGTAGCCTATGTAATGCCAAGTCGAACGCGTTGCGTGCGCCGTCGCCCTCCAGATCCGGCCAGAGTAAATCCATGATTCGGGTGGTTTCGAGTCCCGCGCTTTGTGACATTAGGACTTTCAGCAGATCGATTGGTTTGCGCTTCGACTTGCCTTGAAATTCGACGGCTGCCTCGTCGAGGTAAATTTCGAGCGCACCCATGGCTCGGATGCGCACCGGCCACGGCCAATGAGGAATGTCAGCGCAAGGCGGTTTGATCGATCGCTTGAGAATGGCCCAGCGGCAATAGGAAACCTCGATTCCCAATTCCAAAGCGTAGGGGATCAATCGAGGTAGAAGTAGGGAGTAGGCATGGAAACCGTTGGCAAATCCGTGGCGCCGTCCGATCGACAGCGCGGTGCTCAACTCCGCGGCAAATTTATCGTGTTGGTGGGTTCGCTGAAAAATTTGAGCCCGCACCAGTCCGCCATTGAATTCCAGTACGGGCGCGTCAACGCCCTTTATAGCGTCATAGCACAACGATACGCACCGAAGCGCATCTTCATACCGCCCGAGGTCGCAATAAACCTCCGCGGCCCCCAACCGTATCAAGCAGTGTGCAAGCGGCCAGCTGCTTTTAGCGATAATGGTGTTCGATTCTTCTACGTACGACCTTGCAGTGTCCAGCTGGCCGCATGCCAGGTAATACATTGCCTGAAGGTAACGGAAGTGCGCTTTCATCATTTGAGGCGCTTGCAAAAACACAGGTTCAAGCTCCACCAAGGCCGCGCCTAAGTCGTCCATATTTTCGGCGAAGTCCTTCGACTGCATTTGAGACAATCGCAAACGCAGGTCTTCATGCGCAAAGTTATGATGCTGAGCGGTAATGCGTCCCTCTTCGAGCAAAGCGCACGCACCCGCGCCGTCTCCGGACAGGTGCATTTGATAGGCTTGCATCCAGATAATGTGTATACGCGCTGCGGGACCGAGGTCTTGACGGGAAAGCACGGCCCAAACGTGCTTGTCCAGATCGCCGTACTGAGCGGTGCGGCCGACACCGCCAAAAAACAGCAAGAGTGCGGCGACCCCCGCGGCACGGCTTGGCAAGTCAACCTCGGAGCCGACTAAATCCGAGACGCGGTTTACACTCGCGTACAAGCTCGGGTGCACAGGCTGTGCCTGAGCAAGCGCCAGCATAAAGCCAGTCGCAACTTGCAATTCCACGCTCAAAGAGGGAAATGAGGGCGCTGTCTTTAGCAGTGCATCCAAAATGTCGATCCAGGGCGCCATGGGGCTGTAATCGCTGTAGCTGTAATTGATGTGCTGCAAAATAGCTGCCGCCGCGAGCATTTGACCGAGAGCATCCTTTTCCTTGACGAATAATGAATACGCTCTCTCGAGGCTTGGCCGAGCGAGCGGCATCTGCGTGGCGAGATGCTGGATTCCAAGCCAATAAGAAAGCCAGGAATGGTCGACAACGAAAGTTTGCGGAAAGGCTTCAATCCACGCACCCAGCGTTTGCAGCCGGACTTGCTGAACGAGTACCCCTGCAATCCGCATGATGAGAGCGGCCGCCTCGTTCCAAAGCTGTGCCTCTACATAGATATCGATTGCGGCTTCAAGGTCTCCTTGTTCCGACAACGAGGCTGCTGCCGCCGCAAGCAGGGCGCGCCGATCTGCGGCATTCATAGAAGTACTGAGCCTGACATTTAGAAATTCGCGGAATAGAGGGTGAAAGTGAAACGTATCCGAGGCAGCACGATGCGTGATAAATGCATTCTGGCGCACCAATTCTTCGAGAATACTTCGGGCACGTTCATTTCCCGATACATGCCGCGCGACTGACGGCGAAATGTGATCCAGGCAGGCGGTCTTCAGCAATACTTCTTGAACATCGCGCTCGAGCCGCTCGAAAACTTGCGTAGACAGTAAATTGAAGATTGCCTGAGGAGGCTTTTGGGCTAAATTCCAAGACTGCCCCGGGTCGACGCTTGTATGGCGCAATACCGCGGCTAGCGCTGCCGCCCACCCGGAAGTTAAAGCGTGTAGTTTTTCCGCTCGGTTGGCGTCCAATTGCTCGCGGCCTGGCTCGTAGAGATTTGCAATCTCAGCGGTCTCTTCTTTCGAAAGCTGCAAGTGTTCGGTGCCGATGAAACTCAGAAGCTCGCGTGTCTCGAAGCGGCTGAGGGCCGGCGAAGGGGCGCTTCGGCTGACCACGATCAGGCGGATTCCAGACGGGACTTCTTCGGCGACCGTGGGCAGCAAGGAGGCCAATACCGATTGCGGCGGAACGTCCTGCCAATTGTCCAGCACCAGGTTCGTTCCAGGCGGCAGGAGCGCGAACCATGTACGAAAAAAATTCCGGGTGTAAGTGGGGATCGCAGCGAAGTGCTCGGGAGAAAAAGCCAACCCCGCCGCATTCTTACTCTCAACCACTGAGCCGAATAACATCGACAGGTAGTAATAAAAGGAAGCGACGTCGGCGTCTCCCTCATCGCAGTGGTACCACAATGCATGCAACCGGCGCGCGCCAAGATAAGTCGCGATGGCTGTCGTTTTGCCGTAGCCCGCTGGGGCTGAAAGCCAAATCAAGGGGCGCTCCCACGCTTCATCGAGCAAACGGAAAACCCGCGTACGCGCAAGCGACTTTTGAATCGTGGGCTTGGTTATTTTCGGTAGCGGCCCAAGGGGGCGGCCCACGAACTGGCTTCCCGAACCGGCCGGCTGTGATAGTTCGAAACCGACTCTGGGCGTCTTCAAATGAATGCCCCGTTAAGACCGCTCGAGATGGCAGACAGCCGCAGCGGGCTTTGAATCGCTACCAGGTCATGCTAGCACGGCGGTGCGGCGTCGCGGTCAATCGGACGCTTGGCAGTTGTAGGACAGAGGGCGCCAAACTCTAAGTGGGTAGCTCGGCTCGGGCGAAAGGATGAGTTTTGGCGCGTTCCCGGGAGATCGCCTGCGACAGTGTCACCCGTTGTGGCTCGTGGCCGGCATGCATATCGAGAATGGATCCGCTCTCCAAATCGATCGCATAGGATACGCTGCCGAGCACGCTGGCCTTCACTTCTGTCAGCAGTAGTTCATCGATGGTATAGGGGTCGGTTTGCAGCTCGCCCTTAGCGTCGACTTCCGTCACGCGCCGTGCGATCAGGCATTCGCGGACTGGATCGCAACCGAGTTTCGAGAGGATCAAAATGGTGCCGGGTTGCATTGCCGGAATATTCGGAGGGTCCAAAATGACGAGCATGTTGTTGCTCGGCGACTGCTCTGTGGTTAGGACAGGACCTACGAAAAGCAGCTGGCCGCGGCCGACTTGGGCCAAACGCTTCGCCTCTTCGATCACAGCCAGTAGTTTCTTAGGATTGTCCAGTGAAACGGTGGACGCGGCGAAGGCGTGCAATCCAAAAGTTAAGGCAACTCCTGCCGCGAGCCAAAGTTTCATGTCGTACCTCGCAAGATTTGGCGTACGTCGCCAATGCCGCCCCCTTAGTGATAAGTTGACCCTCGGCGGTGCATGATTCCGTGTCCCAGATCTCAAAGGAAACTGTGCGACGGGGCGATTGCTCACACATTTCGCGTAGGGTGTGCGCGGTTTCAGGTGAAACGCCGTATCTCCGCGCTCAGCGGGAAATTCGCGCGCTACGCTCGGCAGGACTTATGGGAGGATGGATTCGACGTATGGGTGTGAATGCCCGAGATTGTCATCGATGCTGTAAGTGCCGCTGCCTCGACGCGTTAAGTAATGCGGACCAATGGGCACTTTTCCGTAGCCACCCGGAATATCCAGCACGTAAGTCGGTTGGCACAGACCGGAGATCTGGGCTCTCAACGAACGAACCAATGACTGCCCCTCAGCAATGGTTGTCCTGAAGTGACTGGTGCCTTTCGCCAAATCCCCATGATGCAAGTAGTAGGGCTTGATCCGCATCTCGACCAATTTTCTAAACAGCGCTTTTAGCGTTTCCGCATTTGCATTCACCCCTTTGAGCAGTACCGTCTGGCTCAACATCGGAAAACCCGCGTCAACCAGTTTGGCGCATGCATGGCACGACGCTTCGGACAGTTCTTGCACGTGGTTCGTGTGCAGCACCACATAGACCGCTTTTTTTATCTTGAGCGCGCTGATTAAATCGGCGTCCACTTTGTCGGGTCTGACTACCGGTACACGAGTGTGAAACCTCACAACGCCTAAATGCGGGATGCCCTCTAAGCGGCACATGATCTGCGCCAATCGCCTAGGCGATAGGATGAAAGGATCGCCTCCGGAGATGACGACCTCCCAAATCAGGGGATTAGATTCAATATAGTTAAACGCGCGCTCGAGAGCTTCGCTATCCAAGCCCTTCAGTTCGGTTCCCACCGTTTCGCGCCGGAAACAGAACCGACAATAGACCGGACACACATTGACGAGTTTAAAGAGCACGCGGTCTGGATATCGATGCACAATGCCCGGTACGGGTGAATGCGATTCGTCCCCGATCGGGTCATCCAATTCCTCCGGCGCCCGATTCGCTTCAAGACTCGAGGGGACGAATTGCGCTGCGATCGGATCGTTTGGCGCGCTCGGATCAATCAACGCTCGCATCTGGGGTGAAATGGCAACCGCAAACGAGCCGGCCACCCGCGCAATATTCGCGATGTCGGATTCTTGGATCAATCCTGCCCTCGACAGCTGCACCGCCGTACGTAACGTATCCGACATATACCAACCCCACCGCATCCGGACTTTGCCATTCACACCAGCCGCGATGGTAGTCGATCTAGCGTATGTGTTGGCCGTTTATGGGATTTCTGAAGCGGCGCCGTGACCTATTCGGCTTTGTGGCAGAGGACACCATGTTAACGTCGTTCCATGCTGTGGATTTTAGCTTCGCTGTTTTTCTGTTGGTGCGCATTTCGTGAAATCCGAAACAGCATTATCGCTCCACCGGGGTTTAGCGTACCGGCGCGAATCTCGAGGCCGTACTTGGCAGTTGTACTGGCTTTAGCCGCGTTGTTTGCCTGGCCCCCCGCCCATACCTGGTATTTCGAATGGCTGTTATCCGTCAAAGCCACCGAGATGGCCGATAATCATCGCGCCCGAGTTCATTGCAATACCCTGTTCGACACGATGCTTGACACCGAAATGCTAGCCGCCGGCCATGCTGACCCGCGAACTGGCAAGATAGCGCTGCAAACGCCTTGGTGCGCAACGTTGATGTCCTACCTACGTCACCCCAACCGCGCAAATCAGAATGAACTCGTGAGCCTGGATATCTTTACTCACGAGAGCATGCATGTACGCGGCGAATTAAACGAAGCCCTTACCGAATGCCAAGCTGTCCAACGAAATTACCGTGCCGCTAAGCTACTCGGCGTAGCCGACGGGATTGCCAAGAAAAACGCGCTCGACTACTACAACATAAGCTATCAGCAGCGCGGCAAAATTGGCGGCATGCAGAGTGCCTATTACTCAGCAGAATGCGCCCCCGGCGGGGCGATGGATGAGCACTTGAGCGATTCGACCTGGTCGGCGCCGTAAAATCGCTGGCTTCCCAGGCCCGACTTACGCGCTCTGGGCGGGTTTCTATTGCAGTGCCACGACCGCGGCCGCAAATGCCTGCTAGCGATTGTCGAAATGAGCAGTGCTCGCTCGTCATGACTATTGGGGTCGATTTCCCGGCCTCGGATTCGTAATGCAATACATGAACTGGAGCAATCTATGAAGAATTTTATGGCGGTCTATCTCGGCAGTCCGTCTTCACCGAAAATGTCGGAGTGGAAGGCGATGGACGAAGGCAAGCGCAAAACAATGGAAGCGTCGGGAATGAAAGCGTGGGGAGATTGGATGGCGACCCATCAGCGAGATATTGTCGTGCAGGGAGGTCCTCTGGGCAAAACTAAACGTACGGCCGCGCAAGGAGTGTCTGACACGAAGAACAACCTGGCAGGATTCGTAGTCATTAAAGCGGAGTCGCACGAAGCCGCTGCAAAGATGTTCGAAAAACACCCGCATTTCGCAATATTTCCCGGCGATTCGGTCGAGATCATGGAGGTCCTACCGATACCGGGGCAGCCCACGGGCTGACACTCCGGATCGGGTTGAGCGCCCCCGGGGACAGGCAGTCCCGGGAGGCGCTGCCCTTGGAAAAGCCTCGGCGCGACGGTGATGGTAAGGTACGCTATGGGCTCAACCGGGGGGCTTATGGCAGTTACTCACAATTTCTCCGAATCCACCGATCCTCTTGGCGGCGCCTGGTCGGACGACAATGGCAAATCAATCTGCACATGGACGTGGGATCACGCCTCACGGCGCGTTGCGGTCACCTGCGGCAATAAGGGCAAGACGACAAAATTGCCCAGTTTCGAGGCAGAAATGAGCGGAGAGCAACTGCGTAAGCATCTGGCGCGGACGGCGCTCCACCTGGCTGAAGAGATCAACGCGACGAAATACGAGAGTTGAGTAACTACAGGTACGTGCTGCTCCGGTGCAACCAGTTCGCAAGACGAGGTTGTCTGCGCGGCCGCTGCGGCAACCATCGGAAAATAAAACGACTCATCACGGCCAAGGGCGAGGAGAGTCGACATGGCTACCGGCATTAATGACTCTTGGCCCGAGCTTGAGTACGGCGCTTGGCAGGAAACACGCGATACGCTGCATCTATGGATGCAGATCGCGGGCAAGCTCCGGATGATGCGGACGCCGTGGCTCAATCACAGCTGGCATGTGGTCCTTTACGTCAACTCCAGAGGCTTGAGCACCTCACCGATTCCCTATGAGTCGCGCTTCTTCGAGATTCAATTCGATTTCATCGAGCATATGCTTAAGATAAAGGTGAGCGACGGCGGAGGGCGGCTGCTGCCCCTGCGACCGCAGAGCGTTGCCGATTTTTACGGGGCGGTAATGATTGCGCTTCAGGACCTCGGTCTTGCGGTCGCCATCAACGAAAAGCCTTGCGAGATCGCAGGAGCAATCCCCTTCGGTAAGGACCACGCGCACGCGGCCTACGATCCTGATTACTCCCGCCGCTTTTGGCAGATTCTGCTGCAGACCGATCGCGTGCTGAAGACATTTCGAACCGGGTTTTTGGGCAAATGCAGTCCGGTGCATTTTTTCTGGGGAAGCTTCGATCTCGCGGTCACTCGCTTCTCGGGTCGCCGCGCTCCGCTTTACGAGGGTAAGATTCCAGGGGTCCCGATTGAGGTGATGCGAGAGGCCTATTCCCACGAAGTGAGCAGTGCCGGGTTCTGGCCCGGCGGTAACGGGATCGACTATCCGGCGTTTTACTCGTACGCATATCCAACACCCGAGAGCTTTCGCAATTGCGCCGTGGGACCTGAGGGCGCATTTTTCAGCGACAAGCTCGGCCAGTTTCTGCTTCCTTACGACAAGGTCCGCATCGCTGCTGACCCTGAGGCTGCGCTACTCACTTTCTTGCAGAGTACCTATGAGGCGGCCGCTCTCTCGGCGAGGTGGGATCGTGCTGCACTCGAATGTCAACTTGGGCGTCCGGGTATTTGCCGGCCAGTGGGTATCCGCTAAAGCGGCGGCCGGATTGAAGGTGATCGCAGCCACTCTTTGACGGCGGTCGGTGCGAACTCGCTCCACTCGATACCAACGTCTTGGTTAGCCTTTCGCGTTACATGCGCCATAATCACGGCATCTCCGGTGGCTGGGGACGGCAATTTGATACTTATATCGATGACGGAATTAAGGCGCAGCTCGACATTGGCTCTCATGAGGGCTCCGCTCAAACTTATGTTCTTCAAGCGACCGCCGATTCCCACTAAAGTCTGTGCCGCAACCCGGACGGGTATGCTTACCGGGACTCGTTCGCCCCAGCGATGTTCGACGATATTCATTGACTTTGACATTGTGAATGTGTCCCTTGGATTAATAAGCCGTCGAGGCTTGGGTTTTGATTACAGTCTAAAGCGGGTTCCCTATCTGAAGGCACGTCGCGCCGCCGGGCGGGAAAATTCCCATGCCCAGCGTTGTTCTCCCAGAGAGAGCAACGAGCGGCACTCGGCCGCACTAACGGGTTTGCTGAAATAAAAGCCTTGTCCCGCACCGCATTCGTGCGCCCGCAGAAATTTCAGCTGCTGCGCGGTCTCTACTCCCTCCGCGACGACCTGCAAATTCAAACTGTGAGCCATATCGATAACGGAGCTGACCAGCGTGGTGTTATTCGCACTTTTGGCGATTGCATGTATGAACGACTTGTCCAGTTTCAACGTATCGATCGGAAACCGTTTCAAGTAGCTTAGATTCGAATAACCAGTGCCGAAATCATCCACGGCAATGCGCACGCCCATGGCGCTCAAGGCCTGCAAGACGACGCAGGTCTTTTCGTAGTCGCGCATTACCGCAGTCTCGGTTAACTCCAATTCCAGGTATTCTGGCCCGAGCTTCGTGAGTCGCAAAATGCCACAGATTTCCTCGAAGAATCGATCGCTGCGAAACTCTACCGCCGAGATATTGACTGCGATCGTGCCAAAGCGAAGCCCCTCTGCGTACCACTGTTGTGCCTGGATGCAAGCCTCCCGCATCACCCATTGGCCAATCGGCATAATGAGTCCGCAATCTTCCGCGATCGGAATGAAGCGCTCTGGGTGGAGCAGTCCCTGCTTTGGATGGTGCCAGCGAAGAAGGGCTTCGATACCGGTAATGGCGCCGCTGTGAAGATCAATCTTTGGCTGGTATTCTAGAAACAACTCATTCCTCGCCAGGGCATGGCGTAAATCTTCTGTTAAGGCTTGGCGCTCGAGCGCCCGTATATTCATCTCTTCTTTGAAGAATTGACAGTTGTTACGGCCCTTCTCTTTTGCGTGATACATCGCGGTGTCCGCGCTCTGGATCAGACGTTGCGCATCCTCGCCGTCACCCGGGAAGATGCTGACGCCGATACTGGCGCTTAGGTGGACATAATGATCGGCGATTTGATAGGGCTCACTGACAGCGAGCCGTATCTTTTCGGCAATCAGCGTCGCATCCTTGGCGTTAGTGATCTCCGAGAGCAATACGATAAACTCATCGCCGCCTTGCCGGCCCACCGTATCAGAACGGCGCACGCAGGGGCCGATGCGCTGCGAAACAGCTTTTAGGAGCTGATCCCCGATCGGATGTCCTAGAGAATCGTTAACATGTTTGAAATGATCCAAATCGATAAAGAGGACGGCTAGTTGTCGTGTGTGTCGGCGCGCAAGTGCAATGGCCTGTTTGAGCCGGTCATCCAACAGCGCTCGATTCGGCAACGACGTGAGCACATCGTGCTCGGCCAAGTGGGTTATCTTCTGCGCCATCGCGCGCGCCTCACTGACATCGTGAAACACCACCACCATACCGGTGATATTTTCGCTTCGATCAAAAATCGGTGCTGCGGAGTCCTCAATTGGCGACTCCTGGCCGTCTCGTCGCACAAGAAGACAGTTCGGCGGCATAATCATCGTTAGTCCGTGTTGCACCTCCAGTGCCAATTGCGGCACGATGCGCTCGCGAGTGCTCGCGTCAATAACTTCGAATATCTCCGAGACGTACAGACCGACCGCTTCTGCGATGGTCCATCCGGTCAACCTCTCCGCCACGGGATTGAGGAAGGTGACGAGTCCGGCAGCATCGGTACTCAGCACGCCATCTCCGATGGATTTCATTGTCACCTGCGCGAGTTCCTTGTCGTTGAACAAGACTCTTTCCCGTGCTTTCCTGGCGATGGAGCAATGCACTGCTTGCGTTAGCGTGTCGGTGTCGAGGCGAGCCTTGAGCAAGTAATCTTCCGCTCCCCGATCCATAATCGCGGTCTGCTGCCGCATGTCTGTGTCATCGCCCAATACGAGAACCGGCAAGTCGGGCACTATGGCCGTCAGCGCGCTTAGGGCTTCGAAACCCTGGGCATCGGGCAGATCCAGGTCCAATGCGACTGCTTGAAAGTCGTTTTGCTCCAGTCGGGTCATGGCGTCCGCCAGTGAAGCGACGTGCTCAACGGTGACAGCCTGTCCGTTCGAAGCCGCAACGCTCGTGCTGAATCCCCGAGAGCGGGAAACAAGAAGCACGTGCACGCTCATATTCCTTGACTCCGCCGTCTATGGAAGGGTTGCATGAATAGTTGCATTCAGTTCCTTTGCTTATGCAGCAACTCGACTGTGCATCGGAGGGATTATGTCCTCTGTTCGGTACCTAACATACGGGCCCAAAAGACTGTGACGTGGCGCACATTGTCAATATTTGCTCTACTTTCGTGCGATGGGCCGCGAGCACCCGGGCGGACGGCATAAATGGAGGACAAGCCGATGATCATCAGGGCTCGACAATCGCTTGCAGCACTTTTAGCCTTGGCCCTTTGGGCATCACCGACCCGAGCAGACATCGTGGCGCCGGTCGCTTCGCGGACTTGGCCAAATAACTTCGTTGCGCGTGTCGAGGCAGCATTGATATTGCAAACACTTAACGCCGATCTACTGAGCCACGACAGCGCTACATTGACTCTCGAACGGTGGTGCGCTGACCATCGACTGGCATCGGCGCCAAAAATCGTGGCTGAGCGAGTAATCGGCGCAGACAAACCACCCACTGAGCAACTGCGTCGCGAACTGGGTGTATCGTCGGTGGAAACCGTTCGCTACCGCAGGGTGAGATTGCTGTGTGGCGATGTCGTGTTGTCGGAGGCGGATAATTGGTATGTGCCTGCGCGATTGACCGGCGACATGAACAAGCTGCTTGAGACAACTGACATCCCCTTCGGCCGCGTGGTACAGGCGCTGCACTTCCAACGGCATACCCTGTCGGCGAGGATGCTGTGGTCTTTATTGCCGGAAGGTTGGGAAATGCGCTGGCTCACTGAGACGGAAGGCAAAGGGCCCTTAACCATACCATCGCAGGTACTGGAACATCGGGCGATCCTGAATTTACCCGATGGCACGCCTTTTAGCGAAGTGGTGGAAACCTATACGGGCAATGTACTTGCCATCCCCATGCAATCATGGCGCGAGCGCTGCCCGCCTTGACTCGATCACAGGGCAGGGCGACTGGCCCAAAATGCGCTGTGTACCTAAGGCCGCCGCACATTGAGATTCAGCGATCTCGCAATGCGTGTGGCGATGACATAGGCGTCGCCATGCGGCCGGCTGGAATAGGCGTGCGAAGCGTGATTCCAGGAGTCTCCCAACTCGAACCAGTCGATCGGCTTGCTATGGATCCCCGTGCTGAGTTCAGCGTCAAGCGACGCAAAGTAGGTCTGCCATCGGACGCGGTAGTAGTCGCGGGTAAGCCCAGCCCAATCCTTATTTCCGTAGTCATGCAGATCGGCGCCTTCGCTGGCTTTTCGATCGCCCCAAGTCGTGAGTATGGAGCGCGCGTCATAGTTGAGCCGCGCCCCTTCCTCAGGCGTCGACGCCCACGGCTGAACAAAACTAAGCCAAGTGCCGACCAGAAAGAAACGGCTGGACGCGAGCAGTTGATCCTGCAGATCCATCAGATGCAACCAACGCAGGGTTAAAGTCCGGAATCGCGCAAGGTCCTTAGCGTCGACCGCTGCTTTGATTTTGGGCAATAGCAGCCGGCTCTCGTTGGCCAACGTCTGGCGTGCGATGTCTACGAGATCGTACTCATAGGTTTCGCTCGCGCGCAATGCCGTCGCAACCTGCAGCATCTCGGGCAGCACACGCTTAAATTCTTCGGCATCGTAGCGAATGTCTTCGGGCGACCAGTTCGATGCGCGATTTACCGTGAGGCTGGGCTGAGCGTTGAACAGTGATTCCTGTGGGGTGTCGCGCTCGCTATTGAACTTCACCTCATCGACGCGGATGCCGTATGCGGTATTCAGCAGTACCTTCCACGCCGCCAGCGCATGCGGATCGGCGGCCCCGTATCGGCGCTGCACATAGGCCGCGGTCCATTCAGCGCTGTCGACCGGCTCGCTTCGCCATGCCATCTCCGTGAACAGATCAAAAGCAAATGGATTGGTATCCATGCCCTCCGTAAAGACAGCTGTGCCGACCATGTTGCTGTTGGTACTTCCCAGGCGTTGCAGCCGCCCGGTGATATTCTGCACATTCGCGCCCAAGGTCGTGCGGCCGCCGAATTCCCAGATGCCGCCGAAGAGGAAGGGCGCGCCGCGAAAATCCTTCAGGCGATCATCGCGCTGCACCCGGTCGTGATCGATATCGATGACGAACAGGTGTCGGCGATCGACGCCGCTCAATAAGTCCCGGCGCGGATTCCCCTGCCATGCCAGCATCATCCAGTTGGCATCGGGATGGGCTGCGGCCAGCGCGTTCTGTACATCGCGTGCAGCCTCCGGCACGGGTACGTCGCCAGAATCGCCGCCCTCTTGGAACACCTCCATGTCGTAGACGCTGCTGTCGCCGAAAAGCTCACTCTGGTGGCGGTAGAATGCGGCCGCCAGCTTCTCGAACATAGGGTCACGCGGGTCGAGCCACGCGGGCCGCATGAACCCTGCCCATTCGCCTTGCGCGATCACATGAGCACTAGGGAATCTCCTCTGAAAATCGGCGGGCACAATGCCGTAAAAGCCCGGCAGCACTGGCGTGATTCCAAGCTCGCGCAGGCGTGCAATGATTTGCGCGGCCGACGTGGCGCGTTTCTGCATCAGGTCCCTGCTAATCGGACCATCGAAACAGCACAAGTTGCCCATCAATTGCCAATTCTGGTGCGCGGGTTGCGTGATCCAGGCGCGAATCTCGTCGTCCGAATATCCGACGTCGCGAAACGTTTTATAGAGCACGGTATCCATACCGCGTTCAACGATCATCGCGTTGACGCCGGACAGTGCCAGAATATCGATCTCATGCTCCCAGCGCGCCCAACTCCAATAGGGCGCGGTGTAGCCGTCAATGTTCTGATTGAGCGCATAGCGGTAGGCATAGGGGGTTTCCTTCTCGATCGCCGCGGCCGGCAAGGGCCATGTGCGCGATGGGCCGAGCCGCGTTCCATTGGTTGAGATGTGCACGTGTGCGATATATTTCAGATACCAATTCACGCCGAACAGGAGAGAACTTGGCGTGGTTCCTTCGACCTTGATGCGCCCATTCGCAGTCGAAATGCGAAATCGTTCGCGGCCATCTTTGACATCCATCGCGCCCAATTCGAACTGCCTGGCCCTCTCGCCGAGCAAACGCAGGAGCACATCGTGTGCGGGTTTGACCTCGAAGCCGGATTGCGCCGTTGCATGTGCCGCAGATAGCGCCAGGAACAAGCCGATGCTTGCAAGCCCAAGTCGTGCAGTGCATTTGGGCGTTGTAGAGGTGGACGCTGCGATCAGACGATCAACTCCTTCTAAGCGCCCCGCGAACTCGAGGTTCGTCGATTTAAATTATGCCTTGAACCGTGAGTAAACCACATCCTCGGGGTCAATTGCGTGTAGGCAAAGGGGTTGCGTGTGTTTCAGCCAGCGCCCATATTCGTGGGTTTGCGATTCGCCCATCAGCCCAATCGCACAAAGTGAAGTGAGGTCCACGGTGAGCAGCATTCGCATGGGAACTGAATTGGCCCGCCCATTCATACCGGCAAGGGATTTTGATCTTTCCAAGCGCTTCTACGAAGCCTTGGGTTTCGCAAAGATCCTGGATGGCGACGTAGCGATCTTCAACGCCGGTTCCGGCGGATTCATCTTGCAGCGGCATTATCAGAAGGAATGGGCTGAGAACTTCATGATGCAGCTGATGGTCGATGATCTCGACGCATGGTGGAAGCACATCGTTGATCTCGACTTGAACAAGCAATTCGGCGTGCCATCGCCGCAAGCGCCCGCACTGCGCCCTTGGGGGCTTCGCGTCGCATTCGTGACGGATCCGTGCGGCGTGCTTTGGCACATCGCGCAACGCTGACGAGGGGCCTTCGTGCAAGTGCGCCCTTCTTGATCTTCGGAACGCTCGCGCGCATCCTCGGACGCTCGCTCAGGTTAGCAACTGGGCGCGTTGCAACAAAAATCAGCAATCAAGGGGGATAACATGAAGAAGGCTCTCTCACTCATCGCGCTCGCAGCGGTGTTCTTCGCTGGCCCAAGCTTCGCAGCAGACCCGGTAGTGGGTACTTGGAAGCTCAATGTCGCGAAATCGAAGTTCAGCACGGGCGCAGCGCTGACGGCCGGGACCCGTGTCTATACCGAAGCCAACGGGCTGTACACGCTCGACCAGAAGCTGACAGGCGCAGATGGCAAGGAGATGTCGAACCGGGTGCAGTACCGCGACGGCAAGGAGGAAAAGCAGGCCACGGCCGGCCCAGCGGATACGACGCTCGCGAAGAAGGTCGATGCAAATACTTGGGACTTTGATCTCAAGAAGGATGGCAAGGTCGTTGGCCGCGTCCATCGTGTCGTATCGGCCGACGGCAAAACGCTGACGGTACACAACACGGGTGTGCAGTTGAGCGGCGCCAAGGGCGACGAGACACTTGTGTTCGACAGCCAGTAGAGTTCCGAAAGGCCGTGCGCACAGGGACGTGCGCACGCACCCACCCAGATTCACTCTGCTCAATGTCAATCAGCCTTCTCGCGATCGCCGGGATGGTAGTCGGCCTCGACGTTTCCGGCGAGCTGGCTTTCGGTGAACAGTACCGGCTTAGTCTTCATGGCCACGAACAGCGGCGTCTGATCGGCGTAGTGAGGCGAATGCGAATCTAAGGTGGCCGAGCCGAACTGGTTGATGCTATCCGAGGATAGGGCGCCGGTTTTGTCCCAGGTCACGAACATGATAAACGTGTCGCCGGCGGCCGCGGTCAGGGTGCCGTCCTGCTGCGCAACGCCATAGACGGCGCGATAAATGTCCGGGCCGCCGTCTATGGCTAAGTCGAGCTTGCCCCGGCGGATGCGGTTGAGCTGGCCCCATTCCGGATCGATGCGGCCGAAGCGGGTCTTCAGGGTCTTGATGGCGTGGCGTAGTGCGTCGATGGGCGACACGTCGGGATGGCTGTCCGAATGCGCGGCTTCGGTGCGCATCAGCACCGCCAGCGCCGCCGCCCGACTGGCGATATTGGTGCGTCGGTCCCAGCCCTTGAGCAGTGCCTGGGCGGCACTCAAGTCATTGTCGGACCCCGGGTCGATCTTGACTACCTCGATGATTTCCCGGCCGAGGTCGGAGCGGTCGCTGTAGGTGATGTCGAACTTGTAGGCACGGAACGCCTCGGCGGTGATGGCCGCGTCGGTGCCGAAGGTCTCCTGGGCGCGATAGGCCCTGTTGGTCATGTCGGTCTGGATGCCCATGGTGGCGTTGAAGTCGGCCGGCTTCAGCGCATCCTCAACGCCGGTGGCCTGGAACGGAGTGTTGTTGGAGTTGAACACATAGCCAGACTCGGGATTCCAGATTTGCGGCACGCGCTCGAATGGCAGATAGCCGTGCCAGATCAGGTCGGACCGATCGCCGGGCTGCACCTCTGTCCAGTCCCGCCCCTCGGCGCGGATCGGGAACTGTCCGTTGTAGACGTAGCCGATATTCCCCTTCTCGTCGGCGTAAATGTAGTTGATGCTGGGCAGGGACTGCAGGCGCATGGCCGCCGACCATTCTTCGCGGTTGGCAGCCTTGTTGAGCCGATAGTACTGCAGCGACTGGCGCGCCTCGCCCATGCCGGCGTAGCGTACCGCGAACATCCCGTGATCGGTCTTGAACACCGGACCCTGGACCGACCACAAAAGAGGGCGGTGTACCGTCCAGACCAGCGGCCCGAAGATCTTCACGCGAATGGCCGCATCGCCCTTCTCGAAGTTCTTCCACGCACCGTCCAGGCGGTATTGCTCCGGATTGGCGGGGTTCACATCCAGCCGATAGACGGTTGACACATTGGGCGCGTTGACGGTGTTGGCCCAGCCCAGGTGGGCATTGTGTCCGTGCAGCATGAAGGGCGAGCCCGGGAAGAAGCCGCCGGCCACGTGCCAGCCCTCGCCGGAATCGAGCACGGCCTCGTACCACGCCACCAGTCCCACATAGGGCTGGTGCGAATTGACCAGTAGGCGGGTGGCGCCGTCCGCCGACTTCGAGGCCGCCACTGCGATGCCGTTGGAGCCGATTGGCAGGGATCCGGTCATGGCGACCTGGCTCGCCTTCGGCGCGGGCGCCATGATATTCGTGATCACGTGATCGAGGCCATAGAAGAAGGGCGTGCGGAACACGAATCCGGTGGCCACGTCTTCGCCGGTCATCGGCAACAGACCCGGCTCGACTTTCTCGGGATGCAGGGCGGCGTAATAATTGACCCCGTCGGCATAGGCCTGCATGACTGCGCGAGCATCGGCCGGCAGGGCGGTGTCGTACTGCGACGCCACGGTCTCGCGCACTTTCAGCAGCCGCACGAGATAGTCCGTCACCGCCCCCTTGGCGCCCTCGACGCCTGCCAGCTGGCCGCGCGCGGTCAGCGCCGCAACCTGGATCGTGGCGAAATCGTCCTCGGAATGGGCGAAGGCCAACCCGAAGGCCACGTCCGGATCCGTGGGGCCGCTGATGTGCGGCACACCGTAATGATCGCGCTGAATGCGGGCATGATAGCGCGTCGCCTGAGCGATCAGGGTCGCGCGGGCCGGCGCCGGCGGCTGGCTCAACCGATCCTCAATGATCACCGCCGTCAGGCCGACAAGCACCAGTGCCACCAGCGCGGCCGCGCCGATCTTCAGATATCGCATGAGGCGTTCTCCCACAGGTTTGTTCTTAAGTGCCCACGATACCAGGAGCCTAGCGCAGCGAGATCCAGCTCGCTGTGTCGAAGTAAGGCGCGACGTGTGGGTTGCGCACGAATACAATTGCGGCATGTCGTCCATTGATATGAGATCGGCTGTGTTGACCGCCCACCCTTCGACCCCTAACGACTACGTGCGTAGCCTCGCAGCGCATCTGCGAGCGGAGGAGCCTGACATTCTTGTGTTCCAGTTTTCACTCGTGGCGGACATGTCCCGTGTGCGCGTACCCCTGCCCGGCGCTAATGGACGGGCGGACGCCTTATGGGAGCACACGTGCTTCGAGGCATTCGTCGCGGCCGAAGATGCCTCCGGCTACCAGGAATTCAATTTCTCGCCATCGCTTGACTGGGCTATCTACCGGTTCAGTGCCTACCGTCAGGGAATGTCGCCCGCCGAGATTGGCCGAGCTCCGGAAATCTCCGTGCGCCGAGGTGAAGATGGGCTCGAACTTCAGTCCGCCGTGCGCTTAGAGCATCTGGCTGACTTGCGCGATGTCCGTCACCTGCGGATCGCTCTGGCCGCAGTCATCGAAGACGACAATGGTAGGCTTTCGTATTGGGCGCTGAGGCACTCGCCCGGCAAACCAGATTTCCACCACCCGGACGGATTCGCACTGAAAGTTGCTCGCTCATGAAATTTGGGATCGACCGACTGCTGGAAGAGCCCGAGCTGCGCAAGCCGCTTGAGGGACAGCGCGTGGCTCTGTTGGCCCACCCCGCTTCCGTAACGCGCGACCTCATCCATTCCCTCGATGCGCTGGCGACGCTCGGCGACGTAACCTTAAGCGCGGCGTTTGGCCCTCAGCACGGACTGCGCGGGGACAAGCAAGACAACATGGTCGAGTCGCGGGATTACACCGACCCCGTCCACGGCATCCCGGTTTTCAGCCTGTACGGTGAAGTACGCCGGCCGACACCTGAAATGATGGATACGTTTGACGTTCTGCTTGTCGATCTACAGGACCTCGGGTGCCGAATCTACACGTTCGTCACCACACTGCGTTACGTGCTCGAAGCGGCCGCGAAGCAGCACAAGGCCGTGTGGGTTCTGGATCGGCCGAATCCTGTGGGCCGGCCCGTGGAAGGGCTGATGCTCAAGGCGGGTTGCGAAAGCTTTGTCGGCGCCGGCGCGATGCCGATGCGGCACGGCCTGACGCTCGGCGAGCTTGCACGATGGTTCGTCAGGACTCTTAATCTCGACGTCGACTGCAACGTCGTGCCGATGGAGGGTTGGGAGCCGAACTCTGCACCGGGATATGGCTGGCCGCTCGGCGGGCGGACGTGGGTCAACCCGAGTCCTAACGCGCCCAACCTCTGGATGGCGCGCTGCTATCCGGGCTCGGTGATGCTCGAAGCCACGACGTTGTCGGAAGGTCGTGGGACCACGAGGCCGCTGGAGTTGTTCGGCGCGCCGGATCTCGACGTGCGGGCATTGTTGGCAGAGATGCGTTCGCTTGCAACGCCATGGATGAGTGGCTGTCGGCTCCGGCCCTGCTGGTTCGAGCCTACGTTTCATAAGCACGTAGGTAAGCTCTGCGCGGGGGTCCAGGTGCATGTGGAAGACCCCGCGCACTATGACCACGAAGGTTTCAGGCCTTGGCGTTTGTTCGCGCTCCTGTTCAAAGCGCTGAGGAGGCTGCGGCCGGATTACGAGATTTGGCGCGACTTTGCCTACGAGTATGAGAAGGACAGGCCCGCGATCGACGTGATCAACGGAAGCGATCTGCTGCGTCGTTGGGTGGACGATCCGGCGGCGACGCCGGCTGATCTGGAGGCGCTGACGGCTCGCGACGAGGTCCGCTGGCGCAGCGAGCGCGAGGCGGTGCTCCTCTACTAGGAATTGGAGGCGATATGCCCGTCGCAATCCGAGCCGGACGAGGGAAGCGCTTGACGATTACAAGTGTGTCTATGCCGGCCCAACCCGGTAGGCACAGAGTTTGTTCCCTTCGGGATCTCGGAAATAGGCGGCGTAAAATGCCTGCGGCCCGTCGTCCCCGCGAACGCCTGGCGCGCCCTCATCCGATCCGCCTAGAGCTAAGGCTTTCTTATAAAGTGCATCTACCTTTGCCCTCTCGCTGAGAACGAGAGCGAGCATGTTGCCGTTGCCGGGTTTTGCTTCCTTTCCATCATAAGGTGGGGTAATAGCCAAGGCGGGGCGATCCAATCTGGCGCCATACATGGTGAATCCATGTGGCAATTCCATCAGACGTGTTGCTCCAATTTCAGCGAGCAGAGCATCGTAAAACGCTTGCGCACGCGCAAGATTGTTTGTTCCGAGGGTGGCGTAGCCGATCATGGGGCTCTCCTTTGCGCATTTAATATTGCGAGTCTAACTCGATTCGATTCGGATTTGGCATCCTGTATTCTTACAAACTGGCGAGAAAGTCGACGCTCCACCACCTTCGCCGAGCGGGGGTCCCGGAATGGAAATGCTGACGATCTTTCTGCGCCACGATCAGGCCAAGACTTTGGATGAGATCAACGAGCACCTTAGGTCCACTGGGTGGTACAAAAATTTTCCACCTGAGGGGGTCGAAGTGCTGTCTTGGTACGTGATGATGGGCATTGGCCAAGTCGTGACGTTGAAGTTTGCGGCTGAGAAGTTGCGCGACATCAATGCGCTGATCGAGCGTGAAGCCTGGGGCGGCTATCGAACCGAGTTCTACCCAACCTACGACTATCGAGCGCTGTATAAACAAGAGCAGTCGAAGAATTCTTGAGGGCGTGAACCGCAAGAAACTTCGGGAAAGGGTGGCGTCTGCCGCGCGAACGCTTACTGCGTTGTGACTTTGAGCATACCGGATTGATTTTGAGTCGAAGCACCGCTGAGTGAGACGACGTTGCTCGATGTCATGGTGTAGTTCGTCACGTCGGTCTCGATGAGTGTGTTCTGCACATCGTAGATCTTAGTGGTCACCACAATGCCGATTGGGCTCCCGGGATCCACTGGCGTCAGCAAAGAATAACTCACCTGTGCCGTGCCGAGCGAAACACTCATGGTGCTGTCGGTGTAACGGCTCAGGGTGCCCAAGGTCCCGGATGACCCGCCCGTCACCGTAGTGGGGAATGAAATCGGCGCCTGCGCCACGTCGTATTCACTGCTTGAAACCTCGCCCAATAAGGCGCTGTCACTGCTTGCATAGTAGTCCGTGACGCTGGTCGAATACGGCGCAGTCTGGCCGGCAGCGGTAATGGTTCCAGTCACTGTGGTGATTTGCGACAAAGCGGCGCTGCCGTTGAAAGTGGCACTGACCGCCGGCGCTCGGGTAAAGGTTCCAGTGCCGGTGAACGCGGTCGAGACGCCGTTCACGCTCACCGTTCCGCTTAAAGCCACATTCGAACTCAAACCGTTGACGACCATTTTGGCCATGCCGGCCTGTAAATCGAAATTGGCGGGCGGCGGCGGCATCGGGGCGGCAGGGTTATTACCGCCGCCGCACGCGGATATGAGGATGGCAAAACAGACGGCTATGAAAGTTCTTGATGCTCCGTGCATGGCCTGATTCCTTCGGGACTTCGTTGCCTCGATATGATTGTAGGGCGATAGACGGGAGAAGACAAAGGGATCGTCGATCGCACGTCGCAAGCCGACAAGCGATTCGCAAGGTAATGGTCGCGCACCCTATTCGCTTTGGCTGATTG
The DNA here is from genome assembly GCA_034667905.1 of Gammaproteobacteria bacterium. Lineage (GTDB taxonomy): Bacteria > Pseudomonadota > Gammaproteobacteria > Steroidobacterales > Steroidobacteraceae > Bog-1198. The sequence goes on along the minus strand of JAXDQK010000129.1, from coordinate 2,752 downwards.
AGGCGTGTATTGACAAAACTGACATAACCAACGCCATTGCGTATGCGCATCGCCTGGCGCGCATACCCGGATGCGGCCTTTGTGCCGGCTGTAGCGGTGGGCAGTAGTGGGCTATCCCCAGGAATTCTGATCAGCTAAACTTGGTACTCACGACGTGCCACCCGGCACGCCGGTGCCGCAAGGGGCGCTGCGACTGGGTACAGACCAGCCAGGCTTGCGGTTCCGTGGCTTTAGGGCCAACCGCGCTCACAACTTAAACCAGGAGTTGGAGCTTGCCATGAATGCCGTTACCAATAGCACTCTTTCTTCCAGCGATTTCTGCGTTGCCGACCCGTCTCTCGCAGACTGGGGTCGCAAAGAAATGCTCATTGCGGAAACCGAAATGCCGGGACTCATGGCAATCCGCGCAGAGTGTGCGCCGCTCCAGCCGTTGCGCGGCGCGCGCGTGGCCGGTTCGCTGCACATGACTATCCAGACCGCAGTGTTAATAGAAACCCTGCAAGCGTTGGGGGCCGAGGTGCGCTGGGCCTCCTGTAACGTTTTCTCGACCCAGGACCACGCCGCGGCGGCAATCGCCGGCCGTGGAACATCGGTGTTCGCGCACAAGGGCGAGACGCTGGACGAGTACTGGAACTACACCCATCGCATATTCGAATGGTCCAATGGCCAGCAGGCCAACCTGATGGTCGATGACGGCGGCGATGCCACCTGGTTGCTGCACTTGGGGGCGCGCGCCGAGCGAGATCGGAGCCTAATCGCGCATCCAAGCAACGAAGATGAAGCCGTTGTATTCAAAGCCATCGAGACCGCACTCGAGCGCGACCCACACTGGTATTCGATGCGCCTCCAGGCCTTGCGGGGCGTATCGGAGGAAACCACCATCGGCGTCAAACGCCTGTTTCAATTGGTCAAAGATGGTCACCTGGCCCTTCCGGCCATTAACGTCAACGACTCGGTGACCAAGAGCAAGTTCGATAACCTTTATGGCTGCCGCGAGTCGCTAGTTGATGCTATAAAGCGCGCCACCGACGTCATGGTGGCGGGCAAGATTGCAGTCGTCGCAGGCTATGGTGATGTGGGTAAGGGCTCAGCACAGGCGCTGCGCGCGCTCTCAGCGCAAGTGTGGGTAACGGACATTGATCCGATCTGCGCGCTACAGGCGACGATGGAAGGGTATCGCGTCGTGACCATGGAGTACGCGGCTGAGCATGCCGATATTTTTGTCACGGCCACCGGCAACTTTCATGTGATCACGCACGAACACATGAAGCGCATGAAGAACAATGCCATCGTTTGTAACATTGGTCATTTCGACAACGAAATCGACTGCGCATCTCTTAGGCAATACACGTGGGAAAACATAAAACCGCAGGTTGATCATATAATCTTCCCGGACGGCAAGCGCATCATTCTTCTGGCCGAGGGTCGATTGGTGAATTTGGCCTGTGGTACAGGTCACCCGAGTTATGTCATGAGCTCATCGTTTGCCAATCAAACTTTGGCGCAGATCGAGCTTTATACGAATGCCGCCAAATATCCGATCGGCGTGCATGTGCTGTCGAAACACTTGGACGAAAAAGTGGCGCGCTTGCAGCTGAAGAATCTCCGCGCCGAACTTACATTACTCACCGACCGCCAGGCGCGTTATATCGGTGTTGACCGGGCAGGGCCGTATAAGCCAAATCACTATCGTTATTGATACGCGAGATAGCGACTCACTGCCAAATGAAAGAATTCTCTACGCCGCAAGTTCCTTTAACGCTTGTACGAAGGTGTCAAGATCCGCCGTTGATGTATACACCTGCGGCGTCACGCGCACCCCGTGAACGCCCGCGCCATCGATTGCGACCGTGTATACCTTGTACTTCTCTAGGAGAATGCGCGCGAGATCGCCCGGCGTCGTGCCTTGCACGCCGACATTCGCGATGGCACAGGACCGTTTGGCATCGGTCGGGGTGTTCATAACTATCTTCCGGAAGCCTCGTACCCGTCCAGTCCAGTACCGCTGTAGATAGCGCAGTCGCGCCTCCTTGCGCGCACTGCCAATCATTTCGTGGAACGCGAGAGAGCGCTCGATCGTCAGATCGGTGTGCACCGGATGCGTGCCGGTATGATTGAGTTTTCGAATATCGCCAGCGGGTAGGCTTTCGTCACCATAAATGGGCCAGAGCTTCTCAATGCGGTCGCGCCTCACATAGAGAACTCCCGCGCCGAGTGGTGTAGCGAGCCACTTGTGGAGCGAGGCCCCGTAATAGTCACAGTGCAAGTCAGGAAGTCGATAATCGAGGTGGGCAAAGGTGTGCGCAGCGTCGACCATTACCGGTACGCCGTGTGCGTGAGCCATATCGCAAATGCTGCGCACCGGTAAGATGTGCCCGGTGATGTTCACCATGTGGGGTATCATCAGCAATCGCGTCTTCTGCGTCAGCGCGTTGGCGTATACCTTCACGATCTCATCGTCCGACTTCGGGTCCATCGGGATATCAACGAATCGGTTTAGCAGCCCAAAGCGTCGTGCTTGCAATTTAAACATGTCAATCATCGAGCCATAATCTTGGTTGGCGAGGACCGCTTCGTCCCCTGGTCTCCAGTCGAATCCGCTGATCACGGTGTCTAGGGATTCCGTGGTATTACGCGTAATGATCAATTCCTCCGGCGAGCATCCCGCAAAGGCAGCGAGCCTTCCTCGGATCCGAAGCTTGTCATCGACTTGCCGCGTGCGCATATAGTGCGACGCTTCCAGATTGACCGA
>JAXDQK010000128.1:0-12963 GCA_034667905.1 Gammaproteobacteria bacterium | reverse complement strand
CCCGTGGCTTCAAGAATTCATTGATCGATCCCTGCATGGATATCACCTACGTTAACTAATCCTTAGGAAACCACCACATCCTTCAAAATGCGGTGCGTTACTTGGAATACAACTCGACGACCAGGCTCTCGTTGATATCCGGCAGAATTTCCTGCCGATCCGGAACCGACTTCAGGATTCCCGAAAACTTCTTGTCGTCGACTTCGACCCAGTCCGGAAGCCCGACCTGGGTGGCAATGGTCAGCGCGGCGGTGATGCGCGTCTGCTTCTTGGCCTTCTCACTCAAGCTGACCACATCGCCCGCCTTGCACTGGTAGGAAGCGATGTTCACCAACTTGGCATTCACGAATACCGCTTTGTGGCTCACCAATTGCCGGGCCTCGGCGCGAGTCGCCGCAAATCCCATGCGATACACCACATTGTCCAAACGGCATTCCAAAAATTGCAGCAAGGTCTCGCCGGTCGCGCCGGGGCGGCCCGCTGCCTTCTGATAATAGTTGCGGAACTGACGCTCCAGCACTCCGTACATGCGGCGCAGCTTCTGCTTCTCGCGCAGCTGCAAACCGTATTCCGACAGGCGCTGCTTGCGCTCGCTCTTCACGCCGCCTGGCGGCACTTCCAGCTTGCACTTCGATTCCAGCGGCTTGATGCCGCTCTTCAGGAACAGATCGGTTCCCTCGCGACGAGACAGCTTGCACTTCGGACCGGTATATTTTGCCATTGCGAACCTTTTTGACTGAACGTGCTTAGACGCGGCGCTTTTTGGGCGGACGGCAGCCGTTATGCGGGATCGGCGTGACGTCTTCAATGTTGGTGATTTTCAAACCGCAGCCGTTGAGTGCTCGCACCGCCGATTCTCGGCCCGGGCCGGGGCCCATGACTCGCACTTCGACATTCTTCACGCCATGCTCTTGAGCGGCCGTGCCGGCGCGCTCCGCGGCGACTTGGGCCGCAAAGGGCGTGGATTTGCGCGAACCACGATAGCCGCAACCACCGGAGGTAGCCCATGACAGCGTATTGCCCTGCCGATCGGTAATCGTAATGATCGTGTTGTTGAAAGAGGCGTGCACGTGTGCGATCGCATCGAGCACGTTCTTGCGAACTTTCTTGCGCGCAGGCTTGGCCCCTTGGGCGGCCGCGGCCGCTTGCTGCGTATTTTGTTTCGGATCAGCCATGGATAGTTACCTTGTTAAACCTTGCCCGGCGGCGCGTTCATCTTCACCGCTTGCTTGCGCGGACCTTTGCGCGTACGTGCGTTGGTGCGCGTGCGCTGCCCGCGCAGGGGCAGGCCCTTGCGATGACGGATGCCTCGATAGCAGCCCAAATCCATCAAGCGCTTGATATTCATTGATACTTCGCGGCGCAGATCGCCCTCGACCGCGAACTTCGCCACCTGAGAGCGCAGCGAGGCCACTTCCGCATCGGTTAGGTCCTTGACCTTGACCTGATACTTCACGCCGGCCGCGTCGCAGATGCGCGCGGAACGGCTGCGGCCGATGCCGAAAATGTGAGTCAGGCCGATGACCACATGCTTGTTCATCGGTATGTTGATGCCGGCGATACGCGCCATCTACTTCTCCACCTGCGCCCTCGAAAAAAAGCGCGCTAGTATATTAGAAAACCCTTTATAAATCAATTAACCCTGCCGTTGCTTATGGCGGGCGTCCGATGAACAAATGATGTAAACGATGCCGCGTCGCCGCACGACTTTGCAGTTTTTGCAGATCTTCTTCACCGAAGGACGAACTTTCATTTCTTAGCTCCAATGCCTCGAAGGCTGGCCTTTTTCATCAGGCCCTCGTATTGCTGCGACATCATGTGAGACTGCAACTGTGCGACGAAATCCATGACTCCAACCACAATGATCAGCAGCGACGTGCCGCCGAACTGAAACGGAATCGCTGGGTTCACCATGCGGATAATTTCGGGCAGCAAGCACACCGCCATGATGTAAAGGCCGCCCCACAACGTCAGCCGGGTCAGCACCTTGTCCAGATACTCGCCGGTCTGCAGGCCGGGCCGGATGCCGGGAATGAAGGCGCCGGCCTTCTTGAGGTTCTCGGCCGTGTCACGGGCGTCATACACCAGTGCCACGTAGAAGAAGGCAAATCCAATGACCAGCAATCCAAACAGCACGACGTGCAGGGGCTGTCCATAATTGAGGATGGCAGCGATCTTTTGCAAGGTCCTCTGGATGACATTGGGGTTCGGGCTATTGCCGAAAAATTGGGCAATCGTGGCCGGAAACACCAGCAGGCTCGAGGCAAAGATCGGCGGAATGACGCCGGCCATGTTCAATTTGAACGGCAGGTGGGTGCTCTGGCCCTGCATCATGCGCCGCCCTACTTGCCGTTTGGCGTAGTTCACCTGGATCTTGCGCAGCGCCCGCTCGACGAACACGCAAAACAGGGTCACCAGCACCACCACCACCAAAATCAGTAGGACGATCAACGGGTTCATTTCACCCGTTCGCACCATGTCCAAAGTATTGCCGATGGCCCGCGGCAACCCGGCAATGATGCCGGCGACGATGATCATGGTGATGCCGTTGCCGATGCCGCGCTCGGTGATCTGCTCCCCGAGCCACATGACGAATAATGTGCCGGTGGTGATCGAAATGGTCGCGACGAACAAAAACTGAGGACCCGGATTCGGTACCAGGTTGCTGCCGGAATTTTGAATGGCCAGCGCCGCGCCAAAGCCCTGGAACGCCGCCAACGCCACGGTGCCGTAGCGCGTGTATTGCATCAGCTTACGCCGTCCCGATTCGCCGTCCTTGCGAATTTGGTTCCAGGGCGGATAAACCATCGATGCCATCTGCACGATGATTGACGCGGTGATGTAAGGCATGACGTTCAGCGCGAAAATACTGAAGCGTTGCAGCGCGCCGCCTGAAAACATGTTGAACATGCCGAGCAGCGTGCCGTTTTGGGTCGAGAAGAACGCCGCAAATTTGGCCGCGTCGATGCCCGGAACAGGGATGAATGTGCCGATCCGGTACACAACGAGCGCACCCAACAAGAACAACAGCCGCTTGCGCATTTCGGCGAAACGAGTGATGTCCCCCAGGGCTGCGGCGGCATTGGTGCTGGATGTGGCCACGGGACTCTCTTTAAGCCTCGAACTTTCCGCCGGCCGATTCAACCGCGCTCTTGGCGCCTTTGGTCGCGGTAATCACCTTGTCTTTGATGATGAACGCTTTGCTGACCGAGCCGGACAATATGATCTTCACGAGCTTGGTGCTTTCGGGCACCAAATTCGCTTCAATCAGACCGGCCAACGTGACTTCGGCGCCGGCAACGCGCATCAGGTCGGAGAGGGTCAGTTCGGCGCGCGACGCCTTCATGGCGGAACGAAAGCCGATCTTCGGCAAACGCCGTTGCAGGGGCATCTGGCCGCCTTCAAATCCGACCTTGTGATAGCCGCCCTTGCGCGCGCGCTGGCCCTTGACGCCGCGGCCGCAGGTCTTGCCCTGGCCTGCGGAAGCGCCCCGCCCCACTCGCAAGCGAGAGCGCTTGGAGCCGGCGCCCGGCTTAATGGTATTTAGTCTCATCACTCTTTCCCCGAACCCAATGCCGATTCAACTTTGAGCATGTGACTCGCGGCGTTGACCATGCCTCGATTCGACGGCGTATCCGCGACCACGACGCTATGTCCGATCCGGCGCAGCCCCAAGCCCTTGACCGAACCCCGGATACTGGCGAGCTGCCCGAAGACGCTCTTGATCAAGGTCACCTTGATCGATTTTTCCGCGGTCGCCTTCTCTGTATGTGCTTTGTCGGCCATGGTTAACCCACAAGCTCTTCGACGCTCTTGCCGCGCTTCGCCGCAATGTCATCGGGCGTACGCAGCTTCGCCAAGGCGTCCATGGTTGCCCGCACCACATTGATGGGGTTGCGCGAGCCATAGCTCTTGGCCAACACATTTCGAACCCCGGCGCATTCGAACACCGCGCGCATGCCGCCGCCGGCAATGACGCCGGTACCGTCCGCGGCCGGCTGCATGTACACCCGCGTGGTTCCATGCTTGCCTTTGACCGCATAGAACAGGGTTTCGTTCTTTAAAGACACGGTGACCAGGCTCTTTCGCGCCTGCATCATGGCCTTGGAGATCGCGACCGGCACTTCACGTGCCTTGCCGTAGCCGAATCCGACCCGGCCGGCGCCATCGCCCACGACGGTCAGCGCGGTAAAGCCGAATTGCTTGCCGCCCTTGACCACCTTTGCCACACGATTCACCGCGACCAGCTTTTCGAGCAAGTCGTCGCCGGACATCGGTTTTTCTGTTCGCGCCATAGTGCCTTGAGACCTTTAAGTTAGAACTCGAGACCGGCTTCGCGAGCGGCCTCTGCCAGCGCCTTGACGCGCCCGTGGTACATGAAACCGGAACGGTCGAAAGCGACCTTTGCTATCCCCGCAGCCTTGGCGCGCTCCGCGATGGCGCGGCCCACTGCTTTGGCAGCTTCAATGTTGCCGGTGGTTTTCAACTCTCCGCGCACGTCCTTCTGCAAGGTCGAGGCGGCGACCAGAACTTTGTCGCCCTCGGGCGCAATGATCTGGGCATACATATGCTGCGGTGTGCGATGCACCGAAAGACGCAAAGCGCTGAGCTCTTTGATCTTTACCCGGCCGCGCAATGCGCGGCGCAAGCGTGTGTCTTGTTTGGTCAATTTCATGATTACTTCTTCTTCGCCTCTTTCAGCGAAATCTTCTCATCGGAATACTTCACACCCTTGCCCTTGTACGGCTCGGGCGGCCGAAAACCGCGGATCTCCGCAGCGGTCTGGCCGACACGCTGTCTATCGATGCCCTTGACGATGATTTCCGTCTGACTCGGCGTCTCGATCGTGATGCCCTCGGGAATGGCGTAGTTAATGAGGTGCGAATACCCCAGCGTCAGGGTCAGGCTCTTGGCCTGAACCGCCGCGCGATAGCCCACGCCCACCAGCTCAAGCTTCTTCTCATATCCCTTGGTAACGCCCAGCACCATATTCGCCAGGTGTGCGCGAATCGCACCGGCGATGGCATTCATGCCTTCGGCCGCTTCGTCGGCCTGCACTTCCAGGTGCTTATCTTGCTGTACGACCTTGATGCCATGCTTGATCGCCAGCGTCAGGGAGCCCTTGGCGCCCTTCAGCGTGACGGCTTCGGCACCGATGGTTGCGGTAACCCCCTGTGGCAGATCGACCGGCATTTTTGCGACTCGAGACATAGTGAAAAACCTTAACGTTCCTAAGACGTACTTAACTATTGGACAACGAACAGCACTTCGCCGCCCGTGCCGGCTGCGCGCGCTTCCTTGTCGGACATGATGCCCTGCGGCGTCGAGACCACGGCTACGCCTAAACCGCCGAGCACCTTGGGCAACTCATCCTTACCGCGATAAATTCGAAGGCCGGGACGGCTGATGCGCTCGATGCGGTCGATGACGGGTCGGCCATCGTGGTACTTCAGTTCGATGGAAAGAGTGCTCTTCGCACCGCTGTTATCGACATCGAAGCCGGCGATGTAGCCCTCGGCCTTCAGGACTTTCAAAATGGCTACCTTGAGCTTCGAGGCGCCCATGCCCACGGTCGGCTTGCCGGCGGATTGCGCATTGCGGATACGCGTCAGAAGATCGGCAATTGGATCAGTCATGCTCATTGTGCGCGCCTCACCAACTCGCCTTCGACAGGCCTGGAATCTCACCGCGATTGGCAGCCTCACGCAACTTGGTGCGCGCCAATCCAAATTTACGGTACACACCGCGTGAACGGCCGGTAATCGAGCAGCGATTGCGCTGGCGCGTCGCACCGGCATCGCGCGGCTGCTTCTGCAGCTCAATCTGCGCGGCTTCGCGAGCTTCCGGCGAGGTCTTCGGGTCGCGGATGAGCTCTTTGACCGCAGCGCGCCGCTTAGCGTATTTCTTCGCTACCTTGAGGCGTTTTTTCTCGCGCATGAGCATATTCGTCTTGGCCATGGGCTATTACCCTACTTACGGAACGGAAAGTTAAAAGCTTCTAACAGCGCGCGCCCGTGCTTGTCATCGCGCGCCGACGTGGAAATGGTGATGTCCATGCCACGGATTTGATCGATCTGGTCGTACTGGATCTCGGGAAAAATAATCTGCTCTTTGACGCCCAGGCTGTAATTGCCGCGGCCGTCGAAGGATCGGGTGCTGATGCCCCGAAAATCCCTGATGCGAGGAATCGCGATGCTCACCAGACGGTCCAAGAATTCGTACATCCGATCGCCCCGCAAGGTCACCTTGCAGCCGATCGCCTGGCCATCGCGGACCTTAAAAGTCGCGACCGACTTCTTGGCCTTCGTCACCGCCGGCTTTTGCCCCGTGATCTTCGCCATGTCGGCGGTGGCCGCATCCATGACCTTCTTGTCGGCCACGGCTTCGCCCACGCCCATGTTCACGGTGATCTTCAAGATCCGCGGGACTTGCATCGTGTTCTTGAGCTCAAGTTTTTGCTTGAGCTCCGGTACGATCTTCTCGTTAAAAATTTGTTTCAGTCTTGCTGCCATGTGTTTACTCGCTATTTCGCGTCGACCATTTCTTTGTTCGACTTGAACAAGCGCACCTTGCGGCCGTCCTCGAGCGACTTGAAGCCGACGCGATCGCCCTTTTGGGTCGCGGGATTGAAAATCATCACGTTCGAAACATGCAGCGGCGCCTCGGTTTCGATGATGCCGCCCTGCACGCCCATCTGCGGATTGGGCTTCTGGTGCTTCTTGGCCATGTTGAGGCCCTCGACGCGCAGGCGGTCGTCCGCCAGCACTTCGATGACGGCGCCCTTGCGTCCTTTGTCTCGACCGGCGATCAAAATCACCGTGTCGCCTTTACGAATCTTTTTCATAGGTTTTCCACGGGCTTCGCCCTTCACAATACCTCTGGCGCCAAAGAGATAATCTTCATGAACTGCACGTTGCGAAGCTCGCGGGTCACCGGTCCAAAAATACGCGTGCCGATCGGCTCGAGCTTGTTGGTCAACAGCACCGCCGCATTCGTATCGAAGCGAATCAACGATCCGTCGGCACGGCGCACGCCGCTCTTGGTGCGCACCACCACCGCGTCGTAGACCTCGCCCTTCTTGACCTTGCCGCGCGGAATCGCGTCCTTGACGCTGACTTTGATGACGTCTCCCACCGCGGCGTAGCGGCGCTTCGAGCCGCCGAGCACCTTGATGCACATCAAGCGCTTGGCGCCGCTGTTGTCAGCGACGTTCAAGATGGTTCGCATTTGGATCATTGGTGCAGTCCTTTATTCTGAGCGGGCGCGATTGACGACGCGCACGACTACCCAAGATTTACGACGCGACATGGGACGGCAGGGCTTGATGGAAACCGTGTCGCCTTCTTTGCATTCATTGCTTTCGTCATGCGCCAGCAATTTGGTGGTGCGGCGGATGTACTTGCCATAAGTCGGATGCTTGACCAGGCGCTCCACGGAAACCGCGATGGTCTTGTCCATCTTGTTGCTCACCACCTTGCCGGTAAGCAGACGCTGCCCGGCAATCGGCGCCGCTCCAGGGACGGCGGCGGCTGATTCGGTTGGTTGTGCTTCGCTCGACATCACGCCTTACCTCCGGCTGCCTTGGATTGGGCAAGCACCGTCTTAACGCGCGCAATGTTCTTACGCACCTTCGCAAATTGATCCGGTTTCGCGGCCTGACCCGTGGCACGGGCCATGCGCAAATTGAATTGTTCGCGGCGCAGCTTGAGCAGCTCCTCGCCGAGATCCTTGGGCTGCTTCGCGCGCAACTCTTTCGCCTTCATGTACGCACCTGACGCTTGACGAATGCCGTCGACACCGACAGTTTGGCCGAGGCAAGTCGAAACGCCTCGCGCGCAATGGTTTCGCTCATCCCTTCGATCTCGAACAGAACTTTGCCCGGCAGCACTTTCGCCACCCAATACTCGACGTTCCCCTTACCCGAGCCCATGCGCACTTCGAGCGGCTTCTGGGTGATGGGCACATCCGGAAATACGCGTATCCAGATACGCCCGCCGCGCTTCACGTAGCGCGAAATGGCGCGTCGCGCCGCCTCGATTTCGCGAGCAGTCATGCGGCATCGGTCGGTGGCTTTCAAGCCGAACTCGCCAAACGCCACGAAATTGCCGCGCTGCGCGCTGCCCGAGATATTGCCCTTGAATTGTTTGCGGAATTTGGTCCGCTTCGGCTGCATCATGCTTGTTTACCTAATCAAGTTAGCGTAGGCGCCGCGGTTTCGGCGGATTTTGGCGGAGTCGCCGCTGCGCCCTCAGCCTCGCCCTCCGGGACCTCTTCCGCGGGCTTGTCGAATATTTCGCCCTTGAAGATCCACACCTTGATGCCAATCACGCCGTACGTGGTCTGCGCCTCGGCCAAACCGTAATCGATGTCGGCGCGAAAGGTATGCAACGGCACGCGTCCTTCGCGGTTGGTCTCGGTACGCGCAATTTCCGAGCCGTTCAACCGGCCGGAGATACGCACCTTGATGCCGAGCGCACCCGATCGCATGGTGTTGGTGACCGCTCGCTTCATGGCCCGCCGGAACATCACGCGCTTTTCCAATTGCTGGGAAATGCCCTCCGCAACCAGTTTCGCATCCAACTCGGGTTTGCGGATCTCGGCAATGTTCAACCGCACGTCGTTCATGGTCATGCCCAAAATTTTGGCGACCGCGGTGCGGAGTTTCTCGATGTCCTCGCCCTTCTTGCCGATCACGATTCCCGGCCGGGCCGTGTGAATGGTGATATTGGCGCGCCGCGCCGCGCGCTCGATATGAATATTGCTGACCGAGGCATCGGCGAGCTTTTTATTCAGGTATTTGCGCACCAGAAAGTCGGTGTGAATGTTCGAGGCAAAGTTCTTCGAATGCGCATACCACTTCGACGACCAGTCGCGCGTGATGCCTAGACGAATACCAATCGGATTTACTTTCTGACCCATTAGGCCTCTCGCTTGCCGTCAGATACTTGAACCAGGATATGGCTGTTGCGCTTGGCGATGCGCACTCCGCGCCCCTTGGCGCGCGCATGAAAGCGCTTGAGCATCGGCGCCGGATCAACTTCGACGCGCGTGACTTTCAGATCATCCACGTCGGCATTGAAATTGTTGTAGGCGTTGGCGATTGCGGAATCGAGCACCTTGAGAACGATCTTCGCGCCCTTTTTCGGCATGAACTTCAGCGTGTTCACGGCGAGGGTGGCCGATTTGCCGCGGATCGTATCGACAACCAAGCGGCATTTCTGGGGCGAGATGCGTGCATAGCGCAATATTGCTTTGGTCTGCATGACTACTCCGCCGCCGTGACTTTCTTGTCGCCGGAATGCGCTTTGAAGGTGCGCGTGGGGGCGAATTCGCCGAGCTTGTGGCCGACCATGTTTTCCGACACCAGCACCGGCACGTGCAACCGGCCGTTGTGCACGGCGATGGTCAAGCCGACCATATCGGGAGTGACCATGGAACGGCGCGACCAGGTCTTGATCGGGCGGCGGTCATTCTTTTGGCTGGCGGTCTGCACCTTCTTGGCGAGGTGCAAATCCACGAATGGGCCTTTCTTGAGCGAACGAGGCACGTTAACTTTCTCCAGTCTTACAGTCGTTTGTTCTTGCGACGCTGAACAATCATGCCGTCAGTGCGCTTGTTGCGACGCGTCTTCTTGCCCTTGGTCTGCAGACCCCAGGGGCTTACCGGGTGCGGATTACCTTGTCCGGATTTGCCTTCGCCGCCGCCGTGCGGGTGGTCGACCGGATTCATCACAACGCCGCGCACCGTCGGACGCACGCCCAACCAACGCACCGCGCCGGCTTTACCGAAGACGCGCAAGTTATGCTCGTCGTTGCCGACCTCGCCGATGGTCGCGCGGCAATCGACATGGACTTTGCGCATTTCGCCCGACTTCAAGCGCAGGCTGGCATACACGCCTTCGCGCGCCGCGAATTGCGCCGAGGCCCCGGCGCTGCGCGCCATCTGCCCGCCCTTACCGACCTTCATCTCAATGTTGTGTATCGTGCTGCCGACCGGGATGTGCCGCAACGGCATGGCATTGCCTGCCTTGATTGGCGCATCGGAACCGGAACGAATTTCATCGCCCGCCTTGACGCCCTTGGGCGCCAGGATGTAGCGGCGTTCGCCGTCCTTGTACAGCACCAAGGCAAGGTGCGAGGTGCGGTTGGGATCGTACTCCAGCCGCTCCACGACGCCCGGTATGCCGTCTTTGTCGCGCTTGAAATCGACCAAACGATAGCGCTGCTTGTGACCGCCGCCGATGTGGCGCGTGGTCTGCCTTCCTGAGTGATTGCGGGCGCCGGTGCGGTTCTTTTTGGTCGTCAGCGACTCGAGCGGCCCGCCCTTGTGCAGGTGCGAGCGGTCTATTTTGACTACGAAGCGCGTACCCGGTGAGGTCGGCTTCATTTTAATGAGTGCCATGGCCTGTCCTTATTTCGCCGAAGCGCCGGTAAAGTCGATGGACTGGCCGGCTTGCAAGCTCACATACGCCTTCTTGAAGCCATTGCGCTTGCCCGCCATGTTCTTGAAGCGGCGTGTCTTGCCGGGACGATTCAAGAGATTGACGCCCTCGACCTTGACCTCGAACATCAATTCAACGGCCTGCTTGACCTCGGCTTTCGACGCATCGTCGCGCACGCGAAACACGTACTGGTTGGCTTTTTCCGTCACGGTCGCGGCCTTCTCCGACACATGCGGCTGAATCAGCACGGTCATCAAACGTTCTTTATTCATTCGCGCCTCCGAGACGCTGGTCCAGCAGCTTGAGGGCCCCCACGGTGGCAATGACCTTGTCGTGCTTGACCAAGCTCAAGGGATCGAGAGCGGACACGGCCATGACTTCGACGTAAGGCACATTGCGCGCCGCCAGGAACAATTTCTCTTCGTACGCCTCGACCAAAATGAGCGCACGCGTCAATCCGAATTCGGCCAGCTTGCTGATAAGCAATTTGGTGCGAGGAGCGGTGAGTTCGATCGACTCCACGGCTACCAAGCGGTCTTGGCGCACCAGCTGCGAAACCATGGTCTGCATCGCAGCGCGGTACATCTTGCGATTGACCTTCTGCGAGAAATCGCGCGGCTTGGCCGCGAAAGCGCGCCCGCCGCCCACCCAAATGGGGCTGCGAATTGAACCGGCGCGCGCCTGGCCCGTGCCCTTCTGGCTCCAGGGCTTCTTGCCGCCGCCACGCACTTCGGCGCGCGTCTTCTGAGCCTTGGTGCCCGATCGGCCGGCCGCCATATAGGCGGTGACCACTTGATGCACCAGCGCTTCGTTGTAATCGCGGCCAAAGGCTGCATCCGACAACTGAATTTCGCTGGCGGGGCTGGCATTTTTTAGCTGGACTTTCATGGGTTACTTCTTGTCGGCCTTGGCGGCGCCGGCTTTCGGGGCGGCCCCTTTTGGAGCAGCGCCCTTGGCGGCAGCAGGAGCCTTGTTCGGTGCCAATTTCTTGCGTCGCGCTTGACCCAGGGCCTTCACAGAGGGCCTCACGATGACTCGGCCGCCCTCGGCGCCCGGCACCGCGCCGCTGATGAGCAGCAGGTTGCGCACGGCATCGACCTCGACAATACGCAGATTTTCGATGGTGCGATTGCGCACGCCCATGTGTCCGGACATGCGCTTACCCTTGAACACCCGGCCCGGCGTTTGGCGCTGTCCAATGGAGCCCGGTGCGCGATGCGACACGGAGTTTCCATGGGTCTTCATTCCGCCGGCGAAGTTGTGGCGCTTCATCGTGCCCTGGAAGCCCTTGCCCACCGTGGTGCCGGTGACATCGACGATTTGGCCCGCCTTGAACATGTCGACTTTGAATTCACCGCCGGCGGCGAGTTCGTCGCCTTCGCCCTTGGCCAGTCGGAATTCTTGAGCGGTGTAGCCGGCAGCCACGTTTGCCTTGGCAAAATGGCCGGCCTGCGCTTTGGTGACCCGCGACGGGCGGCGGCTGCCAATGGTGATTTGAACCGCGCGATAGCCGTCGGTTTTATCGTTTTTGACTTGCGAGATGCGATTCGGCAACGCCTCGACAACTGTCACGGGCACAGTCACACCGGCGTCGGTGAATACTCGGGTCATGCCGCACTTGCGGCCAACCAGACCAATGGACATTGTCAATCCTCATACAGCGAGAGCTTCAATTGAGCCTCGCATCGTTGCGACAGATCAGCGGTTTGGACACACGGACCCCAAATCCCCTTGAGAATTTGGCGTCGGCACCCACGCGCTCCGACCTCTAAAATGGACGCGGGAGTATAGGGATCTCAGGCGTTTCGCGCAAGTTCATTGCCATGCGCTTCGCGCAACCCTTAACGGGGTCGTTCCGACCCCGCCCGAAAACCCTAATTCAGCTTGATTTGGACGTCGACGCCGGCCGGGAGTTCCAGCTTCATCAGCGCATCGACGGTCTTGTCCGTGGGGTTCAAAATGTCCATTAAGCGCTTGTGCGTACGGATTTCGAACTGATCACGGGCGTCTTTATCGCCGTGCGGGGCGGTCAATACCGTGAATCGCTCCATTTTAATGGGCAAGGGCACGGGACCTTTGACGGTCGCGCCGGTGCGTTTCGCGGTGTCGACGATTTCGCGGGCCGACTTGTCGATCAGGCGATGATCGAAAGCCTTCAGGCGGATACGGATATTCTGATTAGCCATAAATCTTCTCTTACATTTCCAGGCGCTTCGCGCCAACAATTCCCGGGGTCGAAGCGACCCCGCCCCAAAACGGTGGCAAAGTCTACGCTAAAACCTTGGCAACCACACCTGCGCCGACGGTTTTGCCGCCCTCACGGATGGCGAAACGCAAGCCCTGCTCCATGGCGATCGGGGCGATCAGTTCCACCACGATTTTGATGTTGTCCCCAGGCATCACCATCTCGGTGCCCTCCGGCAGCTCCACAGCTCCCGTCACATCGGTGGTGCGAAAGTAGAACTGCGGCCGATAACCCTTGAAGAACGGCGTGTGCCGCCCGCCCTCTTCCTTGCTCAAGA
>JAXDQK010000127.1:0-25222 GCA_034667905.1 Gammaproteobacteria bacterium | reverse complement strand
TGAGGACGTTGCCCATCACACCCTTGCGCCTTAAGGACGCCTCCGGCCAGCGTGCAAGCCACGCCGCCGCCAGTTCGCCGCCTCGCATTCCGTCATCTCGCAAGGCAACCGACATGGCGACCTGCATTTCTACCGCACAACGCAACTCGTCGATCCCGCCGGCGTCGTGATGGGATTGCGCCTCAAGATTCTCCAGCAGCAGTTGCAAGCGGTAGATCTGCGCTTCATATTCCAGATGCCGGTGGTAGAACGAAAGCGCAAAGGCGTACTGGATACGGATGACCGGATAGCGATCGACGCAAGCCTCTGGAAGGGCGTTCATCCAGCGCAGGATCGTCTGATGGTACCCGCAGCGAAAGACGAGCTCCTCCACACTATCGGCGACCCAGCGCGTCGCCTGTTCCCATTCCTGCGCCCGGATCATGCAGTTCACGGCTTCTTCAATGTGGCCGTTGGCGTGCAACCACCGTGCTCCCCGCACGAGGCACTCCCTGGCTTGCGCTGGCGCCGTGCGGCGATACGTCTCGCGGAAAAATTCGCCGGCCAGATGATGAAAGCGTACCCACTCCCAGGATCGATCCAGCGGAATCAGAAAGAGGTTGCGCGTCCGCAGGCCCAGCAACGCCTCTTCAGCGTCATTGGCA
This sequence comes from Gammaproteobacteria bacterium, assembly GCA_034667905.1. Classification (GTDB taxonomy): domain Bacteria; phylum Pseudomonadota; class Gammaproteobacteria; order Steroidobacterales; family Steroidobacteraceae; genus Bog-1198. The sequence continues at coordinate 24,578 of JAXDQK010000127.1, read as the reverse complement.
TCTGTGACGGCTCGAGCGAGCGGTGCGCAGATGCGATCGAACATCGAGATGCGGAATACGATGTCGCGAGTCCGTTCGTCCATCTGCAACAGGACCATGTCGCACAGATAGTCCACCACGCTGGTGTCTGTGCCGGCGAAGTGCTGGATGAACGCTGTCGGGTTGCTCGACCCGGCGAGCACCAGCGCCGCGAGCTCGAGTGCTGCAGGCCAGCCTTCGGTCTTGGTGATTAACGCCTGCAAATCCAGCGCCGGCAGGTCCCGCCCGAGGCGGGCTCTGTAGAACTGAGCGACTTCCGCGGCGTCAAATTGCAGTTGCTCGGCGCCTAATTCGAGCAACTGGCTCCGTACCCGAAGACCGCTTAAGCGAAGGCCGGGATCCTGGCGAGTGCCGATCACATACTGCAGGGGTCGGGGTGCGTAATTGATCAACCAATCGAGAATTCCGCGAACCTCAGCCCCCTGGGCAAGTTGCAGGTCATCCAGGAACAGCACGATGCGGCGTTGGACCTGCGCGAGGTCGCCTGCGATCGCCTCCAGCACGGACCTTGAGTCACCCGCGAAGTCGGCGATGAGGTCTTCCGCGACGCCCTTGCCGATGTGCGCACTGGCCCTCTGTAGTGCGGCTATCAAATGACGTAGGAAGCGAGCCGCGTCGTTGTCATCTTCATCCAGGGACAGCCACGCGCAAGAAACTCCGCGCTCGAGGAGCCGTGCGTGCCACCGAGCCATGAGAGTGGACTTACCGTATCCGGCTGGTGCTGCCACGACGACGACGGGAAAGACACCGTCCAGCACGTCGCTGGAGGAATCAAGCCTCGGCCGGGGCAACGGCTTCCTCGTGCCGGTGGCGGGAAACAGCTTGCCCTGGACTATCGCGCGTTCTCGTCGGTTGCCGGTCATACGCTGGAGCCTGTCCGCCGCGTCGTAGTGATTCGGACCTATCTAACCCCTAACTTTGGATAGGTGCAACACGATCAGCAGCCGGGCAAGGTTGACCCACGTCCCATTGAGAAGTCTAAAGATGGCCGACAGCAACCAAATTACCTTAAATCCGCTAGGCAGACGGCAAGCCCTCAGCGCGTGCTGCCCGACGGCACCTCGGGACTCATTTCGCGCGGTCCGACATGTCGAAACATTGCCAGTGGCGGCGAAGACAACTGCTTCCATCCCGTGAGCTTGCCGTGAGCCGCCGTCACCTACTCTCGTTCCAAACCAACCACGCGGCAAAGTCTTTCAGCTGCCTGGACGAACGATCCACCTCTGCGGGAGGCTCTATTCAAGCTGTGCGCCCATTGTCTCTCGTAGTTCTCCGGCAGCACGATTCCGCTGCCCTGAACCGGGACTCTCGCCCGCGGCATACCGCGCTTCAGGGTCCAACCGACAGCGGCCGGAACGGGAATCCGAATTCCAGACCACGCTCGAATCTCACCGCGCCGGCATCACGAAGCGCCCGGCTTTCGCCAAACACTTTGCTCGTGCGCGCTTGGCGGAGGCTCATCGAGCTGCGTATCGACGATTCTATGGCGAACCTCGCGCAGTTCGAAGGTGAGATCGCGCATGCCGGTGCCTCGGTTGCGCCGCGATCGCGGGCGTTTGCCGAGGTTCTACGAGCCGTGCTGCTTGTGCTGAAGAGCCAGGACGGCGCCACGGTGCGGGCGGGGCTTGCCGTCCTCGAAAGCCGTCACCGGTTAGGTGGAAAGAGTCCTGCGCTGGCGGCAGCGTTGCGGGTCGGCTACTGGAAGGTGCGTGACTTTGATCGATACTATGCGGTGCCGACTCATCGCGGCACGCACGGGCTTGCGACTATCATCGGGCCTACGTTTGAAGCGGTCGTTGAAGCTGAGCAGCTTCGTCTGGCGGTCGCGACGAGACTCGCAAGGAGCGCTCACGAACGCGCCGTGAGTCGGTTCGGGAAGCGATCACCGGTGACCGCGCGAGCGGCAGTCGTGCTCGCAGAGTTGCTCTACGAGGAGGGGCACCACGCGAGCCTGGACGCTCTGGTCATGGAGAGTCTCTCGGCGATCCGGGCGTCAGGGGACGGCGAGAGCGCCTTGCGAGGATATAGGGTTCTGGTCCGTCTCGCCGTCCGTCGAGGAGACACGGAGTTCGCCTTCCTCATCCTGAGGGAGGCGGAGGTCCTGGCGGCGGCGCGCAACTGGACGGGGATGATGGCGGAGAGCTTGATGCTTCGCACTCAGCTTCTCCTCAAGGAGGGTCGCACGCGCGACGCCGCGATCTGCACTGAGCGCATTGAGACACTCGCGCGCGACTTCTGCCCGGACGACACGTTGCAGGCCAGCCTTGCCGTGGCGCGCGCACAGGTACTGGTCGCAACCGGGGACGCCCGCCAAGGCGCGACGATTCTGCGAGAGCTTCAGGCGGCGAGCTGCGGCAAGCGAAACAGCTACTGGGCACTGCGATTGTCGGTTCAGCTGGCCGACGCTCTGCTCAAGTGCGGAGACCAGGCCGAAGGCCGAGCAATGCTCGTTCAAGCTCTTCAGATTGGCGCGCGCGCAGGGGTGTATCAGACATTCGTCGATGCCGGAGCGCACGTGGCCGAGCTCCTGTTGTCTCTTCACCATGCCATCCCACAGGACAGCCGCCTGCCCCCGGAGCTCAGACCCTACCTCGGAAGCATTCTCGCGGACCGTGCTCAGCAGCGCATACGCATGTTGCCGGCGCGCGCCTCGCGCGTCACGGAGGCGTTGAGTCCGCGCGAATACAGCGTCCTGCGTTCGATGAGCTGTGGACTTTCCAACAAACGCATCGCTCAAGAGCTGCAGATTGCCCCCGAGACTGTAAAATCCCACGTTAAGGGGATCTTCATCAAGCTCGCCGTGCAGACGCGCGCTCACGCCGTATCGACGGCCGGCGCTCTGGGACTGCTCTGAGCTACGGTGCCGCGCGCTCATGGTAAAATAAAGGGAAATGGCCGCGGCGCACCTCCGACTGTGCGGCTTGCCAAAGGATTTGGCTTGCCGTGCGCCCGCCAAAAGCGCAGGGTTGGGGACAGCAACAGGCAGCAAATGAGTACGACAGCTCTCGACGTCGACTCTCGTGAACGCGCTCCACAGTCGGGGCATGGCGGGCTCGATTTAGCGCGCGATCCGATCGCTTAATACTCAGCGGCTATGATTGGGGTGTTCGCGTGATTGAGGGTGACAACGGAGGCACGTGCAACCTCTACACTCCTGAAAATGCGTGGGCCGACGCGAGCGGCGCGCTCCACGTGCCGCGCCTGCACATACGCGGACGTACCGCAATGTTGTCAGTGCTGTGGGCTTCCTTTGTGCTCAGCGGGTGCCACCCTTCATCAAATAGTTCAGCTCCGACGCTTGCTTTCAGCAAGGTTGCCGCCGCATATCAGGAGAGTCCCTACAGGACAGACATATTCGAACGGGACTACAAGACCGACACAATCGAAGGTCGTGTCACCGGTGCTCGACCCGGGCAGCGAATCGTGTTGTACGCAAAGACAGATGGACGATGGGGCGTGTGCCGGCAATCAGGTCAGCCGTTTACCAATATCGAAACTGACGGCCGGTGGAAAGCGTCAGTCCACCTGGGATTACAATATGCCGCTCTGCTGGTTGATCCAACCTATAATCCGCCAGAACAAACTGAATCGTTGCCGATCGTCGGCAACGATGTGGTGGCGCTGGCAGTTGTTGACGGGGAAGGCGCTGCGCCGGTACTCCCGTCGCCTAAGATACTGAACTTTAGCGGTTACGAGTGGAAGACCAGCGCTGGGCCAATTTTTCATGCTGGGTCAAGAAACTTTTTTGATCCTGCGAACGTTTGGACGGACGAAAGAGGTGCGCTGCACCTTCGCATTTCGGGAAGCCCGGGAAAATGGGCTGCGGCGGAGCTGCAGCTCACGCGCAGCCTGGGATACGGAACCTACAGTTTTCAGGTGCGCGATGTCTCTCATCTCGAACCTTCCGCTCTTCTAACTTTAATCACCTGGGACGGCGTTGGTACAGAGAGCACGCGGCGCGAGTTGGACGTTGAGCTTGGTCGTTGGGGATACCTGGAAAATACCAACGTTCATTATGTCGTTCAGCCTTACTACGTTCCAGCTAACCTGGTTGCCTTTCGGGTGCCCCCTAGTCTCTACACACATTCGTTTCGGTGGGAACCGGGGAAAGTAACGTTTTCAACGGTCGCCGGGGCCGGCAAAACCACCGGCGGTCGGGTCATTAACCAACATGTGTTTACCTCCGGTGTGCCTTCTCCAGAGGGCGAATCCGTGCGCATCGCCTTGTATGTATTTCATCAAGGCCAAATCCCCATGAAAAACGAAAATGAGGTCGTAATCGACAAATTCGAGTACCTCCCGTGATCTGTTGGTCGAAGCAAACTCGATGGATTCTTAATGGAATCGTGCTAGCGGGATTTGTCACCGATGCATGTGCACTCGATCCTAATCGTCTGCCTTCGCAGTACGTCCGCGAACAATGGACCACCGAAACCCGGTTCCCCGGCGGCGCGGTCAACGGCATAGCGCAAACCGCAGATGGATACCTCTGGATTGGAACGGACAGAGGCCTGCTACGTTTCGACGGCTTTGTTTCCAGGCCTGTCTCGTTTACTTCAATCCCCGCCGCTTCGAACGTTCCCATATTGCAACTGCTTACGGATGTCGGCGGAAAACTGTGGATCCGTCCACAGGGGGCTTATCTCGTACGCCAAAAAGACCTCAAGTTTGAGAGCGTCGGCTTACCCTCAATTACGGCGATGTCAAAAGATAACCACGACGGTGTACTGGTTTCGGACATCGAGCAGGGCACATTCCGTTTCAGGGCAGACGACGTTCTGAAATTGGGACCCTCTTCACCCCCGGTAATCTCCATGGCAGAAACAGCCGATGGCAAGGTTTGGCTGGGCACACTCGGCGATGGCCTCTTTTTTCTTGCGGACGGCCAAGCTACCAACGTTAACGCAGGGTTGCCCGACCCAAAAATCAATTCTCTGCTGCCGATCGGTGAAGAGTTGTGGGTCGGCACCGACACAGGCTTGTATCACGGGAACGGGAACGGCTTTCGTCGGCTCGAATTGCCGTCATTGCTCGGTAATGTCCAGGTTTTGAGCATCCTGCGCGATCGTAACTCGAATATCTGGGCGGGTACGACGCGCGGGCTACTGCGCATCAACGCGAAAGGCATTTCGTTCTCCGAAGAGAATGAGCTTCGAGGAGACGGCGGGATTAACGTTCTGTTCGAGGACCGCGAAGGAAATCTCTGGATCGGAGGAGCGCGAGGGCTAGGCCGAATTCGGGACAGTGCATTTGTAACTTACACGTCTGTTAGCGATCGTCGTTTCGAACACAATGGTCCTATATATGTCGACCCGGAGGGCCGCACCTGGTTGGCTCCCGCTCAAGGTGGGCTTTATGTTCTCCAGAATGGACGCGTTCAAGCCGTTAAATCGATACCACAAAATGAGGTCGTGTATTCCGTCAGTGGACGGGCAGATGTAGTGTGGGTCGGACGTCAACGCGGGGGACTGACCCGCCTACGATTTCGCAACGGTGCGATAGCGAGCCAGAGTTATACAGAGGCAAACGGACTGGCCCAAAACAGTGCCTATGCTGTTTATGAGAGCCGCGATGGCTCCGTCTGGGCCGGCACGCTAAACGGCGGCGTCAGCAATTTCAAAGATGGGCACTTCACTACTTACACGACGACCAACGGCCTCGCTTCGAATACCGTCTCGGCCATCCTTGAAACCCGCGATGGTGCAATGTGGTTTGCCACACCTAGCGGGCTGAGCTCTTTTTCAAACGGCCAATGGAGAACCTATACAACGGTAGAGGGTTTGCCTTCGCCGGAAGTGAACTGCCTTTTCGAGGATTCATCCGGAACTCTCTGGAGTGGAACGTCTGCTGGTCTTGCTTTTTTTGCCGCTAACCGTTTTGAAGTTCCTCACGAATCGCCCGGCGTTCTGCACGAACAAATAGTCGGAATGGCGGAGGACACGAGCGGAAGGCTATGGGTCGCGACCTCAGCTCACGTTTTGCGCATTGCACGCGACAAACTGCTCAGCGGTGTTGTGAAAGCAATTGATGTTCGCGAGTATGATCAGGCCGATGGTCTCGAGAGCACTGAAGGAGTGAAGCGGAGTCGATCGGTGATCTCGGATTCTGCGGGCAGGATCTGGTTTTCACTCAGCAGCGGCTTGTCCGTTGTTAGTCCATCCCAGATCAATGACAATTCAGTTCCCGCGCTGCCTCACATCGAGGCAATCACCGCCGATAATAACACCGCAAATCTGGCCGCCTCCGTTCGAATTCCTCCATCGCCCAGGCGAATCACGTTTGAGTACACGGGGCTGAGCCTCGCGATGCCCGCCCGGGTTCGCTTTCGATATTTTCTCGAAGGTTTCGACAGTAGCTGGAGCCAGCCGGTTGCAGCGCGAGAGGCCGTATACACGAACCTTGGGGCCGGCGCCTATCGATTCCGGCTCGTCGCCAGCAACAGCGAGGGGCTCTGGAACGGGCCAGAAGCTGCGATAGGATTTGAAGTTGAGCCGACGCTCTCCGAAACCTGGTGGTTTCGATCGGCAATGGCGTTGTGCGTTGGGCTTGTAGCTCTAGCGGCATATCTCATACGAATGCGCCAATTTACGCGGTTGCTGAATGCCCGCTTTGAGGAACGGCTTGCCGAGCGCGTGCGGGTCGCACGGGAGTTGCACGACACCCTGCTACAGAGCTTTCAGGGACTCGTATTGCATCTTCAAGTGGTCTCCGACCTCCTTCCGATGCGTCCCCAGGAAGGCAAGCAAAAACTAGACAGTGCTATCGATCACGCTGTTGATGCGATCAGGGAGGGTCGTGACGCTGTGCAGAATTTGCGGTCGTCTGTGACGGTGACAAATGACGTTGCCCTTGCCTTGAACGCGCTCGGACAGGAACTTGCGGCCGAAACGAACCACAATGCAAATGCTCCGGTAGTTCATGTAGAGGTGGAAGGTGCGCCACGCGATCTTCACCCGGTGGTGCGAGGCGAAGTCTACAGGATTGCGGGGGAGGGCTTACGAAACGCCTTTAGACACGCCGACTCACAACACATCGAAGTGGAGATCCGATATGACGAGCGGCAGTTCCGTTTGCGCTTGCGCGACGACGGAAGAGGTATTGACCCGACAGTTCTCAGCGGCTATGGGCACGAAGGACACTACGGTTTGCGAGGTATGCGGGAGCGGGCAGAACTCTTGGGTGGAACGCTCACCGTGTGGAGCGAACGGGATTCAGGGACCGAGGTGGAGCTGATCATTCCCGCCGGGCAGGCGTACACGGCATCTCCCAGGTCTTCCCGGTCCTGGCTCGCCGAAAGGTTTTTAAGCAAAGACAAGGAGGCAAAGCGATGAGTGATGCCAGCCGAATGCGGATTCTCGTGGTAGACGACCATCCCCTTCTGCGCGAAGGAGTCGCGGCGCTGGTGAGCAGCCAGTCTGACATGAGCATCGTCGCCCAAGCCGCGAACGGGCGTGAAGCCATCCAGCAGTTCCATCGGCATCGTCCCGATATTACGCTGATGGATTTACAGATGCCGGAGATGAATGGACTCGATGCGATTATCGCGATTCGCGGCGAGTTTCCCGAGGCTCGCATCGTCGTTTTGACCACTTATGCCGGGGACGTGCAGGCGCTGCGGGCACTCAAGGCCGGTGCGCGGGCGTATCTGCTCAAGGATAGTTTGCACAAGGAGCTCCTCGCCACCATTCGAGCCGTGCAAGCCGGAAAAAAATCCATGTCGCCCGAGGTCTCCTTCCAGCTCGCCGAACATGCCACCGACGATGCGCTGAGCCCTGCGGAAGTCCGTGTCTTGCGTCTGATTGCCGAGGGCAATGCCAACAAAGAGATCGCGGCGCAGCTCGCTACCAGCGAGGACACGGTGAAGGGCCAAGTCAGGAATATCCTCTCCAAACTCGGCGCCAAGGACCGAACCCACGCCGCCATGATCGGACTCAAGCGCGGGATCATCGAGTTCTGATCGCTCGAAAGGGTCCTGGAAATCACCCTTTTTGGGGTCTCCGGGCGGAGCGGTTAGCCCATAACCTTGTGAGGCTGTGCGTCGACTATTCTCAACCTTTGCCCACGGGCCGCCCGGCGTCGGACTCTTGCTTATGCGCCTATCGGCCGGAATGGCGACGGTCGTTCAAGGGATCTTGGCGCTGCTGGCCGGGCCGCCGCTGGGAGCCGTCCTATTTCACATGCTCTCGATTGTTCTGGGGCTACTCCTGCTCGCGGGGCTATGGACGCCGGTGGCGGGAACGCTGGTGGCGGCCGAGGCGCTGTGGAATGTCTTCTCGTCCGGGCATCCGTGGCGTTGGATCATGCTGGCGACACTGGGCGCCGCCCTGGCACTGATCGGGCCGGGCGCGTGGTCCGTCGATGCCCGCCTCTTTGGGTGGAGGAGACTCGAGATTCGCGACCGAAAGAGTCAGGACTCGACTCCCCGATGAGTGAGTTCTCCCACCCTTAAGTGGGTATTTCTTTGTCCCAACGAAGCCCATTCGGGGCTCAACAGAGGCCATCAGTCATTCCGATATGGCCGGAACACCACTCGAATTGGGGCTGCGCGCCGGTGGCAACTGGTTCCACGATGCCACACCAAGACGACAGGCGTTAGCAACCAGCAGGCAGGGTCTCGCGTGCATCCGTGATTTCCTGTTCTGCGCAGCTGACGTTCCAGGGTGTCCTAAAAAGAGGTTTGCTATGTCCGGCCACGAAAGTTTCAGGATCCATGTGTTGGGGCGCTTTCGCTTACTCACGAGGGATGCCCCTATCACTATCCCTTCGCGCTTGCGCAAACCGCAGGAGCTACTGCAGGCCCTGATCGCGTTTGGTGGAACCGAAGTGAGCGCGGGCCTGCTGATCGATGCGCTGTGGTCGGATTCTGAAGGCGATGCCGGGTACCACGCACTTGAAAGCGCCCTCTACAGGCTGCGTCAACTGCTCGGTGCACGCGACACGGTACGCATGGAGGGCGGCAAGGTCAGTCTGAACCGGGATCAGTTGTGGGTCGACATGTGGAAGTTCGAGGAAGAGCTGCAGCCTCCTTACAATCCGGAGGCGAATGACATCGAAAGAATCGGCCGTCTCCGACGCCTCTATCAAGGGCACTTTTTGCAGCACGAGGCCGAAAAGCCCTGGATCTTGAAGGCGCGCCAGGAGTTGCGTGATCGTTTGCTGCGCGCCATCCGCGATGCAGCGCGTGCGTGCGAATACGCGCGCCGTTGGGAGGATGCTGCGAACTTATATCGATCGGGGATCGAGCTCGACTCGCTCAACGAGGGTTTGTATCGGGGCTTGATGCTCTGCCACCAGGAACTCGGAGATCACAGCGAGGCGCTTCAGGCCTACAGGCGCTGCCGCGAGGTTCTGACGCGCTTCCTAGGCATACCTCCCAACGCCAAGACGCAAGCCCTCTATCACAGCGTGCGGGAGCGCGCAGCGTACGCCCCGGTCGGGAGCGCGCTGTGAACGCGCGCACTTAGGCCGCGGTGACTCTGCCATGTGTCTGTTCAGGCGAGGAGACAACCATGACGTTCGCGACTGGCTCCTGGTCGGAGAGCAAGAACCCCCGTTGGGTTCGCACCTTGTCACACCTCGGTGCGGCTATCTGCATCACGGCATCTACGTCGGTGCTCGCAAGATCATTCACTACTCGGGGCTCGCGCACGGTCTGCGCAGAGGACCGGTGGAAGAAGTTCCTCTCGCTCATTTCGCGCATGGGCAACGCGTCTGGGTGAGATCGGACGCGCCATCCGATTTCGACGTTCGAGAGGTCGTTTGCCGGGCACGATCGCGTTTGGGGGAAAACCGCTATAGGCTGTTGACCAACAATTGCGAGCACTTCTGCGAATGGTGTCTGCGCGGCTCGGCTCGAAGCTTCCAGGTCGAAGCCTGGCTTGCACGTCCCAGGCTTACGCTGCTGGCAACACTTCGCCTGATCGTCCGTGTACCGATGTCTTCGCTCGTGCGGTGAGCGAGCCGTGAGTCGCTGTGTCCCACGCTGTCCTCGTGCGCCGGGCAGCTCCCTCCTTCCCGCACCCCTGCGGGAAGCTCTTTGCGGCGGACCCGTGCCGCCGCACTCTTTTTAGTCAAGCCCTCTGGGCGATGATCCGCTTCGTTGTGCCAGGATAGGCGAGTTCGGTGACTCGTTCCTCAATCGCGCCATGTCGCGTCTGTCGCCAGGAAGAGGGCACCTCGCCGACGATGCGCCGGAACGAACGGGTGAAATGCGATTGGTCGCTCATGCCGCAGCTCAAGGCAATCTCACTGAGTGAGGCGCCGGTCGTGAGCATGAGACCTTGAGCGAGCTCGATGCGCCGCTGTCTGATCCAGATGCGAGCGGGCATGCCGAAAGTGCGCTTGAACGCACGGCAGAAGTGGCCGACGCTGATATCAAGCGACGCCGCAAGGTCTTTGACGGTGATCTTGCCGGAGAGGTTGGCGTCGACATGCGCCGCGAGCCGTCGCGACTGCCACGTGGCGAAACCCCCGCGCGGAATCTGTCGCGGGCCGCGGCCGCTGGTTTGCCTGGTCAGGCTAGGTCCCAGATGTCCCTCCAGGAGCGCTACGGCACGGGCAATATGTGCTCTGGCGCCCTCGCTGTCACCGTCCTTTGCGCGACACGCGGCCTCGATGAGTTGAGCGCTCACCGACAATAGATCGCGCGAGCTTTGCTCCCGCATCGATTCGCGATCGAATGTAGTCACGCATACAGTGTGCGCTGCCACCCCGCATCGTGGAGTCCCCCTTCCGGGGGGCTGAGCGCTGTTTCGACGACGAGTTATGAAGTACTGCAAGAAAAACGGCAAAAGTCTTAGAACTTCCTCAGGCCCGCCGACGTCGCGACATGTTCGGCCTCGATAGTCAATTGGGAGACCGCCGCTTGTGCAGTGGTTCGTGACTTAGCGGTCGCCGCAGCTTCTGAAGGCGATGGTAGCGCGCGGTCCTCGGCCGTCGCGTGAGCCGCTCGATCTAGCCAATCGCCGAGTGACGCAACTGCCCGTGCATCGACGTCGCGTGCGAGCGGTTCGCTGGCGGCGACAAAAGCGGCACCGGCCAATCTCTCGATGCTGCCCAGGTCGGGCAAACGCGTCTGCCGCGGCAGCATCTCCATCTCGAATTGGCTGAGCGCCTTGAAGTTGTCTGCGCGCGTCAGAGCTTCAACCGTATGCTGTCTGTTCGTTTCAGCGTTCTGGGGCGATCTCAGGAGCGCAGCGATGGCACGCAGCGCATCCGCCAGCGCGCCGCGCAGCCTGGTAATTGCCGACTCGGGCCATAGGCTGCTGAATACGAGTGTCATCACGACATTGCCCAAGAGGATGCCGACGATCCGGTCTCGCAGCACGGTCAGGTCATTGGCAGGCGAGTAAGTTTGCAGCAGTCCCATGAAGAACGCCAAAGCGATCTGCATGCCGGCGTAGGACAAGCGCTCACTGCTGGTGGTGACCCAGCCTGCGAACAACGCGACCACCGCAGTGAGCGCACACAACTGCCCGATGTCGGTGAAGTGAGGCAGGACGAATACGATCGATAGACCAGCAATCAATCCACCGATGATCGCCCCCGAGAGCCGCAGCGTGAGCTTGTGAACCGTTTCACCGACGCTGCCGAGCGCGACGAAGAAGACGGTCACGATCGATGTCAGCAGGCCGGGCCAATCGAGCATCGTGTACACGCTGTACACGATCATGATCGCGAGAGTCGTTTTCAGCGCGAACTGCCAGTGAGCGGGATTGCTGAACGCATCGGGCACGAACAGCTGACGCGGCTTGGTGTGAGCCAGCTGGGGCGCATGTGTGCGAGAGAACTCACGTTGCAGCTCAGCGAAGGCGTGAGCCACTGCAAGCGCTTCCGGCGTCGACTCCGTTTCGGGAGGCGCCACGGTCACAAAGTTCCGTCGCTCCAAGGCGTCAAGGCAGCCTCGAACCAGATCGGCCAAACGTGTTCGTTCGCGCGGCGGTATTGAGGCCGGATAGACCTCGAGAATGATCAGTGCATCGAGCAACCGATGAATCGCCGGCGGATTTCGCGACTTTTCGGTGAGCGGCACCAGAATTGCGCGCCACTCTCCGAGTCGGCCGGCGATTTCGCCGCCGGTCAGCGCTGCCTCGAGATCTGTGAGGACCTTCCTGGCGCCGCGTTCGGCCACGGCCGATGCCGCGGGACCGAAGAGCAGATTGATCAGCATTGTCACTGCCACGGGAACGACAACCACCACCCACAGCCACAGGGTCGTTCGCGTGAACGCTTCCGGATTTGGTACTTGGTCGACCACCGACTGCATCGTCACGACGATGAAGCCGGCGAGGAAGGAAATGGGCCCCAGCGCAAAGGTACGAGCGCTGAACATCGCCAGAAAAGTCGTCAGCGCCATCGCGGGCAGGCGGATCGCCGGATCGCCCAAGGAGATCTGCGCGAGGCCCAGCGAGAAAATGACGCCGAGGGTGATGGCGAGCGACCCGGCCACGGCCATCCTCGCAGTCCCCGCTATGTCGTCCTTGCTCGTCAAGAAGACCATATAGGCCATGTATGCGGCAAGCGGAATGCGAAATGTCATCGCAATCGCAACCGTAATCGTGCAGGCCGCGGAGATACGCGCCACGGCGAGCCCGCGACCTTCTCTGGGCGCGAGCTCTTGCGCAAGGAACGCAAGAAACGGCGCACGGCGTTCCACGCGGCTAACGAGAGGCGCCATGATGAACTTTGACCGATGACCTCATGCCGGAATCTCGTGACTCTTCTCGCTCAACGCTTCTCCCCGGGTGCCGTGTGATTTTCTCTGCGCCGTGACAAGCAGTTTGTGTGGGCGCCGTTGCGCGACATATCCCCTCAATGGGGGAGTGCACCGTCCACGTAAAACCCCCGTGTGGTGAGTCCGCGGTGAGTCGCTAGGCCGCAATGTGTGCCTTATTGATCCGAACCACTCTCATTTCAATCGACCAGAAAGGAAAAGTTCCATGCCGAAAGCCCAAGCGACTCCCGGGAAAACGCTGATCTCTCCCAGCGATCACACCCTGATCATGATCGATCATCAGTCGCAGATGTCATTTGCGACCAAGTCGATCGACGCTGTTCTGTTGCGCAACAATTGCGCGCTCGTCGCGAAGGCAGCGCGCGAATTCAAGGTCTCCACAATTCTGACGACCGTTGCCGAAAAGAGCTTCTCGGGACCGATCTACGAGGAGATTCGCTCGGTGTTCCCGAAGGATGAAGTCATCGATCGCACATCGATGAATACGTGGGAGGACGCGCGCATCGCCAAGCGGGTCAATGAGATCGGCAAAGGGCGCATCGTTTTAGCAGGCCTGTGGACCAGTGTGTGCATCGTCGGCCCTGCGCTCTCCGCGCTCGATCAGGGATTCGAGGTGTACGTCATCGCCGATGCCTGCGGGGATGTTTCCCAAGAGGCGCACGAGCGTGCCATGGATCGCGTGGTGCAGGCCGGGGCGCGACCCATGACCTCGCTCCAGTACCTGCTCGAACTGCAGCGCGATTGGGCGCGTACCGAGACGTACGTGGAAACCACCAGCATTGCCCGCGTGCACGGCGGCGCCTATGGACTCGGCGTGATCTACGCCAAGACCATGTTCGCTGCTTCCGAAGGTCACTAGCTCGAATGTGTCGTTGGAGGTACTTGCCGTGAAAATCTATGTGTTGTCGCTCAGCGTGGGCTTGCTGGTCGGTGTGATTTACGGCCTGTTGAACGTGCGTTCGCCCGCGCCGCCGGTGATCGCGCTGATTGGGCTCTTGGGCATCTTGGTCGGCGAGCAACTCGTTCCGCTGGCCAAGCGTCTGGTTTCGAGCGAGCCGGTCTCCACGGCGTGGGTACGTGGACAGTGCGTGCCACACATCTTCGGCCAGCTTCCCGGGAAAACCGCGGAATCCCAGCAGCCCAACGGCATCGACGCGCCAAGTGAATCACACCCTACCCGAATGTGAACCGCACCCTACCCGGAGATCCTTCAGTGACTGCAAACCTTATTCTCTATAACGGACGCTTCAGCACGCTTGATCGCAGCAACGCGAGCCCGGACGTCGTGGCGATCGCGGATGGCCGCTTTCTCTCCGTCGGACGTACGCGGGACGTGGAAGCGACGGCCGGAGCGACAACCAAACGTATCGACTTGAAAGGTCGGCGCGTCATCCCGGGGTTGATCGACAGTCACATGCATATCATTCGCAGCGGGCTCAGCTACAACCTGGAGCTGCGATGGGATGGCGTGCGCTCGTTATCGACGGCGCTCAAGATGCTCAAGGCTCAGGTGGATCGCACGCCCGCACCACAGTGGGTGCGCGTCGTCGGCGGATTCACCGAACATCAGTTTGCCGAGAAAAGGCTGCCAACGATTGAGGAGCTGAATGCCATCGCCCCGGATACCCCGGTGTTCATTCTGCATCTCTACGATCGCGCGCTGCTCAATGGCGCGGCGCTTCGTGCAGTCGGATACAGCAAAGCCACGCCGAACCCGCCGGGCGGGGAAATCGTGCGTGATCGCAATGGCAATCCGACCGGCCTGCTTCTCGCTCAGCCTAACGCGGCCATTCTGTATGCGACTCTCGCGAAAGGCCCGAAGTTGCCGGAGGAGTACCAGAAGAACTCCAGCCGGCATTTCATGCGGGAGGTAAACCGGCTCGGCGTAACAGGAGTCATCGACGCGGGAGGCGGATTTCAGAATTATCCTGAAGACTATCGCATCATCGAGGAGTTGCACGCGGCTGGAGAATTGACCGTCCGCATTGCTTACAACCTGTTTACACAGAAGCCCAAGGAGGAGCTCGCGGATTTTCGCAATTGGGCGAGCATGGTGAGGCCGGGGCAGGGCGACGACTTTTATCGTCACAACGGGGCGGGCGAGATGCTCGTGTACAGCGCGGCGGACTTTGAAGATTTCCGTGTCGTGCGTCCCGATATGTCCGCCTCCATGGAGACCGATCTGGAGCCCGTCGTGAGATTGCTCGCTGAGCGTCGTTGGCCCTGGCGGCTGCATGCGACCTACGACGAGACGATCTCCCGTGCGCTCGATGTCTACGAGAGAGTCAACCGCGACACTCCGCTCGACCGACTGCATTGGTTCTTCGATCACTGCGAAACGATCTCGGATCGCAATATCGACCGCATCGCTGAACTCGGCGGCGGCATCGCTATTCAGCATCGCATGGCGTTTCAGGGGGAATACTTCGTCGAGCGCTACGGCCGCGCCGCCGCGCAGCGCACGCCGCCCATTCAGCGAATGTTGAAGAGCGGCCTTCCGGTGGGCGCCGGAACCGATGCAACGCGCGTGGCCTCGTACAACCCCTGGGTCTCGCTCTCCTGGCTCGTCACCGGAAGGACGGTAGGTGGGTTGAGTTTATACCCCGCGTCGCAGACGCTCGATCGCGAGCAGGCGCTGCGCCTGTGGACCGAAGCGAACACGTGGTTCTCCGGCGAGGGCGGCAAGAAGGGGCAGATCAAAGTAGGGCAACTGGCCGATCTCGCGGTGCTGTCGGATGACTACTTCAATGTCGCCGATGATCGGATTGCGGACATCACGTCGGTCCTCACGTTGCTCGGAGGCGTACCTGTGCACGCTTCCGGCGACTTTTCAGATCTCGCACCACCGCTGCCCCCGGCCATGCCGGACTGGTCGCCCGTCAACTACTACGGCGGCTATCAGAGTCCGCCTGAAGCTGTGGCAGCGGCGGTGGCGGCGTCAGCTGCGCGTGTGGCGGCCCACCGCTGCCACGATTCGCATGCCAATACGCGAGAGTCCGCGCTATGGGGCGACTTCGGCTGCGCGTGCTGGGCATTCTGAAGGGTATTGACATGAGCGCTGTATCTGACTGGCTGTCTCGATTCGCCACGCCTGCCGTACGATGGGTTGCCCTGCTTGGGCTGTGCGCCGCGTACTTGCAGGGTGGCATCGTGAAGTTGGGGAACATCAACGGTGCCGTCGCCGAGATGAGTCACTTCGGTCTCTCGCCTGCGATGCCCTTTGCAATCGCCGTAATTGCTTTCGAGCTGATCGCGTCCGTCGCCATCCTGACCGGATACTGGCGCTGGCTCGGCGCACTCGCGCTGGGTGCGTTCACCGTCGCCGCGACGTTCATGGCCAATCGGTACTGGGAGCTTGGGCCGGCGGAGCGATTCGGGGTAGAAAATTCTTTTTACGAGCATCTGGGACTCGCCGGTGGTTTTCTCCTGATTGCCTGGCACGACTTACGTAATCGTCGAGCGCGCCCATGAGGCGACGCCTCGCTGAGTGTTGAATGTTGATTAAGGAGCCATCTATGCATCGTCGATTCTCGCTTGCTCTCCTCACCGCTGCAGTATTCATGTCGGCGCACAACCCCGCATACAGCGAGACGACGCCGGCATCGGCCTCCCCGGCGGTGGCGGTGGGGCCGCAATACGACACGACGCACGTGTATGTCGCACCGGCCGACGTCGAGGGTTTCGCCGCGAGCTTCCTCGCGACCTTTGGCGGTCAAAGCACGAAGCAAGTAGTGGCCACGGTGACGCCGACGCCGAGCAGCACGACCTCGCAGCTTGTGCAAACCCCCGTCGGTACGGTGTCGCTCTTCGGCTTCAAGACGCCGATTCCTTTTCCCTTCGGCGCCGAGCGGACCGGTTTCCTCGTCACCGACATGGACGTCGCGATCAAAGCCGCGCGCGCGGCGGGTGCGGACGTTCTGGTCGAACCATTCCCCGACCCTATCGGCCAGGACGCGGTCATTCAGTGGCCGGGCGGCGTGAACACGCAGATCTACTGGCACACGACGCCGCCGTCGTATGCGCAGTTTCAGGCCGTGCCGGAAAACCGCGTCTATGTCTCGCGGCAGCGAAGCGCCGCCTTCGTGAAGAGCTTTCTCCGGTTCTCGCACGGCAAAGTCGTCTCCGATCAGCCTAAGGCGCCGGGCGTCGAGATCGGCCGGGCCGGCGACACTTACCGGCGCATCCGCATCGAGTCCACCTTCGGCAAGCTGACGGCCTTTGTGACCGACGGTCATTTGCCTTACCCCTACGGTCGGGAGCTAACCGGCTACGAGGTCACGAATCTCGATGAAACGCTAGCCAAGGCCAAGAGCGCCGGTGTGACCGTGCTAGTTGAACCCTATCGCAGTGGCGATCGTGGATCGGCGATGGTCCTATTCCCCGGGGGGTATGTTGCGGAGATTCATTCGTTGACTGGCAAATGAATCGATGCTTCGCACGACTCAAGATCCATGCCTGCATTGCCGCCCTGATTTTATCGGGCGGCCAGGTGGCAGGAGCCGACCAGTCGGTCCAAGCGGATGACCAAGCGCCCACGCGGCCAGCCATTTTATTCAATCGCTGGCAGGAGGACTGGTCGGTGCTCGCGGATCCCCGCGTCCCACGAGAACCGCTGGATAGCCTCAAATACATTCCCTTGTCCGCAGACGATCCGAAAACCTATTTGTCATTGGGCGCGGGGGTTCGCGAGCGGTTCGAGGCCAATGATGCCGCGAGCTTCGGCGTTGGCACGAACCGCAATCAGGACTACGTCATTAGCCGAACGGAGGTAATTGCGGACCTTCGCGTGGCCGGGCAATTCCAGGTCTTCATCCAACTTCAGAAGGATAATGCGTTCGACAAGAAGATCTTGACGCCGGTGGACCAAGACCGGCTGGATCTCGAACAGGCATTCATCGCCTTGGTAGAACCTGTCGCCGGGGGAACCCTAAAGCTTCGCCTAGGTCGGCAGCAATTCGGCTTCGACCTGCAGCGCTTCGTCTCCGTTCGGGACGGCCCTAATGTGCGCCAGTCCTATGACGCCGCATGGGTCGACTATGAGCATGGACCATGGCGATACATCACCTTTTACAGCCATCCGGTTCAGGATCGCGACCTGCGGCCATTCGATGACAACAGCAACAACCGGCTGACCTACGGCGGCTTTCGTGTCGAGCGCAAGATCATGAACTCCGCCAATCTATCCGCGTACGTATCCCGGTTCACGCAAGATGGCGCCAGATTTCCGAGCGCCCGCGGCAATGAGCGACGCGACATCGTCGATGTGCGCTTTGCGGGCACCAAGGGCTCGCTTGATTGGGATGTGGAAGCCATGAACCAGGTGGGTCGGATCGGCGTCCAGAATATCGAGGCGTGGGCGTTCGGATCGCTGGCGGGATATACGCTGAGAGAAATCCCTTGGACGCCGCGTCTCGGAATTCAGGTGGACGCCGCCTCGGGTGATAGGAGCCCGACCGATAACCAGCTCAATACCTTCAATCCGCTATTTCCCAACGGCTATTACGTGACGCTTGCCGGCTATACGGGTTACGTGAACTTCATCCACGTGAAGCCCTCGGTGACGGTACACCCGCTTGCAAGCCTCAAACTGATGGGGGCAGTCGGTTTCCAATGGCGTGAAACAACAGCCGATGCAGTGTATACGCAGCCAGATACTCCGGTTGCTGGCACGGTTGAGCGTCCAGGCCGCTATACCGGGACCTACGGTCAGTTTCGTGCAGATTATGCCCTCAACCAACATATATCCCTTGCGCTCGAGGTGGTGCATTTTGCAATTGCCGACACCCTTCGCGGGGCCGGCGGACATGACAGCAACTACGTTGGCGCCGAATTCAAATATGGATGGTAGAACGAGATGAAACCAACTCTTCCCACGGTTCTGAGCTTCAATGGCGGGTACGTCGATACAGTCGGATACTTATCTTTGCAAGGCCTGTTCACTGCGCACGTCACGGGTAATTTCGTAACCATCGGAGCCGCGCTGGTATTCGGAACTTCGGGCGTCGTCGCCAAGCTGCTGGCGCTGCCGGTATTTTGTATGGTGATCATCGCGACGCGGCTGATTAGTTTCAAACTGCCGCCACGCTGGCCGGTCCTCGAAACGATGTTAACTCTGAAGCTGCTCCTCCTGCTTGTTGCTGCGGTACTTGCAATCGCGATGGGCCCGTTCGCCAATGGTGACGGTGCGCCCGCGATCATTTTGGGTATGACGCTGGTTTCGGCAATGGCAATTCAAAACGCGGCGCATCGTATTCACTTGGGTTCCGCTCCGCCGTCAACTCTCATGACCGGCACAACGACTCAGATTATGATCGATATTGCTGATATGGTTCGGGGAGTGCCGGCGGTTGCACGCGACGCGGTTAGATCTCGGTTACAACGCATGTGTGTTGCCGTCGCAAGTTTTGCCGTGGGCGCCGCGGCCGGCGCGTTACTCTTCCACGCGATCGGCAGCTGGTGCTTTGCGTTGCCGCCGGTTGTCGCATTCTTAGCCAGAATCACCGCCAAGTCTTCCCTGACCGCTCCAACCGGTACTCCCGGGCCGCAAAAGCCCCCCATTGGGGGGATTGGGCAGGGCGAGTGATTTCCACAGAATTACTATGCATGTCTAACCGCGCCAGTGGAAACCGATGGAGTTCGTGATGCACGCCGCCAGCCCCGATCGAATGTCCACGGAGGTCACTAGAACACCAAGCGCGTCCGCAATTTGGCTGCGAGCAATATCTATTACGAGTGCGGCAATGTTGATGGCGTCATGCAACGAGGGTGTTCTCGACCCGCACGGTCCCGTGGGCAAGGCCGAGCGAGTCATTCTCTACGATTCGACCGCAATCATGCTCGCCGTCGTCATTCCGGTGATCGTGCTCACGCTGGTGTTTGCATGGTGGTTTCGCGCCCGGAATAAACGGGCACGTTACCGGCCAGACTGGGAATATTCCGGTCGGGTCGAGATGATTATCTGGTCCATTCCGGCCCTCATCATCCTGTTTCTCGGCGGCATAGCGTGGACCGGGTCACATGACCTCGATCCCCCGCTGCCGCTGGCGGAATCGACGGCACCGCTCGACATCGAAGTCATCTCACTCGACTGGCGTTGGCTTTTTATC
This sequence comes from Gammaproteobacteria bacterium, assembly GCA_034667905.1. Taxonomy (GTDB): domain Bacteria; phylum Pseudomonadota; class Gammaproteobacteria; order Steroidobacterales; family Steroidobacteraceae; genus Bog-1198. Next base: position 4,700 of record JAXDQK010000127.1, on the reverse strand, counting down.
TATCCGCATGAGGGGATCGCGAGCTTGAACCGTTTGGTTGTCCCGGCGGGAGTGCCGCTGCGATTTCGCCTGACCTCGACAACGGTCATGAACAGCTTTTTCGTGCCTCAGTTGGGCAGTCAGATCTATACGATGCCGAACATGGTCACTCGGCTGAACTTGGAGGCCGACCAACCCGGCACTTACGAGGGTCTCTCAGCGCAGTTCAGCGGCGACGGCTTCTCCGACATGCGCTTTTATCTTGTGTCGACCGAAGCGGAGGCCTTCAGGGAATGGGTCAACACTACCAAGACGCAGGGCGGCGTCCTTGATGCGCGGACATTTGAGGAGCTGGTGAAGCCCGCCAAAGCCGACGGAGTGCGGACCTACGCGCCGGTGAGCGAAGGTCTGTTCGACAAGATTTCGTTAGGGTCTAAGGCGGCCGTCTCGCCGCAACGAGGACAATAAAATGTTCGGCAGGCTCACCTGGGCGGCAATTCCTTTCGACCAGCCCGTCGTGATGATCGCGTCCGGCACTGTCGGTTTCGTCATCTTTTGTGTATTGGCGCTCGTGACGGTCAAGGGTTGGTGGCCTTACCTGTGGCGCGAATGGATCACCAGCGTCGATCACAAACGCATCGGCGTGATGTACATAGCGTTGGCGCTCCTGATGCTGGTGCGCGGTTTCTCGGACGCCATATTGATGCGCAGCCAATTGGCCCTTGCCGCCGGTCACGCGCAGGGCTATCTGCCGCCCGAGCATTACGATCAGATCTTCTCGGCGCACGGCACCATCATGATTTTTTTCGTGGCCATGCCGTTTGTCATCGGGCTCATGAATTTCGTTTTGCCGCTGCAGCTTGGCGTGCGCGATGTCGCTTTTCCCGTGCTTAACTCCGTCGGCTTCTGGCTGTCCGCGGCGGGAGTGCTGTTGGTCAACGTGTCGCTCGTGGTCGGCGAGTTTGCCCGCACTGGCTGGCTTGCCTATCCGCCATTGAGTGAAGTTGCGTACTCCCCGGGGGTCGGCGTCGACTATTACCTGTGGTCCTTGCAGATTTCGGGTTTAGGAACGCTGTTATCAGGCATCAATCTCACGACCACGATCTTGAAATTGCGGGCGCCGGGTATGGGTTACCGCCAAATGCCGATCTTTTGTTGGACCGCGCTCGCCTCGAATCTCCTGATCGTCGCGGCTTTTCCGATTTTGACGGCGACGTTTGCGATGCTGCTTCTCGATCGTTATTGCGGGTTCCATTTCTTTACCAACGAGCTCGGCGGCAATCCGATGATGTACGTCAATCTCATCTGGAGCTGGGGGCACCCGGAGGTGTACATCCTGATACTGCCCGCGTTCGGGGTGTTTTCGGAGGTGGTCGCGACATTTTCGGGCAAGCCGTTGTTCGGCCGCCGCTCGATGGTGATGGCAACGATGGTGATCTGCGTGCTGTCCTTCCTGGTATGGCTGCATCATTTTTTCACCATGGGCGCCGGCGCAGACGTGAACGCCTTTTTCGGCGTCATGACAATGCTCATCGCGGTGCCGACGGGTGTGAAGGTTTTCAATTGGCTGTTCACTCTTTACGGGGGCCGCATCCGTTTCACCGTGCCCGTTTATTGGGCGATCGGGTTCATGGTGACCTTCGTCATCGGGGGTATGACCGGTGTCCTCATGGCGATCCCGCCGGCCGACTTTGTTCTACACAACAGTCTGTTTTTGATCGCGCACTTTCACAATGTGATCATTGGTGGCGTTGTCTTCGGTGTCATGGCGGGCATCACCTATTGGTTTCCCAAGGCCTTTGGTTTCACGCTGAATGAGCGGCTTGGTAAAGCGGTGTTCTGGTGCTGGTTCATCGGCTTCTACCTCGCCTTCATGCCGCTGTACGTGCTGGGACTCATGGGCGCGACGCGGCGCATGCAGCACTATTCGAACATGCATTGGCAGCCGCTCATGCTCGTGGCCCTCGCAGGCGCAATACTGATCCTCTTAGGGATAGCACTCACTGGCGTGCAGCTCGCCGTGAGTATTCGCCGGCGCGAACTCAATCGCGATGTGACGGGGGACCCGTGGAACGGTCGAACGCTGGAGTGGTCGACCCCGTCCCCGCCACCGGCGTGGAACTTCTCGCACCTGCCGCCAGTGGACCGCCCGGACGCGTTCTGGGCCATGAAACAACGGCGCGGGACTCCGCAGGATCGCAAGGTAAAGCAGTACTATGAAACGATCCATATCCCTCGGAATAATCCGACTGGCTTCTTTCTCGCCTTCTTTGCGGTACCGGTGGGATTCTCTCTCATCTGGCGCATCTGGTGGGGCGTCGGATTGGGACTTCTGGGAGTGATTGTCGTTTGTCTCGTGCAGGCGTGGCGCACCGACGGCGAGATCGAGGTGGCCGCGGAGAAGGTCGCCGCCTTTGAGCGGCTCCATGGACTGAAGGAGAGCGCGGTATGAGCGCAGCGGAACAAGCGCTCGCGAGCGGCGATGCAGTGCCGCTGTCGCTTCGGGGTCCTGCGCCAACGCGCGTGGTCGCGGGTTACGGTTTTTGGTTGTTCTTGTTATCCGACATCATTATATTCGCCGCGCTCTTTGCCGCATACGCCGTGCTTTCAGGCGAATCCGCCGGCGGCCCAACGGCCGCCGACCTGTTCGATAAGAAGCATGTGCTGATCGAGACCGCTTGCTTACTGGCCTCGAGCGTCACCTGCGGTTTTGGCTCGCTCGCGGTGCAGAGCGCAGATAGAAGCTCAACCTATTTTTGGATGGCGATCACTTTTATCTTAGGTGTCACGTTCCTGAGTCTCGAAGTGAGCGAGTTCAGTCACATGCTTGAGTTAGGCGCGGGGCCGTCGCGCAGCGCCTTTCTCTCGGGCTTTTTTGCCTTGGTGGGTACTCACGGACTGCATGTCACGATGGGCCTCTGCTGGCTGATTGTCATGCTACTGCAGGTGGCAACGCTCGGATTCCAGCCGATGGTCGGCCGCCGCTTCTTCTGCTTTGGCCTGTTCTGGCACGCGCTCGACATCGTTTGGGTCGGCGTATTTACCATCGTGTATTTGGGAGCTCATCTATGAGTACGGAAATCGAAGCTCAAGGCATGGCCCCGGGTGCCAATGTGCTCACGCACGGCACGCGCCGAAGTTACCTGGTGGGCTTGGGCTATGCGGTGGTTTTAACACTCGCGTCCTTTTGGGCCTCGTCAACGGATGTAATCTATCCCCCTGGCGTCCCCATTCTGCTAGGGGTTCTCGCGATTGCTCAGATGGGGATTCACTTGGTGTTCTTTCTGCACATCTCGAGCGCGCCGGACCAGACAAACAATATTCTCGCGCTCGCCTTTGGCATTTTCGTTGTGGGTCTGCTGGTATTCGGATCGATGATCATCATGGCTCACTTGAACCACAACATGATGCCCATCGATCGACTAATGCAGCTGCAGTTGCAGCGTTAGCGTTGCAGCTTACCGACCCACTGCTCATGGCGATCGCACCCGATGATTCGCTGATCACCGCGCTGTCCTGCCTAAGGTGGCGCGAATATCTTGCGCTCACTAAGCCTAAAGTGAGTTTGTTGATCGTTTTCACAGCGATCGTCGGGATGGTTCTGGCCTCACCCGGGTTGATACCTCTGCCGGCATTAGTGTTCGGCACGCTAGGCATCGCCATGGCCTCAGGCTCCGCGGCGACACTCAATCACATCCTCGACCGGCGCATCGATAAACAGATGGCGCGCACCCGGCGGCGGCCTCTGGCGACGGGAAGTCTGCGGACGAGCCAGGCCCTTGCGTTCGCGGGTGTCCTCGGTGTGGGCTCAACGATGGTGCTATGGCTGTCCGTCGGAAGTCTTTGCGCGCTATTGACGTTAGGTTCCCTCATTGGCTACGCGGTCATCTATACCGGGTGGCTCAAACACGCGACTCCGCAAAATATCGTGATCGGCGGCGCCGCCGGCGCAGCGCCCCCGGTATTGGGGTGGGTGGCCGTGACTCACTCCATCGATGCGCAGGCACTGGTGTTGTTCCTGATCATCTTTATGTGGACACCGCCGCATTTCTGGTCGCTCGCGATTGCGCGACGCGAGGAGTACGCGAAGGTGGGCATACCCATGCTGCCGGTGACCCACGGCATCCCATATACGCGCCGGCAGATTCTGCTCTACACGGTCTTGCTCATTCTATGCACGCTGATCCCGGCAGTCATCGGCATGAGTGGATTGATCTATCTCGCGGCCGCGCTCGCGCTCGATGTGCGCTTTCTTTATTTGGCCTTGGCTCTTCAGCGAGGCGTTCGGCCTGATCTTCCGATTCGAACCTTTCGCTTCTCCATTACTTATCTCATGGCGCTGTTCGGCGCATTCATCGCCGATCATTATTGCCGGCTGCTCTTTTAAGGATACGGATTGCGTACGGCGGACAAAGCCGCACCGCGTACGGAGTGGTCAATTTTGGACGAGTACCCCCAAGCGGGGGATCCCGTCGGCCGCAGGGATGTTGTTACGCTTATCCCCGCTAGTAGATTGCTCTCAAATTTCGTTGTACCAGGAGTCTCTGATGGTCACGCTAAGTTTCTTCCGCCGAGTCAACTCATGGCAAAGTCGTTTGCTATGACGAATATCGTGCCGAGCGGCAGAAAATCGGGGACCGTAGGGTGCGGCTGATCACTGACTTCTTGGCGGCCGAAAACGCAATGAGTGAAGACCAAGCGCGAACTCTAGCGAATGAAGA
>JAXDQK010000126.1:0-4204 GCA_034667905.1 Gammaproteobacteria bacterium | reverse complement strand
TGAAAAGCCCAACCCGCACGCCCTGGAACAAGGGTAAGTTCGGGAGAGGTGGGGTCAGAGTAGATTTAATTGACGCCGCCCTGCGCTGGCATTGGGAAGGCACCCTTTCGGCCTGCCCCGGGTCAGGAGCTAAAATCAACTCCGACCCCACTTCTGCTCTTGTTGCCACTACTGCTCTTGTTGCGGGCATCCACGTCTTGTCTTTCGGTATATCCCGTAGGGCACAATAGCGCAGCGTATTGCGCCGGCCAGCGCTCCAAATCGGCGGAATACGCTGCGCTATTCCGCCCTACGCGCTACGCGCTGGTCGCCCGGCATCGTCGGCTTGATCATGGACGGCATCGTGCCGGCGCGCGTGCCTGATGCGATCATCGCCGACATCCGGTCGCGCGAGAGCGGCGGGCTCGTCACGCTGCCATGGCGGCTGCAGCCGCTTGCCGGGCATTACGTCCGCGTCACGCCGAACGGCGTACTCCGCCCTTGGTTAGGTTGTTGAACCACCGTTGCGTTTCCTCATACGGGAATCGCTTTATCTCTACCCAGACCGTGCCGGGCGGGCTGTTAATCTCGAACGCTTTCCCGTTCCCGAAATCGCTTGGGAATGTCCCCGACATTTGCCGTTCATGTGGCACCTCTTGCGCGGCTGTCCCTTGGACGGGAGGCATGTTAGCGGGCGCATGAAGTGTCAGCTCGAACGATATCGAGCCGTCGGCATTGTCTTTCACCGTGCCGGTGTAGCGACCTCCCGCATGATCGATGCCGCGTAACTCGCCGTCGGCGATCGAAAATAGTCCGGTGCCAGACTCATATTCCGGGAGTAAGTAGACAAAGTTGTACGTTCCGTTGGTTGCCATCGCGTGCGATTCCCGTGATCCGCGCTCGAGTGTATCACGCTTTAAGCCAGCCCGTAGGGCGCAATGGCGCAGCGTATTGCGCCGACCGCCGCTCGCATCGGCGGAATTCGCTGCGCTATTCCGCCCTTGCTGCCTCGTTGGTGTGATGGGAGTGAAATTAGCACCTCGGACCGAGAAACGGCGCCGCTTAGGGCCAGGAGCCTACGTTCACGGGTGATAGGATCGCCGTCCAGTCCTGACCAAATGCAATTCCAACATGGGGGCCTTCGAAGGCGTGCAGAGGGGTCTGGTGAGCGCGTCGGGAACTTCAATTTCACAATCATCTTGGGCGTCGCCATAGACAAGCGTTCCATGCGAAATCCGCAACGTAATACGTGAATCGGGCAGCGGTTCATTGGACCACCGATCCAGCGCCGCTATGCTATCCGGCATTGCAAACTCCTGAAACGATTTGATCTCGGGAATAAGGTGGCTGGGCCCCAGCATTACATACCAGATGGCATAAGGAAGGTGCGTAACCGAAAAATCATTCTTGCTTGCCAGGGCTCCAATATCATCCGCCACTCGCTGGAGCCGGGTCATGCAACTCCGCAACCTGCGAGGCAAATTTGGGAGCCAGGGGGAGAAAAGGAGATGTCCGGGCAGTTTGTAGCGCATATTGCCCCGTTTTGTTCGCCTCCATGGCCAAGGGCATTCCTCGCCGGTGTCAGTTGACCGAATAAGAAGCATCCCTTTCGTTTCGCGGATTACCGGCCAAAAATTTCTTGCAGGCGAGCCGCGAATTGCTTTGTGAAGCTGTGCAAGCGCAAGAGCAACGGGAACCGCTTTGGCCAACTCTTCGATGGCCGTGAACACGTGCTGACTGTGCTGGTGTATGTATTCCTCCGCCAAGAAGCGGTTCATACCTCGAAGATAGTCGCGATACGTCCACATATGCGCGTCGCTCGTGTCGGCTGTTCGATTGGGCATCAATCATCCACCTTCCGAAGCGCACACAATCGTTCCAGCCCGTAGGGCGCAATAGCGCAGCGTATTGCGCCGACCCGCGCTCAAATCAGCGGAACGATGAGCGACAGAACCAAACTCCGTCATGCCCGCACTTGGCGCCATGGAGCGATGAGCTGGAATGAAATGAGGCCGCCGACTGACGGCGGACTTGCCTCTTTGGTGCTAGCCAAGCCTCAGTCACGGCGCTTTCTATCTGCCTCTGATTGCACAACCTCGTTGGCATGTCGGTTTTACCCCCGGCTCCGGACGTATCGCTGCGCCGCAGCGAGCCAACGCGATGGGCCAATGAGCTGACGAAATTGCACCGACCCGGCCACGTGCAGTGCATCCGGCAAGCGGGCATGAGAGCTGAATGGCCGCCATGGCGAGCACGCCCGAGCAGCCGATCCCTTGATGTTGTCTTCGCTATCGGCAGAAACTGGCGTGTTACCATATGTTACTATCGAACGAAGGGGTGCAAGATATGAGTCGTTTCCATCTCGCTATCGCAATAGCATCAGTATGTGCCGCAGTTCTCGCGACGACAGTGTCAAGGGCGGACGCAGCACCATGCCTCGTAGTGACGTTGACCGGCACCGCCGGCGGCCCGCAACAGCCCTTTAACGGCCTTGCTTCGGCAGGAACCCTCGTCCGCTATGGCGATGATGCTGATGACTGCGGCGCCATGAAGCTGCAGTTCGACGCCGGTCGCGGGACCACAATGCGCTTATCGCAACTCGGGGTCGGCACCGAGCAACTGCGGGCCGTGTTCTTCACTCACATGCACAATGATCATACGGAGGGCTTCGCGGATCTCGTGCAGAGCCGCTGGGCATTCCATGGCACCGGTCCAAAGATTGACGCCGTCTGCAGTTCGGATGTGGTTTCGCCTCAGGGATTCACAGTCAGCTGCAAGAAGTTTGTCTCACACATCTCGGATGCATTCATTCAATCCGGCGAGGTCGCCCAGCGCCATTCCGAAGTAAAGGAACGCACCGCCGGCGGCCCGGCGGAATTGATCAACACGATCACCTTTGATCTAACGGACGAGCCACAGACGGTGTGGACCGCGGGTGACGTGAAGGTCAGCGCCATACGCTCGACGCATATGCCGGGCAATGCGTCCTACCGAGTGGATACGCCTGCCGGCAGCGTCGTGATTGGCGGTGACTCCGTGAACGACGTACTCGCACCGCCGCGCAAATGGTCGACATCGGATCAAGTCGAGAAGCTGGCAAACGGCGCCGACGTCGTCGTGCATTCGGCGATTCATCCTGTCATGGCACCCGGCACGGGCAGCACCATGTATCCATATGCCTATTACCGCCAGACAACGGTCCCCGACCTCGCCGCCATGGCTCAGCGGGCCGGAGCAAAATACCTGATGCTGACGCACCTGATCCCTCCGATCGGGGCGGAGCAACAATATCCCTTCAAGGTACCGGGCAAGCCTCTGACTGAAGCCGACTACAGGAAAGCGGCTCTGGACGGAGGCTTCACTGGATCCATCATTGTTGGAACGGATCTTGCCACCGTGCGCCTGCGAGCGAACTAACAATCAGCCCGACGGTAAGTGTGGTTTCGACCCAACTCTCTGGGCCCCCGCGATGTCCGAGTTGGGCCAATACCGGACGTGTGGGAGCCACTTTGTCCGAAACATTCGGCGAGCGAGGGAAGCAGCCGTCCAAACGGACTCGCAGATTTCGTTCGCTCTCGTTAACCTGGCCATTCGAAGTATACGATCCACCTTTCATGGGAGAATAACTTGGTGCGTCTCCTTGCCATCGCCCTTGCGGCCTATTGCCTCCTTCAACCTCGATTGGCTCACGCAGAAGATACAGCGAGGCAACTGGCGGGTAGTTGGAAGCTAACCTCATGGACCATTCAGGTTATCGATGGAGAAACCACACAACCATTCGGTCCCAATCCTAAAGGTAGGGCGGTCTTCACACAGGACGGGTTCTCGGCGTTCATGATCGCTGGGCCGGATCGCAAGCCGGCAACGAATGATGCGGACTCGGCCGCGCTCCTCAAATCGCTGATGGTCTACACCGGCAAATTTACGATCGACGGAGACAAGCTTACGACCGACGTCGATCTATCGTGGAACGAGATTTTTACCGGCACGGCCCAAGTCCGGTTCTTCGAGCTGGAGGGAGACATGCTCTCCATTCGAACAGCCGAACAGGCCAGCGCAGTCTACCCCGGTAAGAAGGTGGTAGGAACCCTCACTTGGGAGCGCGAGCGCTAAGGGCGTTAGGCGGATATTCTGCGGGCGAGCGGGCCGCCGCTCATGATCCTGCAACAACGCGTTGATCTTTTACCTTTTCGGGTCGAAGCCCTAGTGTTCTACTTTCCGTATT
>JAXDQK010000125.1:0-29454 GCA_034667905.1 Gammaproteobacteria bacterium | reverse complement strand
CCATGTCTGGAAAAATGGCATCCGCGCCGGGCCCAAGCGCAGCGTCCATGCGCACCAAGTCTATCCGTGCAGCCTTGTAGAATGCCGTTCCATCGGCGCGGCCTGTGGCTTGGACACCGCTGAATGGGCGCAAGGCGCCCACTGTGATCGTGGCATCAATGCTGATCTTGCGTAAGGTGGGCTCATCGTCCGCCGCGCGCGCGGGGCCGCGTAGCGCCGCAATGATAATCGCCGCGATCAGGACTGAAGTCGCGCGCGTATTCACCTTAGGCGTTAGCGCCGCCCTGAGGTACCAGCGCCAACACCCGCAACGGACTGCCTGAGCCGTTCACTATTTTCAGCGGAGGCGCGATCACCACGGCACCCGTCGGGGGCAGCTGGTCCAAATTCGTGAGGCTCGCCAGACCAAATCGATTGGCGCCGTGCATGATGGTGTGGCAAGGAAACATCGGGTTGAACGTGGCCGCCTGGCCGGCGTCCGTGCCCACAGTTTCCACCCCCACTCCCAGAATATCGCGCTCGCGCGCCAGGAAGGGTACGCACTCCGGGTGAAAGCCTGGGGTATGAGGTCCATCCGCGCCGATATTGAGGAACGACTCTCCGGGGCGTCTGGACCAATCGGTGCGAATAAGCACCCATGCGCGGCTGGGAATGCGGCCGTGGCGCTCCTCCCAGTCCTCGACAATTCCCTGAGTGAGCAGAAAATCAGCGCTGCCGCGCACTTGCGCGGACACATCGATGACACAGGCAGGACCGATGAAGCGCTCGACCGGAATATTATGCGTGGCGTTGTCAGGATAGTCCTTGCCGGTGACCCAATGTATCGGCGCGTCAAAATGCGTGCCGGTGTGCTCGCCGCAACTGATATTGTTCCAATACCAAGCCGGCCCGCGCGAGTCATAGCGCGAGATTTCTTCCAGCGCGAACGGCTTTGAAGGTGCGAACTGTTCCGGCAAGCGGATGGTCTGCGTGGCCGCTTCGAGCGGAACCGTCAGATCGACCACGCGGATACCGCCGCCGAGAATACCTTCGACGAGCGTGGAGAGAATCTGTGCGTGAGTGGCCATTTTATTTCTCTTAGGTGGTGCGCAAGCGAGCTAATAGTTAATCGAGGGATTGTCGCCAGGGTATATCACCCCCACGATATCAAATCCGCCCTGCGTTGTGCATTGCACTGAATGGATCTGCTTACGCGGCAAGAACAAAACATCGCCTGCCGCAACACGAGTCTTGGCGTTCTGCGTCCATACCACGCCTTCGCCATTGAGAAATATCAACGCCTCTTCGTACAAGTGCCGATGTGGCTCCGCTTTGGACAGCGGAATATTGCCGATGAACTGCGTCACGACCGTCGAGCCGTGTTCACGGTTGATCAGCATTTGGTAATAGCGCTCGGCCATCTTGTGGCGCTGCAAAGGATCAATCAACGCGAGTCGATCCGGAAACTCAGGGTCAAAATTCGCCGGCATCCTGTCCATCCACACCAAGTCTTCGCTGCCCGGCCCATTCGAAATGAAAAGATTGAGCGGTTCCTCGGAGCTGTTGTGCACGCGGTAGGCTTCCTCGGGGCGCACGTAGATACCGGTAAGGGGTTCCACGGCGAAGCGGCGTCCGCTGATTTCTATCTCGCCCGTACCGCGGGTAATGAACAACACCGTATGACGGCCGTCCGCCGCGAGAACAGGAGAGCTGCCGCCGGCAACCTCGGCGTAGAACTGGGACTGGAATAGCGCGCCTAAGGCCGGCGTAACGACTTGACAGTAGCGCATCGCGCCGCGTGACATCAGCTTCGCCCGCGCGGTCGAGAACACGTAGCATTGGCCGTCCAGCCTGACGATAGGCCCTGCACCTCCGCCGACGCTGGCCACTTTCTGGTTCTCGGCACTGTCCGGGTCGTCCGTGACATATCCGCCGGGCAAGTTGCTGTGGGCACCATCGCAGAAGGGCCTGGTCGCGGTTTGCTTGCAGCCGCAGAAAATTACGTCCTCGTCACGCTCCGCCTTGAATAGCACCGGCAGATACGAGGTTCCCGCGTGCGAACCATCGCAGAAGGGCTGGGACTTGGAGCGTCCGCAGCTGCACCAGAGGTAGCGCTTGCCTGCCTTGACCTCCCAATAATATCCCTTGCGATTTGCAATGATCGGGGCAGTCACTTAAGACACTCCAAAGCCCTTTCGGCTAGAAATTCCGGTTTACGGTAACGCCAATCGTCCGCGGCCGCACCGTCAGCAACGCCTCGGGATCTTGCGAGGAGTTGATGGCCGACACTTGAGCCCGCTTGTTGGTGAGGTTACGTGCAAAGGCCGTAATGCTCCATAGATTATTCTGCACGCCGGTGCGCAAATTGACCAACGTATAGGAGCTCAAGGGAATGTTGAACTTATTCGAGGCGAAATAAGAATCCACCGCACCGCGGTAATTGGCGTCCGCAGCAACCATACCGTTCCACGCGCTGTTGATGGGTCTTGTGTAGTTCAAGCCCACATCGGCCTGAAATTTCGGCACATTCGGAATATCCTCGCCGGTGACGCCCAGCGTCGGGTTTGCCAGCTTCTGCGCCGCCGTCGCACCCTGGGTGAGATACGCGTGCTGATAGGAGCCGGCAATGCTGGCTCTGAAATATTCAATGGGGCGGGCCCCGAATTCGAATTCCACGCCTTTGACTTTCGCCGTACCCGCATTGCCGGTGTAATTGAAGGCGCCATCGGCGGTTGTCTCGTTGACCTGTATGTTGTTCCACCGAATGAGGTACACGTCGGCTTGGTAGTCGAACATGCCGCCGGCCAATCGGCCTTTGGCACCCACCTCGAAGTTGATCAGGTTATCGGGCGAGAAGGATCGCGGGATCGGTTCGAAGGGCTCGCTCACGGCATTCAAGCCGCCGCCGCGGAACCCGGTCGACACCGTTTCGTAAGCCAACAGGCCGTCGCTGAGTTTGTAGCTGATGTTCTCCTTCCAGGTGACTTTATTGAATGTTTGCGAGGGATCGGCGATCGGACCGGGTTGTCCTGAAGGGGGGAAGCCGCCGAAGGGATGCGTCTGCTCCTGTACACCCTCCAATTTTTCGGTGAAGTACCGCAGGCCGCCGGTGGCGGTCAAGACGTCGGTCAATTTCCAGGTCACCTCGCCGAAGCCCGCGTATTCGGTGGTGGTCCTATCATCGGTTCGGCCGAAGAACGTGTGACCAACGCCGGGAAAGTTCAAGGCGTCTTGAGAGTTGGCTCGGCTGAAAGGGCCCGACGGCAAGCCCAAGTCGTCGGTGGTAATGACGTTCACGATCAGATTATTGGTCTCGTACTGGCGGTAAACGCCCGCGACAAAATTCACCGGAGAGTCGAAGGCGCTGGCATAGCGCAACTCGCTGGAATTTAAGTTTCTGGTTTGCGGCTCCATTGATTCAGCCGGCACCGGCACGCCGAAGGACACCAGAATGGGCGTCGAATCGAAATTGAAGTTGAGCTTGCGGTTGTATTGGTTGGTGGTTCCCGTGAGCGTACCGCCGGCGAATTTATAATCGAATTTCAAGCCGTACACCGAGAGATTGTCGACCCAGGGGCTTTGGGTTACGTCGGTGTTGCACAAGTCGCAACCAAAGACCTTCGGGATGGGATTGGCGTTCGTAACTTTATCGGGGGTCGTACCCCAGGATTGAACGCCGGCGGGCGTGTAACGCGACGAGCCGTTCGATGTTTCCTTCTGGCCGGTATACGAGGCCTCGATGTTTAAAGCTTCATTGGGCTGGTAGCGCAGGATTGCCCGGCCACCGGCGACATCGTCATTATTGACACCCTTGATCAAACCGACCGTGCCTACCCGGATTTGGTCAATGTAGCCGCTGTCTTTGGTCTCCCAGCCCACGAGACGCAAGGCGAGCACGCCGTCGATCAGCGGCAAGTTGCCCTCGCCGTTGACGTTGTAGTTGCCGCCGCCGTGGGCGGTAGCGGAACCCTCGACAGACAGGTATCCGCCCATCGAGTTCAAGTCGGGGGACTTGGGAATGAAGCGGATGGTGCCGCTCATAGAACTCGCACCGTACAAGGTGCCCTGCGGACCGCGCAAAACCTCAATGCGATCCAGATCGTAAAGCCGGATATCCGAGGTGAAACCACCGCCGTCGTTGGCATTGGAACCGCTGATCACCGCTTCGCCGTAGTACAGGCCGATCGTCGAGTCGCCGGTGGAGTTGATGCCGCGGATGACGTATTTCTTATCGCCGGGACCCAAATCTTGCACCGACAAACCGGGAATGTCCCCGGCGATGTCCATGAACTGAGTGTCGCCGGCGAGCTTCAGTGCATCGCCGCTGATGGCTTGAATGGAGGTAGGGATGTCCAAGACCCGCTGCGTGTTTAGCTTGTTGGCGGTGACGACAACTTCGTCCAGGCCTCCGGAACTGCTTGGCACCGCGCCCGGCGTCTGACCCTGGGCGCTCATCGGCAACTGTATCAATGTGGCGGCGATACAAAAACCGGCCGCGAGCATCGGGCCCGATATATCAAGCTTGCCGGTCCGATATCGAGCAATTGAATGTGACATCCGGAAATTCTCCCGTAATTCGAGCCAATACAATATGAGTTATCATATGAAATATCAAATAAAGGCATTGTTGCGCGCAGTACTCGACGCTTCTTTTTGGGGCAGCGCCTGCGGCTTGGCCCAAGGGTCAAGTGAGTTCAGCGGGTCATGTTCCGGCTCAAGCGGCGGATCAGATCGAATGCCGCCGCAATTTGCGCTTGCGAGAACCCCTCCAGCAGCCGCTGCTCGCGCCGCCGCACGACGATATTCAAGGAATTGAACAGCGCGCGCCCCTTGTCCGTCAGGTATACCTCGACGCAACGCGCATCATCCGGGCGGAGGACTCGGCGAACGAAGCTCTCCTTCTCCATGCGCATCAGCGCGCGGCTGAGCGCCGACTGCTGCACCATCGCGCGATCGATGATTTCCTTGATCGTGATGCCATCCCCCATGGACAGCACAGCCAGAATTCGCCAGCGGGTAACGTTGATCCCTTCGCGCCGTAATTTCTCGATCAGATCGCCGTTCAACTGATACGCAAGGCGCGCAATTAAATGCGGTAAAAAATCGTCGAACAAGGGCCGGTCTGCCGCTTTGAGCGGAGCCCTTGCACGGTTTGCGGGACTTTTTTTCTTTCTTGGCGCCATGTGTCTTAAAAGGGGCTTCGGCCGTCGAGGATGGCGCCCAGTTTTGCAGCGTCCATGTTGCCTCCCGAGATTATACAGACAATATTGCCCTTGCCCGCCTGCCCCGACAACGCAGCGGCCAGGGAAGCGGCACCCGCCGCCTCAGCGATCAGCCGATGGCGGGCGGCGAGAAGGCGAATGGCGGCCACAATTTGCTCAAATGACACGCAGGCCGAATGATCCGCGACTTGCCGCAACAGAGGCCACATTTCCTCGAGCACCGTCGTGCTGCCCATGCCATCGACGAAACTCTTGAGGTGCGGCACGGACACGGGGCGGCCCGCCCTCAGGGCGGCAGCGGCCGGCTGCGCGGCTTCGGACTCGACCACGACCATACGCACTGCCGGCTTGAGGCGCCGCATGACGGATCCGATGCCGCAAATCAGGCCGCCGCCGCCGAAGGGCACGACCACGGCATCGCAGCTCGGCAGATCCTCGAGGATTTCCGCGCCGATCGTCGCATTGCCGGCGAGCACGCCCTGTTCCGCCACCGGATGGATGAATACGCCCTCTTCGCCCTCGAAGCGGCGGCTGGTAAGCACGCTCCACCATTGGTCAAAGGGCAGAGCAATCACCTTCGCGCCCAGTTCAGTGAGCGCAACGATTTTGTTCTGCGCTGCGCCTTCGGGCACCACCAAGGTGGCTCGAATGCCGAGGGTGCGCGCCGCGAAGGCAAGTCCTTGGCCGAAATTTCCGGAACTTGCACTCACTACCCCTGCTTCAAGCCGCAGCGCGTCTGTGGTTCTGACCGCGTTGATGCCGGGCCGGATCTTGAAGGAGCCCCAAGGCTGAAGGTTTTCGAGTTTGAGGAAAATATTGACGTCGGGTGCATCGACATTCAATTTCAGCAGCGGTGTGCGGAGCGCGACGCCGCGAATGTTGTCGCGTGCGGAGAGCAGCTGCGCATGGTCAGGCAGCGTGAGGGCTTCGCGAGGAAAGCTAGAAGTCAATCACCTGACCTATGCCGGCCGCGCGCGCCTTCTCGAATATATAGTGGGCCGAAGCAAGATCCTGCGGAGCAATGCCGAGAGATTTGTAGACAGTGATATCGAGCGGCGAGCATCGACCTTGCTTTGATCCATTCGCCACCTCGCCGATCTCGCCCAAAATATGCGAAGGGGTAATCGCGCCGGCCTGGAGCGCCTTCAAGTATTCGCCGCCCTCGTTGACGGTGGAATTTCGGCAATCGACGAAGAACCGCGCTTTCGCCACTGCGGGAGTATCGACCTCCGCGGCCGTGGCGATACTCGACCCGACCAGGTTTACGTGAACGCCCGGGCTCAACCAATCGCCCAGCACGATGGGCTCACGAGCCTTCGTCGTGGTGCAAATGATGTCGGCGCCGGCAATCGCCTCGCGGGCCGTGGCGCTCGTTTCGATGGACACGTGATGTAGCGTACTTTGCGCTTCGGCAAACAATCGCGCCTTATCCCGGTCGCGGGCCCATACCCGGATACGGCGCAGCGGGCGCACGCTCAGCATGGCTGCGAGATGACTGCTGGCTTGCTCGCCGGCCCCCAGCAGCGCCAGATCCCCGGCGTCCGGCCGTGCCAGCAGACGAGTCGCAAGGCCGCTAGCGGCGGCGGTGCGAATGGCGGTGATTTCCGCCGCGTCCAACAGCGCAATGGGCTGGCCGTGTTCGGCCTCGAACAGCAGCACCAGGCCCAGGTGCGAGGAGTACAGCGGCGGTTTGTTGCGCGGAATGAGGCTGATCAGCTTGACGCCGAAGCATTCGGGCTCGGCAAGATATCCCGGCATCACGCCCATCATTCCGCGGTCTTTGGGCATGGCCAAAATCGACCGCAACGGCAATACCACCCGTCCCTCCGAAACGGCGATCATGGTTCTTTGCATCAAATCGATGCACTCGCCCATGGGCAGGAGCTGACGCACCTCGGAGCCGCGCAATATTCGAATTTCCATGCTATTTAGGCCCGAAGGAACCGCGCAGCTCTTTCATGGACGCCACGAAAGACTCCACGTCGTCCTCGTTGTTATAAAAATGGAAGCTCGCACGGACATTGTCGTCCCGGTGAGAGGTGACGATGTCGTGCTTCATCAGCTCGGCGGCGAGCCCCGCGGCGTCGCGCGACGGCACGGCGACGGTGGCTCCGCGGCGTTCATCCTGAGTCGGCGTGATGCTCGGCCAGCCGATCTCCTCCAGCCTTTCCATGCACCGCCGGGTCAGCGCGAGATTGCGTTTTTCGATGGCCGGCGCACCGACCTTGAGCAGCATTTTCAAGCCCGCCTCGGCGGCATAGCAGTTCACGACCGGCGGAGTGCCCGCCTCGAAGCGGCGCGCGTTCGGCGCGGGGCGATTGGCGGTGATGTCCATGGCGGCAATGTTTGCCTGGGCAAACCATCCGCTGTTGGTCGGCACGAGGGATTGCACGCATGCGGCCTTGGCATACAGAAACCCGATCCCCGCAGTGCCCAGTAGGTACTTGAGCATCCCCCCTGCGGCGAAGTCGACGTCCAGGCCTTTGACGTCGATATCGAGCGAACCCACCGATTGATAACAATCGAGCAGCACCTTGGCCCCCTTGGCGCGGGCAAGGCGCACGATACCGGGAATGTCGAGCTTTGCGCCATTGCGGAAACAGACGTGCGTGACGGCGACGAGCTGTGTCTGCTCATCGATGGCCTTTTCAAAGGCTTCCGCCGGGATGTAGCCGTCGGCGGCACGCGGCACATGCACCACTCGCGCCCCTCGCGGCTCTTGGGCATGCCAGATTTGCGCGTTGGTCGGAAACTCGAAATCGCTCACCACCACCTTGTTGCGCGCGCCGCTGAACTGCAAGGCGCTGGCCAACGAGTTCAATCCGGCCGACACGGAAGCGGTGACGGCAATCTCGTCGGGCGCGGCACCCAGCAGCGAAGCGGTTAGATTGCGCACCGATTCGTTTTTCATGACCCATACGTCCCAGTTCGCGCCCACCAGCAGGCGGTCTTCCATGTACGCATCGAATGCGGCTCTGACCTCATTCGCGAGCGCACAATAAGAGCCGCTGTTCAAATAGGTTTTTCGCTGCAGAACCGGGAATTCCTTGCGCAGCGTGTCGAAGTTCTGTTCCATGTACGAATGTTCCTTTGCGACGTGCGCAAAAGAGAATTATATGCACTGTCATATAAACATGCAATTATACGGCGGCGCGCCAGGGCGCGATTGCGCGGAGGACGGCATTTGCTCACGCAGGTAAAACCCCCCGGCATGGCGCTGATCGAGGCGGCTCGAAATCGACTTGAAGGGTTGAGCATGATCTCTCCCTTGGTCGACTGCGATCTGGCGCCGCAGGGCAAGACAATTCGATTAAAACTCGAAAATTTACAGCCCATCGGCTCATTCAAGATCCGCCCGATCGCAAACGCCGTGCTCGCCGAGAAACCCGGCGATCTGAAGTCCGGGATTTATACCACCAGCTCGGGCAACAGCGCACTCGGGGTGGCGTGGATGGCGCGCCGGCTCGGCATCCGCTCTACCGCTGTCGTGCCGGCCAACGCGCCGCAGGCAAAGCTCGAGAAATTGCGCCGCTTCGGCACGCGCATTGAAACGCGATCCAACGAGGCGTGGTGGCGCGCGATTGAGACCGGTGCGCTCGAGGACCAAGAAGGGGTTTACATCGACGCCGTGCGCAACCCCGCCTCGCTGGCGGGAGACGCGACCATCGGACTCGAGATTTTGCAGCAGTGGCCCGATGTCGAGGCAATATTGGTGCCATTCGGCGGCGGAGGTCTTGCGTGCGGGATTGCCTGCGCAGTACGCGCACTGAAGCCCAACGTGAAGATCATCGCGTGCGAGCTGACCAGCGCACATCCGCTTACTTCTGCTCTCGCGGCCGGAGGCCCCGTGCAGACATTGCACGAAGCGGGATTCGTGAGCGGCGTTGGCTTCGGCTCGTTGCTGCCCGAGATGTGGCCGCTGGCAACGGCAATGATAGACGAGGTCATCACTGTCTCGCTCGCGCAAGTCGCACGGGCCATCAAGCTGTTGGCGGAAAATAATCGCATCGTTGCGGAGGGCGCCGGGGCGATTTCCGTTGCGGCGGCGCTATCGGCGAAGTACGCCCAGGCAAACGTATGCGCCGTCATTTCCGGCGGAAATATCGACGCCGAGGTTCTCGCCGCCATTCTCAAAGGGGATGTGCCGAATTAGCCGGCGTCGATCTTCAACGGACCCGCCAAGGCTGGGGCACTGCGTGCACGCCACGCCTTCAAAAAGAAGTAGATGACGCTCAGCAGCAACAGCCAGGGAATGCCGACGATCCAGGAAATTCGCCAAGTCTCCTTATCCAGTCCCATGGTGACCAGCACTGCGCAAAGAAGCAGCAATCCGGCAATTTGCACGAATGGGAATCCTGGCGTGCGCACCGGGAGTTCAGCGAGTTTATGACGGCGCCTGAAGCTCAAGTGGCTGAGCAGGATAATGATCCACACGATCATGGCGTCGAACAACGCGACGCCGAATAGGTAGTTGTAAGCCCGCGGCGTCAGTTTCGAGAACCCGGCAGCCACAAGAATGCAGGCTCCCGAAACGAATATAGCCATGATGGGAGTGCCGTTCTTGCCGAGCCTGCCCAAGAATTGCGGCGCGTAACCGCCTCGCGACAGAGAAAACAGCATCCGCGAGCACAAATAGACATTGGTATTCATGCTCGAGAGCGCGGCGCTCAAGACCACGAAGTTCATGATGCCCGCTGCATGGCGAATGCCTGAATGGGCGAAAATGCGCACAAAGGGACTCTGCGTGACGACGGTGGCGCCGGTCTCAGTCCAGGGTACGAAGGTGACCACGATGGTGAGTGCCAGGATATAAAACAGGAACAGCCGCAATGCCATGCTCCGGAGCGCGGCGGGAATGGAACGCGCCGGATCCTTGGCTTCGCCGGAGGTGACGGCGATGACTTCGATGCCGTTGAACGAGAGGATGCCTACGATCACCGCCATCCAGACGCCGCCGAATCCATGCGGCATAAAGCCGCCGGGAAGGCCGGTAAGATTGTGAAACCCCACCGGCGCAGTTCCCAGACCGAAAATAGTGGCAACACCCACGATGATGAAAATGACGATGGCCGCCACCTTTATCAGCGCAAACCAGTATTCGATTGAACCGAAATTGTGGACCGATCGCGAATTGAAATAGAGCAGCACGAAGGCGAATCCGAGCGACCACATCCATACCGGCGTGCCGGGGAAGTAAAATGTCATGTAGACCCCGGCCGCCACGGCTTCGGCGCCCACTGCAATGACCTGGGCCATCCAGTAAGAGTAGCGGGCCACGGTTCCAGCCCAGGGGTTCAAATAAATCTCGGCATAGGTGCCGAATGAGCCGGCAGTGGGATGCATGACCGCCATTTCCGACAAGCTGAAGACGATCGCCACGGCTGCGATCGCCGCGATCGCGTAGCTCAAAATCACGCCAGGACCCGCGTAGCCTATCGCCAAGCCGCTGCCCATGAACAAGCCCGTGCCGATCGCGCCGCCCAAACCGATCATGATGAGCTGCGGGCGGCTCAAATCCTTGTGCAGGCCGGCCTCGCGGCTGGCGATTGCGGATGCGTCCAATCGCTTCCTCGTTGGCGTTGAATATTCGACTTGTCGGCGAGTCTAGCACGCGAGAAATTACGGCCGCATTCGCGACCGCGCTCAAGCTGCCTGATTGCGTCCGGATTTCTTGGCGAGTTGCAGCTGCTGCTGCGCCTTTTCCAGCAGAGTGGATGGGCTGTCATCGGCGCCGGGGATCGCGGCGCATACGCCCACGCTGACGCTGATATAACGCAACACGGCCGAGCGCGGGTGATGGATGCGTAATTCCCTCACCCTCTCCGCCATCAGGTGACCGACCTTCAAGGCCTGCTCGTTGGAGATCCCGGGTGCAAATGCGATCAAGCTGCCGCCGGCGATTCGTGCAGTCACATCGGTGGATCGGCGCAAACATCCCGATACCACGTGCGCCACGCGGCGGATGGCCGAATCGCCCGCTGCGCGCCCAAAGGTCGTGTTGTAAAGATCCAGTGCATCGACGTCGACCGCGAATACCGCGATGCTGCGCTTCTCGCGATGTGCGATGGCCCAATCCCGTTTCAATAATTCTTCGAGATACGCCAAGGTGAACAAGCCGGTCAGCCGATCATCGCGAATAGCCATGGCGGTGGGTTGGTGTGCACCGCTCAAGGAGTCCTTGGTCGCCTTGGGATCGATGCGCAGACGCTCTCCGGCATCGCGGTGATGTCCGGCGAAATGCGTGACGCATCCGTCTGGATGGCGCAGCGGCAGTACCGTCATCTCATTCCAAAACAGAGAGCCGTCCTTGCGGTAGTTGCGCAGCAGTACGCGGCAGGTTTCTCCGCGGCTCAAGGCATCGCGCAATCGGTGGCGTGCATCCTGTTCCCGATCGTCCGCCTGCAGCAGACGCAAATTTCGACCCATGAGTTCGGCAGCCGAGTAGCCCGTCAGCGTCTCGAATGCTGGATTGGCGTAGACGACGGGGTGGTCGGCGCCCTGGGCATCGATCAGCACCACGCCCTCGGGGGAGGTTTCAACCAGGCGCCGATATAGGTCTGCGTCAATCCCCGTCATGACTCCCCTCCGTCAGCACCAGCGGCGGTGTTGCCGAAAGATTTGCGATCAACGTCACAGTCTGCTGCCACTCCCGGTCCGCTCCAAGATTCGTCGGGGCCTCACCACGTGCCCTCATTCGTACTACCCGAGCTTGCGAGGCCGGCGAGCCTACATCCGGCGCAAAGTGCTCGAGTACGGACTTTACCGCTTGTCTATCGTTGCAAATGGGCAGGACGTCGCAACCTGCAGCAAATGCCAACTCCGCCCGTTCAATAACGCCCCCGAATGCCGCGGCGCCGGCCATTGTCAGGTCGTCCGCGAACACGCAGCCGTGGAATCCGAGCTCACCGCGGAGCACGCCCTGGATCCAATGCTTCGAGAGGCTGGCGGGCAAGGTGTCGAGTGTGGGAAACACGACGTGAGCGCCCATGACGCCGGCCACGGTGTTCTCGATCAGGGGTCGATAGGGGCGAATATCAGGCTCCAAATCGACAAAATTGCGGCGGTCGACGGGTAGCGCGACGTGGGAGTCGGCAATGACCGCGCCGTGACCCGGAAAATGCTTCGCGACCGCGGCCATACCCGCCTCGCGCATCCCCGCCATATAGGCCACCGCCAGAGACGAAACCGTATCCGGGTCTCGGTGAAAAGCCCGATCTCCGATGATTTCACTCACCCCGTGATCGATATCCACGCAGGGGGCAAAACTGAAATCCACGCCTACCGCGCGCAGTTCACTCGCCATGAGCCAACCCACGGATTGAGCCAGCGCCAACCCCTCGCGTCGATCCTCGTCGTAGCGCCGGCCCAAGAGCCTCGCCGCCGGCAATCGGGTAAAGCCTTCGCGAAAACGCTGTACGCGTCCGCCTTCATGATCCACCGCGATCAATAACGCGGGAGTTCGCAAGGCACGAATGGCGGCGGTCAACGCGCTGACCTGCGCTACGTCCCGGTAGTTGCGGCTGAACAGAATGACGCTGCCGACCAGGGGATGCGAAAGCACGCCCATGTCCTCGGGGGTCAATTCGGTTCCCTGTATATCAACCATCAGCGGACCCAAGCTCATGCGGGCCTCTCGAACACGGCAATCGATTCGACGTGCGTCGTATGCGGAAACATGTCCATCACCCCCGCTGCGGTCAATGTAAAACCTTGCTCGGCGACCAAAATCCCGGCGTCGCGCGCCAAGCTGCCTGGATGGCAGGAAATATACACGACGCGGCGCGGCTGCCAGTGTGCCATGCGAGGCAACAGCTCCGCAGCGCCCGCTCGCGGCGGATCGAGCAATACCAAGTCGTAGTGTTCGCTCGCCCACTCTCCAAAGGTGTCGGGCTCGAACAAGTTCTCGACCGCGAAATGGGCGTTGCCGATGCCGTTGTTCACGGCATTGGCGCCCGCCTTGGCCACGAGCGGCGCATCACCCTCCACGCCCAATACCCGGCCGGCCCTGCGCGCCAAGGGCAGTGTAAAATTGCCCAGCCCGCAGAAAAGGTCCAGCACGGAATCGTTCGCCGCCGGCTCGAGCAGAGTGATCGCCGCATCCACCATGGAGACATTGACGCCGCGATTGACCTGGATGAAATCCACCGGCCCGAAAGCAATTTGGACATGGCCGCCATCCACCGCATAGCGGAGCGGCGGATAGTCCGCAACTACGGGCCGCACCGTGTCCAAGCCGCCGGTCTGCAAAAAGATCTGCAGGTCTCGCTTCCTGCCGAAGGCCGATATTTTTTCCAAGTCCGCGGCCGAGGGCGCTTCCAATACGCGAAATACCAATGCGGTTGCCCCATCGCCGGCCGCGAGTTCCACTTGCGGGACTTTTTCCTTGATGCTCAGCGTTTCGGCGAGCGCAGCCAGCTCTTGCGGCAAGGTGCCGAGCGCTGCGGGCAGTACTTCGCAGCGTCGGATATCCGCAATGTAGGGCTTCTCGCGCTCGCGAAAGCCCGCGAGCACCCTGCCCTTCTTGTGCACATACTTTATCCCTAAGCGTGCGCGGCGCCGGTACCCCCATTCATCACCGCGCAGGGGTGGAAGTACGCGCGCAGGCTGGACGTTTCCGATGCGCTGCAGGTTCTCGAGGAGCTGCTTCTCCTTGGCGGCAAGCTGGGCGGCGGCGGATAGGTGCTGCAGCGAGCAGCCGCCGCAAATGCCAAAATGCGCACAGCGCGGCACCACTCGATCCGGCGAAGCGAGCAGCACATCGACGAGGGCCGCTTCGTCCATTTGCCTGCGGCGCTTGAGGACGCGAAAGCGCACATGCTCGCCGGGCAATGCACCCTCGATAAACACGGCTTTGCCGTTGACGCGGGCAATCCCGCGGCCATCGTGCGCAAGATCGACGATGTCCGCCTCCTGAACCGGACCCGCGTTTAGGTCTCGGGCCACGCTGCGGCAAAATCTTTGAAATGTGAGGCGCCCGCCTCGGCGAGAAACTTGCGCACCCGTGCAAGCTCGTGCACGTGTTGCTCCGCGCTTAAATGCCCGCGGACCAATTGAAAGCGCAGGTAGATGAGATAGGTATTGAGCACGTCGGTTTCGCAATAGTCGCGGATCTGCCGCAAACCGCCTTGCAGGTAAGTTGGCCACACATCCGCTCCATGCATGCCCAGCTTCCCCGGAAAACCCAGCAGCGAGGCGATATCCTGCAAGCTGGCCCGTCCGCGCCCTTGAAATCCGGACAAGATGTCCATCATGTCCATGTGCCGCCAATGGAATCGGCTCAAGTAATTGCTGTACCTGAAACTTTGATCGGAATCTCCCAATTCCCAATAGCGCGCGGCCTGCACGCTGTGCAAGAGACTGCGGTAGTGCAGAACGGGCAAGTCGAAGCCGGCGCCGTTCCAGGAAACCAAGTCCGGAGTGTACTTCTCCACTCCGTCAAAGAAGCGCTCGATGAGGTGTTTCTCCGATGAGGTCTCATCGCCAAGGCTCCACACTTTCAACGATTCTCGCGAGCGCATCACCACCGAAATGGCGACGATGCGCTGTTGCTCATGCGACAAGAACTCGCTGCCGGTTTCCTGCCGGCGCTTGGTCACCATGATTTGCGCCACGTGCTCGTCGGACAAATCGCGCAAGTCATAAAGACGTCTGCCCAGCTCGGTATCTGGCACCGTTTCGATGTCGAAGACCAAGGTGTTCAAGTGACCGTGCGCCGCATGAGAATCGCGACCGCGACGACCAAGCCGGCCTCGTCGGTCAAGGTCACGTGGCCCTCGCCGATTCCGAGCCCGTCGCGAACTTTGGCGCCGCGCGCCGAGTAAACCACTTCCGGCTTACCCCACGAGTTTTGCACGATGCCGACGTCGCGGATCCACACACCATGCGAGAAGCCGGTTCCCATGCCCTTGACGATGGCTTCTTTGGCGGCAAAGCGCATGGCGAGAAAGCGCACGGGACGCGCGGTGCGCTCGAGCTGCACACGCTCTTCCGGCAACAGCAGATGGCGGACGAAACGCTCGCCATGTTTTTGAAACACCCGCTCGATGCGATCAACTTGAAGCACGTCGATGCCGATGCCGAATATCATGCGGTCACGACCCCGCGCGCGCGCGGCGCATCAATTCCTTCATGTCGCGCACAGCCTTGGCCAAGCCATCGACGATGGAGCGCGCAATGATCGAATGGCCGATATTGAGCTCGATAATTTCGCGTATGGCAGCTATCGGCTCGACATTGTGGTAATTGAGGCCGTGACCCGCGTTCACGATCAAGCCCAGCGACGCGGCGGCTTTCGCGGCCTGGCGCAGCCGTTCGAATTCGCGGGCGCGCGCACCGCCGGTCGCATCGGCATAGGCGCCGGTGTGCAATTCGATGACGGGAGCGCCGGCTTGCCGGGCCGCTTCGATCTGCGCCTGATCCGGATCGATGAATAAAGATACGCGGATTCCCGCGGCGCCGAGCGCCGTCACGGCGTCGCGCACGCGAGTGCCTTGCCCCGCGACATCGAGACCGCCCTCCGTGGTGATTTCCCGGCGGGATTCCGGGACCAAGCAGGCATCCTGCGGCTTTACCTCGAGCGCGATGCGCAGCATGTCCTCGGTCACCGCCATTTCCAGATTCATTCGAGTCTGCAGCGCCTCGCGCATCGCCCTCACATCGCGGTCCTGAATGTGGCGCCGGTCCTCGCGCAGGTGCAACGTGATGCTGTCGGCGCCGGCTTCCTCGGCCAACAGCGCCGCGTACAAGGGGTCCGGGTAGCGGGCTCGACGCGCCTGGCGCAGCGTGGCCACATGATCGATGTTTACCCCAAGCGCAATGGCGCCGTGAAGCTTGGTTTCGCTCATGAGCCTTCCGGACGCAGCGGCTCTCGATGGCGCAACGCCAGCATGACTTCGCGAGACTTCAAAGAGCGGCCGTCCAGACAAACATCGATGGCTGCGCGCAAAACCCTTTTGGCATCCCGCAGCGAGCGGGCATCCTCAAAGGTCTCGGCCTGCAAATCGGCCAAGGATTGACCGTAAATGGCCCCGGGTGCCTCGGCCACGCAAAGCTGGGGTCCGCTCTGCAGCGCGAATCGGTAGTATTTGTCCTGCTCCACCGGGCAACCGTCGCCATCTTGAGTTAATTCCAAACCATAACCCAGCTCATTCAACAACCGCTTTTCGAAGCGGCGCAAGGTGGGCTCTTCGACCTCGCCATCGCACAAGGCTTGCATGCAGGAGGCATAGGAGAAAAAAATCTCCGGGTGCGGATCGCGGCGCTCCGTCAGCTTCAAGAGCAGTTCGTTCAAATAGAAGCCGCTCATCAGCCGCGAAGGGTGCAGGCGGGTCACGAGACCGTCGGCTTCCGCGCTTACCAGCTGACAAGCCTCGGATGTGCCTGACCAAGATACCAGCAGCCGCTGGAAGGGCCGCAATACGCCTTTAAACGCCGACTTCGGCCCGTTGGCGCCGCGCGCAAACAGCGTGAGCCGACCATGCTCGCTGGTGAACACCTCGACGATGCGGCTCGTGTCCCGATAGGCATACTGGTGCAATACGTAGGCTGGCGCCAGCCATACTCGACGCAGGGAGCCTCGGCCCGCGCTCTTCACAACGTGTCGTACCCAAATTGGCGCAGTGCCATCTCGCTGTCGGCCCAATTTTCCTTGACCTTGACCCACAGCTCCAAGTGCACCGAGCGTTGCCACAAGTCATTGAGTTCGATCCGCGCCAATCTGCCAATCTCTTTCAGGCGCTCGCCCCCCTGGCCAATCACGATGGCTTTCTGGCCGGCCCGCTCCACCCATATGACCGCATTGATCATGATTCGATTGTCTTCATCCGCGAAACGCTCGATCTGCACGTTGATGCCGTAGGGCAGCTCTTCGCGCAGCTTCAAGGTGAGCTTTTCACGCACGATTTCCGCGGCGTGAAATGGCTCGTCTCTATCGGTCACCACATCAGGTGCGAACAGCGGCGGGGATATCGGCAGCCGCGAACCGACCAGATCAACCAAGCGATCGAGATTATCCGATTCCAAGGCCGAAATTGGAATGATGCCGGAGGCGGGCACGCGCTGTGTCATCTCTTCCAGGAAGGGCAGCATCTGGTCCTTCGGGAATACCCGGTCCACTTTGTTGACAACGAGGAACAGCGGTTGTTTCAAGCCCCGTACGCGTTCCCAAACCCACATGTCCTCGTCCGTAAAACGCATCGCTTCGATGACGAACAGAATGACATCGGCGTCCTGCGAGGAGGAGATCGCCACGCGGTTCATATACTGGTTCATGACGCGCCGCGTCGATTCGTGCAGGCCCGGCGTATCGACCAGCACCAGCTGAGCTTCCGGGCGGTTGACCAGCCCCAAAATCCGATGCCGGGTGGTCTGCGGTTTCGCGGTTACGATGGTAACTTTGCGCCCCACCAGGGCATTGACCAGCGTGGACTTGCCGACATTCGGCCGGCCCACGATGGCCACATGGCCGGCGCGAAAAGTAGGTTCGCTCATACGTGCTCGCGTAATTCCACCGGCAGAAGGTCAATGACTTTCGCCGCGGCCAACTGTTCCGCGCGGCGGCGGCTGGCGCCCTCGCCCACGGCGGCGATTTCGAATATCGGAACTTCGCACGTCACGGTAAAAGAATGCGCATGCGGATCGCCCCCCACTGCAGTCAATGTATAAACCGGCAAGGCGAGGCCGCGAGCCTGCAACACTTCCTGCAACCGGGTCTTCGGATCTTTGAGCGCATCTGCGCCCGGCAAGTCCGACATCCTCGGGCCTAGGATGCGGGCCACCGCAGCGGCCGCCGCATCGAATCCCGCATCTAAAAATATGGCGCCCAAAAGAGCCTCGAGGGCGTCCGCCAAAATGGAGGCCCGCCGGAACCCGCCTGACTTTAATTCGCCTGGCCCCAAGCGCAGATACTCCCCCAAACCTAAATCGCCCGCAATCTGCGCCAGCGTATCTCCGCTGACCAGCGAGGCACGCAGGCGCGACAAGGCGCCTTCGTCAGCGAGCGGATGCGCATCGTAAAGCAGCCGCGCCGCGGCGCAATTGAGGATCGAATCGCCGAGGAATTCGAGCCGCTCATTGTGATCGGCGCCGGCGCTGCGATGCGAAAGAGCCGTATGGCATAACGCAGGCGTTGCGAAGACATGGCCGAACGAACGTTCGACCCAGCTCGATAAGTCTTCCGGCCGGCCCAGCGGAATCACCGCACCTTCACGGTCTTGTCGAAGTGCACCGACAGTGAAACGTTGGCGACATAGGGAACCGCATCGTCATAGGCAACGTGCATCTGAACCCCGCCCTCATCACGGGTAATTTCAATATCCTTCTCATCTATTCCGGTCGGATCATCGATGGACCAGTGCCGGCTGATAATACGGCGCATTTCGGCCGGATCAGGATTGTCACCCTTCACCTCGCTGGCGGTGGATTCCATGATCTTGGCGATCTTCATGTAATTCAGGTACAGGGGTACCAGCCGAATGCCGGCATAGACGACCACGCCCACCAATGCCAGGATGCAGAGCAGCCCCATGAATGTCATGCCGCGCTGGTGCTTTTGCATAGAATCCTCCCTAAATGAGCCCCTATTCAATCTTATTCCCTATTCTTCTCCAGAGAGGTCCGTCACGAGTATCAAGATTAAGCCAAATTCGGACCGCTTTACCGACCAGATTCTGCTCCGGAACGAACCCCGGAGCGTCCGGTTCATCGAGCCAGCGGCTATCTTTGCTGTTGTTGCGGTTATCGCCCATGAAGAAATAGTGCCCCGGCGGCACCACCCATTCGCCCGTCTTGACGCTGCCATTGGCAAACATGATCTGATGCCGCTTGGCATCGAGTTGCTCGAAGGCCGTCGGCACACCGGTGTAGTTCCATAGATCCTGCTTCGGCCCGGTGTAATTCGGACCACGGGTCTGCGGCATGGGCTTATCGTTGACGTAGAGCTGGTTGTTTTCGTCGACTCGAATCCGGTCCCCGGGCAGGCCGACGAGCCGTTTGATGTAGTTGATTTTCGGATTCGGCGGCAGCCGGAATACGATCACATCCCCACGCTGGGGGGTACCGGTGGGGACCACCAAGGTATTCGTGACCGGCAACCGCAAGCCATAGGAATACTTGCTGACGAAAATGAAATCGCCGTCGAACAACGTAGGCATCATGGAGTCCGACGGGATGCGAAAGGGTTCGAAAAGAAAGGAGCGGATGACCAGCACCAGAATGATGACTGGAAAGAATGAGCGCGCATATTCGACCGCGAGGGGCTCGCGCACGCGCTCGGCGGGGGTGCCGGCGGACAACGCTTGGGCGCGCCGCCGGCGCGCGAAGAAAATCTGGTCGGCGGCCCAGATGATCCCGGACACGGCGCCGACCACGACCAGCATCAGGCTGAAATCCACCGCCTCGTAGCGAAACAGTCGCCACAGCATGCCGACGGCAAGCCCGACCAGTGCATAGCCCGCCAACTTGGGCAGCAAAGGTTCCTCTGCGCTGGTGGCACCCGGGTCGCGGCGTGGTCTTAAGAACCAGCCGTCGATCAGAATGATCAGAACGCAGACCGCCGCCGCGCACAAAAGCCCTATGAAAATGCCATCGCCATCATTCACGAAAGACCCCCAAGGTAATCAAACTGTCGGCCGTATCAATTGGCCTTTTTGCCCACTTGCAACACGGCGAGAAACGCCTCTTGCGGAATCTCGACCTGGCCCACCTGTTTCATGCGTTTCTTACCGGCCTTCTGCTTCTCGAGGAGCTTGCGCTTGCGCGTAATGTCGCCGCCGTAGCATTTGGCCAGCACGTTCTTGCGCATCGCCTTGACGCTGGCGCGCGCGATGATATGGCTGCCGATGGCCGCCTGCACCGCGATATCGAACATCTGCCGCGGTATCAACTCTTGCATCTTGTCGACCAGTTCGCGGCCGCGGTTGTAGGAGTTGTCCCGATGCACGATGAGCGACAGCGCATCGACCGGCTCGCCGTTGATCAGGACATCGAGCTTGACCAGAGGCGCTGCCTGAAAGTGACTGAATTCGTAGTCAAACGAGGCGTAACCGCGGCTCGAGGACTTCAGCCGATCGAAGAAATCAAGCACGATCTCGGCCAACGGCAGCTCGTATTGCAGCGAGACCTGGCTGCCCAAGAAAAGCATCTTTTTTTGCACGCCGCGCTTTTCACTGCACAGGGTCAACACCGCGCCGACGTGATCGGGCGGCACCAGGATGTTCGCGACGATAATGGGCTCGCGCAGTTCCTTGACCCGATCCTGCGGCGGCAACTTGCTGGGATTGTCGACGTTGAGAATCGAGCCGTCGGTGAGCAGCACTTCGTAAATCACGGTCGGCGCGCTGGTGATCAGATTCAGCCCGTACTCGCGCTCCAACCGCTCTTGCACGATATCCATGTGCAGCAATCCCAAGAACCCGCAGCGAAACCCGAATCCGAGCGCCGTCGACACTTCCGGTTCGAAATGCAGGGCTGAATCGTTGAGCTTGAGCTTCTTGAGGGCATCGCGAAACTGCTCGTAGTCATCGGAACTGACGGGGAATAAGCCCGCAAAGACCCGCGGCTGCACTTGCTTGAAACCCGCCAGGGCTTCTTTGGCGGGGTTGTTTTCGAGCGTGATGGTATCGCCAACCGGAGCGCCGTCAATTTCCTTGATTCCGGCGATCACGAAGCCCACTTCACCGGTTTCCAGCGACTCTCGGGTGACGGGTTTGGGGGAGAATCGGCCGAGCTTGTCGATTTGATGGCTGCGCCCGGTCGACATGACGCGGATCTTTTCCCCCGTGCGTAGCGCCCCATTCATCACCCTGACGAGGGACACCACGCCCACGTAGTTGTCGAACCAGGAATCGATGATCAGCGCCTGCAAAGGGCCGTCTGGATTGCCCTTGGGGGCGGGGATTCGCTTGACCAATTGCTCCAGCAATTCGGGAACGCCGAGGCCGGTTTTCGCGCTGACCAAGGCGGCATCCTCGGCCGGAATACCGATAATTTCCTCGATTTCATGGATTACCTTGGCCGGGTCCGCAGAGGGCAGATCGATTTTGTTGATGACCGGCAGCACTTCCAGGCCCTGCTCCAAGGCGGTGTAGCAGTTTGCAACGCTCTGGGCCTCGACCCCTTGAGCGGCATCGACCACGAGCAGCGCTCCCTCGCATGCGGCGAGCGAGCGTGACACCTCGTAGGAAAAATCCACATGGCCCGGTGTGTCGATGAAGTTGAGCTGGTACAGCTCGCCGGTAATCGACTTGAACCCCAAGGTCACGCTCTGCGCTTTGATGGTGATGCCGCGCTCTCTCTCCAGATCCATGGTGTCGAGTACTTGGGCCTGCATCTCGCGCGCATCGAGACCACCGCATTCCTGAATGAACCGATCGGCCAGCGTCGACTTGCCGTGGTCAACATGAGCGATAATGGAAAAATTGCGGATATTCTTCATCTACGACGAGAAGCCTTGGCTTGGGCAAACCAGGCATTATACCGGTCGGCGATGATGAGCGAGGGTCTTATCCACTTCTTCAGGGTCTAACCGGCCGCGGCAAACCAGATCGCCCGCGAAGAGCAGTACCGGGATCTTATGGCCGTACTGCGCCCGCAGCTGCGGCGTGGTATCGACATCGATGACATCGATCGGTATCCCGCGCGCGGCTGGCAAAGCAGCGAGATCGCTCAACATCTCCTCGCATAGACCGCACCCAGGGCGCGAGTAGAGCAAGAATCGCTTGCTCAACGGCGCGGAATCTCCGCGCCGCCATAGATTTTCACCGAGTGAGCAATGAACTCCACCGTTTGCGCGGGCACCTCGCCTACCGCAGTGACCTGGTGGCCCTGCACGACGGTGGAATAGGCGTACCCTGAGCCGACGCGAGCCAATCCTTGCATGGGGGCTGGTGCGTCGGGCTCGAGGTAAACCCCCGGCGTGGCGACGCCCGGCGTGGCGACACCCGACGCGACCCCTGGCGCGGCGACGCCCGGCGTGGCGATGCCCGGATCGGCGGCACTCCCTTGTTGCTCTTCTACGAACACCGAGACCGTGGCCAACCCGTCGGAATACACGAGGTGGCTCGCAGGCGCCGAGGCGCCACCGAGGGTCTGCGCCCCTTGAACCGTCAAGCGAAAGCCGGGCGGCAATTGACTGGCGCGATAGTCCGCGAGCGCCGCTGAGGCACTGTCAATCGAGGGACCCTGGCGTACCCAACGCATGCCCTCGGTGCGCACGGTGGGCGACAAATCGCTGTCCGGAATATTTTCCGGCATGTCCAATCGCGCAAAGAAGATTTGCTCGATGATCTTGCCTTGCGGGTCGCACAACTGCGTTTTCAGAGGCATTGCCGTCTTCTCATCGAGCCACAGGCGATAGCCAAAGCGATACTGATCTTTGGGATTGACGGTGATGACTCGGGCGGGTCGGCCGAGAATGCGCTCCGATGGCAGCGATTCGATCCGATAGAACTCACCCACCGACTGGTCGAATTGCGGCAGCGAACCCAAAAAGGGTCCTCGATCCTGCCGCGGTTCCACCAGCACCGTGTGCTGATCAGGCAAATAGCAAGTCAATTCATCGTTGGCGCGAACAAATTCTCGCCGGGAACCGTCCAGCGACTGTAGGCGCTCGCTCACCCTTCCTGCCCGCACCCGATGCACGATACGCATGGTCTCGACGCGCCCGCCGCTTATATGAAAAAACGTGCCGTCGTAGTTGCGGGTGGCCAGCGCCTTGTTCATTTTTTCCAGCCACGCGCGCGGATCATCGGCGCTGCGCGCACCCTGCGGAAGGACTGCCAAGAGCGCGCCGACAAGCGCGCAAGGAACCAGCCAGTAGGCGCGGCTTTGAAAGGCTGGCCTCATGGAGCGACGCGTGTTTCCGGCGCCAGCGAGGGTTGTGCCACTCGTTGCAGAGGCGCCAGTTGCGGCTCATCGTCCTCGATGAGCAAGTCCGCCAGCACGCCGCGTTGGCCCAACACGGACGAGTATTTACTGTGCGCGAACATATAGTTGGTCAGCCGGGGTGACAGTCCGGGCATGCCCGCCGAAGCGCCCGGAACGGTGTAAGACAGCGCTTCCCGGACCACACCGCCGCCTTGCGTTAGCGCTGCGTTTTGGAGCCCGCCCATGCTTGGCGGCGCGGCGCTGTTCTGCGCCGCGACAGGAGAAGTGATGCGCAGGCCGGGTGCAATGGCGCGCTGCTGCAGAGCAACGATAGCCACTGCGGCCACGCCTGCGGCGACCGCAACCCCGGCCAGCGGCCGCCACCAGCGGATGCCACGCCGGCTGGCCGCTGCGCGCACTGCAACGCCGGGTTCGCCGTCTATGGCCACGTTCACGCGTGAAGCGAACCCTCGAGTCAAAATATGGGGACCCGCCCCGCGCACCGCCTCGCCGATCAGGGCATAGCGCCCGAAGCTCTCGCGCAACTCCCCGTCACGGGTCAAGCGCTTCAACAGCAGTTCGGTTTCCGTGTTGGGCAGCTCTCCGTCGAGAAACGCCGAGACTTGTTCACGAATTTGTTCGCTCATGTTTCCTCAGGCCGACCAAGGCCGCCATCAAAAATAGGTCGTAACTTTTTGTCGATCGCTTCTCGCGCCCTGAAGATCCGTGAGCGCACCGTGCCCACGGGACAGTCCATCGTCTGGGCGATATCCTCGTAACTTAATCCTTCCAATTCTCGCAGCACGATCGCCGTGCGCAGATCTTCGGGCAGATTTTCGATCGCCCGGTTCACGGTTTCGCGAATCTCGTCGGTGAGCAGTAGGCCCTCGGGCGTCTCGGACTCGGCAAGCCGGGCGTGCAGATCGTATTGTTCGGGGTCTTGTAGATCCAGGTCATAGTCCATGGGGCGCCGCTTGGTCGCCACCAGCGCATTCTTGGCGGTGTTGATCGCGATTCTGTAAAGCCAAGTGTAAAATGCGCTATCGCCGCGGAACGATTGCAGCGCCCGGAAGGCTTTGACGAAGGCTTCCTGGGCTATGTCTTCGGCTTCAGTTGCATCGTGCACGTAACGCATGATCAGCTTCAGCACCTTGTGCTGGTATCGCAGGACCAATAAATCGAACGCCGCGCGCTCGCCGCGCTGGACTCTTTCGACCAGTTTGAGGTCACTCTCCTCAACGCTCATGGGTGATCACAAACCGGCGAGCTTAAAACCCAGCCTGTCGCGATAGACCCGCCGCGTAAGGAAAAGTTCGACAAATTCAGTGCCAGAATGATTAAACGTGATTTTGCGCACACACCACGATTCTATCAGCCGTACCGCGCCGGATTAGCGCTTAGGCTGCGGGTTGGCGGTAATTCGCTGAATCAGCGCCGCCAGGTGCTCAGGCGCCTGCTCCTGGCCCAAGCAATAGGCATAGATCAATGGATCTTGGACCTCGAGCAAGCGCCGGAAAGCGGCCTGCTCCTCTGCCGAGGCGCCTGCATAGCCCTCATCCAGGTAACGTGTCAGTAAAATATCTAGTTCTTTCATCCCGCGGCGGCAATACCAACGCAGTCTTCCCAGCTCGGCCGCCATCAAAGACGCCGGTGGACCATCATCTGCTTGATCTCCGCGATCGCCTTGGCCGGGTTCAGATCCTTGGGACATGCCTCGGTGCAATTCATGATGGTATGGCAACGATACAGCCGGAACGGGTCTTCGAGATCATCCAGGCGCTCGCCGGCCGCCTCGTCGCGGCTGTCGACGATCCAACGGTAAGCGGCCAGCAGGGCTGCCGGCCCCAAGTAGCGATCGCTGTTCCACCAGTAGCTGGGGCAGCTGGTGGAGCAGCAGGCGCAGAGAATGCATGCGGAGGGGCGGTCCACTTTTTCCTGGTCCTCTTTCGATTGCAGCCGTTCGCGGTCCGGCGGCGGTGCCGTGCGTGTCTGCAGCCAGGGTTTGATAGCCGCGTACTGCGCATAGAAATTGGTCAGGTCGGGCACCAAATCTTTGATGACCGGCAAGTGCGGCAACGGGTAAATTTTGATGTCCCCTTTGACATCCGCGCAAGCGCTGACGCACGCCAATGCATTCTTGCCGTCGATGTTCATGGCGCAGGAGCCGCAAATTCCTTCTCGGCATGAGCGGCGAAAGGTAAGGGTGGTATCGATCTCGTTTTTGATCTTGATCAACGCGTCCAACACCATCGGACCGCAGTGATCCATGTCTACTTCGTAGGTATCCAGCCGGGGGTTTTCGTTTGCATCAGGATCAAAACGATAAATTTTGAAGGCCCGCACCTGCTTGGCGCCGGCAGGAGCTTTGAATACACGCCCGTCTTTGCGTATTTTCGAGTTCGGCGGGAGAAAAAACTCAGCCATCGATGTTCCTCAATAGGTCCTGGCTTTCGGCGGAATCGGTTCAACCTCGTCGGTCAGCGTATTCAAATGGACCGGTCGATAATCGAAGCGGCTGGTACCGGAAGGCTCGACCCAGCAAAGCGTATGTTTGAGCCATTTCTGATCGTCGCGATTGGGAAAATCCTCGCGCGCCTGAGCGCCGCGACTTTCCGTGCGGTTTTCGGCCGAATGCAGCGTGGCCACCGCCTGCAGCAGCAAATTGTCCAACTCCAGCGTCTCGATCAGATCGCTGTTCCACACCAAGGAGCGATCCGATACGTTGACATCGGCGAAGGAGGCAAAAACCTCGGCGAGCTTGCTCTTGCCTGCATTGAGTGTTTCCGCAGTGCGAAATACGGCAGCATCGTTTTGCATCACCCGCTGCATATTCAGACGGATGTCCGCGGTGCGCAGCGAGCCCTTGGCATTGCGCAACTTGTCCAGCCGCTCCACGGCCGCTGCCGCGGCATCCGCTTTGAGCTCGCGATGCGCGCTACCCGGCGTCAAGATCCGCGCACAGTGCTGCGCCGCTTCGCGGCCGAACACAACCAGATCGAGCAGCGAGTTGGACCCCAGACGGTTCGCGCCATGCACAGAGACGCACGCCGCCTCGCCAACCGCCATGAGACCCGGTACCAGTGTCTCGCTGCCGCCTGCGCGCGTCACGGCTTGGCCCTGCACATTGCAGGGAATGCCCCCCATGTTGTAATGCACGGTGGGCAGGACCGGGATAGGTTCCTTGTTCACGTCGATGCCGGCGAAGATTCGCGCGGTTTCTGCGATGCCGGGTAAGCGCTCTTTGATCACGGCGGCGCCCAAATGCTCCAAATGCAGATCGATGTGATCCTTGAGCTTGCCGACGCCCCGTCCTTCGCGAATCTCGACGGTCATGGCGCGGCTCACCACGTCGCGCGACGCCAGATCTTTGGCATTCGGCGCGTAGCGCTCCATGAAGCGCTCGCCCGCCGCGTTGGTGAGGTAACCGCCCTCCCCTCGAGAGCCTTCCGTGATCAAACAGCCCGCGCCGTAGATTCCGGTGGGATGAAATTGGACGAATTCCATGTCCTGCAAGGGCAGCCCGGCGCGCAGCGCCATGCCCCCTCCATCGCCGGTACACGTGTGCGCCGACGTGCACGAAAACCAAGCTCGGCCGTAGCCGCCCGTGGCCATGATCACCTGGTGCGCTCGAAATCGATGCAGCGAACCGTCGGACATGTCGAGCGCCACCACGCCGCGGCACTCGCCATTTTCCATAATGAGATCGAGCGCGAAGTATTCGATGAAGAAGCGCGCCTCATGCTTCAAGGATTGCTGATACAGCGTATGCAACATGGCATGACCGGTCCTATCCGCCGCAGCGCACGTGCGCTGCGCGATTCCCTTGCCGAAATGGGTGGTCATGCCGCCAAAGGGCCGCTGATAAATGAGCCCGTCCTCCGTGCGCGAAAACGGCACACCGTAGTGCTCGAGCTCGATAACCGCCGCCGGAGCCTCTTTGCACATGAACTCGATGGCATCCTGATCGCCCAGCCAATCCGAGCCTTTCACCGTGTCATACATATGCCAGCGCCAGTCATCGGCACCCATATTTCCAAGCGCGGCCGAAATGCCCCCTTGTGCCGCAACGGTATGGCTGCGCGTAGGGAACACTTTGCTCAAGCAGGCTGTGGCGAGGCCCGCCTCGGCCAGACCGAAGGTGGCGCGCAGCCCGGCTCCGCCGGCACCGACGACGACCACATCATAAGTATGATCGACAAACTTGTAGCTGCTCATAGTCTCGAGAATCCGAACACGAGGCGCAAAATCGCAAAAATCCCGGCGCCCCCCGCCAGCACGTACAGAAATCGCAGCAGCATGAGACTCAAGATTTTCATGCCGCTCGAGTGCAGGTAATCCTCGACGATCACGGTGGTGCCTAGGTAGGAGTGATAGCTCGTCACCGCCACCAACAGCACGGCCAAAAACCCGGTGATGGGTACCGAGAGCCAAGTGCGCACGGTGTCATAGTCGAGGCTCGGCAGTGTCAGCAGCGAAAACAGGAACCAAAGTGTCAGCGGAACCAAGGCGATTGCCGTGACTCTTTGAGCCCACCAATGCACTGTGCCGTCTTTGGCGGACCCCAAGCCTAACGCTTGACTTAAAGGACTGCGTAAACTCATAGGCGAGGCCAAACCCACGCCGCGGCGCACAGCGTGAAAACAATGGCGCCGATCACCGCGGCCCAACCGCTGGCGTGGCGCTGCCTGCGCTCGAATCCTCGGCCTGCGTCCCAGAACAAATGGCGCACGCCATTTAGCAGATGGTAGAAAAAAGCAAAGGTCCAGCCGAGCACCAAGACCAAACCGTAAGGGCTTTGGAAAAATCGCATGGCGGCGGCATAAGATCCCGGACCACCCGCCACTGCCATCAGCCAATAGCTTAAAGCGAGCAGACCGAATGCCAGAGCCGCCCCGGTAACTCGATGCAAGATGGAAAGTGTGTTGCCGATCTGCCAGCGGTAAATTTGCGCATGGGGCGAGGTTGGACGGGCGCGCGCGGGCATCAGTGTCTAAAAATCAATGCAACGGCCACGGAATTCCCAATCGCCAAAGCGCGTGGGTTCAGGACCTTTGCGTCCGCCGATTTCGGGCGGCATGCTCAAGGGGGCAACCGGATCAGGCTTGGGCTGCGGAGTGGAAGGCGATGAATCTTCGAAGGTCGGCGTCACGAATGAAAGTTTGCCAGAAAAGAGGGACCAAATGTGCAATCGCAGGGCCTTGACTTCGCACCAACCGCACCCATCTCGATGTTGATGGCTATGGTTTCGGCACCCGCGTTAGGTCGCTTACCGCATTTAGGCGTCCTACGATTCACAGGCGCCGATGCCGTTCAATTCCTGCAAGGTCAGCTGTCCAACGACACGCAGCGGCTTGCCGATCACATTGCGCTCCTTGCCGCGTATTCGAGCGCGCAAGGCCGGGTGCTGGCGCTCATATATCTGCTGCCCCATACAAGCGGGGTGCTTGGCATACTGCCGCGCGAGATTCTCAAGCCCACGCTCGAGCGCATGAGCAAATTCATCCTTCGCGCAAAGGTACGAATCGAAGACCTCAGCGACTCCTTGGCGGTGGCAGGGCAATTCGGCGCACCGCGGCCCACGGGATACGTTGAGCGGGACGGCGTCGGGACAGCGCCGGTGGGTCACGACTCGACTCGCAGCTGGATCGTCGGCACTGCGGACGCCCGCACGCCATCCATTGAAGACGCATGGCGCTTGGCCGATATCCGCGCGGGTTTGCCGCAAATCTACGCCGCCACCAGTGAAGTATTCGTCGCGCAAATGCTGAATCTCGATTTGCTGGATGGCATCAGTTTTACCAAGGGCTGCTATACGGGCCAGGAAATCATTGCCCGCACCCAGCACTTGGGTCGCATCAAGCGCCGATTGTTTCGCTTGCAATTGCCGGCGGGAGATTGGGCGATCGGTCAGCCGGTGAACTTGGTCGACGGTCGTCAAGGGCGCTTGATAGAAGTCGGCGAAAGCCGCGATGGCGTCGAAGCGCTCGCGGTGTTGAACGTGGCCAGCGGCGCCGAAGCGCCGGGCCTCGCCACGCCGGGCCTCGCCACGCCGGGCCTCGCCACGCCGGGCGCCGCACCGCTCGAGCTTTTGGTGCCGGCCACGGAGCTGCCGCTCCCGTACCGTCTGCCCTAAGAGCCTAGAATTCCGGCCGCATGTGCGGGAACAACAGCACATCGCGGATCGAGGGTGAATTGGTATACAACATCACCAACCGGTCGACGCCGAGGCCAAGCCCTGCCGTGGGCGGCATGCCGTATTCCAATGCCCGGACGTAGTCCGCATCGTAGTACATGGCTTCCTCATCGCCTGCGTCCTTGCGCAAGACCTGATCTTTGAAGCGTTGCGCTTGGTCTTCTGCGTCATTGAGTTCTGAAAAACCATTCGCGAGCT
>JAXDQK010000124.1:0-16944 GCA_034667905.1 Gammaproteobacteria bacterium | reverse complement strand
TCGTCTCGATCCGAGAGCAGGCGCCACTGCGCTTCCTCGGCGCCGCCTTCGCTCTCTTCGCTGTCAACGGACAGCGCTTTCAGCAGTTCGGCCAGGGGCGGGGAATAAATCAAAAATCCTTCTTGGGCCACCGCGGCGTCCACGATATTCAACGCAGCACACAATTCTAGCTTCATCCTCACGTCGTCCACGTTCACTTCCCGCCACCTAAAAACATCGTCGCGTATCACCTCGCTGACGACGCGACCCTCACGCTGCAGCAGCGGATGCTCGGCGGACCACGCCTCCGGCGGGCAGCCCTTCTTCGCAGTCTCAAGTCGAATGAAGGGATTGGTCTCGACAGGATAGATGCGGCACACCAGAGGCCGCCGCTCATAAATTCCGCAGCGCAAATCCGGCAGAAGGTTGGGGCAGGCGCCATTGATATTCGCGACCAGTGTCACCACCATGCGCACGCGCATCGATCCGCTCGCCGCTGCGAAGGAACGCCTCATCAAGTGAGAAGCCTGCGCTTCGTCCGCCGGAATCCACGGCGAGGCCTCGCAGATCACTTGTACTTGATGACCGTCACGCAGCCAATCGATGGCTTCGCTCACCGTCACGGGGATTTTCGTCCTGTGGCAACACGCGGCGCATTGCACGCACTTAAAATGAATGTCCAGGCTGCTCACCCTAAAATCGCGGGCGGCATCATCGCGGCTCAACGTTCTTCGCCAGCATCGCGGCGCCGCTCACACTCAGTATTCTTCGCCTCACCTCACTCGGCAGTGCGCGCATCAACCACCCTTGAGGAAATGCAAAGGGGTAGGGTCTGTTCAATTTTTCGGATTCTTCGGCACTGGTGATCACTGTACGCGCCTGCCAGCCGCTGGCAGCAAAAAATTTGAACCAGTCGCCGGGTTGGAACAAGAAAGGTGCGGCCTTCAATTGTTTCGCCCAGCGCCTCGGCGTCTTGCGCGCGCCCGCGTTATCGAAGTCGAGAATCCAATAGTGAAGACTTGGGACTTCGAGCAGCTCCCTGGCGAGATCCGCGACAGCCTCATTCGACAGGTACGGCATGACTCCCTCGGCGATCAGCAGCGTCTTGGTGCTCGTTGATCCGAGCGCTTTGAACAGTTCACTGCGCGCGGCCCGATCCGATAAATCCAAACCGATGCGCTCGAGGGTGCATGCGGGCGTGTGTCCGGCGAGAACCTCGTCCTTCCATTTCACCATGCTGGGAAAGTCGATTTCCATCCAGCGAGTCTGGGGCGGCAGTGTCATGCGATAAGGCCGGGTATCGAGGCCCGCGCCCAAGTTCACTACTCTTTCGACACCTGTCTTCAATGCCTCGCCTATCAGCCTGTCGATTGCCGACGTGCGGACGACGACTCCCCACTGCACCAATGCCGTATCGGGCATCGCGCGCGCGATCTTGTCCCCGCGCGCCCCCGCAACCAGGGATGCGAGCGGATCATGGAAAACGGCATCGGAGCGTTTTGCTTCATTTGCCCGCAGCGCCCCGACCCAAAAGGCCGTGTCGGTGACGTGATTGATGGCAGCCGACATTACGCTAGCCGCCGACGCTGCTGCCTCAGGACGAGTAATGACGCGGGAAGCGTATTCGAAAAGTCGTGCCCACGCCCACCTCGGAGGTCACTTCGATGGACGCGTCCAGCATGTCGCACAGCCGTTTGACGATTGACAGGCCTAAGCCTTCACCGGTCGCGCTGTGCAGCTGCGGAGTTTCCTGAGCCGGAGCATTCAGTATCTTTTCATCCTGCGTAGACTCTGGCTGATCGGTGCCAGGCGCATCGTCAAGCAGACGATCCGGCACATTCTCCAGCGCCTGTGTCAACGGCTTATCCGATCCGCTGTGAAACCCCGGCCCCGTATCCTTGACGCTCAACTCCCAGCGTTTCGGATCGGCCGCATCGCCATCGCCCCAGCTCACCGTGATCCCGCCATCGCGGGTAAACTTGGTTGCGTTCAGCACCAAATTTTGCGCGATGCGCCGTATCTTGACGGCATCGCCGTCTACCCCGAATCCCGCAGGGCCCTCGCAACGCAAGAACAGGCGATGTTGCTGCGCCAGCGGACGAACACCCTCGCACAGCTGCATCAAGATGGGCGAGACGTCAATGGGTTCGATACGTCGCTCTTCGCGGCCCGCTTGCAGCCGCGCGAGGTCGGTCACATCGTTCAGAAGGTGGTGCAGCGAGGTCACGTTGCGCATCAATATGCGTACGAACGTGTCGCGCGTAGGCTCATGCAGATTGCCTTGAGTGAGGCCGACCGTGGCATTCGCCACCACGCCTAAATTGCCCCGAAGATCGTGAGCCGCTTGCCGCCAAAGATCACCCCGTTGCTGCTCCAATAGCTTGACTTCCGCCAGCGCGCTTTCGAGATCCTTGGCGTGGCCGGCCGCTTCTTGCTGCTGCAGAAAGAAATATTGACTCACGCTTTCTTCGATGCCGGTACTGCAAAGCGAGGCCCACATCCGGCGCGCCTCCCGAGCAGCGCTGGAATTCGTGTCGTTATAGCTTTCCAGCTCCGACACGACAATTTCGTTGAGCTTGCCCAACTCGCGGGTGACTTCACGCAAGTCGTAGCCTTGTTTCCAGCGCTGCAGACCATGTGCGGCCGCCGGCGCTTGCGCGATGCCCTCATATGTTTCAGTGGAGTCGGCGCGTCCCTTGCGCAGTTGTTGCTCAAAAATCGAAAGCAACGCCGGAATGTGATCGTGCAAATCGGCACGCGGCAAGGAGTCGCTGGTCGTGAGTGACGGATCCTTTTGGATGGCTTTGCGCCACGCGGACAGGATGTACTCGCGCCGCGCCTGCAGAAAATCGGCAAGACCGGAAAGCCCTTCGTCGATGGTTCCCATTTTCATTTCCCCTATCCCAGGCCGCGGCGCAGCATCCGAACAACTTTGCAATCCAGAGCCATGACACCCGAATAGTACTCGTGTGCGAAACCACAATCTCCACGGCATCCGGATTGCTCCCTTTGGACGCGGCAGAGTCTGTTTTCAAGCCCTGGAGCATCCTCCCTTGCCAGGAATGTCATCCTTCTGCAATATGGACGTTGCTTGAAAACTACAGCCTAACAAGGATGTTACATATGGATTTTCTGCGCAACGCTTCTTATCTACTCGGCCTTCTTTCGGCCGCGGCGATGCTCAGTTCCTGTGGGGGCGGTGGGGGCGGGTCGGCCACGGCCCCTCCGCCGCCACCCACTTCGAGCTGGGTGAAGGGCCAATTCGCGCCCGAATCCAACTTCGCAGCCCGGTGCGTCGCGCCTCGATCCGGTACGGATCCCGGGACCAACAAGCCTTATCCTGACGTGCAGGGCACCTTGCTCGACGAGCAGAACTGGTTGCGCTCCTGGACCAATGACCTCTATTTGTGGTTCGGCGAGGTCCCCGATCAGGATCCTTCCACGTTCACGACCGACGCGACTTACTTTGCCGTGCTGAAAACCCCCGCGACGACGGCGTCGGGGCAGCCCAAAGACAAATTCCATTTCACCTATCTCACAACGGACTGGGAAGCCTTGTCGCAATCCGGAGTGCAGGCGGGTTACGGCGCCAATTTCGTGATCATTGCGGGAATGCCGCCTCGCAACGTCGTGGTGTCGTACACGGAACCGGGTTCCCCGGCCGCTACGGCGCCGGCGAACCTCGCCCGCGGCGCCAAACTTCTGACCATTGACGGCATCGATCTGGTCAATGCCAACGACCAGGCCAGCGTGGACAAGCTGAATGCCGGCTTAACCCCGAAGACCATCGGGGAAACTCACACGTTTTCAATCCTCGATGCCGGCGCATCGACGGCGCGCACCGTCACGTTGGTGTCGGCCGACGTGACGATGACGCCGGTGCAAAACGTCCACACCCTCACCGCGCCGAACGGCAGCCTCGTCGGCTATATGCTATTCAACGATCACCTGGCAACCGCCGAAGGCGAGCTGGTGGCCGCGTTTTCCCAAATGCAAAGCGCCGGCGTGCACGACCTGGTGCTCGATATCCGCTACAACGGCGGCGGCTACTTGGACATCGCGAGCGAAGTCGCCTACATGGTCGCCGGGCAAGGCGCCACCGCCGGACAGACCTTCGAGCTGTCGCAGTTCAACAGCAAGTATCCGACCATTAATCCCGTGACCGGTGCCGCGCTGACTCCCCTCGGGTTTCATGCCACGACCCAAGGATTTTCCACCACCGCGGGTCAAGCGCTGCCGACGTTGAATTTGGCCCGCGTGTTTGTGCTCACGACGGCCAACACCTGTTCAGCGAGCGAATCCATTATCAATAGCCTGCGCGGGGTGAACATTCAAGTGATCCAGATCGGATCGACGACTTGCGGCAAACCGTACGGTTTTTATCCTCCCGATAACTGCGGGGTTACCTACTTCTCCATTCAGTTCCAGGGTGTCAACGCTCAAGGCTTCGGCAACTATCCCGACGGGTTCACGCCGCAGAACACCACGACCACTCAAGGCGTCCTGCTGCCGGGCTGCTCGGTGGCCGACGATTTCAACCATGCGCTGGGCGACGGCTCGGAAGGACTTCTCGCCTCCGCTTTGAGTTACCAATCGAACGGCACCTGCCCGGTTCCGCCGAGCGGCGTGGCGGGCCCGCCCGTGGTCTCGGCCGGGTATATCCCCCCCGCCGCCAATGGCGTCACCATCAAATCCTTTTGGCAGCAGAACCGCATGCAGCGCCCGCCGAAGGGCCCGTAATCGTGCGCACCGCTCTCCTGCTTATCTGCGCCGCGTACATTGCGCCGTCCGTTGCGCTGTCTCCCGCGCCCGCGGTCGGAACGCTAGCCCCGGATTTCAAAGCGCGCAATCTCATCACCGGTGAGCGCGTCGACCTCGCGACCGAGCGCGGCAAGCTTGTAATTCTCACGTTCTGGGCCACGTGGTGCGGCCCTTGTCGGCGAGAATTGCCCATACTGGAACGCGCACAGCAGCTCGTCGGCAAAGAGAAACTCACGGTATTCGCAGTCAATTTTCGGGAAACGCCGGAAGCGACTGCGGCGGTGAAGAAATTTGCGAAAACGTGGCAGCTGACGCTGGTGGAAGATCGCAATGGGCTGATTGCCGGTCGCTACCGGATTGCAAGCGTTCCGCACTTGTTCATGATCGGCCGCGAAGGCCAGATCGTTGCCGAGCACTTAGGCTATGGCGATAGCAGCATTGACGAGCTTGTGGCCGATATCAACAGCGCGCTAAGTGCGCCTGCGGCTCACCCCGAGGTCGCGCCGCCGGAAGATGAAGCCGCCTCCACCGGCATGCCTTGATCATGGGCGTTGTCAGTGCGCAATGCTCCGCCCAACTCAGGGGGTTGCGGCCAATAATTTGCTGATCTCCGCGAACGGTTGCGGGCGCGAGAACAGATACCCCTGGGCCTGATCGCAGCCCAGCGCCAAGAGTCGCGCAGCCTGATCCTGCGTTTCCACGCCTTCGGCCACGACGACAATGCGCAGCGCTTTGGCCAGATTGACGATGGTCGACACGATGGCCATGTGCTCGGTGCTCGTGCCCATGTCGGCGACGAAGACGCGGTCGATCTTCAGCGCATCCAACGGCACGTGCGCGATCTGACTCAATCCCGAAT
This sequence comes from Gammaproteobacteria bacterium, assembly GCA_034667905.1. Taxonomy (GTDB): domain Bacteria; phylum Pseudomonadota; class Gammaproteobacteria; order Steroidobacterales; family Steroidobacteraceae; genus Bog-1198. Next base: position 11,345 of record JAXDQK010000124.1, on the reverse strand, counting down.
AGCCGGTCCCGAAATCATCCACGAATATCCGAAGCCCGGCTTGGCGCAGCTGCAGCAGCTTCTGCATGTTCGCCTCCCTATCTCTCGCGATCATCGTTTCGGTAATCTCAAGATCGATTGAGGGGGCCGCATTGCCGCTGTCCCGGAGCGCTCCGATTACGCTCTCGACGAAGTTAGGCTGGCGCAGCTGAACTTCCGAAACATTCACGGCCACCCGGGGCACGGCCAACTCCAACGCTTCCCAGGCTTGCATATCCGCGACCGCCTGCTGGATGACCCACAGCCCCACTTCCACGATCAACCCGGATTCCTCCAGCAGCGAAATGAACTGCAGCGGCGACACCAGTCCGTGCTCCGGATCGTTCCAGCGCAGCAGCGCCTCCAAGCCCACGATGTTCCGCGAAGACATGTCCACCTTGGTTTGATAGTGCAGCACGAACTGCTTTAGCGCGACTGCTTTGCGAAGCCGGCTTTCCAAATACAGGCGCTGCGCGAGCAGCTCATTCATCTCGGAAGAATAGAAAAGATACTGTTCGGCGGAACCCTTGGCGCGCTTCAGCGTTTCCTCGGCATTGGCGAACAAGATTTCGGCCGTTTGTCCGTCCGCCGGGTAGAGGGCAATACCCATTTTCACGCTGGCGCGCAATTCCACGCCTTCTATGGTCAGCGGTTCCGCGAAAGAGGCGGTAATCCACTCATCGATCCAGCGCGCCATCATGGGCCCCGGCAAGCGAGGCACGATGAGCGCGAAGCAATCGCCTCCGATGCGCGCCGGCGTCGCTGATTCGCTGAGTGTGCGCTGCAAGCGCTGCGCCAATCCCTTCAAAAATTGATCGCCGGCGGAGCGGCCCAACGTATCGTTGACCCTTTTGAAGCGCGACACGTCCATGATCACGACCGCCAGTTCACGCCTTTCGGCACGCGCCACCTGGGTCGCCTGCACCAGGCGATCGAAGAACAGTTGCCGATTGGCGAGTCCGGTGAGCGTGTCGTAATAGGACACGTAGTTCAGACGCTCCGCCTTGCTGATGTAGTCGAGCGCAAAGGAAATATCGCCGGCGAGATCCTTCAGCAGCTTGATCTCCTCGTGGTCGAAAAATCCTGTTTCCGAGGCATACAGCACCAGCACGCCCACCACCTCGTCAGCCACCATGAGCGGCATCGCGATCAGCGAACGAAAGCCGCGTGCCAAGGCCTCTTCTTTAAGCACGGTGAGCGGGTCGTTCGCCAAGTCATTCGACACGACGATGCGCTTGTGGCGAATCGCGTAGCCCACTGCACCCGGCTCATCGGCCACCGGAGCGAGCGCTAAGCGCATCTGCTCCAAGAATCCCTCGTTCACTCCCTCCCACACGACGGACAGCGCCTGCATCATTCCGCGTTCCACGACGCCGATCCATGCCATGCGAAAGCCGCCCTGCTGGACGGCAATGCGGCACGACTCACGGAACAGCTCGCCCCGTTCGCGAACCCGCACGATGGTCGAGTTGATCCCGCTCAAGACCGCTTGGATCCGGCTGAGACGCGCGATCCTTTGCTCTTGCAGACGCCGCTGAGTGACATCGCGTGAGACGCCGCGGTAGCCGGTGACCGCACCGGCGGCGTCCAGCAACGGAATGGCATTGGTATCGAGCCATCGAATGCCGCCGTCTACTAGGCGGTATTCGAATACCATGTCTCGCCAGGCGCCCTTCTCTCGTGGGTTGCGCCGCAAGATTTCCTCGACGGTTTGGCGGGTCGCAGGCAGCATGAAATCGAGAAAATTCTTGCCGATAAGCGCGGCTCGGGAAGTTCCTAGGATCGACTCGATCGCCGGACTGCAAAAGGTCAACGTACCGTCCGCATCGATTTCCCATATCCATTCCTGGGTCGCATCGGCGATGGAGCGAAATCTCTCTTCGCTGGCACGAAGGGCCTCCTCAGTGCGGCGTCCGGCAGTGCGTTCTTTCGCCTCCCGCAGGGCGCGTTCGATGGCAGGTACCAGCCGGGCGCGGCTATCCTTGAGGACGTAGTCCACCGCACCCTGCCTCAGGGCATCGATGGCTCGCTCCTCGCCGATGGTTCCGGAAACGAATATAAAAGGAATATGCGGCCGCCGCAGCCGCGCTATTTGCAGGGCAACAGGACCTCGGAAGGCAGGCAGAGTGTAGTCGGAGAGGATCAAGTCCGGCTCGAAATTATCCAAGGCTTCTTGGAACTCTATTTCTGTTTCGACTCGGCTGCTCAAGATATTCAGCCCGCCGCGGCGCATCTCACGCAGCAAGAGTTCGGCATCTTCTGCCTGGTCTTCGATCATGAGAACTCTGATGGTCTCGTCCAACGCCTACACCCTTTTGGTTATGCGGCGCTGGGTGGCAGCCGATTCATAACGGCCCAATATAGTCCGACTTGCGCCACCACGTTGGTGAATTCGGAGAAGTTAACCGGTTTCACCAAGTAGCTGTTAACACCCAACTGATAACTGTCCTGGATATCGCGATCCTCCGCGGACGAGGTCAGCATCACCACAGGAATGACCTTGGTGGCATCGTCGGCTTTGAGTCTGCGCAAAACATCGATGCCGCCCAATCTCGGCATTTTAAGATCTAGCAGAATGAGTTTTGGATTACCGCCGCGCCGTTCATGGTACGCGCCTTCGCGAAAAATGAATTCGAGCGCCTCGACGCCATCGTGAACGCGGAACACCTGGTTGACCAGATTGCCTTTGCGCAAAGACCTCATGATCATCTCGGCGTCGGCATCGCTGTCCTCGGCCAACAGAATCTCTACCGCCTCATGCTCCTTCAAGTTGATCTCCTCTGGGGAGAGAGAATGAGAAAGTCGCTCCCCGATTGAGTTTACCTTCCGCCCATACTCGGCCTCCGTGCCGAGAAATGATGCGATCGACGATGGCCAGACCGACCCCGGTTCCTTCGAACTCATCGGCGCGGTGCAGCCGCTGAAATACGCCGAATAGTTTGTCCGCATAAGCCATGTTGAAACCAACCCCATTGTCCTTGATCTCGTAGATGATTTCCGTGGCAGTCCGGCTACCGCTGACCGTTATAGTCGGCCGGTCGGACTTTCCGCAGTACTTCAGCGCATTGGATAGGAGATTGACCCACACCTGGCGCACCAATGCTCGGTCGGCATGCGCTGCGGGTAGCGGATTGATTTCCACGGTGGGCGGGTTTTTCTGATAGCCGCGCAGTGCTTCATGCAGCACTTCACGCACGAGCGTCTCCATGTCGACCTTGGACTTCGCCACGGCTTGCCGGCCGAGGCGCGAGAACGAGAGCAGATCATCGATCAATGCGCCCATGCGCCTGCTGTTCTCGCGGATCACTGTTAGAAAGCGACGTCCCTCGTCATCGAGACGATCGGTGTAGTCCTCCAGCATCATCAAGGCGAATCCGTCGATGGCCCGAAGCGGCGCCCGCAGATCGTGCGATATGGAGTAGCTGAACCCCTCGAGCTCTTTGTTGCTTGCCTCCAGTTGCGCGGCTTTCTGCTGCAATTGCCTTTCCAGCTTTTCGCGGCCGCGCATCTCGCGGCGCACACCGCGAAACAGCCATGCCAGCAATGCGGCCCCCAAGCCCAAGGTGACCAATAATGAGATAAAGGTGATTCGACGATGGCGCGTCGAAATGCCCTGGCGTTCGCTGAGCAGCCGCGCTTCCACTTGGTCCATGCGCCCGGTCTGCGCGAGAACATCCAGCATTCCCTCGGCTGCGGCGCGACGATCCGTTGCAATCAGGGCGCGGGCCGCCTCCAGCCCAAAGTGATCGTAGGCCGCAAGAACACCGGTCATGGTCTCCAGACGCTTGGCCACCGCTGGCCGCAGGGCAGAAATATTCTCACGTTGCGTGGGATTGTCCGCCGTTAAGGTAGCGACTGCCGCAAGCCGGCGGTCGATGTCACCACTCAAACGCTCATAATCCTCACGTCCTTTCTTATCGGCCGTCAATAGATAATCGCGCTGCGCGAGTTCGGCCCTGGCCAGCGAGGCATCCAGATCCGCCAGCGTGGCCCGCACCTCCTGCGTATGCGCCACCCATTCGACGGAGTCCGCGAATTCGACGCTCGTGCCATAGGTGAAGACGCCGCCCATAATCATCAGCGACAGCGCGACGATAAATCCGGCCAGCACTCTGGTTTCGACGGTGGCGAAGCCGGATGCAGCCATCTATGTCCCTATTTTCCGACCTGCGTATGCAGGTCATCCATGAATATCATGCCCGGCATAACCTGAGCCAAATTCCGCTGCCACGAGAGTGTTTGATGTCAAATCAGCGTTCTGGTCTCGATGTTCCTTGACTAATCTAACATCGGACTGCTTCCTAAGGTTCTTTAATTCTGCAGGCTGCTTCGCCAGCGCGTGATTTAACTGTTACTTCGCGGCATCACCCGTGTCCTTGACGTGAAGTCCCTCGAGAAAATCGAGCTTGAGCGCCGTCTCACCGTCCCCAGAACTGCCGGTCAAATGCAGGGTCAGCGCGTGCGGATTCGGAATGGTTGGGAAGAAGAAACTGCCGGTGCGCGTTTCACCCGCGCCCAGGGTTGTGGGCAGCGGCAAGTGGCGCCGGTTGAATTCCTTTTTTATTTCTTTCTTGTTGTGCATGTTGATACCGAACACCGTCGCACCGTATATCGGCAGCGCCACGGCCGTGATGGTGGCCGCCGCCGCGGCACCCGCTGAACCGACGCCGGCGCTCGCGACCACCCCCGGCTCTGCTGCACCCACAATGACCCTGGGGGCGGCCATGCGCCCGAAGGCAATGCCGGCGTCTTGGTAGCGCTTTGCCAAAGTTTTGCTCTCTTTTTCGAGCGCCCAAGGATCATCACCAGCGAGGTGCGGCGCATCCGCGTAATCCGTCAATGTTGCAGAGGTAATTTCGAGCGGTTGATCGCCGCCGTTATGCATCGTCACGACGTATTCGTCCCAATAGGTCTCGCGCTTCCACGATCCGGGCGCACCGTCGCTAATCTCCGTGTAGAGCGAGGCATCCAGGAGCGCGGGCGGAAAATTTACGTTGAGCGCCTTCGCAGGAGGGATGCTCTTGTCAACCCGCTTGTATTTCGACGATACGCACGCGCTGGTGAGGCACAACACGAGGACGGCGAGAACGAATGCTTCGCGTTTGAAAAAGTGGCTTGCCATCTTATTCTCCGTTCGTTGTTAGAGGTTTGAAAAATCGCTAATTGATGCGATTCTTATCGCAATACTCCGAACCGCGCTATCGGATATGCACGTGAAATCAAGATGGTCCGGAATTAATGCGCGATCTGGATTGGCAGGCGTATGCTTGGTTAGCGCACTACTACCAAGGAAAGGGTTATGAGCGAATCCCGATTTTCCTATTGGCCGCTGCTGCTGATGCTAGGCAGCTGGTCGAGTTGGGGTGCCAGCCCCGAAGCGCAGGACCAATTTACGCCCCAGTTCGGCGGTTACTTGGTCTCGACCGATTTTACAATAGACAGCAAAACGCACGCCGTCATATCCCCGCCGGCCTCGGCGCGGCCCGGAGACCTGTTGTCGATTCGCCCGCGGCGGCTCAACAACAATGAATACTTGGTTCTGCAGAAGTGCAGTCCCAGCGACTGCACGCACGCGCAGGTGGTGCGCGCCTGGAATGCCTTGGGGCACATGGGCCCTGACCCCGTCACCTCCAATAAAATATCGATCGAGCCTGGCGTCAAGTACCTGCTCTGGATGCAGCATATCTCTACACAGGGCGGCAACAGTTTCTCGCTGTATGAAAGGAGCAGCCCGCCGCTGGTCTTCGCGCCTGCAGGCCCCGCCCAACTGTTCGAATCGTCCGACATGAAGGGTGCGCGGGAACATGGACCCACACTGATCAAAAAGTCCGCGATTGGCGGCACGGCATTCGTCGCCACTTTCGAGGGTGGGTCGGTGGTGAGAATGCAGTTGCTGAGGGCTAAGGGAAATTCCGCGGTCGCATCGCTCTTGCCGCGATAAATCCCACAGCGCCTGCCAGCGCCACGACGGCGCCTATGATCATCCAGCGGTTCGCCCGCAGCGCGTCGCTCATGGATTGCGCGAGTTCGTCGATGGCGGCCCGTGCTTCGGCGCGCTCGCGTGCAACCACGGTCCAGGTTTCCAGGATCGCTTTGTCTAATTCCTCTCGTAAAGCGACGATCCCCGGTGTCCCGTTCTGCGGGAACTGAGCCAAGAGCGCCTCCACGCTCTCGACGAGTTCGTCGAGTTTTTTGGATTTGTTCACCTGACGCTTCAGCGACTAAATTTATTTGAAAGCGCCCGCCGCGACGATCTCATGCGTTCAAGCGCTGGTGGGGACGTTTGCGCCGCCCTCATTGGCCCATGTTGAGTGCTGGTCGCGTTGATCTTTGCGCTGCCCGTTGCGCTGTCCGTTCTGTTGCGCATTGCGCTTCACTGCCACATAGATTCCGGCCAGGGCCAAGATGAATAATGCTCGTCGAATCATGTTAATCCTTGAATAAATGAGATTTTCCGCCAAGACGACGCTGGGTAGCGCCATTGGGCCCCCGATAATGCGCTTCTACAAGACCACTTAAGCGCGATGACCCGTAAGAGACCTCCTATGACCGACCACCGGAGGTCATTTGCCACTGGTTTGCGGGCTGGGGTAGCCTATCCCGCTTTTGGGGGCGGGATGCTTCCGATAACAGTGGATGACAAATGCACAAATTTTTTCGCCTCCTCGCTGTGTCGATGGCTTTCATCCTTTGCTTTGGCGTGATGTCGCTCGCCAACGCGGCCGCCGGTGCGGCACCCACGGGCTATTTGGATTCGAGCGGCCGCGACGACGCCCTCTCAGGCGGCGTCAAATTGATCACCATCCAGACGCCCAAGGGCGCGTTCCGCGTCTGGACCAAGCGCGTCGGAAATAATCCAACGATCAAAGTGCTCCTGTTGCACGGCGGACCGGGCGCCACACACGAATATTTCGAGGCGTTCGACAGTTACTTGCCCAATGCCGGCATCGAGTACTACTACTATGATCAGCTCGGCTCCGCATACAGTGATCAACCCGATGATCCCTCGCTATGGGACTTGCCGCGTTTTGTCGAGGAGGTGGAGCAGGTCCGCAAAGCGCTCAAGCTCGACAAGAGTAACTTTTATCTCTACGGCCAGTCCTGGGGCGGTATCCTGGCAATGGAGTACGCGCTCAAGTATCAGCAGAATTTAAAGGGCCTGATCATTTCCAACATGATCGCCAGCATCCCGGCCTATAACCGGTATGCCGCGAACGTGCTCATGCCCGCGATGGACCAGAAAGCCCTTGCCGAGATCAAAAGTCTCGAAGCCAAGGGACGGTACGACGACCCCCGCTACGAAGAGCTGCTGATGAGCAATTTCTATACCGACCACATCCTGCGCATGCCGCAGGACCAGTGGCCTGATCCTGTCGTGCGCGCCTTCAACAAGATCAACAAGAAGATTTACATACCGATGCAGGGACCCAGCGAGATGGGTGCCAGCGGCAAGCTCTTGAATTGGGATCGGACCGCGGACCTGCCGAGAATCACTGTGCCCACCCTGTCCGTCGGCGCCCGCTACGACACCATGGAGCCTGCGCAGATGGAAAAGATCGCCAAGGAAGTCAAAAAGGGCCGTTATCTGTACTGCCCCAAGGGCAGTCACCTAGCCCTTTACGACGACCAGCAAACCTACATGACTGGACTCATCCAGTTCATCCTCGACGTGAACGCCGGGCGCTTCTGACCACACCTTCCTCCTGCCGGATTATCGTCGCGCTCCTTGCCGCAATTTCGTTTCCGGTCTGCGCTGAAACTGCCGAACCCCCGCCTCTCGAGGGGCTCGATGAGATTCATGTCACTGCCGAGCGCTTAAGTTTGCTGGGTGCCGCCAGCACGGCGAGCGAGGGCATCGTCGTCAATGACGAACTCGCGTTGACACCCGCCTACCGCGTGGGCCAGTTGCTCGAGACCATTCCCGGCCTGCAGGTGACCAGCCACAGCGGCGAAGGCAAAGCCAATCAGTACTTGCTTCGCGGCTACAACCTCGACCACGGCACGGATCTGGCGACTTTCGTCGATGGAATGCCCGTCAATGAGACCACCCATGCGCATGGCCAGGGTTACACCGATCTTAATTTTCTGATCCCTGAGCTCGCTACCAACATCAAATACACCAAGGGCACTTATTATGCGGACGAGGGCGACTTCTCCTCCGTGGGCTCGGTGCATATCAATTATCTGGACCGAATCGCTGACCAGGTCTCGTTGACCGGGGGTACCTTGGGCTACAGGCGCCTCTTCGCGGGCGGATCCACGGGTATTGCAGACGGCTCGCTACTCGGTGCGCTAGAACTTCAACACTACGACGGCCCTTGGGTTCTCCCCGATGATTTCCGCAAGATCAATGCCGTTTTAAGGTACAGCCGCGGCGACGAGGTCGACGGCTTCACGCTCACTGCCATGCATTATCACGGTACGTGGAATGCGACCACTGACCAACCGCAACGGGCAATCGACGGCGGCCTGATCAGCCGCTATGGATCGCTCGATCCGTCCGACGGCGGCGAGGCGCAACGGACCAGCCTGACCATGCAATATTCCAGCAGTCTCAGTGACGGTCAATTGCGCGCCAATGCCTATGCCTTCAATAACCGCCTGACCTTGTGGAATGACTTCACGCATTTTCTCATCGACCCTGTGTACGGCGACCAAGAGGCCCAGCATGAAGACCGCAACACCTTGGGTGCCAGCGTCAGCTACGAACACGCGGCGCCGATTTTCGGGCTGCAAAACACCGTGCTAATCGGCTTTGACACGCGCAATGACTTCATCGATGTCTGGCGTCTCCCCACCAGTCAACGCCTGGTCATCTCGGCGGCCCTGGATTCGGCCGGCTTCCGCGAAGCCGATCGCGTGCGCTTGAACGCGGTGTCTGGGTACGCGCAAACCTCCACTCGTTGGACCGATTGGTTCCGAAGCGTGCTTGGGGCTAGATACGACGCGATTTACGGCGAAGACACGGGTACGAATTCCGGAACCGCCAGCGGGCATCTGCTCGCACCGAAGGGCAGCCTGATCTTCAGGCCGCTGCCGTCCACCGAGCTGTACTTGAGCGCGGGACGCGGCTTTCACAGCGATGATTTACGCGGTGTCACCGCCGCCCAGACGAGCGGCGTTGCCGGCGCGCCGCTCGTGTCCCGACAGAGCGGCGAGGAAATTGGATTGCGCCAGCAGTTGAGCCACGCCTTCACGCTGACGTTCGCGCTCTACGCGCTGCGTGCGGAATCTGAAACCACGTACAGTCCCGATGACGGCGTGGACTTCGCAGGTCCGGGCAGCCGACGCCGCGGCTATGAGGTGAACTTGACCTATCAAGCGGCTCGGTGGCTCGAGTTCTACGCCAGCTACTCCGGTGACCACGCTCGCTATACCACCACCTACGATGACGGCACCGGCCACCCCGGCCGGTACCTCCCGAATGCGCCTTTCGCCACCGGATCATTCAATGTGTACGTTAAGGAACTGGGCGCCTGGAGCGGCAGCCTGGGATATCGATACTTGAGCGCTTATCCGCTCTCCCCCGACAATGCCGTTCAAGGGCACGGCTATGGCGAATGGAGCGGCGATGCCCACTATGTATTGGGACACGGCTGGAGCGCGGGAATCGGCATTTACAACATCACCGACAAAAAGGCCGACGCCGCGGAATTCTGGTACACCGATCGCCTACGCGGCGAACCCGCCGCCGGCGTCGCAGATGTCCACGTGCATCCTCTCGAGGGACGCACGGCGCGACTGACGATCGCAAAGTCATTTTGATCGTGCCCGGCTCGGACACCTGCGGTGGATTAGCCCCTACTTCGTAGGCCATCCTGGCGAGCGGAAGACGTATCCGTCGCTTGGTTTGAAGCCGAAGAACTTTCGTTCTGTCGGTACGTAGTCGGAATTCTTGCCCGAGGCCTTGCCTGGGACAAAAACCTGAAACCGCCAATTCAACACATCGGCGACGAACAACTTCCCATCGGAGGCGATTGCAAGAAAGTGTCCCCAGGCAAACTGACCGGGCAGATGACCGGGCGAACCGATTGCGCCTAGAATCTTGCCCGATTGATCCAGCTCGATAATTCGATCGAAGCCGCCGTCTACCATCCAGACATGCTGATTGGCGGCCATCCAAAGGCCGTACGGATAGCCGACACCGGTCCATTGGGTCAAGAACTTACCTTCCGAGTCAAAGATCTGGATTCGCGCATTCTCGCGATCGCCAACGTAAACGTGATCGTTTTTGTCGACGACCACGGAATGCGGAAGCATGAATTCGCCGGGGCCGGAGCCGTACGTTCCCCAGGCTTTGATAAAATTGCCGTTGTGATCGAATTTCACGACGCGCGAGTTTCCGTATCCATCCGTTACGAAAATATCGCCATTCTTCGAAAATGCGACATCCGTTGGTTTATTGAATAGCCAGTTAGCCTCACCACTATTGTGGCGTCGCCCCAAGATCAGCAGCACTTTGCCCGCAGGACTCAGTTTCAGGACCGTGCTATTCGTATCGTCGGTGGTCCAGATGTTGTCATCTGAATCGATGCGCAGCCCATGTGGATGATCAAATAGACCCTCGCCTAAACTACGCAAATAGCGACCGTTCTCGTCGAACTCGGAGAGCATGGGCTTGGCTCTTTGGAACAGGAAAATGTGACCTTTGGAGTTCACGGCCACGCCGGCGGCCTCTCCCTCAATCCAGCTCGCCGGGAATTGAAAAAAATCTGGAGAGACTTTGTAGCCGAGCTCCGGAACGGGTTTGAAGGCGGACAATTCCTGACCAATGGCGAAAGATGCGAGAAACGCCGCCGCAGCGCAAATTCCAGTTGATACGGCTAGCCGCACGGCACTCTCCCTCAGAATTAATTGTTGTGGGGCGTTGCTTTGATGCCGAGTGTGCGCCCGCTTCGGGGGACTGGTCAAAGGCAGCCGCGCGAGGAGGGAAGGTATATCTCTAGCGGCGTTGCCGTCATACAGTTTTACGGAACTCAGACGTACAATGCGGCATGGCGAAAAAAGAAGAAGCCGTTGACAACCTTCTCGATGCTCTGGTGTGGATGCGGCGCAAAGCTAAGAAGCGCGAGCCCGTCGATGATCTTGTGGATGCCCTGGTGAAGATGCGACGCAAGGCCAAGACAAAGTTTGCTAAAAAGAAAGCGGGCAAGAACAAGGTCGGTAAAAAGAAGACAGGCGGCAAGCGGCGGCTCAAAGGTTGAGCCTGGTCAATAATTGGTCAGTTCGACATAAGCGGCTGAATCGCGCAGAGGTTTCAATCACGGCCAACTACTTATGCACAGGGTTATCCCCTGAGAATGTGGATGGATTGGATAAGTCGCGCG
>JAXDQK010000123.1:0-4570 GCA_034667905.1 Gammaproteobacteria bacterium | reverse complement strand
TACCGGTCGTAGACGCATCGCAATGAGCAGCCGAAGAGCAGACATTCATTTCCCGGTGTTGGTTCGCACTCTGCCGTACGGCTTGAGCCGCTCCTTCGCTGTTGCGCGGTACCGCAGCGCGTCAAGGATGAGCGTGAAAGCCGGCGTTTGCTGTCGGCGGCTTGGATAGTAGAGGTGGTAGCCGGGAAACGGTTCGCACCAATCTCCGAGCACGCGAGCAAGTCGCTTCTCCCGGACATGTGCTACCACCTGGTCTTCCGGCAGATAAGCGAGCCCAAGGCCGGCGAGCGCCGCGTCGCGGATGAGGGACAGGCTCGTGAAAACAAGCTGGCCATCCACGCGCACTTTTACTTCGCGGCCCGCTTTCTCAAACTCCCAGGGATAGAAGCCGCCCCGCGTCAGGCGGCGCAGGTTGATGCACCTGTGTTCGGTTAGATCTTCCGGCCGTTTCGGCACGCTTCTTCGGGTGAAATAGCCCGGGGTTCCAACCACTGCCATGCGCATATCAGGGCCGATGCGCACCGCCACCATGTCCTTTTCGACATGCTCGCCAAGCCGCACGCCTGCATCGAACTGTTCAGCGACGATGTTTGTCAGGCTGTGCTCCGTCACGATTTCCAGATTGATGTCGGGATAATCGGGCAACAACTTCGAAAGAGCAGGCCAGAGAACCGTTTCAGCCGCGTGCTCGGGCGCCGTGATACGAATGTTCCCGACCGGCTTATCACGCAGCTCCGTCAGCGCGGCTAGACCCGCTTCGATTCCGTCAAAATGAGGCGCGATGCCTTGGAGGAGGCGTTCGCCGGCTTCGGTCGGAGCGACACTACGTGTCGTACGGTTCAGGAGGCGCATGCCAAGCCGCGCCTCAAGTGCCCGGATCGTGTGGCTCAAGGCGGGCTGTGAGACGCCCAGTTTGACTGCGGCCTGGGTGAAACTGCGAGCCCGGGCGACGGCTAAGAAGGCTACAAGATCGGTGATGTTCTCCCGGAACATTCATAATCCCTGCTTATGAGGCCAAGCACACTTTAGCATCTAATCGCATGGCTGCCGGGTGCTAAATCAAGGGGCATGTCGATCCACTCAACTGAAGCCTTTCAGGCTGAACTCCCTTCCGCAAAGACCAATGCACCGGCTGAAAGTTGGGGCGCCGTATTCGCGCTAACGCTATGCGTCGCGACGCTGATTGCCTCGGAGTTCATGCCCGTCAGCCTGTTGACGCCAATCGCGGCCGACCTCGGCATGAGTGAAGGGCGTGCGGGCCAAGCCATTGCCGTCTCGGGCATATTCGCCGTGGTGACGAGCCTTTTTATCTCGCCGGCAACCCGCGGCATCGACCGTCGCACGGTCTTGCTGGGGCTGACCGTGGTGATGATGGGGTCAGGAGTGATGGTGGCTTTCGCGCCGAACCCCGCAATCTTCATGGTCGGCCGTGCGCTTGTCGGTGCTGTCATCGGCGGCTTCTGGTCGATGTCGGCAGCCACCGTGATGCGTCTTGTTCCGGGGGCTCAGGTCCCGCGAGCATTGGCGATGCTGAACGGCGGTAACGCGCTTGCGACCACGGTTGCTGCGCCCCTCGGCAGCTTCCTTGGACAGTATCTCGGGTGGCGCGGCACCTTCTTTGCGGTTGTTCCGCTGGCAGCGGTAACGCTCGCCTGGTTCTTCGTCACCCTGCCGTCAATGCCATCGGCGCGCACGTCCGCCGCGGGCTCGGTGCTCAGGGTCCTCGGCCGGCCGCAGGTTCCTCTGGGAATGCTGGCCGTCGCGCTGTTCTTCATGGGACAGTTCGCCCTCTATACGTATGTGCGGCCATTTCTTGAGACGGCTACGCGTGTCGATGTTTCGACGCTCTCGCTGATCCTGCTCGCGAATGGCGGTGCGGGCCTGCTCGGCACATACCTCATCGGTCTGCTCCTCAAGACCAGGCTCTATGGTCTGCTAATCGTGATGCCGCTCGTCACGGCGGCGATCGCCGTCGCTCTCACGCTATTTGGCGGCTCGCCCATCATCGTCGCTATTCTGCTTGCCGGATGGGGGCTCGTCGCCACGGCTGCGCCCGTCGGCTGGTGGACCTGGCTAAGCAAGGTGCTCCCGGACGATGCCGAAGCGGGCGGCGGGCTCATGGTTGCCGTGATCCAGCTGGCGATCACGGCAGGCGCGTCCTGCGGCGGGCTTCTATTTGACAGCAGTGGTTATCAGGCGGCTTTCACATTCAGTGCCGCGGTCCTGTGCATTTCTGCCGTCACCGCTTTCCTCGCATCGCGCGTTGTAAAGCCTCGTTGAGGGTTAAAGGAGGATCAGACGATGGAGATCAAGCGAAGCGGTTCACAGCCGTCCGGCAAAGGCCCGGCGGACTGGTTCACCGGATCGGTGCGGATCGATCCACTACACAATGCCCCCGGCCCGGCCCGCGTCGGCATGGCGCTCGTTACGTTCGAGCCAGGCGCACGCACGGCCTGGCACACGCATCCACTCGGCCAGACACTGATAGTGATTGCAGGCGCGGGGCGCGCGCAGCGCGCGGGCGGTCCAATCGAGGAGATACGCCCTGGCGATGTCGTGTGGTTTCCGCCGGGCGAAAAGCACTGGCATGGCGCAAGTCCCAGCACGGCAATGAGCCATATCGCTGTCCAGGAAACTCTCGAGGGCAAAGCGGTCGAGTGGATGGAGCACGTCAGCAACGAAGACTTTGGCGCCGGAACCGAGCCGTCGTCGCGCAGCTAACGGCAAAAGTTATTCATGCCGGAAGCGGAAAGAACAAGGCTCACATATGCTGACTCTACTCCTGAGAGCCTTTGTCATCGCACTCGGAATGATGGGACCTACAATGGCACAAGAGCGCATTCTGATTTCCTCTGAGTGGGGCAAGGTCAATGCCGAGTTGGTCGACAACAAAGCGGCTCGATCGTTGATGCAGATGTTGCCGCTCACGATCGAAATGCGCGACCACCTACGTCAGGAAAAAACCGGCAACCTGCCTTCGCCGTTGCCAGCGGTCGAGCGGCAACTCGACTTCTCGACTGGTACACTCGGATTGTGGAACTCCGATCACTTTGTCATCTACTATCGCGGCGGCCGTGTCCCTCAGCCGGGCATCATCTTACTCGGTCGAGCGACCGGTGACGTTTCTGTTTTTGATCGCCAAGGTCCAGTCAGCATCCGGGTTGAGCGCATCAAATGACGCCTTCCCGGCGGCGAAGCCGCCAAGACCTCGCCAGTTGTTAGCTCCCCTTCAGCGCGAGCGGAAACTGGTGGATTGCAGCTCGCAGCCGCCACTAAATAAATTCGGACCTACCGATTATATGCTCTCCAAGCACTAAGCTCATGCCGCGTCGATATTCCGCTGAGATGAGGTTGCGGAGCAGGTCAAGTTCGCGAAACTGGTCGACCGGCGGCATGCCCGCTTTGCGCCCATCTCGGCCGTTGCGGAATGAGATTGATGTGCTCAGAAGCGGTCATTCGGTTCCGCAGGAGCGGCATGGTCGCGTAGGTCTCGGTCAAGCCTGCGCGCATGCGACCACGCGGATGGTGCGCGTGGATAGCCCCCTTAGATCGCCTCGTCCGAAAGTGGGATAGCATCACCTAGTTTGCCGAAGACAAGAGGCGAGTCGTCTTCGGCGTGCCGAACACACCTGGAAAATCCCGGGCGGGCGAGGCCGTGTTCAGGTGTCCGGCTCCAGACCCGAATTTCGTCGAACCGGCGACGCGTGATAACGCCTCTAACCGTGCTATCTTAGCAACGACGTCGGTGCGTTTCCGGAAGACCCTCGCTTTTGGCGGGCCTTTGCGATGCAACGCGGATCAGGTCGCACAGGAATGTTGGACTCGTTGCACGCCGTCAATTCTGAAAGAGCCCGGGATGATGCAAGGCCGGGCATGAACTGGATACCCGGCGGCACGTTCCGGATGGGCTCCGACCAGCATTACCCCGAGGAAGCACCGGCCCATCGCGTAGCCCTCGATGGGTTCTGGATCGACCGCACGCCGGTCACCAACCGGAAATTCAAGGAATTCGTGAAGGCGACCGGTCACGTCACCATCGCGGAGCTGAAGCCCAGCCCGCAGGATTATCCCGGGGCGCTGCCCCACATGCTTTATGCCGGATCGCTGGTGTTCAACTCGCCTGCACGAGTGGCTAATTTGCACGACTGGAGTCAGTGGTGGACATTCCGGAGGGGGGCGGATTGGCGCCACCCTTATGGTCGAAAGAGCAACATCCACGGGCTCGACAATCATCCAGTCGTGCATATGGCATTCGCCGATGCGCTCGCTTTCGCCAAATGGGCCGGCAAGGACTTGCCCACCGAGGCAGAGTGGGAGTTCGCCTCGCGCGGCGGACTGGAAGAAGCCGAATTCGCCTGGGGGAGCGAGTTCACGACGGGCGGCAAGCACATGGCCAATACGTGGCAAGGCGAGTTTCCACGCGAGAATCTCAAAGAGGATGGCTTCGAGCGCACCTCTCCGTTGACCGCGTTCCTGCCGAACGGCTAAGGCGTACAAGACATGATCGGCAACGTCTGGGAATGGACGGCCGACTGGTATTCCGCAAAGCACGAGAGTGACGCGCCGAAGG
>JAXDQK010000122.1:0-88779 GCA_034667905.1 Gammaproteobacteria bacterium | reverse complement strand
CTTTGCTCACCAAGTTGTTCGGCCGGCAAGGTCCCGAACCGCAATCTTCCTTCGCAGGCTTCTACGCCCCGACCGGCTACCTTGTGGCCGTGCTCGAGGTCTTTAGCGTCGTTTTATTCGCCTGCGCAGTGGCTGCGGAATATGTGGGCACGATCTTTGAGCGACTCATCACGAATAGCATCCTCGCTCGAACCGAAAGCCAGAAGGCTCAAGAGCTGTGGGCGACCCTTATCGAACGGTTGCCGATGCCCGCTCTTCTTGTCGATCCGAGCTCACTGCGGATCGTCGCGTGCAGCGACGCCGCGCGCACGTTTCTGCGCATCCGCGATGCCGCGCCCGAAGGCCGTAATCTATTCGAGGTGGCGCGGTTCTCCTTTATCGATCTGGTGCAAGAGCTAATCGCGGGCGCGATCGGCACGGCTTCACTAACAGCCTTGCATGTCGCCGACGAAGTTAAATTGACCCAAGTGAATGTTTTGCAGGTGGTACACAAGAAGCGGCGACTGGCACTGTTGATGCTGGATGATGTAACGGAAGCTTTTTGCCTGAAGGCGGCGTGGGATACTTCAGAATACGCCGCACTCGTGGTCGATGCGCTCGGTCGCGTTCGCGCTTTCAACAAACCTACTGCGGCGCTGTTCAGCGGCGTAGAGGTTGGAGCGAACGCAGAGCAGTTGCTGTCTCAGCTCGTGGCAGGACTGCCGTGGTGGGAGCCTGGTCTCACCCGTCGTCGCAAGATGCACATCGAGATCGATTCTCGCATCTACGAAGTAACGAGTACCGAAATAGCATTGCCGGGCGAGGAGCAGCGTCTCTACAGCGTGTCGCTGCTTCCCGTCGCCCGTGCAGATTCAATGGGCCCAGCCGGTCTGACCGGCCGTTTGCCGAAGCCGCAGACCCCGGCCGGCTCGTCTGAAGCAACAGGAAAGCGGCGCGAGCTGCAATGAGGACTGCACCGATGAATCTTGCGTGGACGTCAATTGCGTTGTTCGCCTGCGTACTATCCGTGTCTTCGGCATCGGCGCAAAGCTCTACCACGGCCGATCGAATTGTGATCAGTGCCGACGGAACCGCCCTTACGGGAACCAACGGCGGTGGCGGAGCTTCGCTCGGTTGGTTGCACAATTTCGATGAGAGCACCATTGCCGGAATTTCCATCGAGCATCAAGTATTGGCGAATGCGCAGTGGACGTTTGCGTCGCTCAATGCTTCGGCGACGGTCGGACCCGAGAATCAGCGCTATAGCCTCTACGGGGAAGCGCATGAAGGCCCGGGCCATGACGGTGCGCGCGCCTTCCATTACAAAATCGAAGCCGGCGGCGTCATAGGCACCTTTGGCCACAAGCTATCGGCGCAACTCGAGGATAAGCGCATCGATGTCGAATCTAGCCATGGGAATTTGCCCAAGGTCGGGTTGTCTTACCTCTGGAGCCCGCATCTCATGACCTCGGCGGCATACCAGTATTCGGTGAGCGGCAATCTCGGTACCCGTCTCCCATCGGCCAGAATCGACGGCTATTGGGCGACCGTGAACTTGTTCGGTGGCGTATCGTGGGGACCGACTTCACCCGTCGTATTTAACTTACCCACGGGTCTCGTTTCGCAAGTGCGCCACCTTAAGGAAGGATATATTGGAGCGTCCAAGCCCTTTCCTAAGCTGCGCAGCGACTTGACGCTGGTCGCCGACTATATCGACCTGTCCGGCATCAAGAAATCGACTGTGACGCTCAATTATATTTTCCATATCGGCCGATAAGAGTTCCGAACGATGAAGTCGTTCTTCCGCAGCTTCGGTTTTTTGCCCCCGGTGGTTGTGTTCCTCGTCGTGCTGGCGGCCGGATCGCGTCTCATCTATCTAAGTGTTCAGCACCACGCTGCCGCCGCGCGCGTTACCGCAGCCACGGTGGCTGCCGCTTACGTGAAGAAAATCGAGCCTGCTTTGCAAAAGCTGGCGGCGCTTGCGGCAGAACAAGCAGATTCGGCCGCCAAAACGTTGCAGAGTACCGGGGACGTGGCCTCGTTGGGATCTGAACCGCCGGCAGCCAATGCATTTTGGATGAGCGCTGATGACCGGGTCCTGGTCGCGCGAGATACCGAAGCTCAGATCGCAAGCGGAATCGCCAGTGAATGGAAATCGGTCGAATCTGGCCGCGCTGTACGGCAATCGACGGTTCTCGGTCCGATGCGCCTGGGCAGCGAATGGATCATTGCAGTAAGAGTTCCGATCGCGGCAGGAACGCCTGAGGCCACTCCGACCGTTAAGGGCTGGTCCGTCGCCTATGCCGACTTGGAAGAACTCATCGCCGACGCCCATTTGGCCCGTCTCGTCGATGTGGGCTACGACTTTGCGCTTGTGCAGGTTGAGCCGCGCAGCGCCTCGCCTCGAATTTTTGTAAGCTCGCGCACCGAACCGCTCGCCGACGCAATCGCCGCTCCGATCGCCTTATCCGCAGCGCCCGCCACACCGGGAAGTTATTTGGAGCTGGTGTTGCGACCCCGCGCAGGCTGGTTTCCTTCCAGTTTGCTCGCTTCGGAAATAGCGCTCCTCGCGTTTCTGTGCTGGCTGTTGACATTCGGTACCTACGATCTGGTCCACGAATTGCAACGCGCAAAATCCTTCGTGGCGATCTCGAGACGTCGAGTGCACCAAGTCAACCAGCAACTCGCTGCGGAGATGCAGCAGCGGTTGAAGCTTCAGGAAACCTTCGACCATGCGCTTTTTCACGACACCTTTACCGGGCTGCCGAATCGGCGCTATTTCATGGATCAACTCGACGGCGCGCTTCGGGAATTGCGCAGCAAGCGGCGCTTGCGCATCGCCGTCATTATCGTGGACATCTCCCGGTTCAACCTCATCAATCACCTGCTGGGCCACACCGCCGGAGATGATCTGATGGTCCAGGTTGCTCGCCGCTTCGAGGAGAGCAAATCAGCACTTGACGGAACGCTCGCACGGTGGAGCGGCGATCAATTTGCGCTGTTGCTTCTGGATGTGGCTTCCTCGGAGGCGGCCCTCAAAGTTGCCAATTTGCTCCAAGAACAACTGCGATCGCCATTTCACTTGCGCCGGCATCAACTCAGCGTTGCCGCGACGCTTGGAGTCACGTGCGTCGAATCGGGACAAGAGCGCGCCGAAGATATTATGCGAGAGGCGGACATCGCAGTATCAGTCGCCAAGCGCCAGGAAACCACCAAAGCGGTTCTTTACGCGCCAAATATGGGTCAAGCAGCTGATCTCGTCAGCTTGGAGGCGGACCTGCACCTGGCGTTGCAAAAGAACCAACTGCGATTGGTGTTTCAACCGATCGTCGATCTCGCCACTTTCAAAATGGTGGGCGCGGAAGCCTTGCTGCGCTGGAGACATCCAGTGGAAGGTTTGCTTACCCCGGATCGGTTCCTGCGCCAGGCGGAAGATGCCGGGTTGATGGTTCCAATTACACGTTGGGTCGTTCAACAAGTGATCGGCATCCTGGCAGGCTGGCGCCAGCAATTGCAAGCGGACCAGAAGTTCTACATCAGCATCAACCTTTCCCCTTCTGGGTTGCGCGATCCAGGCCTTGTCGGACACATCGCGTCCCTGTTGCGCGAGAAGAAACTGCAGCCGGCCTTGCTCAAATTCGAGATGACCGAATTGGCGCTTGTAGGGAACGTCGCGGCGGCGCGAGAAAGTCTCCAGCGCCTGCACGAGATGGGAATCCAATTGATGCTGGACGATTTTGGAACCGGCTATTCTTCTCTGAGCAATCTTCAGTTATTTCCTTTCGACTTGGTAAAAATTGATTGTCCGTTCGTCGACAGCCGAGGCGTGTTTCAAGCCAACATGAGCATGGTCGCTGCCATGATACAGCTCGCCGGCAGCTTGGATCTCACGTCGATTGCAGAAATTGTTGAAAGTGAGGCCGCCGCCGCAGCGCTCAAAGCAATGGGCTGCCGCTTCGGTCAGGGCTATTACTTCAGCGAGCCCATCGAGGCTGACGCAGCATTGAAAAGACTACGCGCCCAAGATTCCTTCATGCCCGCAGAGAAGCCTTCGGAGTTGACCGTCATGAGTCCGCCCAACCAGGACGGATCGCAGACTCTCATTCTGCGTCGTCTCCAAGACCCCTCGAGCCCCGAGCCGGCGACTTCGCAGACCGTGATCGTTCGTCCGCTGGAAGCGGGCGGCGCGCAAGAAGTCATCATCAGCAGCACCCGAGACCCGGCCGTTCCTGCGACATCGGAAACCCTCAAAATTCGCGCCATCGTGGAAGATACTTCGTCTACGGTCATGTTGCCGATAGAAATGCTTGGTTTCGAAGACGAGGATGAGGACGACGACGAAGACGAGGACGACTAGCCGTCCTCCTCGAGGAGCCTATCGGTGAGGCAGATCTACATTATCGGGCACGGCGGCCCGGAGAAATTGCAGGTACGCGAATCGCCCGACCCGCAGCCTCGCGATGCCGAGCTGCGCATACGCGTCAAAGCGTGTGGCATTAATTTCGCCGACATCCTGGCAAGACAGGGTTTGTACCCAGACGCCCCGAAAGTACCGTGCGTCGTCGGTTACGAAGTATCGGGCAACGTGGATGCGGCAGGACCAAAGGCACGGCAGGATTGGATCGGCCGCGACGTTTTCGCGCTCACGCGATTCGGCGGCTACGCAGACGCGGTGGTTGTGCCCGAGATCCGGGTATTCGACAAACCTGCTTCACTCAGCCATGAGCAATGCGCGGCGTTTCCGGTGAATTACCTGACGGTATGGCAGCTGCTCGTGGTCATGGGCTCGTTGTCCGCCGACGAAACGGTGCTGATCCACAACGCCGGCGGCGGTGTCGGCCTTGCCGCCATTGATGTCGCGCGCCATATCGGCGCGAGGATGATCGGCACTGCCAGCAGCGGCAAGCACGCATTCCTCAAGGAGCGCGGTCTGCACGAAGCGATCGACTATCGCAGCAAGGACTGGTCGACGGAACTGGCGCGCCTGACTGGCGGACTGGGTGCGGAGCTGATCATCGATCCAATTGGCGGCAGGCACTGGAAAAAAAGCTACAAGGCCTTGCGTCATACCGGACGGCTCGGCATGTTCGGCATCTCCGTCGCTTCCGACTCGGGCAGACTCGCTTCGCTGAAGTTACTTGGGGCCGCGCTGGGCATGCCGCTCTTTCACCCGCTGGCACTTATGAGTCGGAACCGCGCAGTGTTCGGAGTCAACCTGGGACACCTCTGGCATGAGCCTGAGAAGATTCGGGCATGGGCCGACATGCTGCTTCGAGGCGTCGCCGATGGCTGGGTGCGTCCACACGTCGACAGGGCCTTTGCATTCGACCGCGCCGGCGAGGCCCACGCCTACATTGAAGCGCGCAGAAACATCGGCAAGGTCGTATTGACCCCATAGAGATTCGTCGCAAACCAAGTCCTAAGTTACTCCTTGCGCGAGGACTCAGTCTGCTGTTCGATCTCGGCGGCGCTGTCGCCTCTAATGCCTGCGGACACCAGCCCTATCGCCCTTGTCAGCTCGATGTTACGGTTGCGCAAGTCAATGTAAAACTGATCCAGGCCGTCAGCGATCTGCCGATAGGCAGCCCCTCCGATGCAGGCTGGGCGAGCGATCCCAGCTGTAGTCCTCGAGCAGTCCGGGCTTTGGGACAGCTCGCCATCGACGTATCCCATCACATAGCCCACCTTGGCGTTTTCCTCGATTGATCTCCACCAGCTTCCATCCCTATGATCATTGGCCTGGGCCAGGCTACTCCAAGCCAATAATCCCGCGATGATCCACTTGCCCATGCGAAGCTCCCCGCCATAACTATCAAGATGCTACCGAGATCGTGCCGGCGAATCTGGACGTTTCCGACAGTTTTACCGCTTTTCCCTTCCTGCCTCAGGAACCCTCATGTGGGCGGTCAAGTGGCCCATTGCGGGTGCCGAAAGCCGGCACCCGCAATCTTACCCATTGGTAACTACATTATCGGCCTACAAAATTCCGCGGCCCAAGCGACGTAATATGTGCCTTGTCGAAAGGAGGGGCTGCAATGAGTGCATATCGCCAAGCGTTGGTATCGTTGCAAAAACTCAGCAAGGCGCAATTGGAAAAGCTTAGTAAAAGAAAGCTTAGTGAAAGCGAAGTTAGAATATTTAAAGCGGCTAATTATAAGTATGACGATACGGCGGCGTACATAAGAGGACTAGAAAGGGAAGTTATCGAACTCAATAGCGTAATCGCTTCCTTGCGCGAACAGGAGCAAGAAAAACTCTAAGCAGCCCGCGGGGACCGCGGGCTGTCGAAAGTACTCGGCGCCTCGCGTTCTCATCCCTTCGGGACGTATCTGGCAAGACGTATTCTTGCCAGCGGCGGCGACGTGCAGCGTGTGGTAATGGAGCACTCACGCGTCGATGTTGACATATGTGTGATGGCGGCGGGAGAATTCGGCGCACTCTCGGTACGAACGGAAAATTCAGGATGGTAAGCGCGACAATCCGCAGCGCCGATCATCCCGTATCGCGAATCAAGAACCAAAATTTCTCTCCATCAGGGACAAAATAAGGGGCGAAGCTTATGTATAACGACAAATTTCCACGGGGTAGTATTGTGCTCGCGAGATCGGCCGCGCGTGGCGGCCGATTGCTACTCATCGTATCCAGCCTGCTGGCCTTGGCGCAGGTTCACGCGGCAACGGGAGCACCGGCAATTCAACAAACCGTCATGCAACTCAAGTCGCTGGGTCAAACCACCATCCACGGCGGTCCAGTCAGCTCCAGCACCGTCGCGCTGCCCGAGATACAACCCGGGGATGATTCGACCGTTGGCGTCAAGAACCAGACTGCCGGCGTTGCGCCCAGCGCAGCGGCACTGAGCGCACCGAAGTCATTCTTGAATCGCCATCACGGCCTTGCGATTCCGAGCAAAATCGCCCACGGCGCAATCACCGACATCACCAGCCGATCGGCAGCGAGCAGCGCGGCGCTGGAGGCCGGCCTTCCGCCGCCTCCGACGGCGATTCCCAATCCCAAGGGCAGCTCAGTCATCGACTCATCGAGCTCGGTGTTCGGCTTCAACGGCTTGACGCATCTTGATCAGCGCGTCGCCGGCACGGGCATTTACACCAATACGCAATACTCCCTCGAACCGCCCGATCAGGGGCTGTGCGCCGGCGGCGGCTTCGTGGTGGAAGCGATCAATAATGCGATTTCCGTCTACGATGCGTCGGGAAATCTTTTGAGCGGTCCGGAGGCGTTGAGCCAGTTCTGGGGATTGGCGCCTGAGATCAACCGCGTGACCGGAGTTACCGGGCAATTCGTCAGTGACCCGAAATGCGTCTATGACCGCGAGACACAACGGTGGTTCGTCACGGAATTGATGCAGGACACCGGCACCGGCGGCAGCGGCAGGAACTTCAATTTGATTGCGGTCAGTAAGACCTCCGATCCACGCGGCGCTTTCCTCATTCTCTCGTACGATGTGACCGACGACGGTTTGGACGGCACGCCCAGTCACCCCAACTGCCCATGCTTCGGCGATCAGCCGCTGCTTGGACTTGATGCGTACGGAATTTATCAATCCACCAATGAATTCAGCGATACCAGCTTCAACGGCGCGCAGATTTATGCGATTCCGAAGAAAGGGCTGATCGACGCCACCCACGGCGATTTTTCTCATCTTTATTTGGTGAGCTTCGACGCCTCGCAAGCCCTCGTTCCTTATGGCGGGCTGAGCTATTCGGTTCAGCCCGCAGTTGGCTCGAGTGGCGAGGATGCGGAAGATTCGTCCGGCCGAGGCGTCGAATTTTTCTTAAGCGCGCTGCAATTCGGGAGTCCGCCGTATCAACTGCTCGACAACCGCCTTGCCGTTTGGGCACTGGGCAACACGCGTTCCTTGACCACATCGTCGCCCAATTTGTCGCTCACGTTTCAAGTGATGGCGTCTGAAACCTATGGGCAACCGAACCCGGCGCAGCAAAAGCCCGGCCCCATTCCGCTCGGCGACTCGCTCGGCGAATCGCTGGAGCTCATCAATACCAATGATGACCGCATGAATCAGGTGGTGTATTCCAACGGTTTGCTCTACTCAGGCGTGAATACCATTATTGGAGACGGCAGCCGCACGGGTATTGCATGGTTCGGCGTCAAACCGAAGTTCAGTCACGGCGCGGTCTCGGGCAGGGTGGTCCAACAAGGCTATGTCGCTGTGAAAAACGAGAACGTGATATTTCCGTCGCTCGCCTTCGGCGGCGAAAAAGGTGCCATGGTGTTCACCTTGGTGGGACCGGACTACTATCCCAGCGCCGCTTATGTCGGAGTCGGTGAAGAGGGCACGTCGGCCGTGCATATCGCCGCCAACGGCACCGCACCGGATGACGGGTTCTCCGGCTATCTCTACTACAGCGGCGGCAACGTGGGCCGATGGGGAGACTATTCAGCAGCCGTGTCCGACGGCAATAATGTTTGGCTCGCGACTGAATACATTCCCAATTTGCCTCGAACACCTTTGGCGGATTGGGGCACTTTCATTTTCAAAGTTCGGCAGTAGTTGGCCGGAGCCCTGCAAGCGGCGTCGCTTGCGGGGCTTTCCTCTCGTGGGCGCGAAGTGGGAAAATCACACTGTCGCAACCGATTGACGCATGGGCGGACGGCGCAGTCGCGGCGCACCGTTCTCGATTGCTGGCGTTACGCGAACCGGCGATCCCCGATTGGTTTAGGGCCCCGGCGAATAAATCCTGGGAACCCTGGCTTGTCAGTTTCCTGGATTTTGACTTAGGTTACTTCGACGAAGTGGAGGGACGGGTCGAACCAGGACCCAACGCTAGGGGAAGCCGATGGCGATATCACTCTACGACCTGAGCGTGCCGACCTTCCTGCAGACCGTGAAGGCCGTCGGGGGTTTCCTCGACCGCGCGGTCAGGCACTGCTCCGAGACCCGGGCAGATCCAGACGACTTCGTGCACGCCCGGCTCTTTGACGATATGGCACCCTTCCATTTTCAGATCGAAGCGGCCTGGCATCATTCAGTGTGGGGGCTGGAGGCCGTGAAGACCGGCGTGTTCGCCCCGCCCGCACTGGTCGGACCGGTTCCTTTCGCCGACCTGCAGGCCATGATCGGCAAAGCGGAAACGGCGTTGAAGGCGTTCACCCCCGACGAGGTCAACAGCTGGGCGGGCAAAGACCTCGACCTCCAGATCGGCCCGCGGAGGCTAGCCTTCACGTCGGAGACACTCATCCTTTCGTTTTCGCTGCCCAACTTCTATTTCCACGCCGTCACCGCATACGACATCCTGCGCACGCGCGGTGTGCCGCTCGGAAAGCGCGATTACGAGGGCCGGCTGCGCACTCGCACTGCCTAGACCAGTACCCTGTAGGACGCTATCGCTTTCAGGATGCGAATGCCGGGATCGTACTCGCAAGCCCCAGCGCAGCCCATGATTCAGATCAAGGCGCAGTCTCGATCACCGGCAGTACCGTACGAGCCTGCATGTCTACGAGTCCTAGCTCAAAACCGAAGCAGCTGATGAAGGCCGTTGCGATTGATCGCTTCGGTCCGCCCTCTGTGCTCAAACTGCGGCGGCTTCCGGTGCCGGAGCTGGGATCGCGCGAGGTGCTGATTGCGCTCCAAGGCGCCGGCGTCGGCGTGTGGGACGCTGACATCCGTAAAGGTTGGTGGCCCAAAGGGCGACCGAAGTTCCCCCTCATCCTCGGCTCGGACGGCTCAGGGATCGTGGTCGCTAAAGGATCGCGCGTCCGGCGCTTCGAGGTCGGCGACCGCGTCTGGGCATATGAATTCATCAATCCAAAAGGCGGCTTCTACGCACAGCGTGTTGCAGTGGATACCGATCAGGTAGGACACGTTCCGCGGCGAATGAATTTGCTGCGCGCGGGCGCTGCAACCGTCACGGCACTGACCGCGTTCCAGGGCATCAAAGACGTGTTGAAGATACGTCGCGGCCAGATAGTGCTGATCTTTGGCGCTACAGGCGCGGTCGGCTCACTTGCGATTCAATTCGCCAAACGCCGGGGCGCGCGCGTGCTGGCCACGGCGTCGGGTCGCAAGGCAGCCCAGTTGGTGATGCGACTGGGTGCGGATGGCCAGATTGACGCCAGATCCGACCATTTGGTTGATGACCTCCGCGCACTTGCACCGCGTGGTGTCCATGGGATCCTCGCGCTTGCCGGCGGCGCGGCGCTCGATCAGTGTGTAGGACTCGTGAAGCGCGGTGGACGGGTGGCTTTCCCCAACGGCATCGAACCCGAACCAAACCGCAAACAGGGCGTTCGGCTGCTCGCCTACGATGCCGAGGCGAGCCCGCGCCACCTCGCAACCCTGCGCGTAGCGGTCGAGAAGACGCGCCTACGCGTGCCGATCGCAGCGGCCTTTTCTCTTGCTCGCGCGGCAAAGGCGCACGAAAGATTGGAACGCGGCCATGTGCTCGGGCGCATTGTGCTCAAGATTCCTCAGGTTCGAGTAGAAGGAGAATCAAAGCGATCGGTTTCGCGATGAAGAAGCGCGCCCGGAGAGATTGCTGCGGGGCCTACGGCCCCTTGGCCTCGCTCGCGCTCGGCTCGCCCTGCGGGCGACCAAATCGCCTGCGGCGATTTGTCGAACTCGCCTTGTCGTCTGTCGGGAGTTCGAAGTAACACGCCTAACAGCTTGACGGGACCGGTTGTTCTCATACAAAAAAAAGGTGGCGCGCCCGGACGGATTCGAACCGCCGACCACCTGGTTCGAAGCCAGGTGCTCTATCCAGCTGAGCTACGGGCGCCCGCGCGCAGTCTAGCGTTGATAGGGCCATTCGGAAACCTCAGCAACCGATCATGCCGGACGGCATGTCGTTTTTGGCACTGCTCGGCGGCTTCTTCACCTGCATCAGTTCTTGCTCGAGCTGGTCAATCCGCTCTTGCAAGTGGTCGTAAAAAGAGAACTCTACGCCGGCCCCCCAAGAGCTGAGTTCTTGCCAAACCAGTCCAACAAAGGACCGGATTCCCGTGGTTTTGAATGTCATAGGCCAAGTCTCGTGCGTTTAGTTCAGACCACCGCTGGCGGTGATGACCTCGCCCGTCAGCCAGGCCGAATTGTCCGAGGCGAGAAACGCCGCGACCGAAGCGATATCACCGGGCTGGCCGGTACGACCGAGTGGAGTCTGCGCGACCGCCGCTTTCTCGAAGTCCGAGCCAATGATCCCGCCGCTGTGAGTACCTTCGGTCTCCACAACGCCCGGATTCACGGAATTCACTCGAATCTTTTTTGGCCCCAATTCCTTGGATAAGACGCCGGTAATGGCATCCACCGCACTTTTGGTCGCAGTGTAGACCGCGGAATTTGGCGGGGTGATTCGGCTCACCGCTGAGCCGATGTTAATGACGCTTCCGCCTGCGCTCATGTGCTTGACCGCGGCTTGCGTGGTAAGCAGTAATCCCAAGACGTTGATATTGAACATCCGGTGGAAATTCTCCTCGGTGACTGACTCGAGCGGGCCGAACTCGTAGACGCCGGAGTTGTTCACGAGGATGTCGAGGCGTCCGAAATTCTTCACCGCTGCGTCGATGATGCCCTGGGCCTCCGCGGGTTTCGATACGTCGCCGCCTACCGCGAAAGCCTTTCCGCCTGCCTTCTTGATGTTAGCGACGACAACGTCCGCGCCGGCCTTACTCGAGGCGTAATTCACGATCACCGAGGCACCCTCCTCCGCCAATTGCTTGGCAATGGCGGCCCCGATACCTTTCGATGCGCCTGTAACCACGGCGACTTTTCCAGTGAGATTGCTCATTTTCCTGCTCTTTCCGATATTTCGGTATTGGTTGATTGAATTCTGACCTAATTCCTTAGTTCCGAACTTACGAACTATTGAACTATTTGTCAAGCGCTCGTATAATTACGCCATGAGGCCGCTATTTCATCCTTCGATTGAAACTGTGACTGTGGAAGGCATCCTCCACACCCTCTCCGATCCAGCGCGAGCAGCCATTTACGCCAGTATCGCGGGTTCGGGTTGTTCGCAAAATTGCTCTACTTTTCTGCGCATCAGCGAAAAAGAGATTCCCAAATCGACGCTGTCCCAGCATTTCAAGGCCTTGAGAGAGGCCGGTTTGATTCGTGGTGAACGTCGAGGCGTCGAAATGCAAAACACTTCCCGCAGCGATGAGCTCGAAAAGCGATTTCCGGGATTGATCCCGGCCATTCTCAATGCGCACAAGGCGCAAGCGGTGAGCAAGACACGCGCAAGTTCCGCACGGAGCAAGAAGTCTGCTCGCTCAGCGGCACGCAGCCGCGGCGTTTCTTGATCAAGCTGCCGCGTCCTTGAGCTTCGCATCCAAGAATGTGCGCAACTGGGATGGGGATACGGCTCCGATCTGTTGGGCGACCAGCGCACCTTTTTGAAATAACAGCAGCGTCGGAATACTTCGAATATTGAACTTGGCGGCAATCGTCGAATTTTCATCGACATTCAGCTTGGCGATTCGAATCGTGTCTCCATAAGCAGACGCGATTTGTTCGAGCACGGGCGCAATCGCCCTGCACGGCCCGCACCATTCGGCCCAAAAATCCACCAATACGGGGGTTTCTGCCTTCAGGACGTCGGTTTCGAATGCGGCATCGCTGGTATGGATGATCCTAGAATTGCTCACGCGGCAGCTCCTATGAATGGCGTAAGCTAAAATCTGTGGGCGAAGACCTGTAGTTCAAATCGAATTTAGGTATATGTAGAGGCCAAATGGGCATGTAGGAACGAACTCCGGCAGCTCCATCCACTCTAAGCGAACTCAAGAACCGACCAACAGATTACGGGAGAACGAAGATTCGACACGCACTTTTGCTGCTCTTGTTGGCGGCTTCCTCGGTTGCGCTTGCTGTGCCGGCACCGTTTGACCTTAGTGGCCCCACGCTGCAGGTAAATGTGACACGCGCCGGCGCAACATTGCCGGCTTCCCAGGTCCCAAATCTGGCACCGGGTGATCGGGTGTGGATAAAGGTCGACTTCCCCGAGAGCCAGTCCGTCAAGTACTTAATGGTGGCGGCTTTCCTAAGCGGTACGACCAATCCGCCACCGGAAAAATGGTTTTTCGCGTGTAAGGTTTGGACCGAGAAGTGCGGCCAGGACGGTCTTGAGGTCACGGTGCCGCAGGGCGCTCAACAGGTATTGGTATTCCTTGCGCCCCATACCGGGGGAGATCTGCGGACGGTGATGGGCGCCGTGCGCGGACGACCGGGCGCCTTCGTGCGCACTTCTCAGGATCTAAATCAAGCCGCGCTCGATCGTTCTCGACTGGAACGGTTTCTCTCGGCGGTTCGTGTTTTGAACGCGGGCGATCCGACGAAATTGAAGGAAGCGGCACCGCTCTTGGCGCGCAGCTTGGCTATCAAGGTCGAGGAGAAGTGCTTGGACAGGATCCCCGAGCTGCAGGCGCCGTGCCTCATGCAGGGGCAAGAATCACTTATCTTAAGTGACGGGCATAGCCGGTCGATCGTCGAAGCGCTCACCACGGGGCCCGGCAGCGATTTGGCCATGGAGGCCAGTTTTACCCCGCAACTCAGCTACGGCTATTACAGTCCCTACATCGCTTCGGTACTGGACATCGCACGCATCCTGGAGTCGTTTCGGACTGCGCAATATCAATACATCCCCGCGCTCGCCACGCAACGAGACGACAAGCTTGTTTTGACGCTCAACACAGCGCCATCGTTCCACAATCCCATGTCGGTGTTGGTGATCGCGCTGCCTGCGGTGGAGTCCGCTCAACTGCCACCCCTGCACGCCGTCGATCCGAAGGAAATTTTCTGTGTCCGTCGTTCGACGCTGGTGCTTCCCGTCGACGGCGCACCGTTGGCATTCTCAACAGGCTACGCGCACGGACTTGCGCTCAACGTGATGGGCCGAGATGGCAAAACCATCGCCCTGCCGGCAAAGGCCGACCCGATACAAGGCGGTTATGTAGTCGATACGACTGCTCTCGGAAATGCCGTGCTCGGAGACAGCATCCAGGCATCGCTCAAGGGATTTTGGGGTTTCGAGCCGTATGAAGGCCCCACCTTTCACCTCATCAATGTTCATGCAAAGACTTGGGAATTAGCCGCAGGCGATGAGGCCGCGCTGATCGTCGGACGCCAAGACACGATTCACCTGCAGGCTGACAGTGTCAGCTGCGTGGATGGCATCATGCTGAAAGATCCGGGCGGCAAGCAATTGAAAGTGGACTGGAAGGCCACGCGGCCCGACGAGGTGGAGATCAAGCTGCCGCTCCAGGACGCAGCCCCCGGCGCGATGACGTTGGTGGTTTCCCAATACGGCAGGGATCAGGCCGATACCATTCCAATTCACACCTTCGCCGATGCGGGACGAATCGATGGTTTTGCCATTCACTCCGGCGACATCGTAGGCATCCTCAAAGGCAACCGCCTCGACGAAGTCACGAGTCTGACATTCAAGGGTAATGTCTTCGTGCCCGGCGAACTCACTACGCGGCAGGGAACTGATGAGCTGCCGATGGTGGCGCAGGACCCGGCTTCGGCCGCCGCTCTGAAACCTGAGCACGGCATTGCGGCAAAAGCCACTCTGCGGGATGGCCGGGCATTCCCACTGCTCGGTAGCGTGGATACACCGCGGCCCGTCGTGAAATTGCTCGGCATGAACGTGCAGCCCTCTGCGTCCAGCCACGACAGCAACATTCAGTTAACGGAACAGAGCGAGTTGCCGCAGGATGCGACCTTGACGTTCTCGTTGCGCAGCCAAACACCCGCGGTGTTTGCACGCGATGAGAACATTGAAATTGCAACCGCTGATGAATCCTCCACCGCCACGTTGAGTTTCGCCAACGGCGGTTTGATGTTGGAGAATGCACACGTTGCAGTGGTGACGCTCACTCCTGCAAAGGTGTTTGGCGGGGCCGCCTTCGGCCCGTTGCAATTTCGAGTCAATTCCAAAGGCATCCTGGGGGATTGGCAACCCTTGGCCAACTTGGTACGTCTGCCGATGCTCAAGGAGTTGAAGTGTCCGGCCACGCCGGAGCTTGCCTGCAAGCTGTCGGGTTCGAATCTTTTCTTGATCGACTCGGTTTCCGACGATCCCCACTTTGCTCATTCGGTCGCTGTGCCTGATGGATTCTTGGGCTCTGCGCTACCGGTGCCCCATCCTAAAACGGGTCTGCTGTATGTGAAACTGCGCGACGACCCCACGGTCGTCAATTCGACCGCGCTCCCTATCCAAGAGATACCACCAACTGCGGAAGAATCGGCACGTGGTGTGACGCGCACTTCCG
Organism: Gammaproteobacteria bacterium; assembly: GCA_034667905.1. Taxonomy (GTDB): domain Bacteria; phylum Pseudomonadota; class Gammaproteobacteria; order Steroidobacterales; family Steroidobacteraceae; genus Bog-1198. The sequence continues at coordinate 73,554 of JAXDQK010000122.1, read as the reverse complement.
CGCTGTCCGGCGAGACTCAACCACAGGCAGAGGGTCCTTAAAGTCACAGGCCGGCGATACGGGACGCGAGAAAGCGCCGCTCGGGTTCCAGCGTCGCGGTTTTCAGCGCATCGCCATAGGCGTCTCGCGCTTCCTCGCGCCTGCCGAGCTGTTCGAGGAAGCGGCCCCGCGCCGCGTGCAGCAAATGATACTGCGTGACTTTGCCGCGCGCCGCCAGCGAATCAACCAGATTCAGCGCGCGTTCGGCGCCATCCACCATGGAAACGGCCACCGCGTGGTTCAATTCGATCACCGGTGTTGGCTGCAATCTGAGCAGCACCTCGTACAGTCCGACTATTTGGGGCCAATCCGTCGCCTCGCTGTCGAACGCTCGCACATGCAATGCGGCAATCGCGGCTTGTACCACGTAGGGGCTCACCTGACCGCCGGCCGCCAACGATTTGTCCACCAGCGTAAGCCCTTCCGCTATTTCGCTTTGATCCCAGCGCGAACGGTCTTGATCACCCAGCAGAATTACATCGCCGCCGTCCGTGACACGGGCTGTGCGTCGCGCGTCGTGCAACAACATCAGGGCCAGTAGACCGTTCACAGCGGAATTATTCGGCAGCAGTGAATCGAGAAGCCTTCCTAAGCGAATCGCTTCGGCGCACAACTCCACATCGATCAAACGGCTGCCCGCGGTGGCTGCATAGCCTTCCGTGAATACCCCATACACCACCGCGAGCACACCTTCGATCCGTTGATCGAGTACCGAGGGGTGAGGTGTCTCATAGGGAATTCCCGCGTCGCGAATTTTCTTCTTGGCGCGTACCAGCCGTTGCGCCATGGTTTCCTCGTTAACCAGAAACGCCCGAGCAACCGCCTGCGTGGACAATCCGCATACTTCGCGCAACGTGAGCGCAATCTGCGCCTCGCCGTTGAGGGCCGGGTGGCAGCACGTGAATATGAGGCGCAGCGTATCGTCGCCGAATATCGCCTCCGATGGATCAATCTCGGCGGCGGCCTCATCGGTTTGCGCAAGTTCACGCGGGGCGATATTTTCCCGAAAAAATACATCGCGTCGAATGCGGTCGATCGCCCTATTACGGCCGGTTGTGATCAGCCAGGCTCGCGGATTGTCCGGCATGCCGTGCAGCGGCCACTGCTCGACGGCGGCGGTAAACGCGTCTTGTTGTGCTTCCTCGGCTAAATCAAAATCCCCGAGCAGGCGGATCAAGGTCGCCAGGACCCTGCCCGCCTCTCGGCGAAAGATTTCCTCGATCGAGTTAGCGGCGGCACTCGCAGTCATGCGAATGCGCACGCCGGCGGCTTTAGTAGGCAATCGGTGGCCATATGGGCCGCACCTCGATGCTGCCGTACTTGGCCCCCGGAATGCGCGCCGCGATGGCAGTTGCCTCATCGAGGCTCTTTGCGTCGATCAGGTAGTAACCACCCAGCTGCTCGCGAGTTTCTGCAAAAGGCCCGTCCGCAATGGCCGCTTTGCCATCGCGCACTCTCACCGTCGAAGCGGTGGTCACGGGCCGCAATCGATCGGCGGCTTTGAAGTGCCCGGATTGCACGATGGATTTCGTGAATTCCGTGTACTCGGCCATCATCTTCTTGAGCGTGTCCTCGTTCATCGCTGCTGTTTCCGCTTCATTGTTGTAAATCATCAATAGATAGTTCATGTCGTTTTCCTCGTTGCGGCGTGATTCGCCATTGCATAGTCGAATCGCCCTCGGCGGATTCGACATGTGAAGACCCGTTCTTAAGGCCCCAATTCGCAGCTTTGGGGTCGTATTGGCACCGTTCAGGCGCCTGTTCTGAAGCGGTGTGCGTGATTAGTCCGTACTATAGCGGGAACTATGCGGCAGGCAGAGAATCAAATAAAGTTGTTAAATCAGATGCTTACGGTCTCCCGGCGCTGCGCTGGCGGCGTTCCCCCCGTGGCCGTAAGATCGCATTAGTTGCATATCGTCTCAAATTTTCTTTTTATAACTAGAGGATTCCCGATGAAGGCTTGGATACCCCTGACGCTCGTTTTCGCTTTTGGTTTTGCCGCCCACGCCCAGGCGACCTGCTCGTACCCGCAATCGCCCGCCACCCCTCCCAATGGGAACACGGCTAGCCGGGACGAAATGATAGCCGCCAAGAAAGATTTTGACCGCTACAACAGCGAGATGAATGCGTATCTTGACTGCTTGAATCTGGAAATGAGCCAACAACCGAAGGACGTTTCTAAATTGACGGCGGACGAGAAGAAAAAGGCGGACCAGGAAAACAAAGTGCTGGTGCAGAAGCACAACGCCGCCGTCGATGAGTTGCAGGCTGTGGTTGGACGTTTCAATGAGCAGTTGAAAATCTTCAAAGCGAAACAAAAGTAGGGACTAACAGCGCGGTGGACCGTTTCGCCGCGGGTTCCAAATTATGCAGGCTAGTACGCTCATTACGCCGCGTCTGGCCGAAGAGGCGATCTACTCTCGGCTGACGTGTTTGCCCATCGAATCACTGCCATTGACGCAGTGCGTCGGGGGAACACTGCGCGAGAATGTTTATGCGGAACGTGACGCCCCGCCGTTTGACCGGGTGTCCATGGATGGCATGGCCGTGGACAGCGAAGCGTTGCGCCGAGGCCAGCGGCGCTTTGAAGTCCAGGGTGTTCAAGCCGCAGGGGCGCCGGCGCTCAAGCTGAGAAGCGCGGAGCACGCCATCGAAGTCATGACGGGCGCGATCCGGCCGGTCGGCAGCGACAACGTGATCCCCATCGAACAAGTCGACGTGGCAGATGGATTCGCATCGCTCAACACGGTGGTGGTGAATTCTCCGTACCACAACATCCATCGGCGGGGAGCGGATAGCCGGCAAGGTCAACTCTTGTTGGAATCGGGCACTCTGCTGCGCGCGCCCGAGGTCGCTGTTGCTGCCTCCGCGGGCATGGCCCGCGTGCGCGTGAGCAGCCAGCCCGCCATCATGGTCGTCTCGACCGGGGATGAATTGATCGAGCCGGGAGAGCCCATCGCGGAATTCCAAGTGCGTCGTTCCAATGCCTACGCCGTGGCAGCGACGTTTCGCCGCCGCGGCTTTACCCGGGTGGGCAGCGATCACGTGCTGGATGACGAAAATCTGCTTCGTGAACGTCTCTCGTTGCACTTGACCACCCATGAGGTCGTGGTCTTGAGCGGCGGGGTGTCGATGGGAAAGTTCGACCTCGTGCCCAAAGCGCTGATGCAGTTGGGCGTGCAAGAAGTGTTTCACAATGTCGCCCAAAGGCCTGGCCGGCCCATGTGGTTTGGAATCGGCCCGCAGGGCCAATCGGTGTTTGGATTGCCCGGCAACCCGGTTTCCACCTTGGTTTGTCTGATCCGCTATGTGATACCGGCCATCGCCGAGGCCATGGGCACGAGGCGTACGCCACCCGAGCGGCTGGCATTGGGAACGCCCGTGAGCTTCAAGCATGCGCTGGCGTATTTTCTGCCGGTCATCATCGAGCATGACGACTGGGGCCGGCCTTGGGCCAATCCGCGGCCGCCGAATGGTTCGGGTGATTTCTTGAGCCTGGCGGGTACCGATGGCTTCGTGGAGCTGCCGCCCGGGCCTAACACCTACGCCAAAGGTTTCGTTGCCAACGTCTACCGCTGGTGATAGCCATGACTTCTCTCGTTCAGGACATCCGTGGCGCGCAGAATCCGATTGATCGGCTCGGCCGTCCGCTGCACGACTTGCGCATCTCGGTCATGGACCGCTGTAATTTTCGCTGCCCCTACTGCATGCCCAAAGAGCAGTTTCATGAGAATTACCAATTCCTGAAGTCTCGGGAGCGCCTGTCGTTCGATGAGATTGTGCGCCTGACGAAACTCTTCGCGGGCGTCGGCGTTCGCAAGGTGCGGCTCACGGGCGGTGAGCCGTTGCTGCGAACCAATCTGGCCGATTTAGTGGGCGACTTGACGGGTATTCCCGGAGTCGAGGACATCGCCCTGACGACCAACGGCGTACTGCTGGCCAATCATGCAGTCGATCTACATGCCAACGGCTTGAAACGTATTACGGTCAGCTTGGATACGTTGGACAAGGAAATCTTTACGCGCATGAGCGGCGGATTTGGCGCGCTCGATCAGGTCTTGGCCGGCATCGACGCCGCCATTGCCGCGGGCCTGACGCCGGTCAAAGTCAACTCGGTCATCGAGCGCGGCGTGAACGACCACACAGCGCTTGATCTCGTGGAGCATTTTCGCGGCACACCGGTGATCGTACGATTCATCGAATTCATGGATGTCGGGAATCGCAATCATTGGACCCCTAAGATGGTGGTGCCGTCCCGCGAACTGGCGGCGCGGATCAATGAGCGCTGGCCGATGCATCCGATATCGGAAAATTACCGCGGCGAAGTGGCGCAACGCTGGCGGTTTGACGACGGCGGCGGCGAAGTGGGCTTTATTTCCTCTGTTTCGCAGCCGTTTTGCGGAGCGTGCAGCCGCGCGCGCCTCTCCTCGGAGGGCCAATTCTACACGTGCTTGTTCGCCAATCACGGCACGGATCTGCGCGCGCCGATGCGCGAGGGGGTAGACGATGTCGAACTGTTGCGCATCATTCGAAGTGCTTGGGTCGGCCGCGCCGATCGCTACAGCGAGCTTCGAGACGAGCTGCGCCGCGACTCTCCTGAGACGAAGAAAATCGAGATGTATTACATCGGCGGCTAGTTCATGACCTTCACACATTTGGATGCCGATCAACGTCCCACGATGGTCGATGTCAGCGACAAGACGGCCACCAAGCGCAGCGCCACAGCCGAGGCGCAGGTAACATTTCCTTCGGCAGTGGCGGCGGCACTTCGCGGCAGCGGGCTGCGCTCGGCGAAAGGACCGGTGTTCGATACCGCGATCGTCGCGGGAGTCATGGGTGCCAAACGCACGCACGAGCTGATTCCGTTCTGCCACCCGTTGGGGCTGGAGAATTGCCGCATCGCCATTGATCTTAAAGGCGATACCGCGGTTATTCGCTGTACGGTGACGGTGCACCACAAGACCGGCGTCGAGATGGAAGCCCTCACCGGTGCCAGCATTGCTGCCTTGACCGTATACGACATGTGCAAGGCCCTGTCCCACGACATCATCATCACTCAAGTGCGCTTGCTCGCAAAAGAGGGCGGCAAGAGCGATTACGTGGGTAGGCCATGAGCGCCCCGCTGTACGGCCTGGTACTCGCGGGCGGCTCGAGCACTCGCATGCGCCGCGATAAGGCCATGCTCGAGTACCAAGGCCGCACTCAGCTGGACCGCGCCTGTGAACTGGCAAGCCGGCATGTAAGCAATGTGTTCGTATCGGTGCGCGCGGCGCAGACTCAAGATCCCGCGAGGGTTGGGCGCCCCCTGATCGTCGATTCCGTGCAGGGCGAAGGACCCATTGTCGGCATCCGCTCCGCCCTCGCCGCCCATCCTCAAGCTGCGTGGCTGGTGTTGGCATGCGATTTGCCATTTCTCTCGGATCAGGCGCTAGACTTTTTGCTGCGCCGGCGCGATGCCGAGGGTTTCGCCACTGCGTACAAAAGCGCGCACGACGGCTTGCCGGAGCCGCTTTGCGCCGTCTGGGAACCCTCGGCCGCCAAGGCGCTTGCCGAATACCAGGCCGGCGGTGGACACTGCCCGCGCAAATTCCTCATTCGCAACGGTGCCCGCCTGCTCGATCTGCAGGATGCGCGCGCCCTGGACAATGTGAATACGCCCGAGGAATACAGCCGAGCCCTTGCAACTCTTGATGGATCGACGCCCATGCAACTGAAAGTCCAATATTACGCATTGATGCGCGAGCAGGCCGGACGCTCCGAGGAAACCTTGGAGACCTCCGCGGGTACGCCCGCTGACCTCTATGATGAATTGCTCGCGCGCTATGGCTTTACGCTCGCGCGCGACCAATTGAAGGTGGCGGTGAACAGCGAATTCAGCGACTGGTCTCGAAAACTTAAAGTAGGCGATGCCGTGGTCTTCATTCCTCCGGTGGCGGGCGGCTGATGCATTTTCGCTTCACCGAGACGGCCATCGATACGCAAAGCGCGCGCGGCGAACTGCAAACTTTGAGCGCGGGCGGCTACGTCAGTTTCGAAGGCTGGGTACGTGATCTGAACGAGGGACAAGAGGTCACTCGGTTGGAATACGAGGCATTTCAAGAGCTCGCGGTAAAGGAAGGCGATCGCATCGTCGCGGAAGCCTTGCGGCGCTTTCCGATAGAACACGCACTGTGTATCCATCGGGTCGGCTCTTTGGCTCTGGGGGACATGGCGGTCTGGGTCGGCGTCAGTTCCGCACATCGCGGTGAGGCATTCGAGGCATGCCGATTCATTATCGATGAAGTGAAGCATCGCCTGCCCATTTGGAAGAAGGAGCACTATCGCAGCGGTGATTCGGGGTGGGTGAACTGCGAGCGCTGTGCGGCGGTGGCGGAACATGCGCACGCGGTAAATTCCAAATAGGCGATGCAACCCGACTATTCCCGCCAGTCGCTTCTCAAGGAAATCGGTCCGCAAGGCCAAGCGGCTTTGGGGCGCGCGCGCGTCTTGATCGTCGGTTTAGGCGGCCTCGGCAGTCCCGTTTTGCAGTACCTGGCCGGTGCAGGCGTCGGTTGCTTGGGACTGGTCGATGCCGACCTTCTGGATGCCAGCAATCTGCATCGCCAACCCATCTACGCGTTTTCCCAAATCGGCCAGCCGAAGGTAAGCTTAGCGAGCGCCGCGGTCACCGCCATCAATCCGTCGGTGCGCGTGGAAACGCACGCCGCTAAGCTCAACGCCGACAACGCACTCGAGCTGGTACGCGCCTATGACATCGTCATCGATTGCAGCGACAATTTCCGCGCCAAGTACTTGATCAACGATGCGGCGGTGCTCGCGCAAAAACCGGCCGTTTTTGCCAGCGTGTATCAATACGAGGGACAGATCCAAGTCTACAGGCCCGAACCGGAACACGCGTGCCTGCGCTGCCTGTGGCCGGACGCCACAGCGGACGGTGTGGTCGGTAATTGCGCTGAAGCCGGCGTGCTGGGTCCGGTTCCCGGCGCCTTCGGTGCATTGCAGGCATTGCTGACTTTGAAAATCCTGTTGCAGATGACTGGGCAGCTCGCGGGCGAACTGCTGCTGCTCGACTTCATGAATTTTTCGAGCGTGAAGATCAAGGCGGCGCGCCGTCCACAATGCCTCGCGCCCCGCTGTGCCCTCATCCGCGAAATAAAGCCGGATGATCCGGGGCTGGAAATGCGGCTGGAGTCGCTGGCGGCGGCGGCCGAGCGCGGCCTTACGGTGATCGATATTCGCACCGCACAGGAAGTGGCGGCGCAGCCCACGGGCGCTCGACATATTCCCATGGGGCAATTGCTCGCCAATCCCAGCCTGCTCGAATCCGACCGCGAAGTGCTGCTGGTGTGCGCCAGCGGCAAGCGAAGTCTCGCGACCGCGCAAGAGCTGCGCAAGCACGGCGTGCGCGCTCGTTCGCTGGCCGGCGGGCTTTCGGCTTTAAGGCACTGAATGCGATTCACCAGTAAGCTGCCCGAGGTCGGCACCACTATTTTCACGGTGATGTCGCGCCGCGCCATCGAGGAAGACGCCCTCAATATCGGTCAGGGGTTCCCGGACTATGCAATCGATCCGCGCCTGTCCAATTCGTTGATCGAAGTTATCGGCGAAGGGCGCAATCAGTATGCTCCGATGGAAGGTATCCTTGAATTGCGCGAACAGATTTCCAACAAGCTTGACGTGAGCTATCAGCGGCGTTTCGATCCGCACACGGAAATCACGGTGACGTGCGGAGCCACCGAAGCCTTGTATGACGCCATCCAGGCGGCCGTGGGACCCGGCGATGAGTCGATCATTTTCGATCCGGCCTACGATTCCTACGAGCCCGCGATAAGGTTGGCCGGTGCTCGCTGCGTGCGCATTGCCTTGCGGCCTCCTGCCTTCCGCTTTGACTGGGACGAAGTGCGGCGCCACCTGACCGACCGCACCCGTCTCATTATCGTCAACAGCCCGCAAAACCCGAGTTGCAGCGTGGCGACGCGGGAGGACCTCGATCAACTTGCGGCCTGCATTCGCGATCGGCCGATCACGGTGATCGCCGATGAGGTGTACGAACATGTGGTGTTCGACGGACGGCGGCATCAGTCCGTGTTGGCGCACACTGAACTGCGCGAGCGCAGCTTTGCGGTTTTCTCATTCGGCAAGACGCTGCACGCCACGGGGTGGAGGGTAGGCTATTGCGTTGCGCCGCCCGAGATGACGCGCGAGCTTCGCAAGGTCCACCAGTTCAACACTTTCAGTATCGTCTCGCCGCTGCAACACGCGATTGCCCGCTATCTTTCCGCCTATCCTGACGCATGGCAGGGGCTGTCGGCCTTCTTCGAGGCGAAGCGCGACCTGTTGGCGAGGCTGTTGCAAGGTTCGGGCCTTACGCTACTTCCCGCTGCAGGCACGTACTTTCAATTGATAGACTATGAGGCGATCAGCCAGGCCGATGACTTGCAATTTGCAGACCGGTTGATCCGGGAAGCGAAAATCGCGACCATCCCGCTCTCGCCGTTCTACGCCCATCCGCCGCGGATGACATTGGTCAGATTGTGTATCGCGAAACGCGATGAGACCTTACGCGAGGCGGCGCAGCGGCTTTGCGCGTTCGCGCAAAAGGCGGCGGCGGCCGGATAGCCGCCGGCGCTATCGTCCGAATGAGCCGAAGCGGCTGACCATGGATGGCAGGCTCTGCCGTTGACGTATGCGTGCCGCATCCATCAGCATGCGTCCCGCCCAACGATAGACATTATTTTCTTTGACCGTTCTGCGCATCAAGCTCATGCGGCTGCGACGTTCGTCACGGTCCATGCGCATGGCGATTTGCATGGCGTTGGCGGTTTCGCTGACATCGAAAGGATTGATCAACACCGCTTCAGGCAGCTCGCGGGATGCGCCGGCGAACGTGCTGAGAATGAGCACTCCGTCCTCATCGTCGCGTGCCGCCACGAACTCTTTGGCGACCAAATTCATGCCGTCATGTAGGCTGTTGACCAGGCAGAAGTCCGCGGCCCGATACAACTCGTATACGCGCAGGGGTTCTTGCTGTTCATCGATCAGCACGATGGGGCGCCAATCCCCTTGCGCAAACTTGCTGTTGATGCGCTCCACTTCACTGTAGGTGTGCTGCTGCAAGGCTTGGTAGGCCGGCAGTTGGCCGCGCGACGGCGCCGCAATCTGCAGCAAACAGATGCGGCCGCGGTGCCCCGGGTCATTGTCCAGCAGCACCTCCAGCGCTTGGAAGCGCTCAATGATGCCTTTGGTGAAATCCCAGCGCTCCACGCCCAACCCGATCATCACGTCGGCGCCGATCCCATGCCGCTCGCGCACGGCTGCGCGGCAGGCGGTAATGTCGGGCAGTTGGGCAAGCCAGCGCGGCGGCCACTCGATGGAGATTGGATAAGGCGCGATCCGGCATACGTGACCCTGCAGTGTCACGCTCATGTGTTCACGGTCGATTTGACATTCGATGAATCGATCGACCGTATCGAGAAAGTTTTGACAGTGATAACGGGTATGAAAACCCAATATATCCGCCGACAGCATGTGCGTCAGCATTTCGCGTTTCCAAGGGCATACGCCGAAGGTTTCTGCATTCGGCCAGGGGATATGCCAGAACAGCGCAATGGTAGCCTTGGGAATTTTCTTGCGAATGAGTTGCGGCAGTAACGCAAAATGGAAATCCTGGATCAGAATGACCGGACTGTTGGTCGCCGACTCCTCCGCCACCACGTCCGCAAATTTCGCGTTGACCTCCTCGTAGGCAGCCCAGTCGCTGGCGCGAAACGCGGGGCGCACGTAGGCCAAGTGGCACAACGGCCACAACCCTTCGTTGGAGAAGCCGTAGTAGTATCCCTGCTCCTGTTCCGGGCTCAGCCAAACACGGCGCAACGTATAAGTAGGATCATCCGGCGGCACCTGTATATGGTCGTACCGATCGACTGTCTGCCGGTCCGCGCCACCCGCGCCGTGCGCCACCCAGACCCCCGAACAAGCGCGCATGATGGGTTCCAGCGCGGTTACCATGCCGCTGGCCGGCAACTGCCACACGGGCCGTTGCTGCGCGTCGAAGTTGTGGATGTAGGGTTCTCGATTCGAGACGATGATTACCTGGGCTGAATTCAAATAGTCGCTGACCACCTGCTGCAGCGCCTGCGGCGTCCAGTTCTCGCGAAAATCGATTTCCAGCCGCTGCCTTTCCTCGGCCTCCGCCAACACCTCGCGCACCTGCGACAGAATGGGCAAGGACTCGCGCGGGGAATGGGCGTTGTCGAGAAAGCGCAAGCCGCGGATGTCCCCGATCAGCACTTGCGCCCAACGCCGCAGTTGCAGCCACGCAACCATGACGATCAGCAGCGCCAGCAACAAAATCGAGATCCCGACGAACACCAGAACGAAATCCCGGGCGGTGCGCTGGCGGCGATCCACGAAGCTCAAATCATGAATCATGAGCACGCGAAACGGCTTGGGTGCAGCGCTGTCGAAATCAAAGCGCGATACTTGCACCGATCCAGACCGCAATTGCATGATGTGCGATCGCGCCGGATCGGTACTGGCCTCTTCCTCGCAGGAAATCGCCGGCGGCGTGCGCTCGGACTTGAAGATGGTGCCGCCGTCGGTCCGGCACACCAAAATGGCCAGCAAACGCTCATCCGTCGCAATTTTAGCGAGATACGCCCGCAGCTTGGCTTCGTTGCCTTTTTCGACCAGATCCGTGATCGGCTCTTCCATTGAATGCATCACGAGCTGCGCGCGCAATTCAACGTCGGAGCGAAACCACTCCGCCAACAATCGTTGGATGTACGGCAGTCCGAAATACGCAACCACGCATGAAGCCAGTGCGACGGGCAGGACGAATCGCAGCATCACCGAGCGAAACATCTTGTCTCCGTGTATTCAAAAGGAACCCGCGTGGTGTTGATCACAAAATACAGATCTTTGCGCGCACAGTCTCCGATTATAAACAATGAATTCGGTGTAATACTTACACTTGGAAATAAAAGCGCGCAAGGCATTGGCAGCAGCGATTGCGTAGGCTAATGTTTTTGAGACATGAAACCAGCACCGCCGCCTCCCGCACTCGACTGGTGTTTATTCTTGGATGTCGACGGGACGTTGCTCGAGCTGACCGACACACCCTCGCAAACCATCACCGATCCTGACATCAAATTATTGTTGCAGGAAGTCTCGGAACGCCTCGGCGGCGCTGTCGCGTTGGTGAGCGGGCGAAAAATCGAAACACTCGATCTGCTGTTTGCTCCGATGCAGCTGCCTGCGGCCGGGCTGCATGGAGTGGAGAGGCGCAAAGCCGGCGGCGCCATACAAGGCGCCAGCTTCGTCGACTCTCAGCTGGATGGCGCACGCGCAGCCATTAAAATCTTGGTCGCGGCGCATCCCGGGACGCTGGCCGAGGACAAGGATCGTACCATCGCCGTGCATTTTCGTCTGGCGCCGCAATTCGAAGAAACCATTCGCCGCTCGATGATCGACATCGCCAAGCCGCTCGGCAGCAATTATCACATCCAGGGCGGAAAGATGTTATTCGAAATCAAGCCCCGAGGCTTCAGCAAGGCCACTGCACTGCAAGCTTTCATGAAAGAGCCCCCGTTCAGCGGCCGGCGCCCCGTGTTCGTGGGCGATGATCTCACCGACCAAGACGGCTTTGCCATGGTCGAGGCGCACGGCGGCATGTCGGTGGCCGTCGGCGACCGTGTGCAGGGTCAATATTACTTGGAAAATGTCGACTCTGTGCGCAACTGGCTCAGGGGGATCGCGGCTTTGCACGATTCGCATCACGCGTGAGCAAATTGATATTGGTTCGCCACGGCGAGAGCTCGGGAAATCGGGACCGTATCTTCGCCACGTCGCCGCATGATCTGCCTCTCACCGAATTAGGTTATCGGCAAGCACACGAGGCCGCGAAGCGGATCGCGGAATTGTTCCGTCCGGAGCTTATCGTCACCAGCGCGTATTTGCGCGCCAGCGAGACCGCGCGGATCATTGCCGGCGTCTTGGCCTTGCCGCTCGAAGTGGAACCTAACTTGCGCGAGCGGGAAATCGGGTCGCATCGGGGCCGGTCGTACGACTCTTTTCTCGCCGAGCCGGACTACGATCCGCAGCATCCGTGGGCCTGGAAGCCGCAGGGCGGCGAAAGTTATGAAGAGGTCCGAGCGCGCGTCGCTCCCATCTTGGATCGGCTGGCCGCTCAGCATCCCAATCGCGATGTCGTCGTGGTGAGTCACGGCGGCGTCATGACGGCGCTGTGGGCTCATGTCGCGGGCACCTGGGATGAGGCCTACGCGCCGCCGAATTGCGGCATGGTGCTAATCGAACACGGCCCGCAAGGCTATGCCAAGCCGCAGGTCGTCGGCTAGCGTACTTGGCCGCTGCCTCGCACTACGTACTTGTAGCTCGTCAATTGTTCCACGCCGACCGGACCGCGAGCGTGAAACTTGTCCGTGCTGATACCGATTTCGGCGCCCATGCCGAACTCGGCCCCGTCGGCAAATTGCGTGGAGGCATTGTGCAGCACGATTGCACTGTCCACCTGCTTCAGAAAGCGCTCCGCCGCTACCGGATCGTCCGTCACGATGCAATCGGTGTGCTGCGAACCGTATTGGCCAATATGAGCGATGGCCGCGTCGATGCCATCGACCACGCGCACCGCAATGATGGCGTCCAGGTACTCTGCGTACCAGTCCTGCTTAGTGGCTGGTTTCACTCGCGCATCGACACCTGCCGTGCGCTCATCGCCGCGCACTTCGCAGCCCACATCGATCAACGTCTTCACGAGCGGCGCCAAGTGCGTTTGTGCGCAGGCGCGATCAACCAGCAGAGTTTCCGCGGAGCCGCATACGCCGGTACGACGCATCTTGGCATTAACGACGATACGCTTCGCCATTTGCAGATCCGCACCCTCCGCGACGTAGACGTGACAGACGCCCTCCAGATGGCCGATCACCGGCACGCGCGCCTCTTTCTGCACGCGGGAGATCAAGCTTTTTCCGCCGCGGGGCACGATGACATCGATGCTGTCCGCCATGTCGGCGAGCATGTGGCCCACAGCCGCGCGATCGGTGGTCGGCACCAATTGGATGGCACTCGCGGGCAGGCCCGCGGCCTCGAGCCCCTGCTGCAGGCAGGCGTGGATGGCCGCACTCGACCGTGCGCTTTCTGAACCTCCACGAAGAATCACCGCATTGCCGGATTTTAGGCACAGGGCGCCTGCATCGGCCGTCACATTGGGGCGGCTTTCATAAATGATGCCGATTACCCCGAGAGGCACGCACACCCGTTGGATCAGCATGCCATTAGGCCGCCGCCACTCGGCCAAGTGAAGGCCGATGGGGTCGCGGGCCGCAGCGATATCCTCAAGTCCCTGCGCCATGCCCTCAATGCGCGAATTATCCAAGCGAAGTCGATCGAGCAGCGCCGCCGACAATCCCGTGCCGACTCCGCGCAGATCACCCTCATTTGCGCTCAGTATTTTGGGCGCATCGCTTCGCAGGGCGGCGGCCGCTTCAGTCAGTGCCTGATTCTTTTGCACCGTCGACGCAAACGCCAGTACATGCGCCGCCGATCGCGCGGCGCGGCCTATACCTTGCATGAGATCCGCAACGTGGTTCATAGGATTCGCAGCAGCACCAAGTCATCGCGATGCACGATCTCGTCGCGTCCGCGATACCCCAATACTCGTTCGATGTCGGCGGACTTGCGTCCCATGATGCGCGCGGCATCGGCATCCGAATACGCGCAAATTCCCCGTGCAATCTCCGTGCCGTCCGGCCCGATGATGCTGACGGTGTCGCCGCGTTCGAAACGCCCCAAGGCGCGGGTAACGCCCGCCGGCAACAGGCTCTTGCCCTGCATCAATGCCCGGACCGCGCCGTCGTCCACTGAGATGGCGCCTGCCGGCTTCAGGGTGCCGGCGATCCATTGCTTGCGAGTGGCAACCGGCGTCGATGAAGGGACGAACCAGGTGCAGCGCTCGCCCTGTTCGATGCGGCGCAAGGGGTGCTCAATGCTCCCCAAGGCGATGCAGAAATGGCAGCCGGCACCGATGGCAATCTTGGCTGCCGCGATTTTTGTCTGCATGCCGCCGGTGCCCATGTCGCTGCTGGAGCCTCCGGCCATGGCTTCGATCGAGGGTGTGATCTCCAGTACCCGCGCGATGAATTGCGCGTCCGGATCCTCAGTCGGATTGGCGGTGTACAAACCATCGATGTCTGACAGCAAAATAAGGCAATCGGCACCGACCATTTGCGCCACGCGAGCCGCCAGCCGGTCGTTGTCGCCATAGCGGATTTCTGCGGTTGCCACTGTATCGTTCTCATTGATCACCGGCACCGCCCCGAGCGCCAACAGCGTGTTGAGCGTGCCGCGCGCGTTCAGGTAGCGCCGGCGCTGTTCCGTGTCGCCCAATGTGAGCAGGATTTGCGCCACGGCGATTCCATGTGTATCCAATAGCTCTTTGTATGCGTGCGCGAGTCGAATTTGTCCTACGGCCGCCGCAGCCTGACTTTCCTCGAGCTTGAGCTTGCCGGTACCCAGATTGAGGTGACGCCTGCCGAGCGCAATGGCGCCCGAGGACACCAGAATCACGTCTTGGCCGCGCTTTCGACAGGCTGCGACATCCGCAGCCAAGCTCTCGAGCCAAGCGCGGTTCAAGCGCCCCTTGTCGCTATCAACCAACAGGGCAGATCCCACTTTGACGACGACTCGCTTTGCATCGGTGAAGCGACGGGCGGCGGCTTTGCGGTCTGTAACGATCATTGGATCTCGATATTGCCATTTACTTAGCGGAGCGGCCTCCCCTAATATTCGTAGCTGCTAGAGCGCACCAGTCTCAAATAAGGATGAACCGTGGGTAGAGAGTACGAACCGACCGTCGGGCAGTGGTATGACGATTTGGAAAACGAGGAGACATTCCAGGTTCTCAAAGTGGATGAGGACAAAGAAACCGTTGAGATTCAACACCTCGACGGCGATATCGAAGAGCTGGACGTCGATGACTGGGCGGAGCTGGATCTCGAACTGACTGAGGAACCCGAGGGCTGGTCAGGCTCCAAAGCCGAAAAAGACGCCGAAGAGGACGAAGAAGACGAAGACTGGGACGAAGATGAAGACGATGAGGACGACGACGATCTAGACGACGAAGATGAAGAGGACCGCGAGGAGTACTAAACCCGCTCCAGCCATCCATGGCGGTCCGGCAATTCCCCCTGCTGAACCGCGATCAACTTAGCACGTAAGCTTAACGTGACGGGGCCGACGTCCCCGTTGGCCACGCGGTGTTCCGTGTCGGCATAAATGAGGGTGCCCACGCCCGCGAGCACGGCCGCGGTCCCTGACAGCGCCGCTTCGCCGGTGCGCACCCAGTCGAGCATCTCGAGCACGTCGAATTTTCGCTCCGACACCGTGTAGCCCATGTCGCGTCCCAGGGTCAGCAGCGAATCGCGTGTAACCCCGTGCAGAAAGGTGGAGTCGAGGCTGCGGGTGAGCAGTTCGCCATCGCGGATCAACATGAAATTCGCGGCACCGGTCTCTTGAACCTGGCCGTCGGGGCAGAACAGAACCTGATCCGCGTGATATTTGGCGCGCGCGTTCATGATGGGCGTTAACGCTGCCGCATAATTGCCGCCGGTCTTGACCACGCCCATGTGTTCAGCCGAGCGCGTATTCTGATCATCTACCAAGATTCGCAACGCCTTTGCGCCGCTGGCGAAGTAATCCCACACCGGGCTCGCGAGCACCACCATCATGGCCTCCGTGGCCGGCGTGGTGGCCGCGCCGATGTTGGCCGTGGTGCCGAATATGATGGGCCGCAAATATAGCGCGCCGGGCGCTTCCGGCACCGCGTCGCGGCAGCGCTTGATCACCGCTCGCACCATCTCGGCCACTTGGGCGGCATCGGGCTCCGGTAACACCAGCAGGCGTGTGCTTTGCTGCAATCGTTGTATGTGGCGGTCCATTCGAAAAATATGTACCGATCCGTCTGCGCGGCGAAACGCTTTGAACCCTTCGAAACAAGTGCTGGCGTAATGCAGCATGTGCGCCGCCGGACTGATTTCGAGCGGCTCGACGGGCTTGATGTCGGTCTGGCTCCATTTGCCATCGCGGTACGTGGCCACGGCCATGTGCGAGGTGAGCAAAGTGCCGAACGCGGGTCGCTGTGGTTGAGAAGTCATGAGGATTTCACCGTAGGAATGAATATGGTCGCGGGATGCTCTAACCGCTCTTTCAGAGCCTGGATCATCGCTGCAGCATCATAACCGTCCACAAAGCGATGATCGAACGAGGAAGATAAATTCATGATTCGCCGCACTGCGATGGCCCCCTGATGGACCATGGGCCGTTCGACGGCTTTGTTGAGACCGATGATGGCCACTTCGGGCGCATTGATAATGGGCGTCGAGGCAATGCCGCCGAGCTTGCCGAGGCTGGTCACCGTAATCGTGGATCCCGTCAGCTCCTCGCGCGTCGACTTGTTCGTGCGTGCGCGCTCGGCCAGGCGGCGAATCTCCGCAGCCAGCTCCCACAGCGCCAGCGATTGGGCATTGCGCACGACGGGAACTTTCAAGCCATCGGGAGTTTGAGTCGCGATTCCCACATGCATCGCGCGATGCCTCACCAATACGCCGCGAGCCGCATCGTACAGCACGTTGCATTGTGGGAACGCTTCCAGCACGCGGGTCAATGCCATGACCACCAGGGGCAAATAGCTCAAGGAACCCGCGTCCTGCGGTCGCGAATTATTCAAGTGCGCACGCAGCGATTCAAGTTCCGTTACGTCGACTTCTTCGACGTAGGCAAAGTGCGGAATGGTGCGTTTGGCTTCGCTCATGCGTTCGGCAATCAGCCGGCGCAGGCCGATGACCTTGATTTCCGTGGTCTGCCCGGCGACCGGCGATGCGGCGGCCGGCACCGCTGCGGCCGGCACCCCAGCCAGGTCGGCGCGAAGGATTCGGCCTCCCGGGCCCGAGCCCGCCACGGTGGTGAGGTCGATACCCGCTTCGCTCGCGCGACGCCGATTCGCGGGCGAGGCCATTACCCGGCCTGTTCGCAGGCCGCCGCTTGGGCGGCCCTCTGATCGCGCCGCGGGAACCGCGGGTGCCGCGGGCGGAGCTGCCGGCGTTGGCGCCTCGGCAGGCGCGGTTGCATCGGTCAACTCGAATACGATCAACGGAGAACCCACCGCAACTTTCTCGCCGGGAGCACCGTTGATTGACACGACGCGGCCGCTCACCGGCGCCGGCACTTCCACGGCAGCCTTGTCGGTCATCACTTCGACGATGAGCTGGTCTTCGCGCACCAGATCGCCGGGCTTGGTGTGCCAGGCCACGATTTCTGCATCCACCGTCCCTTCGCCCAAGTCAGGCATCTTGAATGTGAATTGGCTCATGCGGGTTCCATGACGCTTTGGAGCGCGGCCTTGACGCGCTCTTGGCCCGGAAAGTATTCCCACTCGAAGGCGTGCGGATACGGCGTATCCCAGCCGGTGACGCGTTGTATCGGGGCCTCCAAATTCCAGAAGCACTCTTCTTGGATGATGGAGAGGATTTCCGCGCCGAACCCCGAGAAACGGGTGGCCTCGTGCGCAACCACGCATCGACCGGTTTTCTTCACCGACGTGCAAATGGTATCCACGTCGAGCGGTACCAAGGATCGCAAATCGATGATCTCTGCGTCCACATTCATCGCTGCGGCAGCGGCAACGGCGACATGCACCATGGTGCCGTAGGTGATGATGGTCGCCGCTTCGCCGCTTCTCACGATGTCCGCCTTGCCGAGCGGTACTTTGTAATAGCCCTCATCCACTTGGCCCTTGGGATGGGTACTCCAGGGGATGGCCGGCTTGTTGGGATCTCCATCGAAGGGCCCGTTATATAGCCGTTTCGGTTCGAAGAACACCACCGGATCGTCGTCCTCGATGCAGGTGATCAGCAATCCCTTGGCATCGAAGGGATTCGAGGGCATCACCACTTTGATGCCGCTCACATGCGTAAATATTCCCTCAGGGCTTTGCGAATGCGTCTGG
Organism: Gammaproteobacteria bacterium; assembly: GCA_034667905.1. Lineage (GTDB taxonomy): Bacteria > Pseudomonadota > Gammaproteobacteria > Steroidobacterales > Steroidobacteraceae > Bog-1198. The sequence goes on along the minus strand of JAXDQK010000122.1, from coordinate 55,496 downwards.
CCGCCGCGAATTCCGCCGCCGCAAGGCGTGCGAATGGTGACCGGCGCGAAAAAATCCCCGGCGCTGCGGTAGCGGATGCGCGCCAGCTCGCTGACGATTTGATCGAAACCCGGATAGATGTAATCTGCGAATTGAATTTCCGCGACTGGGCGCAACCCGTTGATGCCCATGCCGATGGCAGTCGCGACGATGCCGCCCTCGGCGATCGGCGTATCAATCACGCGGTGCTCGCCGTACTTGCGTTGCAAACCTTCGGTGGCACGGAACACGCCGCCAAAATACCCGATGTCCTCGCCCATCAAGATCACCGACGGATCCTTCCCCAGCATGATATCCATCGCGGAGTTCAAGGCTTGAATCATGTTCATGTTGGCCATGATTTCAGCTGCGCTCCTTGCGCATCAGCGCCTGCTGCCGCCGTAGATTTTCCGGCATTTCCTTGAACACGTCCTCGAACATGAGGTCGGCATCGAGCTTCGGCCCCTCAGTCATCGTGCCGAAGGTCACCGCTTCTTTCCAACTCGAGGCTACCAGCGCCTCCAGTTCAGAGACCAATGCTTGGTGGCGCTCCTCCGACCACTCACCGATCTTGATCAGGTGAGCTTTGAGGCGAAGAATCGGATCACCCAACGGCCAGTGTTCGGCATCGTCCTTCGCGCGGTAGCGAGCCGGATCATCGCTCGTCGAATGCGCCGCTCCTCGGTAGGTCACCAGTTCAATCAGTGTCGGGCCGCCGCCGGTACGCGAACGTTCCGCCGCCCATTGCGTGACCGAATAGACGGCGAGGAAATCGTTGCCATCGACGCGCAGGCCCGCGATGCCATATCCGGGTCCGCGCGCGGCAAAGGATCGTTGTTCACCGCCGGCATAGCCCTGGAAGGTCGAGATGGCCCATTGATTGTTGACGACGTTGAGAATCACCGGCGCCTGATACACCGAGGCGAACAGCAAGGCATAGTGGAAATCGGCCTCGGCACTGCTGCCCTCGCCGATCCACGTGGCGCACAAGTTGTCTTCGCCCTTAATCGCCGCCGCCATCGCCCAGCCGACGGCTTGAGGAAATTGCGTCGCAAGATTGCCGGAGATGGAAAAAATGTTGTTCGCCCGAGAATGGTACATCACCGGCAGTTGGCGCCCTTTGCACATGTCCCTCGAATTGGATAGCAGTTGACACATCATGTCGACCAGCGGGATGCCGCGCACGATGTGCAGTCCCTGATTGCGGTAAGAGGGGAACAGCATATCCGTAGGCCGCAGCGCCATGCCTTGCGCCACCGCCACGGCTTCTTCTCCGAGCGAGCGTATGTAGAAAGAAATCTTGCCGCCGCGTTGCATGCGCTGCATGCGATCATCGTAAATCCGTGTGAGCAGCATGTGCCGAAGGCCAATTTGCAGCTCGCTCGCGTCGAGGTGCGGATGCCAGGGGCCCACCGCATCGGCGTTGTCGTCGAGCACGCGGACCAGCTCGAGCGACAAGGGCGCCACGTCCTTGACCCGCGCATTCACTTGCGGGCGCGGCACTGCGCCCGCCGGCGAGAGCTGCACGTAACTGAAATCCGGTTTCTCGCCGGGCCGGGCCGGGACATGGGGAAGATGCAGTCGGGACTTTCTAGGCATCGACGTAATTTACGTTGCTCAGGGTGCCCATGTTGCAATCATTAGGATTGGGCCTAATATTCCGGTATATTCATTCCGAAAACGAGCGTTTTATGGAACAAGACAACCGTGTGGCCATCGATCGGCTGGATCTGCGCCTTCTCGATATTCTCCAAAGACACGGCGCACTGTCGGTGGCCGAGGTGGCGGCGCAAACGAAACTGTCCACGACCACGTGCTGGCGGCGCATTCAACAACTCGAACAAAACGGTGTGATCAAGGCCCGCGTCGCGCTATTGGATCGAAACGCGCTCGGCCTGGACGTGACGATTTTCGCGCACGTCAAGCTGGCCACCACCGGGCGCGACGCGCTCGCCGAGTTCGAAGCGGCCATCCGCGATCGCGCCGAGGTGCTCGAATGCTACACGCTCACAGGAGAATGGGACTTTCTCTTGAAGATCGTGACCAAGAACATCAAGGCTTATGAAGCGTTCTACCTTGACTACCTGTCGCGCATTCCTTGTGTGCGATCGGTCAACTCATCCGTGGCCGTAACCGTAATCAAAGAATCGACCGCGTTGCCTCTGGGAATCTAACCTTCGCTCAGGGCAGCAGTATCGTCGAGCCGGTGGTGCGCCTGCCTTCGAGCTCCCGGTGCGCTCGCGCGGCATCGCGCAGCGCCACGCGCTGCCCGATGCTTGCCTGCACCACTCCCGAAGCTACTTTGGCAAATAAATCGGCGGCGCGCGTTTGGAGCTCTTCGCGAGTCTTGATGTATTCGAACAGCGTCGGTCTCGTGGCGTACAGCGATCCGCCGGCCGCCAGATCCGAGAACTTGAAGTCGGTAATCGGCCCGGACGATTGCCCGAAGCACACGAACAATCCGCGCGCATGCAAGCTCTTCAGCGATCCGCGCCAGGTATCATTGGCTACCGAATCGTAAACCACATCGCACCCCTTGCCCGCGGTAATGTCCTTGACCCGTGCGGGAAAATCTTCCGCGCGATAGTCGATCACGTGCGCATAGCCGCTCTGCTTCGCGATGGCGATTTTATCAGGCGATCCCACCGTGCCGATGGAGGTGCACCTTAAATATTTGAGCCACTGGCCCATCAGCGATCCTACCCCGCCGGCCGCGGCATGCACCAGGACGACATCATTTGCTTTGACCGCGTAGCAGGAATTCAACAGGAATTGCGTCGTCAGACCTTTGAGCATCAGGGATGCCGCCACGTCGAAGGCGATGCTGTCCGGCAATTTAACCAGCCGATCTGCCGGCACGACGCGCCGCGTGCGATATGCGCCGGTGTGCAGGGTATAGGCCACGCGGTCCCCGACTTTAAAATCCGCGCCCTCGCCTACCTTTTCGACGGTTCCGGCCGCCTCGCCGCCCGGAATCAGCGGAGTCGTGGGCCACGGATAGGCACCCTTGCGATAGTAGGTGTCGATGAAATTCACGCCGATCGCGTGCTGCACGATGCGCACCTCGCCCGGGCCGGGCTCCGCGCTCGGCAGCTCGCTCCATTCAAGCACCTCGGGACCGCCGGGCTTGCGCACGATGAATCCAAAATCTGTCGATGGTTCCGTCATGATGCCTTTCCCAAGTTGTCCGCAAAGCGTCGGATACGCAGCATCGCTTCGCGCAAAGTAGCCTCATCGGTGGCAAAACACAGCCGCACGAATCCTCGCGTCTCCTCGCCAAAGGCGCCGCCGTCCAGAACCGATACCCGCTCTGCTTTGAAGAGGCCGCTCATGAAATCGTAACCCGAAAGGCCTGTGTCGCGCACATCGAGCAGCGCGAACATGCCGGCGTCCGGAACGCAGCAGCGCACGCCGCGCATCCCCGCAAGTCCTTGCAGCAGCGTCTCGCGCCGCGCTGTGCACAATTCCCGAACACGCAGTTCCGGCGCATTCGATCCCTGCAAAGCGCTAAGCGCGGCCTCCTGAATGAATCCGGGCAGACCAAATAGCATGCACATGGAGAGCGCTTCGGCGTGCTTTATCAATGCCTTCGGTCCCACCATCCAGCCCGCCCGCAACCCGGGCATGGAGTGCGATTTAGACAAGCTGCTCACCGTCACCACTTGCTCGGGCAATTGACGAGCAAGACCGGGCACGCGCCCGCCCGGCGCGAGGCCCGCATACACTTCGTCCGCCACGATCCACAGCGAATGCCGCCGTGCCAGTGCGCCGATGACCTTCAAGTCCGCCTCGCTCAAAATAACGCCGCTCGGATTATTCGGCGTGGCGAAGAACAGCGCGCGGCTGCGTGCGGTGATGGCCGCTTCGAACTTACCCAAGTCGGGGCGAAATCCCGCCGCGGCCGGCACGCGCACCAGACTTGCGCCCGAAGACCTGATGGTGGCCGGATAGCTGGGATACAAAGGCTCGAGCGCGAGCACCTCATCACCGGGACCAGCAATACACATCGCGGCTGCGTACAGCGAATTCTGCGCGCCCGAGAGAAAAATCACATTGTCCGCGTCCACCGCTTGGCCGGTGCGCCGCCGGTGCTGTTCGGCAATCGCCGCGCGCAAGGCCTGGCGTCCGGCCGCGGGCGTATAGCGGACGTCGCCTGCGCGAAGTGTTTCGATGGCGCGGTCAAGAACCGGCACGGGCGTTTCCAAAGCAGGATCGCCGATGCTGAGCACGATCACGTCTTCGCCGCGCAGCTGTGCTTCGCGCGCCTGTGCGTGGATGGCCCAAGCCGCCACGCTTTCGCCCTTGATTCGATCCACCAGCGGGGAAAATTTCATGAGATACTTTACTATGCCATTTACAACTGAACAGTCTCTTCGCTGCCGTAATGACTTTCCCGCGCTGGTGCGCGGCCAAGAAACGAATCTCGCTTATCTTGACGGACCCGGCGGCAGCCAAGTCCCGCGTATCGTGATCGATACCATGGCCGATTTCTACGCCACCTGTAATGTCAACACGCACGGCAATTTTCCGCCCTCGCAAGAAGTCGATCGGCGCATGGAATTAGCGCGCAGCGTGCTGGCAGCATTCCTCGGTGCCGAAGACCCAAAGTGCATCTCCTTCGGGCAGAACATGACCACGCTCAATTACTTCTTGAGCGCCAGCATCGCGCGCACCTTGAAAAAGGGCGACGAAGTTCTGATCACGCAGCTCGATCATGAGGCCAATCGCGGGCCGTGGCTGCGCCTGCAAGAGCATGGCGCGGTCATTCAAGAAGTGCGGCTGCTGCCCTCCGGGCAGCTGGACTTGGAAGACATGCACGCGAAGGTCACGCCGCGCACGAAGCTCTTCGCCATCGGCGCCTCATCGAACGCCTTGGGCACCGTCAACGACCTCGCGCTCGCGCGGCGCTTGACGCAAGCAGTCGGTGCCTTGCTGGCGGTGGATGCCGTGCATTACGCGCCGCATTTCCCCCTCGACGTAAAAAGCCTCGGCATGGATTTCCTCTTGTGCTCGGGCTATAAGTTCTACGGCCCGCATATCGGCGTGCTCTACTCGCGCCCCGGTGCCCTTGACCGCCTGCCCACGGACCGCTTGAGCGTGCAGGATCCGGCCGCGCCCTACCGCATCGAAACCGGCACGCTCAACCATGCGGCCATCGATGGCCTGCGTGCCGCGGTGGAATATCTGGCGAGTTGGGGTAATGGCGCGACTTTACGAGAGCGCGTGGTGGATGCCATGACCGGTATTGCCGCCCACGAGCACGCACTCGCCAAGTTCTATCACGATACCGTGCGAAAGATCCCCGGCGTGCAGGTTTGGGGACCGGATTTCAGCTCCGCTAGGCGAGCGCCCACCGTGTCGATCACGCTCGACCACGTCACGGCGTCCGAAGCAACCAAGGCGCTAGGCAAAGACGGCATTTGCGTTTGGGACGGACACTTCTACGCGGCGCGCGCCGTGGGCGTGCTGGGGCTCGCCGATCGCGGCGGCCTGCTGCGCACCGGCGTGTCCATGTACAGCACGCGCCAAGAACTCGAGCGGCTCCTGACGGGCATCGCCAAGCTCGCTTAAGGCCTCGCGTCGCCTTCGAGATGGGCCGCGAGCTGTTCCGCATGATCGCGAAGTTCCGCCGTCGCGGTGGCGTCCAGATGATCTGCGCGCAACATCGGCCCGAGATAATAAAGATGCTGGCTCGTTCTACCTTGCGCATCGAGGCAGACGCCGAAGCGGTCGGTGCGAATTCCCAAGTTCAAAGGATCGGGGGTGACCAAGCCCGCCTGGCGCAGCGAGGCCAGCAGCGGGTCGGCCGATCGCGCGATGGCATAGTTGGGCCCGGTGGCATTCACCACCAGGTCTACGGTCAGCGTGGCGCAAAGATCACTGCCGCGAGGGCGCCAGGAGACTTGCAGCTGATGATCTCGGGCAATGACGCGTTCGATGCGGCCGGCATTGATCCGCAGTTTGCCTCTGCGGCGCAAAGCTTCGATGCGAGCGCTCAAAAGCGGCGGCAGCCGGTGCCGATGCGTGTCCCAGTGGATATGTACGTGCCGCACGAAGCGCCTGCGCTCTCTCTCAGGTAACCGCCGCCAAAGAGCGGGTGCCAGATTCCGGATAAAGGTGAGCACCTCGCGCCAATCGCCGCCCAGTTCCTCCACCTGCCGGACCATGGCGCGGCACGCTCGCAGTAGTTTCCGGGTCGAGTCCGTAGAGGCCAGCAAGGTCTCGCCGCTTCCTCGCACGGCGTCCACATGAAAGGTGGTCTGGGCCTTGGGAATCAAGCCGCGACGCGAAATTGTGTGTACTGTCGGCACTCGATCCGCGTGCCGGCTCAAGGCAGACGCCACGTCGGCCATGGTCAATCCGTTGCCGACAATCAGCACCGAGTGCTGCTCGGTCAGCGTCGGCAAATTCCAAGGATCCTGGCGGTATGCCGCGTGGCCGCGCACTTCCTCGGCCCACTTAGGCAGCGCTGCGGGAGGATTCCCCAGCGCCAGCACCACGGCATCGCCTGCTATCGGCCCCCGGTCCGCGAACTGCGCCAGAGGCGCTCCGCCCTCGGATTTGACGATCCCCGTCACCTCGCCGAACACGCGTATCAAACGAACGTGCGCGGGTGCATCGCGCTCCGCCTTGGAGAGCAGCTCCTGCAGGTAATCTCCATACAAGGCGCGCGGCAGAAAATCCTCCGCGTCGATGTTCGGCAACTTAAGCTTAGCGTAGTGCAGGAATTGCAGCGGATCGCGCGAATCGGCCGACAGCCTGGCTGCGGGCACGTTCAGCAGATATGGAAAATCCCGCTCCGCATAGGCCACGCCGCGGCCCATGGCGCTGCTGCGTTCGATCAGAACGATATCGGTGCCTTGGGGCGCCGCCCGCCGCAGCAGGTTGACCGCGAGCACCGTGCCCGAGAAGCCGGCTCCGACGATTAAGAAGGTTTTTCTCATCCTGGAAAATATTACCAAAGCGCCGCAAACCAGAAGGCCGTGCGGGGAACGTATTCTTCCGCTAACATTTGACCTCATTCGTGGTCAAATAGCTCATTCCATAAAGGGCGAGGGGCAACGATGCAACTCAGCAAGTTCAGCTATTACTCCGATTTCGTGGTTTATCCGATCGTGGTGATATCGCTCGCGGGAGCCAATTTCAGCCATAGTACTTGGCCTGCCGCCCGAGAATGGTCCGCCGCCTGCCTCGCAGGTCTGATTCTATGGACTTTTCTGGAGTATGTGCTGCACCGGATCGCCCTGCATCGCATGCCCGTGTTCTCGCCCATGCACGGCAAGCACCACGGTGCACCGTTGGATTTTATCGGCACCCCCTCATGGGTCAGCGTTTCGGTCTGGGTGAGCGTAATTTTGCTGCCGCTCTGGTGGTGGGCCGGATTCAACATTGCCAACGGCCTCACCGTCGGGGTGATGGTAGGCTACTGGTGGTATGGCTACGTGCATCATGTGATTCATCATCACACCCGCAAGCCTAGCTCGGCGTATTTCAGCAACCTTCGCGCCTGGCACATGCGCCATCATCATTCCCCGAAACGCGGCAACTTCGGCGTCACTACGCACGTATGGGACCATGTTTTCGGCACGGCGATTTCCGCGCAAGGCAAAGCCGTCACCTCACCGTGAACGCCGAGCTCACCTCGAGCAATCCCATGCGCACCGACGGGTTCGAATTCGTCGAGTACGCAGCGCCGGACCCCGAGTTGTTGCGCAGGCTGTTCGAAGGCATGGGACTGCCGGCAGCCGCGCGCCATCGCTCCAAGAACGTGACCCTGCACCGTCAAGGCGATATCCATTTCATCATCAACGCAGAGCACGACAGTTTCGCGCAGCAGTTCGCGCGCGCGCACGGACCTTGCGCCTGCGCCATGGCCTTCCGCGTCGCCGACGCGCGATTGGCGTACGCCCGAGCTCTCACGTTGGGTGCAACACCTGGGCCCGTGACGGCGGGACCGATGGAGCTCAACATTCCCTCGATTGTCGGCATCGGCGGAAGCTTGATTTACCTCGTCGATCGCTACGGCGAACGCACCATCTACGATGTCGATTTCGTCCCGGTGAAATCAACCTCCCCTGCAGCGCCTGTGGGACTCATTCGCATCGATCATCTGACGCACAACGTCAAGCGCGGCAACATGAATGTGTGGGCCGGCTTCTACGAAAAGCTGTTTAATTTTCGGGAAATCCGCTACTTCAGCATCGAAGGCAAGGAGACCGGTCTGTTCTCGCGCGCCCTCACCTCGCCCTGCGGCAAAATTCGCATTCCCATCAATGAAAGCCAAGACGACAAGAGCCAGATCGAGGAATACTTGAACGAGTACAAGGGGGAAGGCATCCAGCACATTGCCTTGGGTACCGATGATATTTATCGAACCGTGGATGCCTTGCGCGCTCGCGGTGTCGAATTTCAAGACACGCCCGACACGTACTATGAAGGGGTCGATGCGCGCGTCACCGGCCACCGGGAGTCAGTGAGCGAGCTTAAGCGTCGGGGAATTCTGATCGATGGATCGGAAAAAAGCGGCATTCTCCTACAAGTATTCACAAAGAACGCCATCGGCCCGATTTTCTTCGAAATTATTCAGCGCAAGGGCAATGAAGGCTTCGGCGAAGGGAATTTCCAGGCGTTATTCGAGTCCATTGAACTCGATCAGAAACGCCGCGGCGTCATTTAGTCGTTGAACTTCGCCTGAACGCCCATATCTAATTCACGAATGGTCAATTTTGACCAATTGGGGGTCTTTGGTATGCGTAAATTCATCCTTGGTGCTGCACTCAGCTTGGGCGTCGCCTTAGGGTTAAGCTCGCCCAGCTTTGCGCAAGCTGCTGATCCGACAATGAATCAGATCTACGATGCGGCCGCTGCGGGCCATATTGACCAGGCGCAGCAAATGATCACCCAGGTGCTGGCCGATCATCCGAACAGCGCCAAGGCACACTATGTGCAGGCCGAGCTGTACGCGAAGGAAGGCAAGGCGTCGATGGCCCGCACCGAGCTCGGCACTGCCGAGCGCCTGAACCCAGGCTTGACCTCTTTCAGCCCGCGCTCGGTTCAAGAACTCAAGGCGCAGCTGGGGATGGGCGGCACTACGCGCATGATGAACGGCCAAAACGTGGTCGTTCCGGCGCGCTCGGCGCATTTCCCGTGGGGAACGATTTTGATCCTCGCGGTGGTCGCAGGGGTACTGATGATGCTGTTCCGCCGCCGACGACCCCCCTATAACCAATTTCCTGCGGCCGGCCCAGGTCCCGGCGGCCCCGGCCCGGGCGGTGCGCCGGGCGCCGGGTATGGCCCTGGCTACGGCCCCGGATACGGCCAGCCTATGGGCGGCGGGATGGGCTCAGGCATCGCGGGCGGTCTTGCCTCAGGCTTGGCTGTAGGTGCCGGCGTGGTTGCGGGCGAGGAATTGGCGCATCACTTCCTGGACGGCGGCCAGCATGCAGCAGGCGGCGGGGTCATTCCTCCCGCCGAGGCCGCCGAGCCTGGCAATAGCAACAGCGACATGGGCGGCGCCGACTTTGGCGCGAACGATCCCGGTTCCTGGGACGACGGCGGCGGTGGAATGGGCGGCGGAGGCGGAGACGACTGGAGCTAAGCCCACTGGTTAATTGATTTCCCCATTCGGGCGCCTCTCAAGGGCGCCCTTTTTATTTGCGGGCCCGCCCGTTACCTCCGAGCCGCACGGCAAACGGCGGCATTTGACGGTAAATGGCGGATTCCGCGCTTTGCTGTTTGACCCTGCTCCCGAATGCGACCGATGGTTAGCCCCGGTCTGCAACACATCAAATGGGAGTCTTTACGATGAATAACAAAGCGTTCAGGTGGATCGCTCACGGCACTGCGGTCCTGGTGTCGGCGGCTAGTCTCGCAGCGCTCACGCCGGCTCTGGCGGCCAATTCAGGGCAGCCTTCACCGCCGGCCCACTACTCCGGTCTAATCAATGACTACACGCCCTCAGCGGCCCTCGTCAAAGGCGGTCCGTACGAAATGCGCGGCAAATGGTGGTTGGATCTCGATGAGCGGGGCAACGTGAGGTTTTCGGCCGCCCTTAACATGGAGACGTCGGATTTCGGGATTTCGCAGGGCACCGTGGACAAGGACGATCCTGCGACTCGGGGAGCCCACACGCACCACATCAGCATGACGGACGGTGCGGTCACGACCTCAGACTGGTTGGCGAGCTGTCCGACTTTCAGCCCTGCCGCTACCGAGGGTTTTGTGGTCAGGGGAACGGCATTTGTCACGGGGAACGGCAGCCCGGCGCCGTTTGGAAACCCATCGCCGCTGACGCTTTGCATCCTCGGAGGAACGAACGTCAAGGTCTCGAACATCACCTTGAGTTTTGGGGCACCGGCCAGCAAGCATTTCGGGATACAGGCGATCCATGGGGTGATCGTCAGGTGCGGGGGTCCAGAGGAGCACAAGTCGAAAGAATGTACCGTGGAAGAGTAAACGGGGTTTAGCGAAGCGTTACTTGCGCCGGTGCGTGACCGCCGCCGCCACCGCGTCGTGCAAGCCTTTCATGCCGAACGAAATGTCCTGCACCGCGCCGTTGACGAAAAAAGTCGGTGTCGCGCGGATATGGCTCAAGCGCCCGCCGGCGACGTGTTCGCGCACCTTTTGCAAGTAAATATGATCGTCCATTTCTGCCACGTAGCGGGCCATGTCCAGCCCAAGTTCGCTCGCATAGTGATGTAAGTCCGCTGCCTTGAGATGCAGTTGATTGCGAAACAGCACGTCGTGCATTTCCCAGAACTTTCCTTGGGCGCCGGCCGCTTCCGAGGATTCCGCCGCCAGCAGGGCATGCGGATGCGCCTCTTCCAGGGGAAAGTGACGGAAAATGAAACGCACTTGGTTGGGAAAACGCTCTACCAACAAGGTCGGCGTGGTCGCCGCGACCTTACAGCTCGGGCACTCAAAATCTCCGTACTCGATCACCACTACACGCGCATGTTCGGAGCCCAGCGCATGGTCGGTGGGTTCGGGCGGAACCGCCAAGGTGACCGGATGGGTGGGACTCATGGGAGCGTTTCCTTGAATTTCGTGCCGCTGCCCGCCGCTCGCAGCGGCGGCATTTCGATCGGCCGTATCGCCGTTTTGATTACGCTCGATCGGCGCAGGAATTGCAATTCGCATTCGCGACCGATCAAGCTGGCATCCAGCGTGCGCTGCAGACCGTCGATCCCGTTGATGCGCACGCCGTCGAGCGCGACCATCCGATCTCCGGTTTGAAGCCCGGCAAGCGCCGCGGGGCTGCCGGGCACCACTTCCGCAACATGGACCGCCGTGTTGCCGGGAAGGCTGAAATGGCGCACGACACGCGTGGCAATCGGTACCGTGGCACCCGACACGCCGATGTAGGCACGGCGCACCCGGCCATGGGCAAATATCTGGCTAATGACCCATTTTGCCGTATTGATTCCCGTGGCAAAGCAAATTGCCTGGGCTTGCGGGATCATGGCGGTGTTGACGCCGATGACGCGCCCCCTGGAATCGACCAGCGGTCCGCCGGAGTTTCCCGGATTGAGCGCCGCATCGGTCTGGATGACATCGTGCATCAACCTGCCCGACTTGGCGCGCAGCGTTCGGCCAAGTGCCGATACCACACCAGTCGTTACCGTCTTCGAATAGCCGAGCGGATTGCCGATGGCGATGGCCACCTGGCCCACTTTCAACCGGGACGAATCGGCGAATTCCGCGTAGGGCAGCGCGCCCGGAGAGCCGATGCGCAACACTGCCAAATCAGAATCCGGATCGTTGCCGACGAGGTCGGCATGAAAGCGCGTGTCATCGTTGAGGCGGACGGTGATCTCCTCCGAGCCCTCCACAACGTGACTGTTGGTGAGCAAGTAGCCGTCGGGGGTGAAGAGAAAACCCGAACCGCTGCCCTGTTCGGTGCGGCGATTGCGCGAAGCTGCCGGGGCGCGCGCGCCGCGGGCGGGCCCCGCCACCTCGATGAAGGTGACTGCGGGCGCGACGCGCTCCAGGGCGCCGATCACCGCGCCCGAATAGGCATCGAGCAACGGCCCGTCATCGAGCGCGTCGGCGCCCGGCGGCGCGTTCCGATCTGCGCTTACCGCGGCGTTCCCGTCATTGGCTAGCCATTGTGGCCTCAGCATGTTCAGCTCAGGATGATTTTCGGCTGCGCGGAGAGGCCTTCCACGATCAGCCGGTTAACGCGCCGTACGAAGATGGCCGGATCGTCCAGCTCACCGCCTTCTGCGAGCATCGCCTGGTCGTAGAGTACGTGAGCGAGATCGGAAAATGACGCATCGTCCTGCGTGTGCTTCAACCGCTCCACCAGGGGATGATTCGGATTTACCTCGAGGATGGGCAGCGTGGCGAAAGGATTGTTTTGTCCCGCCTGCTTCAAGATGCGGCCCATGCGCAAGCTCATGCCGAATTCACCGGCCACCAAAACGGCGGGCGAATCAGTGAGGCGAGCAGACACTTGCGCGCTCGCGATTTTGCCCAGTAGATTCTTGCCGAGCCGATCCAAGGTATCCTTGAAAGCACTCTCCGCAGCCGCCTTCTCGGGAGTCTCGATGGCCGAGGCCACGTCCGCCGCCGAGCTCGCCACATTGGCAAGCGTTTTGCCCTCGAAGTCGTGCAAATGCGCGGCCACCCACTCATCGATTCGATCAGTCAGCAGCAACACTTCCATGCCCTTGGCGCGAAAGCCTTCTAGGTGGGGACTGTTGCGCGCAGCGGTCAAGGAATCCGCGGTCAGATAGTAAATGGCCTTTTGGTCGGGCTTCATGCGCGAGACGTACGCCTCGAGCGTAACCCCCGGCGCATGGGCGCCCCGCGCATCGTTGTCGTCCGCGGTGGAATTGAATCGCAGCAATTTTGCGATCCGAACCTTCTGCCCCGGATCGTCGATGATGCCTTCCTTCAAAACCGCGCCGAAGGTTTTCCAAAACTCCGCATACTCTTGGGGATTGTTCGCCGCCAGGTCCTCGAGCATATCCAAGGAACGCTTGACCAGCGCTGATTTGATCTTCTCCACCGTGCGATTGTTTTGCAGCAGCTCGCGCGACACGTTGAGCGGCAGGTCGGATGAATCGACCAGCCCGCGCATGAAGCGCAGGTACGGCGGCAATAGCTCCGCTGCCTTGTCCATGATGAATACGCGCTTTACGTAGAGGTGAATGCCTCCTTTCTGTTCGCGCTCGAACAGGTCGAAGGGTGCGCGCTTCGGCAAATACAGCAGCGAGGTATATTCGATATTGCCCTCGACCTTGTTGTGCGCCCAAGCACGCGCCTCTTCCGAATCATGGGTCAAGTGCTTGTAGAAGGCCTGGTAGTCCTCGTCCTTCAGCTCCGATTTCGGCCGCGTCCAAAACGCCTTCGCTTGATTCAAAGTCTCGGCGCTGTCGCCCGCCTTCAAGATCACCGGGATGCTCAGATGATCCGAGTATTTGCGCACCAGCTGGCGCAAGCGCGCCGGCTCCAGGAATTCTTTGTCCTCATCTCGCAGGTGCAGAATGACTTCGGTGCCGCGTTCGGTTTTGTCGCTAACTTGAATCTGATACTGGCCCTCGCCGTCGGAGTCCCAACGCACCGCCGGGGCATCGCTGCGTTTGCTCAGCACGGTGACTTTGTCCGCCACAATGAACGCGGAATAGAAGCCGACGCCGAACTGGCCGATCAGCTGAGCGTCCTTGGCAGAATCGCCGCTCAAGGTCTCCAGGAATCTCTTGGTGCCCGAGCGCGCGATCGTACCCAGATTGTCGATGATCTCAGCCTCGCTCATGCCGATGCCGTTGTCCTTGATGCTCAAGGTCCCGGCAGCACTGTCGGGCGTCAAGGTGACCGACAGCGAGTCGGCGCCCATCAGGTCAGGTTTGGCGATGGCCTCGAAGCGCAGCTTCTCGCAGGCATCGGAGGCGTTCGAGATCAATTCGCGCAGGAAAATCTCTTTGTGCGAATAGAGCGAATGAATCACCAGGCGCAGCACCTGCTTGGTTTCGGCCTGGAACTCTTTGATTTGCGGCGGTATTTCCGTTATCGGCTGGGTTTCTGTTGTCATGGCCTTACAATCTAAAGTAGGTCGGGCAGAGGTGGGGTCGCCCGCCGATACTTCAAGCTGGAACGCACCATGGCAAAAAGCGGCACCCTCAAGGCGGTTTGGGCGGCACTTGCGGGCAACATATTGGTGGCCCTAGCGAAATTTACCGCGGCTGGGCTCACCGGCTCGGCGGCCATGCTGAGCGAGGCGGTCCATTCCCTTGTCGACACCGTCAATGAGCTGTTGTTGTTGTATGGCATCGCGCGCTCCTCGCGGCCTGCGGATTCGCAGCACCCCCTAGGCTATGCGCGCGAGGTCTATTTCTGGAGCTTCGTCGTGGCGTTGCTCATCTTCACCCTCGGGGCCGGCGTTTCGGCCTACGAGGGCATCCATAGACTGCGTGAGCCGCAACCCATCGAAAGGCCCTTGGTCATCTACCTGGTGCTGGCCGCGTCGCTGGTATTCGAGGGCGGCTCGTGGATCGTGGGGATGCGAGCCTTTCGTGCCACCAAACGCAATTTGGGATGGTGGGCGGCATTTCGGCAGTCAAAAGACCCCCCTGCATTCATCGTTGTCTTCGAGGATTCCGCCGCAGTGCTGGGAATTTTGGTGGCCGCCGCCGGCACCGCCGCCGCCACACTCACGGAGGACAGCCGTTGGGACGGGATTGCCTCCCTGGTCATTGCCGCCATCTTGGCGGGAGTTGCCATGTTGCTGGCGCAAGAGTCGAAGGCCCTGCTCATCGGCGAGCGTGCCGACCCGACCTTGAGCGATGCCATTATTCGAATCGCCGCCGGTATGAGCGGGGTGTGCAAGGCCAACAGCATCGTAACGGTGCAGCTGGCGCCCAACACGGTGACCGCAATGCTAAGCCTGGATTTTTTCGACTATATGCGCGCCCCGGACATCGAACGTGCAGTGGTGGAATTGGAAAAGCAAATCAAACACGCGCATCCCGAAGTCTGGGCAATTTTCGTGAAACCGCAAAGCGTGCAGGTCGCGGCGGAGCGGCGCCGCCAAGGCGAAGCCTTTATGTCGCCCGACGATGTGCTGAGCGACGACGTGCTCACCGGCGGCTAAGCCAAGGATACAACGCTACGGCCAATCGGCACGCGGGTCGAATTTGAAATCGCGCTTCATGCGCTCATAAGCTTCTTTCTCGGCGCTCGATTGCGCCGTGGGGGTCACCAATTTGATGGTAACTATTTGATCGCCGCTCGGACTGCCGGGTAATCCTCTGCCGCGCAGCCGCAGCTTCTGTCCGGACTGCGCGCCGGGCGGCACTGTCAACTCGACAGTCCCGCCTAACGTGGGCACCGCGACCTTCGCGCCCAACGCGGCCTCCCAAGGCGCCAATGGCAGCTCGATTTGCACGTCCTTAATGGCGACCTCGTAAAGATGATGAGCGCGCAACCGGATGCGAAAGATCAGTGAGGTGCGCCCGGCCACGCCTGCTATACGCAGCGACTGGCCTTCGCTAACGCCGGCCGGAATCTGCACATCCACTTGGCGCTGGCGGCCGTTTTCGCTCAAGGTGACGCGACGTTTGGTACCGGCGTACGCCTCTTCCACCGTGACGTCTAGATAACCGGCGTCCGATTCGGCGCGGCCGGCATCGGCGTGGCCGGCCGCCCCCATCCCCGCGCCGCCAAAAAGACTGGAGAAGAAATCGCTGAAGCCGTTCAAATCGGTAAAGCGCTGCCCTCCCGTCTGCCCGAACCTTTGGGCCCAATCTGGCGGTGGCCGGAATTGCTGTCCGCTGCGAAAATTGCGCCCCAGCTGATCGTAGGCGGCGCGCTTGTCCGGATCGCGCAGCACTTCGTAAGCCTCTTGGACTTCCTTGAATTTATCCTCGGCGTTCTTTTCCTTACTGACATCCGGGTGATACTTGCGGGCCAGCTTGCGATAGGCGCGCTTCACCTCGTCGGCCTCAGCCCCTCGGGTCACGCCGAGAATCTCGTAATAGTCTCTATACTGCATCGCCACTCTAGGGTGTTAAACCCTTGATTTTACACACTTGCAAAAACTTCAATTGTCCTCGCCGCCGACACCCCAGCTTGAAATTGAACCGAAACGTCCCGACCATCAGGATGCCGCGCTACCATATTGCGGTTCGTTTTCCCCATCTAAAGCCCCATGAAACGCATTCTGCTCTTCATTCTCACGAACCTGGCCGTCTTGGCGCTGCTCAGCGCGGTGCTGTTCGTCGTGGAGAATGTGTTCGGCGTGCACCTGCTGCGAGGTGGGACCGGCGGCTTACTCGCATTTGCGGCTATTTTTGGATTCGGCGGGTCGCTCATCTCGCTGGCGCTGTCCAAATGGACCGCCAAGCGCATGATGGGAGTGCGCATTATCGACAGGCCCGATTCCGAACTGGAGCGCTGGCTGGTCGGGGCGGTCAAGCGGATGGCCGACCAGGTGGGCGTGGCGATGCCCGAGGTCGGCATATTCGAGTCGCAGGAAATGAATGCCTTCGCCACGGGCGCGCGGCGCAATGCAGCCTTGGTGGCGGTCAGCAGCGGCCTGCTGCGCAACATGTCCCGCACGCAAGTCGAGGCGGTACTGGGTCACGAAATTTCGCACGTTGCGAATGGTGATATGGTTACTCTCGCGCTATTGCAAGGCGTGTTAAATACGTTCGTAATATTCCTTGCGCGAATCATCGGCGGCATTGTCGACCGAGCGGTCCTGCGCAACGACCGGGAAGAGTCGGGCATTGGTTTTTTCCTGATTACCATGATCGCGCAGTTCTTACTGGGCATACTCGCGAGCATGATCGTATGTTGGTACTCGCGTCGGCGTGAATTTCGCGCCGACCGGGGCGGCGCGGATCTTACCGGCGCCGGCAATATGATCGATGCGCTGCAGGTGTTGAAGCGCAGTCACGGAGCGCCGATGCCGCAGCAGCTGCAGGCGTTCGGCATCAACACGGGTAGCGAGGTTGGCTTCATGCGCTTATTCATGACCCACCCGCCATTGGACGAGCGAATAGCGGCACTCAAGACTTAGGAAGGATATGACGCCAGAAAATGAAATTGTCATCGAGAACCCCACGGCCGTACGCGTGGGGCATGAACTCTCGCGCTGGTTCGGGAACAGCGACTTTGCAACTCGGCCGCCGGAGGCTGTGCCGCTCGATTCCGGGCGCCACATCGATTGGGCCCGCGTTCTGCCGTTTTTGCTGATGCACGTAGTTTGTTTGGCGGTGATCTGGGTGGGCTTCAGCTGGGTCGCGTTGTCGGTGACGATCGCGCTGTATGTGGTGCGCATGTTCGCCATTACGGGTTTTTACCACCGGTATTTTTCCCACCGATCGTTCAAGACCTCGCGCGTCGGACAGTTTATCTTCGGCATGCTCGGGGCCTCGGCGGTGCAGCGCGGACCTATTTGGTGGGCGGCTCATCATCGCCACCATCATGTGCATTCGGACAAGCCGGACGATGTGCACTCGCCTGTGCAGCACGGTTTCTTTTGGAGCCATATGGGCTGGTTCATGTCCCATAAACACTTCGCGGCTGATCTGTCGCGGGTCAAGGATCTTCTCAAATATCCGGAGCTGCGGTTCTTGGATCGGTTCGATATCGTGGTTCCGACGGCGCTCGGCGTCGGTGTGTTTCTGCTCGGCGTGCTGCTGAAGCATGTCGCCCCGGGTCTTCACACCACGGGCTGGCAGATGCTGATATGGGGATTTTTCATCTCCACCGTACTGGTGTATCACGGCACCTACACCATCAACTCTCTTTCGCATGTTTTCGGCCGCCAACGCTACAAGACCGGCGATGCCAGCCGCAACAATCCCTGGTTGGCGATCATTACCTTGGGCGAGGGCTGGCACAACAATCACCATCACTACCCGGCATCGGCTCGTCAGGGCTTTTATTGGTGGGAATTCGATGTCACCTTCTACCTGTTGAAGTTGATGTCTTTCGTCGGGTTGATCTGGGACCTGAAACCGGTACCTGCCGCGGTTCGTGAGGGCGGGGGGAAGCGCCTTTGACCGTCCATGCCTCGCCCGCCTAGCTCTGCCACCCTGGCGCAGCTCAAGGCGTCGGTGGGTCCTGGCGGTTGGCTGGACTCGCCGGATGAGCTCGCTCCCTACCTCACTGATTTCCGGCAGCTGTATCGCGGCGCCACACCCCTGGTGCTGCGGCCCCGCAGCGTGGATGAAGTCGTCAACATTCTTGCCATCTGCAACCGCGAAGAAGTCGCCGTGGTACCGCTGGGTGGCAACACCAGCTACTGCGGCGGGGCGACCCCCGATGAAACCGGATCGCAGATCGTCGTGTCGATGCAGCGCTTGAATCGTGTAAGGCACATCGACGCGGACAACTATTCGATGATCGTTGAAGTCGGATGCACATTGGCCGGCGCCCAAGCCGCCGCGCGCGAGGCGAATCGCTTGTTTCCCTTGAGCTTGGGTTCGGAGGGCACGGCGCAAATCGGCGGCAACTTGTCGACCAACGCCGGCGGCACGGCGGTTCTGCGCTACGGAATGATGCGCGATCTGGTGCTGGGACTGGAAGTAGTGCTCGCGGATGGCCGGGTGCTCTCGGCCCTCAAAAGCCTGCGCAAGGACAACACCGGCTACGACGTCAAATCGCTCTTCATCGGCGCGGAAGGCACCCTAGGATTGATCACGGCGGCATCCTTGAAGCTATTTCCCGTGCCAGCCGATACCGCAACCGCCCTGGTGGGGATCGACTCGCCTTCCCGCGCGCTCGAACTGCTCAACCGGCTGCGAAACGCGGCGGGGGAACAGATTAGCTCTTTTGAGCTGATGCCGAGAATCGCGGTGGAAATGACGGTGAAGCACGTGCCGGGCGTCGCCAATCCATTGGAGTTCAATACACCCTGGTATCTGCTGATCGAATTGGGCTCCGCGAATCCAAACCAGAACTTGACCGCCCTTTTGACCTCGGAACTTGAAGATGCCGCTGCGGCCGGAACCCTCAGGGACGCCATGCTCGCCGCATCCATTGCTCAATCCCAGGCCATGTGGAAATTGCGTGAATCGGTGCCTGAAGCGCAGCGCCGGCATGGTGCGAGTATCAAGCACGACGTGTCGGTTCCGGTTTCTGCGATCCCCACGCTCATCGAGAAGGGCACCGCCTTGGCCAATGCTCTGGCGCCCGAGGGAGACGTCGTTTCCTATGGGCACGCCGGCGATGGCAACCTACACTTCAACGTAAGCCAGAAGCCAGGCGCGGACCTTCATCTCTTTGTCAGCCGGACATACCCGCTCGAGCATGCCATGTTCGATCTGGTCGAGAGCTTGGGCGGCAGCATCAGTGCCGAGCACGGCATTGGGCGGCTCAAAGCCGAAGAATTCGCCCGCCGCGCGGATCCTGTGGAATTGAGCGTCATGCACGTACTGAAGCGTGCGCTCGATCCGAAGGGAATTTTGAATCCGGGCAAGGTTTTGTGCGCAAACTGACCGTGCCGATTCGCACGGCGCGCTTGAATCTGCGCGAGTTTGTTTCCTCGGACCTCGAATCCATCCATGCCTATTCTTCCGATCCGCGCGTCACGCGATATCTTTTCTTTGGCCCGCGCGATGAAGACAGCTCCGCCGAATATCTCGAAGAGCTGCTGGCGTCACAACGGGAGCAGCCGCGCACGCGATTTGAACTCGCGGTGGAGGAAATCGCGACAGCGCAGCTGATCGGGGCATGCGATCTGTCCCTGATCGAGGCCAAGGTCGTGGACCTAGGCTATATGTTGGGGGCGGATCAATGGGGCAGGGGCTACGCCACGGAAATCGCCTTGGCGCTGGTCGACGCTGCGTTCTTCGACCTGCGCGCCGAGCGCGTGATTTCAACCGTGGACGTCAACAACAGCGCGTCGATTCGAGTGCTGGAGAAAATCGGCATGCGCTGGGAAGCGGTTTACCGCAAGCACCGCCGCGCCAAGAACCGCTGGTGGGACTGCCATCTCTTCACTTTGCCGCGTGAGGTCTGGGAGACCTTGAGAGCGAATCCTTAAGCCGTGCCTTCTGGCCTTAGCGGTCGGCCTCATCCTTCGCAGCTTGCTCCTCGGCCCGTTTCGTGGCGCGCTTCAAGACATCCTGGCTCGGCATGCCGGTCTGGCGGCTGCTGCGCAGGGTCAGCATCCCGCCCACCAAGATTGCGATGATCACAACGAGGATGATGACGGCTTTAAGCATTGGCCTGGGTCATAACTCTGATCAAACCTTCCTGCGATACGCTAGCGACCAAGCGGCCATCACGCGAAAACACGTTGCCCCGCGTAAAGCCTCTCGCGCCCGAGGCGCTGGGACTGTCCATAGCATACAGCAGCCAATCATCGACTCGAACACTGCGATGAAACCACATTGCATGATCGATGCTCGCGATCACCATTTTATCTCTTGCCCAGGACAAACCGTGGGGTTTGAGCGCGGTATCGAGCAACTGAAAGTCCGAGGCGTAAGCCAACAGGCAACGATGCAGCGCCTCGTCATCGGGGAGCTTGTCCACGGCGCGAATCCAGACATACTTGAACGGCGGTTTTTTCTCGGGCCGCGCAAAGTTGGGCATTTCGGTGGGCCTGAATTCAAACGGCCGTTTTTGATCCAGAATCTTGAGCAGGGCAGGCGGCAATCCGCTCAAGGAAGCACGATATTGTTCCAGGTCGGGCAGATTTTCCGGCAGCGGCACATCCGGCATCGGGAACTGATGGTCCAATCCTGACTCGGGCATTTGAAAGGATGCGGACATGTTGAATATCTGCTGGCCGTGCTGAATGGCTACGACGCGGCGCATGGCAAAATGCTTACCATCCCAAGCCCGATCGACTTCGTAAACAATGGGCGAATTGAAATCGCCGCGGCGCAAGAAATAAGCATGCAATGAATGCACCGCTCTGTTTTCCACCGTGGCCGTAGCGGCTACCAGCGCCTGGCCCAACACCTGTCCGCCAAACACTTGCGGGCTGCCGATATCGCGGCTCTCGCCCCGAAATAGATTGATCTCGAGGCGCTCCAGGGTCATGACCTTGATGAGGTCTTCGAGTAATTGATGCATTTGATGGTGTCAGCCCTTAGCCGGTGCCGGCGACGCCCAACCGCTTCTGCATGATCGGACTGGTGGTCGTGTATTGCAGGAATTGCCGCTTCTCGGGAAATAGATGATGCTGGATCGCGAAGGCGGCCAGCGCAGCCTCGTGAAAGCCGCTCAAAATGAGCTTTTTTTTGCCCGGATACGTATTGATGTCGCCGACGGCGTAAATCCCCGGCACGCTGGTCTGAAATCTCTCGGTATCGACCTTGAGTGCTTTTTTCTCGAGATCCAGGCCCCACTCGGCAATGGGCCCCAGTTTCGGATGCAGGCCGAAAAAGGCAAACACATGATCCACGGGGATGACCCGCGATTGACCATCGGCGGTTTGCACGGTAAGCCCTGTTAGCTTCGCGTTCTCATTTTCGATGGCGACGGCATTGCCCTGCACGAACTGCATCTTACCCGCGGCGACCAACTCGCGCATGCGGGCCACCGTGGCCGGCGCTGCGCGAAAATCGGCTCGGCGATGAACCAGGGTCAGCGAACGCGCTTTTTCGCACAACGCCACGGTCCAATCCAAGGCCGAATCGCCGCCGCCGCAAATCACCAGGTTCTGGTTGAAAAAATCACCGGCCGACTTGACCCGATAATGAATGTTTTTGCCTTCAAATGCCTCCGCGCCGGGGATGCTCAAACGCCGCGCCTGAAAGGCTCCGACCCCGGCGGCAATGACCACCGCACCGGCGGTCAGGCGAGTCCCCGTGGAGGTGGCGACATGAAACTTGCCGTTTTCGAGCACACGCAATTCGGTCACTTCTTGGCCCAGATGGAAGGTCGCGTTGAACGGTTTGACCTGTTCGAGCAACCGATCGATGAGTTCCTGCGCCCCGCAGATAGGTAGCGCGGGGATGTCGTAAATCGGCTTATCGGGATACAGCTCGGTACATTGACCGCCCGGTTGCCCGAGGGAATCGATGATATGCGCGCTGATTCCGAGCAGGCCCAATTCAAAAATCTGAAACAGTCCTACGGGACCGGCGCCGACGATGACCGTCTCAACGTATTGTTCCGACATGAAAATCTGACCTTCTGGGCTTTGTAAATTGGCCGCGAATTGTAGCTGAATGCGCCCACCTCCCGTAACCCAGGCAACCAGATTCGATCCGGACGGTACTTATGTACGAGACTGGATTCCCGAACTCGCGCGGCTGCCGAGGGAGTATCCATCAACCGTGGGTCGCGCCGCGAACGAAGCCGCAAGGATATAAGGACAATGCACGCACAAGTTTGCTTGAATTCTGAAGAACAGCTGGATTCGAACGAAGAAAGCGCCCGGGATTCGACGCGTCCCATTCGCGCCTTGAATCGCGGCCTCGAGGTCTTGACCGAATTGAATCGCCTGGAGCGCGCGGCCATCAACACGCTTGCCGCATCGGTGTCTCTCCCGCGTACTACCACGTATCGCATTCTAGAAACATTGCGCCTCGCCGGCTACGTTGAGCGTGATGCGCACGATGACTGCTACCGCCCTACCATCTTGGTGCGGGCGCTGTCGGATGGATTCGACGACGAGGCGCTGGTTGCGCATATCGCAAAACCGCTGCTTGCGGCTCTTGGCGCCCAAATCGTCTGGCCCGTCGCGGTAGCGACGCCGTCCGGCTCGACCATGATGATCCGCGAAACCACCGACCGCCAAAGCCCTCTTGCCTTGGAGCAGTACAGCGCCGGTGTGCGCGTGCCGATGCTGGGCTCTGCGGCGGGGCGCGCATATCTGGCGTTCTGCCCGGCACCGCAGCGCGATGCCTTGCTGGAGCTGCTGGCGCGTTCATCGCTTCCCGAGGATCGGGTGGCCCGCAACCGAGTCGAGGTGGAACGGCTGCTCAACGAAACCCGGGTCCAAGGCTTCGGCATGGCGCAACGCGCGCGCCGCGTATCAGAGGAAGTCAGCTTGGCAGTCCCGGTCCGCGCCAAGGATAAAATTCTCGCGACCATCACGGTGCGTTATGCAGCCACCGCGGTGCCATTGCGAATAGCGGTGGAACAATTTTTGCCGAAGATGCGCGAGGTGGTTAAAAAAATCGAAACGCAGTTCCCGTAAAGCTCGCGGATTCGTCAGAGCGGGTGCAGCCGGCTCAAAATCTCCCGCGCGATGTCCGCATAGCTGCCGCCGAAATGGTGACCGCCCGACATTTTTACCGCAACGCCGCCGGTTCCCGTGAGTTCATCGCAGGCCGAATCTTTGTCTTCCGCGCCGTACAGGCATAGGTAGGGCGCGCCGCTCCAGCGTGCCAGTTCAGGAGCGGTCGGGACGCCGCCGGGAGCGTTGCCCAGCCAATTCGAAACGTGAAATTCGAACACGGCGTTGTCGCTCAAACCAACCAACGTGGTCAAGCCCACCATCTCGTGCGTCACCGGCGGCAGGCGATTGACCATGAAGGGCATGGTGTCGGCTCCCTGGGAGTAGCCGATCAGCAGCACGTGGGTCTTGCCCCACTGCGCCGAAAAATGACGCATGACGCGGTCCAGATCTTGAGCGGCGCCGGCCGGTGTGCGCGGCGACCAGAAATACTTGAGCGAATCCCAGCCCACGATCGGAATGTTGTGTTTCGCGAGCTCATCGGACACACCGCGGTCCAGGCCTACCCAACCGCCGTCACCTGACAAGAAAATGCCGAACCAGGGACTGGTGTTGTCGGCAGCCGGGACAATGATAAGTGGCAAATCGGCCACCGGTGCCGCCAACGGCGGCGCTGTAAGTTTCGGCTCTGAGGTTATGCGATCGTAAGCCGCCTCATATTGCGGCAACCAGTTTCTCTCCACCGAGTAGCCGTGGCCCACCGTCGGCAACATGACGGTCTCGGCACCGGGAACGGAAGCAATAAATTTTTGCGTGGCTGCTGCCGGACATACTTGGTCGAGTTCTCCTTGAAGGGATATCCATTTCCCGGAAAGTGTTGTCGCCGGTAAAAAATCCACGCCCTTGAGCACGCCGCTCGCGGCGCGGCGCGGGGTCGACTCGATACCCGATCCCTTGCACAGGGGTTTCTTAAGGTCAAGATCTGGACAAAAACCGAGGCTCAAGGCGCCTTTGAATAACCGATCCGGGGCCTCGGCGAGCGTTGCGTAAACCAGCGTGGCCCCGGACGAATAGCCCACGAGCGTCGGCTGAAGATAAGACTTGAGGCCTAGCTTTGCTTGCAAATAGCGGCTCAAATTTTCCAGGTCCGCGGCGGGTGAGACGCATTTGTCTGCTGAGCTTTCGAGCTGCCCAAGGTAGTGCCGGATATCGATGCCAGCCACGATCGCGCCCTTATCCGCCAGATGCTGCGCCATGGAAATCACGCCCAGGTTCCAACCGCCATCGCCGGATAAAAACAACACCACGTCGCGCGGCTCGGCGCCGCCGCGAAGAACGCTGATATTGCCGAAACGGCCGTAGGAGATGCTGTTCGCCGGTGCGCCGTAGCCTAGGCTCCCGAAACACAAGAGCAGCGCGGCGAGCGCGGGTGCTCGTTTCACTTGCGCAGCACCTTGCGCACGCCGCCTGATATCAGCGCCGTCACGTCCAGCACGGCGCCCGCCATGGCCAGGCCGTCCGGCGCGGCGAGATAACGAGGGCGCCACACGGGATCGAATTTCTCCTTGAATTTGCGCAGACCCTCGAAATTGTAAAAGATCTCGCCGTAGCGCTGCACCATCCGGCCCAGCTTATGCCACGCGGGAGCCAGCGCGTGTTCTTCCAAACCGGAGAGCGGCGCCATCCCTAAATTGAACCACTTGTAGCCCTGTCCCCTGCCCCACAGCATGCATTCGATCAGCATGAAATCCACGACCCCCTTTGGGGCCGCCTCGTTGTAGCGCATCAGATCCACCGACAACTCGGTAGAACCGCCGCGCCAGAGGTTTGCGAACGCACAGATCTTGGCGTTGTGGCGAACCACGCCCACATCAAAATGCGCGATATAGCGTTCGTCAAAGAACCCCAAGGAAAAGCGCTTTTCGGCGGTTTTCTTCTCTTCAAGCCACGCATCCGACACCGCGCGCAGTTCGGGCAAGATCGCCGGCACATCGCGACGCGCCACCAGCTCGAAAATGGCACCGTCGCGAATGGCGCGGCGATGCGCCTGGCGCAGATCCGCCCGAGACGGGCCCTCCAAGGAAAAGCTCTCGAGCGGCACGCGAGCCTCCTCGCCGAGCTTGCTCAACGTCAATCCCAAATCGACGTACAACGGCAGGCGTTCCGGGGTGACTTGGTAGAACACCGGGGAGACCGCCATGGCGTCGCAGTCTTCGAGAAACTCCCATGCTAGCTCTTCGCCAAGTTCAACCGGACCGATGGGATCGCCCATAGCCACCCAACTGCTGCCGGATGACTGGAACGTGATGCATGCCGTGCGATTCTTGTTGAACAGCAGATTCTTATCGCCCAGCAGCGCGAGATTCCCGGTCGTGTCCTCGCTGTTCTCGATCAGCTTCGCGACGCATTCCAGATCCTCCTGCCGCGGGGCGGAGAAGCGCGGCGGCGCCGGCCGCAACACGCGCCACAAGCCGTACGCGGCGGCGATGATCACTGCAAGGAGCGACGCGCGCAGGCTGCGCGGCGCCGAGGCATGAAACGCAAACTGCCACCACAATTCATTGCCGTAGGGCAGATGCCGGTACGCGAAGAGAACCAGCCACGCGGCCGTCAACAAGACCAAAAAGAACGCCACGATCCACGCGCTGGAGTAATGCTGCTCGATCAACGAGGCGCGGCGCCGAAATCGCGCACGCGCCATGGTCAGGATAATGACCACGGCCCCCAGGACCGTGGCCTCTTCGTAGTCAAAGCCCTTGAGCAGAGATAGCAAGATTCCGGCACACAGCAGCCAAATCGTAATCCACCAGGCCGTGTGCAACCGCCGGTACAGCCCGTGCGCGATAATGAGCAAGCCGACACCCACGACGCTGCCGAGAAGATGCGACAACTCCAGCACCGGCAAGGGCACGAAGTTTCGCAGCAGCGCCAGGCGGTTGCCGAGACCGGGAGTTGCCCCTGAAAACACCAACACCGCGCCGGCCAGAAATACCGCGATCGCAATAGCCTGGGGCGTCATTGCAATCATGAAGGTCCGCACCATCCGCGCGACCCGCACCACCGGGCCTCGGTGGATCCAGACCTCGTGTGCACCGAGCAGTATTAGCGCCAGGGCAAAGGGAGCGAAGTAATAAATGGCGCGATAAGCCACCAGCGCGCCCAGCAAACGGTCCTTGGGCACAGTCGGCAGCAGCAGCAATAAGACGAATTCGAACACGCCGATGCCGCCCGGAACGTTGCTGATGGCGCCGGCGGCGAGAGCAATGAGGTAGATGCCCGCAAACGACCCGAAGCTCATCGCGGCTTCGCGCGGCAGCAATACGTACAAAACGCTGGTGGCGCACAACATGTCGACACAGCTGATGCCGATCTGGGCGAAAGCCACGGGTGGTTTGGGCACCGGAATTTCCAGTTTGCGAAAGCGCAACGGCGCGTGGCGCGTGCAAACCAGCCAAAGATATGACGCGGCGACCGCCAGCAGCGCCACGCCGGCGGCAGTGGCCAGCCATGCAGGGACGTGCAGGATCGATCCCGACATTCTGGCATTCGAAAGCAGCGACAGTCCGAGCAGCACGCTCGCGCCGAGGAAGAAGGTTAAGGTACCGAACGCGATGATGGTCGCAATCTGTTTGGCGCGTAAGCCGAGCGCCGTGTAGGCGCGGTAGCGGATCGCGCCGCCGCTGATCGAGTTCAGGCCGACGTTATGCCCGATGGCGTAACCCATGAATGAGATGAGTGCCACCCGCAGATAGGGAACTCGGGCGCCGGCGAAACGGACGGCAAGCAAATCGTACAAAGTCAGACAGCCATAGCCTGCACAAGTGAAAAACGCAGCCCGCATCAGCTTTGCATTCGGAATCGATCGAACGCGAAGCAGAATATCCTTCCAGTGATATTGACCAAGCAAGTGGTGTAGAACGAACAGCGCTGCCGCGAATAGAGCGACGCCCAAAAGGGTCTGCCAAATGGGGAGCTTGGTTGCTGTGGTCGGGTGTGCCAAGCCAGGTATCGTATCAGGCCTCCAAGGCGAGGCTGAAAACTGCTAGGGTTGGCTCTTTCGAATCCGTTGAAAGGGGTATTACATGAGTTCTGCCAATGAGGGCCCTCAAGCCGCCATGGATGCGACGCAAGTCTTTCGGGAGGAAACTTTTACCGATCGTAAGGTCGGCACCATCCGTAGATTGACACCAGTGACCGACGACGGAATGCCCGATGAGAAGCGGCCCGTGATATTTGTAGGACAAGCTCAGGTCATGACGCCCATGGGCGCCGTGCCGATCAGCTTCGAGCTCGACGCTCCCACGTTGAGCGCGGCGATTGAAAAATTCGGCGCCGCCGCCGAGGATGCGGTACGTCAAACCATGCGTGAGCTTCAAGAAATGCGGCGCGAGCAAGCATCTTCATTGGTAATCCCGGATACGGCAGGCGCAGGTCTACCCAATCCCAGTGATTTGCTCGGGCGGGGACGTCCGCGCCGCTAGGGCCGGCCGGGCTGCGGCCCCGCTAGGCGCGCGTCGCGGCGATACTGAAGATCTCGAGCGCGTCCCAACGTACGTACGCGGCCTCCAGTTCCGCCGCCAAAGACTGCAGCCGCTGAAGAGCGCGCGTGCTTTGATCCTTGTCGCGTTGGAAGAGCGTCGGGTCGCTGATCAGCGCATTCAGCTGCGCTTGCTCAGCCTCGAGGCGCTGGATTTTCTCGGGCAATTGCTTCAGCTCGCGCTGTTCGTTGTACGACAGGCGGCGGGCCTTCATGGCCTGCGCGGCGTTGTTCACTGCCGAGGATGCTTTGGTTGAGGCGAGTGCTGCCGCCGCTGCCTGGGCGGGTGTTTTCCGTTGACGAAGCCAATCCGAATAGCCACCGACATACTCATTCACCTGGCCTTCTCCCTCGAACACCAGCGTGCTGGTCACGACATTGTCCAGAAACGCGCGGTCGTGACTGACGAGCAGCAGCGTGCCGGCATATTCGGCCACCATTTCTTCCAGCAGTTCGAGCGTTTCCGCGTCAAGATCGTTAGTGGGTTCATCCATGATCAGCAGATTGCTGGGACGGGCGAATAGCCGCGCCAGCAGCAAGCGATTGCGCTCGCCGCCCGACAGCATGCTCACCGGCGCATTCAACCGCTCGGGTGGAAACAGAAAGTCGCGAAGGTAACCTGATACGTGTCGGGCCTGGCCGTCGATGATCACGGTGTCGCCGCTGCCGCCGGTGACGTTGTCCATAATGGATGCGGCAAGGTCCAACTGCTCCCGCTGTTGATCGAAATACGCAGGCAACAGGTTCGTGCCGCGCTTGATCAGCCCCGAGCTTGGCTCGAGCTCGCCCACCAGCAGCTTGATCAGCGTGGTTTTTCCGCAGCCGTTCGGCCCGACGATGCCGATGCGGTCGCCGCGCTGGATGCGCGCCGAAAAATCCTGAATAACCGGGGTGCCGCCAAAAGAGTGCGTGACATGTTGTGCCTCGAACACCAATTTGCCGGAGGGCGCGGCATCCTGCGCGCGCAACTCCACCGAGCCGATTCGTTCACGCCGTTCGCGCCGTTGTATGCGCAACTGCTCCAGCGCCCGTACCCTGCCCTCATTTCGAGTGCGCCGTGCCTCCACCCCTCGGCGGATCCATACCTCCTCCTGCGCCAACTTTTTGTCGAACAAGGCCGCATGCTTGGCCTCCACCTCGAGCGCCGCCTTCTTTTGCACCACATAGTCATCGTAGTTGCCGGGCCAGACACGCAGCTGTCCTCGGTCAAGTTCCACGATTTTGGTCGCCAGGCGCCGGACAAACGCACGGTCGTGGCTGACGAAGAACAACGCTCCCGCAAAGTCCAACATCATGTTCTCGAGCCACGTGATGGCCTCGATATCCAGATGGTTGGTCGGCTCGTCCAATAGCAGAACATCGGGCGCGGCAACGAGCGCTCGGCCCAACATCACGCGCCTGCGCCAGCCGCCCGACAATGCGCTCATCGAGGCATCCGCGCTCAACCCTAAACGGGATATGACCTGATCGACCTGCAGCTCCGCTTGCCACTCATCGTCCGGCGTTTTCAACTCGACGCCGCCTAAGACCACGTCGCGGACCAGCGCCTCGCTGCCGTCGGAGACTTCCTGCGCCAGGGTGGCTGTTCGGGCGCCTGGCCGAACCCATATTTCGCCGCTGTCGGGCAGCAGTTTTCCGGAGATCAATTGCAGCAACGAGGATTTTCCTTCCCCGTTGCGGCCGAGCAGGCAGACGCGTTCGCCCCTGCGCAGTTGCAGGCTGACATTGTCGAGCAAGGGCTTGAGGCCGAAGCTTAAAGAAACTTTATCGAGACGAACGATGGGCATGGTGAGCAGTGTAAGCGATGTGAGACCTAGGTCACGCACGTCGTTGACGAAGCCCGAGGCAATTGTGTGCAAACGCACAGCCTTCGACGCCCTGCCCGCCTAACCTAATGGCCATGTAGCCTACGAGCCAGCAGTGGGAGCCAATAGCGTTGGCGCTTCGAACCCGGATTGCCCTTACTTTTCTGCTGTTGCTGGCGGCGGTGCTGGCGGCTGCGCTCGGGGCGGTGTTAGCCACCAACCGTGACAGCGCGGGACGCGAAGTGCAGAGGCAGCTGGACGTCGGTGCATTGGTATTCTCACGACTGCTCGAGAGCAATCGCCGCCAGCTGACACAAGCGGCGCAAGCGGTCGCCGCCGATTATGGATTCCGCGAAGCGGTGGCGGCGCGCGACACCGATACGCTGGCCTCGGCGTTGGAGAATAGCGGTGGGCGCATCGGAGCGGCGATGGTGGTACTCACCTCGCTGAGCGGCAATGTCATTGCCGCCTCGGGCACCCGGCTCGCGGCCGGCGCGCCCTTTCCCATACTGTCCCTGCAGGAGAATGCCGCGGCAGACAGTGCCGTCACCATGATGGTGGACAAGGGGCGCATCTATCAGCTCGTGACCGTGGCGGTGCGCAGCCCGCTCCCGGTGGCGTGGATCGCCATGGGATTCGAATTCGATGACAAGGCGGCGCACGAACTGGCCGATATCACCGGCCTTGCCGTGACATTGTCCGCCAATTCGGGTGGCCGCTGGACCAACGTCATCAGCACGGTCCCGGTAGGTAGTTTGCGAACCACGGACGTGGTTACGCGGCGAATCGAAATATCCAAGGTGGGCGATACGCAGATCGTTGCCGTGTTATCGCGCTCCTTGGCGGATGCGCGCGCACCGTTCGAGCGGCTGACCAAAGTGCTGTTCGTGATCGGCGGAGTGAGTCTCTTCGCCTTTGCGTTAGCCGCCTTCTGGCTCGCTCGCAACATCACGCGCCCCTTGCAGGACCTGACGAACGCGGTCGACCAGATGCGCGCCGGTACCTACGACGGAAAAAACCAGGTCCAGCGCCGCGACGAACTGGGTGTGCTCGCGGAAGGCTTGCAATTGATGCAGACGGCCGTGCATACGCGCGATCAGTCCATCCGGCGGCTGGCGTACGAGGACACGCTCACCGGGCTGATGAATCGGACGGCCTTCGGCGCCGCTCTAGGTGATGCGCTGAGCGAAGCGCGCGGTGCCCCCATCGGCGTCGTCGTCATCAATTTGCACCGATTTCGCCGCATCAACGAGCACTTGGGGTATTCGGTCGGCGATGCCGTGCTGATCGAGATCGCGGCGCGCATCTTGGCTGTCCCTTCTGTGAATTCGGCGGTGGCTCGGCTCGCGGCAGATCAATTCGCCGCGTTTACCCGGCTTGGCGACCGCGCCGGTCTGCATGCGTGGGGCACCTCGCTGCTGCTGGCCCTAGGCGAGCCGGTGGTCGTGGAAGCCCAACCCATCGACATCAGCGCAACCTTAGGACTGGCCCTGTCTCTGGGCACCACATCGGCGGACGAACTCATGCGCTGCGCCGATTTGGCGTTGGCGTGCGCGCGGCGGGAAAAGCGCGCTCTGGCGATCTATGCGGAGGCGCTCAAGCCTGCCGCTCGCGACCAGCTTTCCTTGCTCGGCGAGCTACGCCATGCCGTGGAACATGATGAGTTGCGGCTGTACTTCCAACCCAAAATCGAATTGAGCACGGGCCGCATCGCCGGCGCCGAGGTCCTGTTGCGCTGGCAGCACCCGACGCGCGGCTTACTGATGCCGGCAGACTTCATCCCTTTCGCCGAACAAACCGGATTCATACGCTGGTTGACGCGATGGACCTTGGATCATTCCATGGCGCAAGCCGCACAGTGGCAACGCGATGGCAAGGCCCTGAATTTGGCGGTGAATATCAGCGCCGAAGACATCGGCGATGCGCGCTTTGATTCGCGTGTCGCCTCGCTGCTGAACCGCAACCAGTTGCCGCCCTCGCTCCTCACCTTGGAGCTGACCGAGAGCGGTTTCATCGAAGACCCGGCCCGGGCGCTGAGCATGCTGGATGCGCTCGCCGCATTGGGTGTGAGCCTGTCGATCGATGATTTCGGCACGGGCTATTCCTCGTTGAGCCACCTAGCGCGCATGCCTGTTCACGAAATGAAAATAGATCGCAGCTTCATCCAGAATCTGGAGTCCGATCCTGAGTTCATCACCGTGGTGCGATCCGCGATCGACATGGCCCACGGGCTCGGATTGAAGGTCGTCGCCGAAGGCATCGAGACAGCCGCGGCGGGTAATCGGCTGCGGGAATTCGGGTGCGACATTGCGCAAGGCTATTTTTATTCCAAGCCCATGCCGCGTGAGTCGTTTGAAAAATGGCTCGAGGGCAGGCCCCGCGTGCCGGTCATCGCCGTCCCATTGAACTTCACCGTTGACGATGTCACCGACACCGTGAGCTTGGCCACATTCTGATCGCTTGCGTTCAATCGCTTAGACTCGCAGCGAACCGTTTGAGATGGCCGCAAATAAAGCATTATCCAGCGGCACATAGCGCTGCAAGTGCGTATCATCGAAATAAATCGGATCGCGGGTCCGCTCAGGATTGAAACCCTCTTGAATGAGATCCTGCTTTCGCGGCTTGAAGGTGCCGGTCGCTTCCAGGGTTGACCGTATCCTCAAGAAAACGGGCCGCGCGTAAGGCGGCAGCCGCGATGCCGCTTCCTCCCGAAACGCCGGCAGGTCAAACACTTGATCCACCACCAGCGCAGCGGCTCCCGCACGACCGTCGCTGCCCGGAACCGAGACGCCGTAGACCACGCCATCGATCACTCCACGGCACGCGGTGAGCGCGCTCAAGACTTCCGCCGTGGAGACGTTCTCTCCCTTCCAACGGTACGTATCCCCAACACGGTCGACGAAATAATAAAATCCATGCTCGTCGCGGCGCATCAAGTCGCCGCTTCGATACCAGGCATCCCCGCGACTGAAGACGTTGCGCAACACTTTGCGCGCCGAGGCGTCCGCTTCCGCGTAGCCTTCGAATCGGCCTGCATGCCGATCATCCGCGGGTATGAGGCCCACGGCTTCGCCCACTTCATTGGCTGCGCACCGCTCGCAGAAGCCCTCGGCGTTGCGCCAAGGTTCCGATCGTTCGGCATCGAATCGCAACAGCGCCACCGGCAATCGATTCGATAGAAACGCGGGTATTCGCCCGACAGCGCCCGGTTGCTGCTCACAGTTGTACAGAGAGAAATTACCTTCGGTGGAGGCGTAGTACTCGAGAATGCGGGGAATTCGGAACCGCGCCCTGAACCGCTCCCAGACCTCCGGCCGCAAGCCATTACCGCAAGCCATCCGCAGAACGTGTTCGGTTTCAATCGGTTGGTAAGGCGCATTGACCAAGTAGCGGCACAACTCGCCGATATATTGAAACAGCGTACAGCCTTCGTCGCGCACGTCGCGCCAAAAGTCCGACGCCGAAAACCGGGGGCGGATCACCACCGTGCCGCCGCTCACCAGCGTGGCGAAGTTGGCCACCACGCCGCCGACGCTGTGATAAAGCGGTAAGCAATTGAACATGCGATCGCTCGGCTGGGTATCCATCATGCCGGCGAACCAATGGCTCCATTGCATGAGCCGGTAATGACTGACCTTCGCCGCCTTCGGCAGGCCCGTCGTACCGGAGGTGTAGACATACAACGCCGTGCTGTCCATCGAAGGACCCAAGCGCTCCGCGTCCGGCAGCAACTCTCCGGAGAAAGCACCCAACTCCGTGGCGAGCGGCACGAAATCGCTGCGGCTCGTGCCAAGCACCCGGTACTGAAGGTGCTTGGGTAAGTGTGGACGGATCGCGCCGATGCGCGGCGCCAGATCCGCGCCCGCGATCAGATACTTGGGGCCCGCAATGTTGATCGAGTGCGCCAATACGTCTCCGGCGAGCTGAGAATTGATCAGCGCCACCGTCACCCCGATGCGTGAAAGTCCAAGCCAGACGGCCACGTATTCCGCACAGTTTTGCATCAGCAGCGCGACCACATCGCCGCTTGCAAGCCCTCGCGATATGCCCCAGCGAGAATACTGATTACATCGAGCGCTCAACTGCGCGTAAGTGAGCGACGCTTCGGGCGAGGACAGTGCTGGCTGGGCGTGGAACTTGGCGCTCAAGCCCTCGATGAGCTGCGGCAGCGTTACCGCTCGCTCGGCGATGCCGGCGGTTCTTTGCAGCGCCCGAAGCCACGCGTCGCGCGCGGATTTATGGCCGGCGTGGCCCGGCTGCGTCGCGAAAATGGTCATTTAAAACGTCATCCAAGGAATTGCGAACCATACCACGACTGCCCGCATCGTTCGATATACACTGGCGCTATCTCCAGCCACAACCTGCACGAATGAAGCGCGAAACGATTGCCATTCACGGAGGCTTCGACTCCGACCCCACGACCAAAGCGGTGACCGTTCCGATTTATCAAACGGTTGCGTACTCTTTCGATAGCGCCGAGCACGGTGCTGCCTTGTTCAACTTGGAGGTACCCGGATATCGCTACACGCGCATCAGCAATCCGACTACCGACATCTTGGAGCAGCGCGTCGCGGAACTCGAGGGAGGGATTGGCGCGCTGAGCGTAAGCTCGGGACAAACGGCGCTGTTCTATGCCGCGATGAATGCACTGGAGATGGGCCGCAATCTGGTGTCGGTGCCGCAGCTGTATGGGACGACCTACACCTTGTTCGCCCATGTCTTGCCGAAGATGGGCATCCAAGTTCGTTTTGCGAAATCCGACCGCGCGGCAGATCTTGAAGCCTTGATCGATGAAAACACGCGGGCGTTGTTTTGCGAGACGGTCGGCAATCCCGCCGGCAATGTCTGCGATCTGGAGGCCCTCGCACGCCTCGCGCACAAGCACTCCATGCCCTTGATCGTGGACAATACTGTTGCGACGCCCATGCTGGTCAGGCCCATCGAGTACGGCGCCGATGTGGTCGTGCATTCCTTGACCAAGTTCATGGGCGGACACGGCACGACGCTGGGCGGCATCATCGTTGATTGCGGGCGGTTTCCTTGGGGCACACACGCGGCTCGCTATCCCATGTTCACGCAACCCGACGAGTCCTATCACGGTTTGGTGTACACCGAGCACTTCGGCGCGTCAGCATTCATCGGGCGCTGCCGCAGCGTGTATCAGCGCACCGTGGGCGCGGTGCTCTCCCCGATGAGTGCATTTCTACTCCTGCAAGGCATAGAAACCGTGGCATTGCGGGTGGAACGGCACGTTGAAAATGCGCTCAAGGTCGCGCAGTTTCTGCGTGCCGACAAGCGCGTGGAATCGGTGAACTTCGCCGGCTTTGCCGACAGCCCCTACTACCCGCTGGTGCAAAAATACCTCGGCGGCAAGGCGTGCTCGCTCATGACCTTCGAAATACACGGTGGCTTGCCGGCCGCGATGCGATTCTACGATGCGCTCAAGCTATTCAAGCGCCTGGTAAATCTAGGCGATGCGAAATCCCTGGCCTGCCATCCTGCATCGACGACGCATCGGCAAATGAGTTCAGAGGAACAACTTGCGGCGGGCGTGGGCCCGGGGAGCATTCGGCTGAGCGTGGGCATCGAACACATCGACGACATCCTGGTCGATTTGGACCAAGCTCTCGGCGCGCGCGTGTGAATCCCGATTCACTGCCGGAGCCTATCCCGGCGCTATTTCCTGGAATCTGCGACCGAGAGCGGATCGCCGGCTGGTTGACGCTCGAATTGGAAGCGGCGCGTAGGCGCATTCAGTCGGGATCGGTCGTACCCACCATTGATATGCAGACGTTTCGCGCCGAACTCGAGACTTTTGATTTTGGCGCACCGCGCCCGCTCGAGGAGGCGTTGCGCTGGGCAACGGCGCGCATGGAAACCGGTATCGTGCAAATGGCCAACCCGCGCTATTTTGGGCTCTTCAATCCGGGCGCGAATTTCCCTTCGGAGTGCGCCGATCATATTGCGGCCAGCTTCAATCCGCAGCTGGCCAGTTCGGGCTCTTCCCCCGTACCCGTAGCGCTGGAGGGGCACGTCATCAAAGCCGTCGCGCGCCG
Source organism: Gammaproteobacteria bacterium (assembly GCA_034667905.1). GTDB lineage: Bacteria > Pseudomonadota > Gammaproteobacteria > Steroidobacterales > Steroidobacteraceae > Bog-1198. The sequence goes on along the minus strand of JAXDQK010000122.1, from coordinate 19,991 downwards.
AGCTTCTTTCGGCGACGAAGCCACGGGACACTTCGCCACCGGCGGATCTGAAGCGAATTACACCGCGCTGCTTTGCGCACTCACCGCTGGTCACGCGAAATTCGCCGCCGATGGGGCGCGCGCCTTCGCCGGGCCGGTGAGATTCTATACCTCGCGCGACTGCCACATTGCCTGGCTCAAGATCGCGCACCAGGCAGGCATCGGTCGCACGGCATTGCGCCTGGTCGATACCGACGGTTGCGGCCGCATGGACCCCAAGGCGCTGCTTCGAGCCATTCTCGAAGACCGCGCGGCGGGAGCTGTGCCTGTGATGGTGGCCGCGACGGCGGGAACCACCGGCGGCGGGATGATCGATCCCTTGCATGCCTGCGCGGATATCGCCAAACAGCAGGGGCTTTGGTTTCACGTCGATGCGGCGTGGGGCGGCGCGCTGATCGCATCCGACCGGCTCCGCGGCGTGCTCGACGGTATCGGCCGCGCCGACTCGGTCACAATCGACGCTCACAAATGGTTCGCGACGACGATGGGATGCGCAATTTTCATCACGCGCCGGGCGGATCTCTTGTCGGAAGCCTTCCACGCCTCAGCCTCCTTCATGCCGTCGATCGCCTTAGGGTTGGACCCCTATTTGAACACCCTGCAGTGGTCGCGACGGTTTGTAGGACTGCGCCTGTTCCTCACGCTGGCGGTCGCCGGATGGGAAGGGCTCGGTGCCCATGTAGAGCGCGGTGTGGCGGTTATCGAGCGGATCGAGGAACGTCTGGTTGCCTCCGGTTGGAGAATCGCCAATGACTCCCCTGTCGCCGTGCTCAATGCCATACCGCCTCCCGAGCTCGGGGACGTGCGAACCCTGGTGCGAAGGGTAGTTGCCTCAGGTTGTGCCTGGGTCGCGCCCACAACCTTCGAAGGGGTCGACGTGGTTCGGATCTGCGCAACGAATGGCGAGACTAAGATGGAAGATGTGAACGCGCTGATTGGCGCGTTGAACGGACTGCCCTAAGCGCGTTGCGCCAAGGTACGCTCGATCAATGCTTCGATCGACTGCAAGGAATGGAAATTCTCGGGCGTGATATCGCCCTGCGCGATGGCGATATCGAACTCGACCTCGACTGCCAGCATAAGATTCACCATCTTCAACGAGCTGACGCCTAAGTCGCTGAGTTGGGCGTCCACCGGGAAGTGCTTCGGAATCACGCTGCCCGTGCCCAGTACTGCCTTAACGAGCGCGACCAGCCTGTCGCTCACCGCCTCCTTCGCCTGCAAATGCACTCGCTGCCACTCCCCCAAGCCTAAGGCCGATACTGACCGTAGCGCAGGATACGGAATACGAGGAAGCTTTTACATATCTTTGTAAAGTGAGCCGAGCGTCACTAAGTCACGATATAATTTCAAACCAGATTGTTCCGGCGCGATGGCCCCCGCATAATTCGCGCTTTACAAGGCTTAAGTACCCCATCGCATGGCCATAGAGACCCATCGGCTACCCGGTACGCGCATTCCCAGCGCCCGGCAAAACGACCTGACGGCACGCGCCCGGGCCTGCGGCGACATCGCGCGTGCCAATGCGGCAGCGGTCGATGCCGAAGCGCGCTTTCCCGGCGAGGCTTTCCAGGAGCTTCGCAAACAGCGCCTCCTCGGCGTCCAAGTCCCGCAAGCTCTGGGCGGGGAAGGCGCCACCGTCGCGGAGATCGCCGATATTTGCTACATCCTGGGCCAGTCTTGCTCCTCCAGCGCCCTGATTTACGCGATGCATCAAATCAAGATTGCATGCATCGTGCGCCACTTCAAAAACCAACCCGCGCTGGAGCGCATTTTACGCCGCATTGCGGCGGAACAATTGCTCCTGGCCTCCTCCACGACGGAAGGCCAGGCGGGCGGTAACGTGCGATCCAGTGAAGCCGCCGTGGAGCACGACGGCGAGCAGATTACGCTGGAGCGCAAAGCCACGGTGATTTCTTATGCCGTGGAAGCAGACGGCGTCGTGACCACGGCGCGCCGCGCTGCGGATGCCGCGGGGAATGACCAAATTCTGTTGGTTCTGCTGAAGTCGGACTACACGCTGGAGCGATTGCAAGTTTGGGATACCCTCGGCATGCGCGGTACGCACAGCGAAGGCTTCACACTGCGAGCACGTGCCGCGGCGGGCCAGATCTTGCCTGAGCCGTATGAACGCATTCATGCTCAGACCATGGTGCCCTTTGCCCACTTGCTGTGGGGATCGGTTTGGGCCGGCATCGCCGCTGCCGCTACGACAAAGGCGCAAGCCTTCGTGCGTCACGTCGTACGCCAAGCAAACGGCCAAATGCCGCCGGGCGCTGCGCATTTTACCCAAGCCGTATCGACACTGCGTACGCTTCGCGGCGTACTGGCAGCCAGCCTGCGCGGCTATGAAGCCGTCATGGGCGACGACAAAGCGCTCTCCTCGCTGGAATTTCAATCGATGATCACTTTGACCAAGGTGCAGGTATCCGAGCTCGCGGTGGCGGCGGTGATGGCATCGCTGCGTGCCTGCGGGCTGTCGGGATATCGCAATGACACCGAATTTACGATTGGCCGACTGCTGCGTGATGTCCTGTCGGCGCCCATCATGATCAGCAACGACCGAATCCTGGCGAACCTCGCCACGACATCGCTGATGACGCCGCTGCCGACCTCGATCAGTGGTTGATCCGTCCGTGCCTGCGCTTGCCGACCAGCTCTTCGAGCGCATGGGCGTGGACGGCGTGTACGCGCGCACCGCGTTGTATGTCGATCTCGTCGAGCGCCTGGAGCAATACATCACGCGGCAGCGGGAGCCCAGCGCCGAAGTCATGCGCTTTCCACCCGTCATGAGCCGCAAGCAGCTGGAGAAATCCGGTTATCTTAAAAGCTTCCCCAATCTGCTGGGTTGCGTCTGCGCCCTGCATGGCTCCGAAAGCTCCATCCGCTCGGCCGTCGAGGTCGCGGAAAGCGGCGGCGATTGGACTGCCTCATTGAGTTCGTCGGACTTGGTGCTGTCGCCGGCTGCCTGCTATCCGCTGTACCCGATTGTGGCGCAGCGCGGCGTATTGCCGCGCGGCGGTCTGCTCTTCGATATCGAGGCCGACGTTTTCAGACACGAGCCCTCAGTCAGTCTCGATCGGCTTCAATCTTTCCGCATGCGCGAATTCGTCAGAATCGGCGTGCCGGACGAGATCGTGGAATTCCGCGAGCAATGGATGGCAAAAGCGCCCGTGTTGGCCACCGAGCTGGGGCTTCCCTTTACCCTGGAGGTTGCCAACGACCCCTTCTTCGGCAGAGTGGGCCAGGTCATGGCGGTAAGCCAACGCCAACAGGAATTAAAATTCGAACTCTTGATTCCGTACTATCCGGGCGCGGCGCCGACAGCGTGCATGAGCTTTAACTATCACCGCGAGCATTTCGGGCAAACGTGGGGAATCCGTGACGACAAGGGCGGCTTGGCGCATACCAGCTGCGTCGCCTTCGGCATCGACCGGCTGGCGGTGGCACTGTTTGCGAACCACGGCGTGAATTTCAAGAAGTGGCCGTTGGTGGCTCGGCAGGCATTGGCGCTAAATGATTGAGCGCTGATGGCTCTGGACTCGCGCGTCGAGCGCTTTTTAGCCGTCCTGGCCGCGAGCAATCCCGCCGAGGTGCGCAACGCCACCGTTGAGGAGCGCCGCGCCGGCCTCAAAAGCCTCATGAATTTCGCGGGACCCGAAATCCCGCTCGATCATGTGGAAGATCGCGTCATCTCGGGACCGGGCGCTCCTTTACGGATTCGGATTTACTCGCCTACAAACGCCCCCATACTGCCCGGGCTCGTTTATTTTCACGGCGGCGGTTTGGTCGCCGGCACCCTGGACACCCATGACCCCGTCGCGCGCGCGCTCGCGCAAGCCGGCGCAGTGCGCGTCATCTCGGTGGATTATCGGCTCGCCCCTGAACACCGCTTTCCTGCCGCTCTCGAAGATGCCAAGTCCGCGGTTGAATATATCAGCGAACACCCGGTTCAGTTCGGAATCGAACCTAACCGGCTTGGTGTATGCGGCGACTCTGCCGGCGCGACGTTGGCGGCGGCCACCTGCCAGGCCTTGGCTCTCACCCGGCGTTCTTCTGTGGCGCTGCAATTGCTCATCTGCCCTATCCTCGATTACAGCCGTTCAACGCCATCCAGGCTCGCGATGTCGAGCGGTTATCTCATCGACCAGGCCACCCTCGACAACGACTTGAAATACTACTTGCCACACGGCACCGACCCGGCGAATCCGCTTATATCGCCGCTACGTTGCGATGAGTTGACGGGCATGCCCCGCACCCTCATTCATACCGCCGAATTCGATCCGCTGCGCGACGAGGGCCGAATTTATTTCGAGCGCCTGGCCCAAGCGCGCAATGAAGTGTCCTACACTTGCCATCCAGGTATGATCCATCTTTTTTATGCCCTGGGAGCCGTTATTCCATATGCGCGCACCGCATTCGAGCAGATCGGCCGAGAGATACGCGCAGCCTTGGCCTGAGCGACACGGACACCGACGTGCCTGAGCGCATTATTGGGGAGCGATTGATCCAGCAGCTGCACGCGGCGCGGGTCGCCGGCGACCTTGCCGGCATGTGCCGTGTTTTAGCCGATGATGGACGCTTCGAAATCCTCGGGGCCAGCGCGGATAAATCCATTGCGATTCGCGCCAACAGTCTGGTCGAGTTTCGCTCCTGGCTCGCGATGATGGTCAAGGTCTTTCGAATCAGCAACTATCAGCTATTGAGTCTAACCGTGGAATCGCCACGGGCGACGGCGCATTGGCGAGCCGACATATTTTCCAAGGTTACCGGCGCCACGATCCCCACAGAACTCGTGGATATCGTGCAGTACAACGAGGACAGCATCGTTACATACACCGAATTTTTCGCGCCGCGCTGAAAGCCACGGCGATCTCATGTCCCCAGAGCCGCAGTGGTTGACCATCGCACGCGAGATGCGCGCCATTGCCCAAACGGGCTTGGCTTTCACCGCCGACGGCTTCGATCACCAGCGCTACCAACGATTGCGTGAACTGGCCGCGCTGCTGATGGCGCAGGGCTCATCCAGCGAGCACACACCGATTCTCGAGTTGCTGCGCCAGGAAAAGGGCTACGCAACGCCCAAGGTGGATGTCCGAGGCGCAGCCTTCCTCGATGGCCGCGTATTGATGGTGCGCGAAGTCAGCGATGGTAAATGGACGCTGCCGGGCGGCTGGGCCGACGTCAATCAATCAGCGGGCGAGTGTGTGGTGAGGGAGATCTCCGAGGAGTCGGGATTCAAAGCTCAAGCCTTGAAGCTCGCAGCCGTTTACGACTATCAACGCAGCGGACACCCGAAGAACCATATGGATTCGATCTACAAGATGTTCTTCATTTGCAAAATCATCGGCGGCGAGGCGCGCGCCAGCGATGAAACCAGCGAAGTGGCTTTTTTCCACCGTCACGAATTGCCCCCGCTGTCGTTGGGCAGAGCCACCGCGGCGCAGATCGACAGAATGTTTCACCACGCCGAGCGTCCGGAACTTGCAACCGAGTTCGACTGAAAATCCCGCTCAGGCGTAAGTGATGAGTGTCGGGTCGGGATTGGTATCCAAATGCGGCACACCGTTGTAGCTCACCAGGTGGTGGCGCCGCGGCGTCGAGGCGAACTCCGTCAGAGAACTGTTGCGGATGCGTAGGTTCAGGTCGACTGCAGTCGCAGGAGGCGCGTTAAGGGCCGCGGCGACGATCGCGGCTATGGGCCCGCCGGAACTGACGATGAGCACATTGCCGTCGGGGAAGCGCTGCCGAGCTTCGGCAACGGCCGCAACTGCAGAATCTTGAAACGCTTGCCAAACCGGCATGCCTTCCGGCTGAGTGCGGGCTTCCGCCCACGCCAACAGGGCTTCGCGCAAAACCCGAAAGTGTTCGCGCACCACGACAGGATCGCGTCTCACTGCAGCGAGTGCCGGCGCCGGAAAATTTCCCGAATGCGCCATCATGACGGCTTCCGGTTTGTATTCGTCCAGGCCCGGGAAAGTCTCCTGAAGGAGTTTGGAGCCGAGTTCGGGATGCCCCTCGAAAATGCCTTGTGCAGTTTCCGTCTGACGCCGCAGGGTGCCGGTGAATACGGCATCGAAGCGTATATTGCGTCTGCCCAAATACTCGCCCAGCAGGCGAGCCTGCGTAAAACCGATGTCGGTCAGCCGGTCGTAGTGCTCGGTACCGAAAGCCGCCTGGCCATGGCGCACGACGTAGATAACGCCCACGGTTTGCTAGAAGGTCTGCGAAGCGATCGGCATCATCGCGATACTGTAGCATCCGTGGTGTCGGTGCTCCACGGCAAGTCGAGCGCGACGATGAGTCCCCCGCCTTCTCGATTGGCCAATTGAATGCGCCCGCCGTGCGCTTCGGCGATCTCTCGGGCGAGCGCCAGCCCCAACCCCGTGCCGCTGCGCTTGGTCGAATAGAACGGCAACAACGCTTGCGCGAGCACGGCCTGGCTCATGCCTGAGCCGCGATCGCGCACTTCAATCCGTTGGCCGGCGCCGGCACACGCAATCGACAGCTCGACCTCAGCGGAAGGGCCGCCCGCCTCGTGGGCGTTCTTCAGCAAGTTAATCAAAGCTTGTTCGACTTGACCGCGATCAAACCATCCGGCCAGCTGAGGCGGAGCTGAACTCTGAATGAATGGCTGCTGGCCCTTCAGGTCTGCGATGAACTGTTCCCAGGGCACCCTTTCCTGACGAGGCGCCGGCAATTTCGCAAAGGTCGCGTAGCCGCTGACGAATTGATGCAGGTGCTCGGCACGCTCGCCAATCGCGGAGAAAACCTGGGGCAGCGCGGCGTAGTCGCCGCGGCGTGCAATTTCGGCGCCGGAATGCGCCAATGAGGACAGGGGTCCCAAGGAATTATTGAGCTCATGGCTCAACACCCGGATCAGCTTCTTCCACGTGGACACTTCCTGGCGCGACAGCTCACGCGTGAGGCGCTTCAACAGGTAAAGCCGGAAGGCACGTCCTTGCAAAATGAACGCGCGCTGCGACAAGTGAAATGTTTCTTCAACGCCGTCGATCTCGCTGGAAAACAAGCTGTCGCCCTGCTCGGCGGCTGCGCCGCGCAACGCCGCCGGTGCCCGCGCCAAAGCATCGCTGAATCGCAGACCCTGAAGGCTGCGCCCTTCGCTCAACAAATGCCGCGATGCCAGGTTCGCATACGCAATCCGGTCGTTGGCATCGACCAAGACCAACGCGACCGGAGAATTCTGCATCACCGTATCGAGCAAAAGCTCACGCTGCACCAAGTGCGCCCGTTGCTGGCGCAGCGCCGCCGCCAGTTCGTTGTGCGCCGTCATCAGCTCACCCAGTTCGTCATCGCGATCCGCGACCAAGGATAAGCTGAAGTCTCCTTCACGGTAGCTTGCTACCGTGCCCGAAAGCGCGCGCAGCATTTGCTCAATCGGACGCATGATGCGCGAGCAGAGCCACAGTACGGGCAGCAAGGCAGCGCCGACGATGAGCAACCAACCCAAGAATGGGTCACCGATGTGTCTCGCGGAAATAGCGCTGAGCGCCGCCGTTGCTGCCACAAGGGCGATCAGCAAGAGCGCGAGCTTGGCTTTCAGGCTCACTGTCGATCAGGCGCCGCTCGAGGGGCGCAGGTTGAAGCGCTCCAGACGCCGGTACAAGGCCTGCCGCGAGAGCCCAAGGCTCTGCGCCGCTCGGCTGATGTTGCCGCCCGCCTCGCGCAAGCTCGCCTCCAATACTTCCTTGCTGAAATGCTCGCTTTCGCGGGGCACCGCGCGCGGCGCGGCCGGTAGATTCAAATCCGCGGCGGCCACGTGGCTGCCGCTGGCCAAAAGCTTGGCGCGTTCGATTTGGTTGCGCAGCTCCCTTACATTGCCGGGCCAGTCATGCGCCAGCAGCGCCGCCGCCGCGTCCTCGCTCAATTGCAACGTGTGCTCAAGAAAGTGGCGCGCCAGCGGCAAAATGTCCGCCGGACGGTCCGCCAGCGCCGGAACCGCGATGTCGATAACGTTCAGCCGGTAATAGAGGTCTTCGCGGAAGCGTCCCTCGCGGATCAGAGTGGGTAGATCCGCGTTGGTCGCGCTGAGTATGCGCACGTTTGCCGTGCGAGTCTTGCTCGAGCCCAGCATTTCGAACTGGCCGGTCTCCAGCACGCGCAGCAATTTCACCTGCCCACCGAGAGGCAAATCGCCAATTTCATCCAAGAACAACGTTCCGCCGTTTGCCGCTTCGAAACGGCCCGTGCGCGCACGGTTGGCGCCGGTATAGGCGCCGGCCTCGGCGCCGAACAATTCCGCTTCGATCAGTTCGGAAGGAATGGCGCCACAGTTGATCGCAACGAACGGGCCGCTACGAAGAGCGGAATTCGCATGCACGATTTGGGCAATGCGTTCCTTGCCGGCGCCGTTGGGGCCGGTGACGAGCACCCGCACGTCCGCGCGCGCCACCCGGCAGGCCAGTTCAACGACCCGCTCCATGGCATCCGAGGCGAACACAATGCCGCACAGATCGTATTGCTCGGCCAGACGCTCGCGCCGTCGCCGCTGCTCGTCCTGCAGTTTCTGCCGTTCGCGCATGCTCTCGGCCAACTCGAGCAAATTCTCAACCGTGGCCAGCAACTTGTCGTTGTCCCACGGCTTGCCGATATAATCCGCCGCCCCGGCTTTGACCAGTTGCACGGCCGATTCCAAATGCGTCCATGCCGTCAGCAGGACCACGGGTAAATCGGGCTGTTGAACCCGCAAAGCGCGAAATAAGGCCGCGCCCTCCTCTCCCGAGGTCGTGTCGGCGCTGAAATTCATATCGGCGATGACCAGATCGACCCGCTTTTCGCGCGCCACAACCGCAAGACCTTCTTGCGGCGTAAAGGCCGTCAGCGTTCGAATGTCGTGCAGACCGAACAGCAGCGAGAGCGCTTGAGCCACTGCTGGATTGTCATCGATAATGAGTACCGTGCGCATAGGGTCATGTTATCAGCCGCCGCGGCTCGCCAGGGCGGGAGGGATGGAAGCGGCGCGCAGCGCCGGCCAGAGAACGGCGCACTGCCCAAGGACCAAGATGATGAGGGCGCCGATAACTGCGCGGCTGTTGTCCATGCGCACCATTTCGAAGCTGCGCACCATCCACAAGTTCAGCGCGATGGCGAATGCAATGCCGAGGGTGGCGCCCGCCGCTGCGATCATGAAATTCTCGGTTTGAAAATAGCGCACGATGGCCTGACGCGTGGCTCCCAGCGCGCGGCGAATGCCGATCTGCTGCCGCCGCTGCGCCACCCAATAGCTCGTCAATCCGATGATGCCAAATGCGGTCACGATGAGCAATGCGCTGCAAATCGCGCTCAACAGCACAATCAGGCCATGATTGCCGCGGTAGGCATCGGCGCGGACTTGCTGCATGGACCTGGATTGAAGGATACGATTTTCATCGAGCGCCAAGAGCTTGGCCTCTGCGGCCTTCATCACGCCATCGCGCTGTCCCGGCTGCGCGCGCACCATGTAGACGGTTCTCTCTCCGATCAAGCGATACGGGCTCAATAGCGAATTCTCCGCAAAGGTACTGTTAAAGCCGGTGGCAACGGTCATCGGTCCCTGCAGCCGTTCGACAATGCCGATGATCGCTACGGGTTTGTCATTTTCCACAAATATCGGTTGTCCCAGCGCACGTCCGCCCGGAAAGAGCTTATCCGCCAGCATTCTCGAAACGATGAAGCCGCTCGGCGCCGGTATGTCACTGTCCGTACGGTTCGCGATCTCATCAGCGGTAAAGTTGCGGCCGGCAACAAGCTTGAGGCCCATCGTATTCAACGCGTGCTCGTCCCCCATGTAGTGCGCGCTGAAAGCAGTGGGAGTCTTCTGATCGGCGGTCAAATTGACGGTTTCGATCCAGCCACCGCCCTCTAACGGGTACATATTGGCCGCAAAGGCATCTGCCACGCCGGGGAGTGAGCGCAGGGCCACGATGTCCCTCATTTGACGCCCAGCCAAATCGCCAGGATGGTCGACAGTCTCGGAATGCATGACAAAGATATCCGCCTCATCGATGCCCGACGGTCTATCGCTCCACGCGATACGCTGCTCGATCAAGGTTAACGCATTGGCGAGGAAGGCCAGGGTGATTGCCATCTGCATGGCGATCAGTAACGCGCCGAATTTATTGCGGCGCATGGCGGAGAGAATCGGACGCATTTCCATCGAATCTCCTACTGCGCTTTGAGCTGCCAAGCGGGCTGCACGTGTGACGCGCGCCACGTCGGGTAGAGACCCGCGAGCAGGGTCGCTCCCACAGCGAGCAGCACCGCGATACCGGTGTCGGCCCAATCAAGATGAGCCAACGCGACGAATTCCTTGGTCAACAAAGAACGCGCGGCTAATAGGCCCAATGCCGTAAGCGTAAGCCCCAATATTCCACCGGCAAGCCCAACCACGCCGGTCTCGATCAGGCACTGCGCAAATATGGCCCCGCGGCTGGCCCCCAACGCCCGGCGCACGCCGATGTCGCCCGCACGTCCCATGATTTTCGCCAGCATCAAACCCATGGCATTCATCAAGCACACCAACAGAAATCCAAACGACACCAATATCAAAATACGCACTTCACTGGGCACGATGTGCCTGTACCGCAGCCACTCCTTCACGTCACGCAATTGCGTGTGCGGCGGCCAATGGAATCGCCCGACGCGCTGCTGCTCGGCCGCATAGTTTTTGAGAAAGTCTCGGTACCTCTGTGCGTCCGCTTCGGTCGGCAGCTCCACCCAGAATTGCAGCCATATGCAGTCGGAACGCAGAAGCCCTTCCCAACCTGTTTCGACATCGCCGTTGCATTGCGTGCTACCGACGGCTCCCATGTGTTTGTCCACCGCGCGCGTAAATGGCATGAATATCGCGTCGGCATCACCGAACGGACGGATGTTCAAGTCATAAAAGCGAGGCAGGAGGCGCCAATCATCCAGCACGCCGTTTACCGTGTAGGGCTCGTTGTCGAGGCGAATGGCCTTGCCCACGCTGTTGCCGCCGCCGAAGAGCTTGTCGTTCGTCTCCCGCGTGATTACCACCACAGCGGCGCGATTTTCATCTTCGGACGCGGTCCACGGAACACCATATTTGAAAGGTACGTCGAACATCGGGAAAAAGTCCGCAAAGGCCGCCCGCACAAATACTTTGGACGGCTTCTGTTTCGGATCCGCCGGCCGCAATGTCTGAAGCGTCGCGTACATGCCGGTTTGGCGCTTGGCAGCGCGAGCCTTCATCAATCCCAGTACGTCGATGTAGCTCAACTGCGGTTCTAATTTGTCGGGCCCTCCCCCTGCATGCTTATCCGGCCCCCAGTTGTCGAGTTGCGGCACGTAAAGCTGGGCCGATTTTTGCGGAATGGGATCACCGGACATGGCGCGAAACACGGTAAGGGCCGTCATGGAGGCGCCGATCCCGACCGCAATGGCCACGATCATCAAGCCCGTCAGCACGACGTTCCGCCTGAGGCTGCGAAGACCGAGACGGACGTAGTAGGCAAGCATGTTTTAGCCGATCCGAAGGTTCAAGCGGCGCGCGTAGCCAAGGCCGGCGGTATCGATGCCGCTTTCAACGCCGGCCAAAGGACTGCCGCTTGGCCGAGGAGGAGCACGACGATCGCGCCAATAAGCGCATAGCTCGTGTGCAGCCGCTGCATCGCGAAGGTATTGACCATCCAAAGATTCAGCGAAACCGCGAGGCCAATCCCCAATGCCGCGCCGGCACCCGCGATCAGGAGATTCTCGGTCTGGAAATATTGAACGATGGCATTGCGTGTGGCGCCCAAGGCTCGCCGAATGCCAATTTGCCGGCGCCGCTGCGCCACCCAATAACTGGTGAGGCCGACGATGCCGAACGCCGTAACCGCCAACAACGAAGCGCAGACCACGCTGAGAATAACTACCAAACCCTTATCGTCCTTGTAGGCCTCCGCACGCGCCGTCACCAGCGTCTGAGTCTCCTCGATGACGCGAGCGCGGCTGATATCGAAGAGTTTCTTCTTCGCAGCCTGTAATACAGATGCCGCCTGGCCCTGCTGCGCGTGCACGATGTAGAAGGTCGGATACGAGCTTAGAAAGTGAAAGGGTTGAAGGATGGAATTATCGTTGAATTTGCTGCCCCATCCGCTCGCTCCTACCCAGGGCACTTGCAATCGGTCGACGACCCCGACGATTGGCACTTGGCCATGCAGAGATTCCTCGTAGACGTTCTGGCCCACAGCCGTACCATTGGGAAATAGCTTCTCCGCCAGTGCTCGCGTGATAATGATCGCGGCCGGAGGCTTCTGGTCGGTGTAACCCACCTTGTCCACCACTTCATCCGCATTGAAGTTGCGCCCGGCAATCAATTTAAGGCCAAAGCCCGCAATGGCATGTTCGTCGCCGAAGTAAATGGATGCCAGTGCGCTGGCATCCTTCTGATCGGGACGCAGGCTCAGGCCGGTGGTCGACCCGCCACCGCTCAAGGGGTAGGTGTTCGACGAAAACGCGTCCTGCACGCCGGACAAGGACCGCAGAGCCGCCAGATCACCCTGCTGGCGTGCTGACAAATCGGGCGGGTTGCCCACCCACTGGTTCTTGATCACGATTACGTTCGCCTCATCGGCGCCGGTCGGCCGTTTACTCAAGGCAACGCGCTGCTCGATGATGAATAGGGCGTTGCATAGAATCGCCAGGGTGATTGCCATTTGCACCGCAATCAGGATGGCGCCGACTTTATTGCGGCGCATGGCGGAAATGATGGGACGAAATTGCATGAGCGCTCCTTATTGAGCTTTGAGCTGCCAGGCCGGTTGAACTTGCGCTGCGCGCCAGGTGGGATACAAGCCGGCAAGCGTGGTCGCTACCACGGCCAAAAAGATTGCAATGGCGATGTCCGAGGGACTGAAATGAGCTAGGCGCGTGATTTCTTCAGACAACAACGAACGCAAGCCCATGAGTCCGAGTGCAGTAAGCGCCAGTCCGAGCAGGCCGCCCGCAAGCCCGACCACCCCCGCCTCGATCAGGCACTGTCCGAATATTGCGCGGCGGCTGGCGCCCAGTGCTCTTCGCACGCCGATATCGCCCGCTCGCCCCATGATTTTTGCCAGCATCAATCCCATGGCATTGAGCAAGCAGACCAGGAGAAAGCTGAAACTGACCAACACCAAAATTCGAACTTCATCCGAGACCGCGTGCTGATAGACCAACCACTCGCGCACGTCGCGAATTCGGGTGTGAGCAGGCCAGGTAAAGCGGCCTAAACGCTGCTGGTCCGAAGCGTAGTTATTCAAGAAGAATCGATAATGCTCGACGTCCGCAGGGGTCGGCAATTCCGCCCAAAACTGCAGCCATATGCACTCGGAGCGTAGGCGACCCGCCCACCCTGGCTCATTAATCGTAGCGTTGCAATTGTTGTTGCCCCAGCTCGCCATTTCCCGATCTATCGCCCGCGTAAACGGCAGGTATACTTCGGCGCTCTTCCCGTAGGCGTTGTTGTTGAGATCGTAAAATTTCGGCGTCGGGTCCCACCGACCCAGGATGCCGACCACCCGATATTCGTGCCCGTCAAGATTGATGGTCTTGCCGATGGAATTCGTACCACCGAAAACCTTCTCGTTCAGTTCGCGGGAAATCACCGCGACCTCTGCATGATTTTTATCGTCGTCGGCGCTCCAAGGCCCGCCCATTAAAAACGGCGTGTCAAACATGGAAAAGAAGTCCGAATACGCCGCCCGAATTTGCACTTGAAAGGGCAGTACGTCCGGATTCGGCGGCGTCAGCGCCGCTCCAGTGACATACATCGCTGATTGCTTCTGAGCCGCCTGGGCATTCATCAAGGCGATGGCGTCCATGTAGCTGATCTGCGATTGAAAGTGCTCCGCGTCGCCGGAGACGATGGTCTTGCTGTTGGGGCCCCAATTGTCGATCTGCACCGCAAACAGCTGCCGAGACTTTTGCGGGATGGGATCGCCATCCATCGCTCGAAACACCGTCAGCGTCGTCATGGACGCGCCGATTCCCACGCCGACCGCGGCGATCATCAGCACCGTCAGCACGATGTTGCGCTTGAGGCTGCGAATTGCGAGACCGAAGTAGTAGTTGAACATGAGGGGAGCTCCTAAGTCGCGGCACTCGCCGTGGCGACCAGACGCGGTTGCGCCGCCAAATCCACCACCTGACCATCCACGATATGCACCTCGCGCTGCGCGCGAACCGCCAGTTCCGGATCGTGCGTCACCATGACAATGGTGGCGCCGTCGCGATGCAATTCTTCCAGCAGATCTAGAACGCCCCGCGCCATCTGGGTATCGAGGTTACCCGTCGGTTCATCCGCCAGCAGCAACCGCGGGGACCCCGCGAGTGCGCGGGCGATGGCTACACGTTGCTGTTGGCCGCCCGACAATTCGGCCGGGTAGTGCCGCGCCCGCGCCGACAACCCCACCCTGCCCAGTGCCTCTTGAATGCGGCGGCGCCGTTCAGCGCTGTTGAACCCGCGATAGCGCAGCGGCACGTCGATGTTGTCTTGCACATTTAGATCGGCAATCAAGTTGAAAGCCTGAAAGATGAAGCCGATTTTTTCATTTCGCAGTCTCGAACGCTGATTGTCGTTCAAGCCGCGCACGTTGGCGCCGTCCAACTGATACTCGCCGCCGCTGAACTCTTCGAGTAGTCCGGCGATGGTCAGGAATGTGGTTTTGCCGGATCCCGATGGGCCGGTTACCGCGACGAACTCGCCTTCGCGCACGTGTATCGAGAAATCCCGCAGCGCGAAAGTCTCGACGACTTCGGTTCGATACGCTTTGGAGAGGTGAGTCATTTTAAGCATGGTTGCCTCACAGGGCTGGTGGTTTCATTAGTGACTGAGAATGACGCGCTGCGCGCCGTTGAACGCATCGGTACCGGAAATAACGATTTGGTCGCCGACCGACAATCCCTCGAGGATCTCGACCTTGGCGATGCTGGCGGCGCCAAGCTGTACCGGATGTCGCTCGACAATATTTCCGCGAACGACATACGCAAATCCGCCGCCTTCTTGATCCACGAAGGAGCCGCGATCGACCATGAGCACGTTGTCGCGCCGATCGATGAAAATGCGAACTGACAGTCGCTGGCTCTGCCGAAGGCCCGCGGGCTTCTCCGCGCCGAAGCGCAGTCGGGCGGTGACTTGACCGGCAACCACTTCGGGCGACACGCCGCTCACCACACCCTGCCAGTGGTGCCCGCCGCCTTCCAGATCTGCGGACATGCCCGGGCGCAGGTCGCGCGCGAGACTCTCAGTCACCTTGATTTCGACTTCGAGGGCCGATAGATCGACAACGGTCAGCAACGGCGCGTCTTTGGCCACGCTGGCACGGTCCGCCACCTGCACTTGGCCCACTTGGCCGTCCACCGGCGACTTGACATTGAGCCCGTCCACTTGGCGCTTAACATCGTCCACGAGATATTGCTGACGATCGAGCAAAGCCTTCTTGCTGTCGATATCGAAACGATTTTGTTTTGGCTGCGAATCGAAAGTGCTCTTCGCTTGCTGAAACGCGAACTGCGCCTTTTCAAGTGCATCCTCCGCTCGAAGCGCCTGCAGTTCCGAATAAGATCCCAGTTCAAACGCCTTGCGGCTGCGATCACGCTCGCGCTGCGCGGTTTTCTGATCGACTTCGGCTTGGTTGTACACATCGCGCAGCTGCAGCAGCTTGTGTTCCGCGTCGAGCGTCGCGCGCTGCCAGTCGAGGCGCAAGCCGACCAGCGTCGCCTCCTCCTGCGACATCTTGGCAGTCAAATCCGGACTGTCGACTACCGCCAGCACCTGACCCTTTGCCACCGTATCGCCGGCGTGTACTTTGAGCGTTACCGTGCCCAATGCATTGGCATAGAGCGTGGGACTGACGGCGGCCACAACCTGCCCGTCCGCGGCGATGTCGCGTACGAAGTTTCCGCGCTCCACGGTTGCGATCGAGACACGGGCACGATCAACCGAAGCGCCCGTGCCCGAATACTTCATCAGAGTGATGATCAAGAGGCCGAGCAAGATCATGGCGGCCGCCGCTACGATGATGAGCTTGCGATGGCGCTTGAGTGGACTCTTCGGCTCGATCACGCGATCCTGAGCGGATGTGTCGCGAAGCATGATGGGTTCCTTGGGTAAGAGACGCATGCTCATGCGGCGCTCTCGATGAGTAGATTGTCAATGGCGACGAGGTCTTGCTCGGTCAGGCGGCCGGCTTGCTGCTTTAGGGTCAATACGTTGGTCAAATAATCATAGCGGGCTTGGTTGTAGGCGCGCTGTGCCGCGTAATAATTGTTTTGCGCATTCAGAAGCTCGAACTCGTTGCCGGTACCGAATTCGCGGTTGCGCCGCATCGCTTCGACGGCACGCTGACCCGACTCCACCGCACGATGCGCCGCGCCGATACGCTGAATGCCAGTCACGATGCCGCGAAATGCTGCGCGCGTAAGGCGTTCGGTGTCGCGCTGTATGGCCTCGTAGTTCACTTGGGACTCGCGAAACAACGCTCGCGATTGACGCACCGCCGAGGCGATCGCACCGCCCTGGAACAATGGCCAGTTGAACCCCACTCCTACCGTGTCGAGTCTTTGGTTGCCGCCGAGAACCGCGTTTTGCGTAATCTTGGACCCCGAGCCGGTCAGCACGATGGTCGGCAGTCCTCGCCCTCGCTGCACGGAGATATCCCGAGATGCTGCTTCCATATTGAGCTGCGCCGTGCGCACATCGAAATTGTCCTGCCGGGCAGAATTCACCCAATCTTCCGCGGAGGCAGGCTCCGGCGACAGCAACGGTATATCCTCCTGCAACGGGGCCACACGCTCGACGTGCTGGCCGACGATTTGCGTGAGCGCTAGCGTGGCATCATCGAGTGCGTTTCGCGCATCGATGACGCTTTGTTCAGTTGCATCATAAAAAGCTTGTGCTTGGTCCACGTCGCTGCGCGGGCCTACACCGGTCTGCTCCCGCGATTTCGCTTGGTCGAGCAGAGTCCAGAACGCCTCACGCTCGGCCACATTGGTGGCGAGCTGATCGGCGGCCGACAGGATACCGAAATAAGCCTGTGCCACACGCAGCAGCAAATTCTGCTGGGCGCCTCGATAGGTTGATTCTGCGGCGGCGACTTGGAAATTGGCCTCCTTTAACAACGCGTAGGATTGGAAGCTCCACAAAGTCTGCGATAGGTTGAGTCCCAGGGAGTGCGCCGTGCCATAGCAACGTTGGTTGTCGGCGGTGGAGCTGATGGCGCAGTCCGCGGCCTGAGTTCCGAGTGCCGGGCCATTATTGAATTCGGCGCGCTCGCGAACGGCCGACGCCGCCGCTGAGACTTGCGGCAGCCACTGCGCGATGGCCTGGGGCCGCACTTCCACCAGGGCATCGCGCTGAAATTGAGCCGCCTGCAGGATGGTGTCGCGCGTCAGCGCGAGTTCGTAGAACTGCTTCAAATCATTCGCTTCGGCAGCACGGGCCGAAAGGACGCAAAGAGCGAGTACTAACCAATATCGCGACATGATCAAGGCAGAGCAAGGCGCGTGCCAGTTTAGTTAATTCACAACTCTTTGATTATGTAGCCGTTATTCGCCGATGCTCGAAACGCGGTGTCCGCGGACACTGTCCGCGGACGGCACCGGACAGTGGCGCATCGCGGGCAACCAAAACCTAAACCTGGGCGTCAAACTGATGAGAAAATCACCGCGCCTTAATACAACAGGAAGTTGCCCATGAATCTAAAAGACAG
Organism: Gammaproteobacteria bacterium; assembly: GCA_034667905.1. Lineage (GTDB taxonomy): Bacteria > Pseudomonadota > Gammaproteobacteria > Steroidobacterales > Steroidobacteraceae > Bog-1198. Next base: position 2,259 of record JAXDQK010000122.1, on the reverse strand, counting down.
ATACGAGATCGGTCCTCACGGCGAGTTGCGCTGGGGCGCGATGATACGCGATGGCGTTATTTTGCTTGCCGTAATCATTTTCTTGGCCAAATTGTGGCCGTTTTACTCGGTCCCGACCGGAAGCCGGGGCGTCGTCACTCAATTTGGGAAAATCGTCGGCATCGAACAAGAAGGGTTGGCGGTGCTGCCGCCCTGGCAAAATCTCACCTTGTTTTCGATCCGCGCTGAGGAAGCCAATATTGACAATGCCTCCGGCTCGACTTCCGATACTCAACCAGTAAGCGTGAGCCTCACGGTGAGGTACAGCATCAGTCCCGACAAGGTGTCCGAGGTGTACGAGAAGTACAGCCACAATGGCGATTTATCGAGCTATGTCCAGACCGCTACGCACGAGATCTTCAAGGCGGTCACGGCAAAATATTCGGCGCCTGACTTGATTGCGGAACGGGCCAAGGTGTCTGCGGACATTTATGCAGCGCTGGGCAGCAAACTCGCGGTATATGGGGCACAAGTCATCAACATCGATATGCGCAACTTTTCGTTCCAAGAATCGTACATGCGCGCGATCAACAGCAAGGTCGAGCAGGAACAACTGCGGCTTGCAGCAGAGAACAAGCTGCGCACGGTCGAAGCGGAACAGAAACAGAAGGTCGCCATCGCCCAAGCAGAAGCCGATGCCGTCAAGGCCACTGCCGATGGCAACGCCTATGCCAATTTGAAAATTGCCACCGCACAGGCCGAGGCGCTCAGGGTACAAAACAGCGCCCTGGCCCAAAGCAAGGAAGTCTTGGAGCTACGCCGCATCGAGGTGGAACAGACCAAGGCCGATCGGTGGAACGGACAACTGCCGCAGAATATTTACGCCGGCGCACCCATTCCCTTTCTGAATGCGAGCAAACAATGAACCTTGCACGTTTCCCACGGATTCGCTTCGCCCACCTGCCCACACCCCTCGAGCACTTGCCGAATTTGACGCGGGCGCTCAATGGGCCGGAAATATGGATCAAGCGTGATGACTGCACCGGCATGTCGACCGGCGGCAACAAGACCCGAAAGCTCGAGTACCTCATGGCGGAGGCGCAAAGCCAAGGCGCCGACATCGTTTTGACCCAGGGGGCGACCCAGTCCAACCATGCTCGGCAGACCGCCGCATGCGCGGCAAAAATGCGCATGGATTGCCACATCTTGTTGGAGGACCGCACCGGGAAGAAGGACCATGACTACACCGAAAACGGCAATGTCTTTCTGGACTATTTGCACGGCGCCAGCGTCGAGGGCCGCCCTTCGAATCCGGATATGAACGGTGAACTTGCCAAAGTGGCCGAGCGAATGAAAAGCGAGGGGCGCAAGCCGTACCTCATCCCGGGTGGGGGATCGAATCCCGTCGGCGCGCTGGGATACGTGAACGCCGCAATGGAGCTCGTTGGTCAGGCCAATGATCTCGGCCTGCGAATCGATCAGGTCGTTCAAGCGACCGGCAGTGCGGGGACGCAGGCGGGATTGATCGCGGGGCTCGCCGGTATACGCTCGGGAGTGCCGCTGTTAGGTATCAGCGTCCGCGCAGCGCGCGAAAAACAAGAGGAAAATGTGTTCAAGCTCGCCTGCGCCACCTCCGAGCTGTGCGGCGCGACCGGCGCCGTGCGCCGTGAAGACGTCGTTGCGAATAGCGACTACGTCGGCACCGGATACGGCTTCCCGACGCCGGCGGCAATCGACGCCATACAGACGCTCGCCAGGTTAGAAGGAATCCTCTTGGATCCTGTCTACACGGGGAAGGGTATGGCCGGTCTGCTGGATCTGATCCGCAAAGGCGTGTTCAAGAAAGGACAAAACATCGTGTTTGTCCACACAGGGGGAAGCGCGGGGCTGTTTGGTTATGTCGATGACTTTGGATTTGGGCGCTCCAGCCGTGCCCGCGCAGCCTGAATTGCACCCGGCGCATCGGGTCGTCGGCATCATCGGCGGGATGGGTCCGGAGGCCACCGTGGATCTCATGCGCCGCATTATTGCGAAAACCCCGGCCCAAGATGATCAAGACCATATTCACGTCATCGTGGAGAGCAATCCGAAAATCCCCTCTCGCATCGCGCATTTGATTGACAAGACAGGCGCAGATCCCACGCCGGAGTTGATCCGCATCGCCCGGAATCTGGAGCGCGCCGGCGCGGAAGCCTTGGCTATGCCGTGCAACACGGCTCATGCTTACGCCGCGGCGATTCGAGCGGCGGTCGGTATCCCGCTGCTGGATATGGTTGCGCT
>JAXDQK010000121.1:0-51211 GCA_034667905.1 Gammaproteobacteria bacterium | reverse complement strand
GAACTGCTGTGAAATGCCGATGCGGTTGCGAACCTTAATTTGGTACCCGTCGACGGTGATCAACAGTTTGTCGATCGGGGTCAGCACAATACCGGCGCTGATATTGGTCGATTCTTCCGGCTTCAGCGGTTTCGCGTCGTAGAATTGCGATATCACACTGGTGACGGGATAAGTGCCGATCTGCACCTGGGTCGTGGTGCCCGGCAAGAATGTCGTGCTTAAAGTTTGCACGTTCGACTGGCCGGGCGTGGGTGCATGGAAGCCGGTGCTGATCGTGCTGCGCAACGCCAGCCAGTCGAGGGCTTTGTAGCGGACCTGAAATTTCCCCAGTGTGGTGTTGCCGAACGAGGCGTAATGCTCGAAGCGTCCCGCGAGGCCAAGCGTGAGATTGCGGACTACGTCGGCCTCAACATCCAGGTAGCCGGCGTAACTGACTTGGGAGGCATCAACGGGGGTGGAAATACCGCCGTAGCCGTTCGACGCAGTCGACTGCGAAGCGGTGATCTGCACACCTTTAGCATCAAGAGCGGGCGTACACGCGCCCCCGGCGCAGTTGTAGAGCGGTTGCGAGGCATAGGGACCGGCGGCATAGGAAGCCTGATCACCTAAGAGCTGCTGATAGTTCTCGTCGCGCCATTCTAGACCGCCCGCGATCGAAATCGGGCTGGCGAGTCCCGGTACCACCCAGGGATAATTCAGGTCTAGATTGAAATTGTTTTCTTTTTGAATGAATTTACCGTCATAGAAACTGGTGGGCGATAGCGGCCCCAGTGAGGGATTGAGCGAAGTTTTCAACGACAGGGCCAGAGAGTTTTGCGCGGTCGTTCCCGACACATCGTAGTTAATGCCCCAACGGTTCGTGCCTTTGTAGCCCACCGCACCGAAGAATTGCTGAGTGACGCCGTAGAAGCGCGGCGTGAAGCCTGCCGGGTAGACCGAATTGAAATTGAACGTGTTCGAGTCGTTGATGTAGCCGCCGATCGGGCAGCCGGTCAACGTAGCAGTACAGGGGTCCAGGTAAATGTTGTTGAACGCGGGATGATTGCTCCAGACATTGCCGTTCGCATCGGTGACGGTCTTGGGCAAGCGGTAATTGAAGCTCTCGTTCGTTTGAATATTGGCGTAGTTGGCGAAGAAATAGACCTGATCGCCATTGTCGAGCTTGATGCCGGAATTGAGGAATGTCTTGACGCTATCGGACGGCGGCGTCCCGAACTCCTGCACCGGCCCCGGATAATGCGGCAACTCCGGGGCAAGGGCCGGATAGGTTTGAGCGAACGCCAGCGCCGACGGGCGGGTGGGGTTGCGAACGGTCTGTTGGTTCCTTTCCCACTCCACGCTAAGGTTCGCAAAGCCCTGGCTGCCCAACGGCAAGCCTATATTGGCCGCTAACTGCCCATCGCCGCCGTCACGGGGCCAGCCTTGGCTCGGAAAGTATTTGCCGTAGCGTCCATCGATCTGAATGCCGCTGGGACTGTTTCGAAACTGATAGTTGAGCACACCGGCGATCGCGTCCGAGCCGTATTGCGCAGAGGCACCGTCACGCAGAATCTCGAGCGACTTGACCGCGATCGACGGTATCGAATTGAGGTCCGGTCCTTGTGAGCCGAATGCTAATTCAGTCTCGCCGCCCTGGAAGACCTGCACGAGCGCCGAGCGGTTCATGCGTTTGCCATTGAGCATGACCAGCATCTCGTCGGACGGCAGGCCGCGCAAAGACGGAGAACGGACAAAGCTGGACGCATCGGAAATGGCGTTCTGCCCGACGATGAAGGACGGCACCAAGTTGGACAAGGTATCGAGCATGCTTGCGCCGGGGTAAGTCTCCAGCTCGGTGCCGGTGATCACGTCGATCGGTGCCGCGGATTCGGCGACGGTGCGATCCTGCCGGCGCGTTCCGGTGACTATGACTTCGGTGAGTTCATTGGCTGAAACGGCGGCGGCGGTATCGGTCGCCGTGTCGGTTCGTTGCGCAACAGCCACATTCATCGTGACCGCTAGGAGCGCAACGCTCCCGACTAGTCGTAGAGTTTTCATGCAGGATCTCCGATTGAGTATGGAAACAGAAACATTTTTGCGCGGCTGACAGCGCCGGCTCGATACGGAAAACGGGTATAGGAAGCTGAGCCCGGAAAGGGCTCATTTTTGAAGGCTAAAGCAGCACCACAACCGCGTATCCCTACGATCATCCAATCCCTCCGCAAGCCGATCCCGTGACGCGCTGGGGCAGCACGCGGCTGCCCGGGCAGCGCCCGTGGTGTCGACTTGTTCATCCCGTGCCAATCAATGGCAGTTTTGTTATGTCGCGTCCGAGTCTAGGACCGACCGACAATATGTGCAAGACCAACTTGCGGTGTTGTTGCGTCCGCGCCTCGGATTCCGAGGCCTATTCGACGGCAGAAACGATTGTTTGTAGGTACTTCGCAGCGCGCTTGCGGGATCTAGATCGGCCGCGAACCCCGGATGAGGATTTGCACCAGCCTCCTGGCGCTTTGGGCCCAGTCAGGCGCTGAGGCAACGTTTGAGACGCCGACCAAGGCACGCAGCAGATCCATCGGATCGAGATCGGAGCGGATGTCGCCGCTTTCGATCGCTCGCTCGACGAGCGCATGAAGCGCTCCTTTGATTTTTGCCCCGGATGCTTCGAACAATTTCGTGGGCTTACCAACCAAGGTGTTGAGTGCGGGTGCGATGATCTGCTTGGTCGCAATGTAATCGACGAAGAGCAGCATCCAAGCGTTCAACGCCTCTATCGGAGCCATGGTCGCGGCAAGTTCCTTTTCCGCGGCTGATAACTTTTCCACCTCGCTCCGATAAACCGCCTCGAGCAGTGCATCGCGCGTGGGGAAATGACGGTACAGCGTTCCGGCGCCGACGCCCGCCTGTTTGCCGACATCATCGAGACTGATATTCACGCCCGACCGAGTGAAGGCTTGTTTCGCAATCTCGAGAATGCGCTCGCGATTTCGTTGGGCATCTGCTCGGGGCTTTCGGGCAGGTTTTGATGATTTTGTCGGCATGATAATAATACTTGCATACGGAGACACTCTCCGTTTATGATGATTTAGCGGAGACACTCTACGTTTTAGCCGCTGTCATGGCCGCTCGTCAATATGAATCGCGCCCGCCCCACGGCAGGCGCTCGGGTTAGCAGGAGAAAGCAAATGGCAACTATATTTGGCGCGAGCTCGACAACCGATGCGGTTTTGTCGGGCGTGAGTTTGCAAGGCCAGAGAATTCTGGTTACGGGCGTTTCGGCCGGACTGGGCGTGGAAACTGCACGCGCTTTGGTCGCGCATGGCGCACAGGTGGTGGGTGCGGCGCGGGATTTGCACAAGGCGCAAGCCGCGACCGCCGAAGTGCGAAAGGAGGCAGCGGCGCACGGCGGGAGCTTCGAACTTCTTGCACTCGATCTCGCGAGTCTCAAGAGCGTCCGTTTCTGCGCCGACGCACTATTGGATCAGGGTCAACACTTCGATGTCATCATTGCAAACGCAGGCGTCATGGCCACACCGTTCGGGCATACGCCCGATGGCTTCGAGACACAGTTCGGCACCAACCATTTGGGCCATTTTGTGCTGGTCAACCGCATCGCACCGCTTTTTAGAGCGGGATCGCGGCTGATTAACCTATCTTCCGCGGGCCACCGCTACTCCAATGTCGACCTCGACGATCCGAATTTCGAGAAGGTAGCCTATGACCCGATGGTTGCGTACGGGCGGTCCAAGACGGCGAACATCCTGTTTGCCGTCGCCTTCGATCAACGCCATCGGAAACGCGGCATACGCGCGGCCGCGGTGCATCCCGGCGGTATCCAGACGGAACTCGGTCGCCATATGGATCAGAGCCGCCTGCTAGGGATCATCGCTCAGGTGAATGAGGACCTCGCTGCAGCCGGTAAGCCGCCCTTTCAATGGAAAACGATCCCGCAGGGAGCTGCAACGTCGGTGTGGGCCGGTGTCATCGCTCAGGCTGAGGAGATAGGGGGCCGGTACTGCGAAAACTGCCACGTCAGCGAAGTCGTGCCGAACGATGCGACCATCAACGTCATTCGCGAGGGAGTACGCGGCTATGCGCTGGACCCCAATATGGCCGAGAGACTCTGGCGGAAGAGCGAAGAACTGGTTGGAGAGACGTTCGACGTGCCCTAAGGTTCGGCCGCGCATCCTCGCTGCAGATGCGCGGCCGTCCGATTTTGTTTCTTAGGTTACTGGCAGTAGACAGCCGGCACCGTCAACGATGCGGGATTGGGAAAGGTATACCAGCCGCCGAAGGCGCTCGAAGGAACCTGATCCGCGAACCACTGCCACAGCACCAGTTGCTGCAGATGGTAAGTGACATGTCCAATCAGCACCTCGATGGTGGGGAAGTCGACGTAGGTCGCCCCGTTTCCTTGCGGATCACCCACCTCGAGGAAAGGATTGAACGAGCAGCCGGCATTCGGATCACTCGCCGGCGGATACGCCCACGTCGGCACGATGTTGTTCGTGAACGGATCATTGGTCCACTCCGCCAGCTCGTGATTGAAGGTGCTGACGTCGGCGAGAATCGGCGGGACCACGGCCGGGTCGAGCCAACTGGTATAGATGAAGGTTTGAACGCGAGTGCCATCCTCGCCGTCCTGAACGGGATAAGCCGTGTGATACCCCAGCGCCTCGGCCGTGACATTGTCCGTCACAAATATCGGCAGGGTGTCCGCACCCACCTCGAGCAATTGAAGAATCGTTTGCGCTTGGGAATCGATGAAGTCGAACAATACGTCGCCGATGAAGTTGCCGGCCCCATCTTGGAATAGCGCGCCTGTCTCGGGTGTCACTTCTATATCGATTACAGGGGCGACCTGGGGCTCGTCCATATACACGTGCCAGTTATGACCCGAATCCATTTGGTTCCAAAACGCCGCCCGCTGCATCTGGTCGACGAACTGGCCTTTGCCGTTGGGATACTGCGCCGGCAAGTAGAGGGGCGAATGCGTGATATTGGTCACCGCGGGATTGGGATCGAAGCTGTGACTGACGTCCCCAGTGTCGCCGAAAAAGACGAAATTCATTCGCAGCGGAATGATGATGGATTTGATGGAGGACGCACGACCCGATTTCGGTGGATGCCCGACCATCGTGAAAGGATACGTAACCCCGCCGACTGAGAAGGACGATGAGAAAGTCGGGAACGAGCGCCCCCGCTTTTGTTCGCGATCGCTCAGGGCCTTTTCAACATTGCCGTGCGCTTGGTGACCCAACGCGCGAAAGTGATTAACAACTGCCTTCTGACCCTGCAGTATCTGCACGGGCTTGACCTGTTTAGGAGGATGCGACGCGCCCAATGTCACCATCGGGAGCACGAACAAACCTGCCAGTAGCAACTTTTGGAGCGACATCCCTCTTCCCCTTATGTTCGTTTTTCGATACTTGCGGAACGTACCGCCGAACAGGCGGTGCGTCAACAAGGCCAGGCAGTGCCGCAATGACGCAGTGCGTTTACCTCAGAGCTGCACTCTTCTTATTGGCGCGTGAGCTCAACGCGGCGATTGCGGGCACGGCCCTCGGGCGTGTCGTTTTTGGCCTGCGGTTGGGAGGCGCCGAAGCCTCCGGTGGTCAATCGGTCGGTTTCGATGCCGTATCGTTCGACCAGGGCTGCCTTGACGGATTGTGCGCGTCTGCGCGACAGATCCAGATTCGCTGCATCGCGTCCCACGTTGTCGGTATGGCCCACGATGTTGAGCTTCCAACCGGGATTTTTCTTCAAAATGCCGGCGATCTCTTTGAGCACCGGTTCCGATACGGGCCGGATGTCGGCGCGCGCGAACTTGAAGTAGATCCCATAGACGAGCGCGTGCTTATCCTCGGCCAGGGAACGCTCCAACGAGGTAGCCGCCGTGTTGGGTTGGGGAAAATCGATGCGCGTGACGGATGAGGAAAATCCCGGCCCTTTCCCTCGCAAGATCAAGGGATTGTCGGGGTCGTCGAGAACGAAGTAGTCGAAATCATCGCCATCGCCGTCGTCGGCGAGTCGCCCGGCGACATGCAGCACGCGCAGTGCCTGCGGTTGACCATTGACCAGAACGGTGATTTCAGCGGGTCCCTTGGCGACGCGCGCCAGTGTTCCGGTCATCGTGCGCGAGATGACGGTGGCGCCGAATTCAGATTCGATTTCCAGATAGGTAATGCTGGCACGGCCTTGCGCACGAATTTCATTCACCGCTACGGCGGGAAATTGCGGCGTGGTGCCGGGGAACTGCCGGGCATCAAACTCGTGAAAGCGCCGCCGCATGACCCTTGCGTTGCGCCAATCTTCGCGCAGCACCACGCGCGATACGGTGATTTCCCGCACCTCCCCGGAATCATCGGGAGCTTCGGCCGAGCCCGTCATTTTGAACGAGGTCGGCGAAAAATCGCTAAAGACTTGCACGGCTTCGTAATCGCCTTGTTCTTGCGACGCAAACGCGGTCATGACGGTGAGTCGCTCGACCAGTGGAATTTGATGCGGCTCCTGCGCGTGGCCGAATGCCCCTAGCAGCAGTGCCGACAGCCCCCAGCGCGCGCGCTCAAGTGATCCCATGGCGTTGAATGAATCCGATCCTCAGGTGGAGGGACAACTCGGCATAGCCTCCGACGCCGCCTGCTTGGGTTCGAGCCTTTTCCACCCAGCAGGCACCTCGAACTGATCGGCCGTCACAGGCGCGGGATCGATCGCCGTGGTCTCGATACTGATCTCAGCCACGGTGGTCGCGGGCTCGCCGGAAGTTGGATGCGCATTGGCACCGGCCGGCGCGGCGTCGCTGGCGGCAGGGTCAACCTTTTTCTTTTTGCTGAATAAGCCGCCGACGAGATTCTTCGTGAACGCACCCGCTGCGGAGCCCGCGACGTAGCCGCCGAGGCTGTTCCCGCTGGCTTTTTGCGCCGCCTCCTCTGCACCCCACCCCGCGGCAGTTGAGGCAGAATTCGCGCCGGCTTCTCCGGCCGCCGTGCCGGCGGTCGATAACGTGCTGTCCCCTCCCGACTGCGGTGCGCCATTGGCAGGCACCAGCCCGCAATGCGCTCCGCCGATCGCGAATCGAAATGTCGTCTTGAGCGGGTAGCCCTTGAAGTCAGCGGATTTAGCCTTCAGCTGTCTGAGGCTGTCCTCGTACGGCGCGAGCATCGGGTTGAGCTGCGCGGTGTCGATGGGAGCACCGCTCCCTCCGATTTTTTTCTGGTAGGCGCTTGCAAACGTCGTGCGATCGGTCAAGCCCGGCAATTCCTCTTGCGTCAACCAGACGTCGAATGAATAAATCATGTTGCAGACATCGGTGCTGTCCTTCACCTTGCAGCTTTGGGTCAATGAAACGTTGGTGCGATGCGCTTTATGCCCAATGAGGGTGGTCTCATCCGAAGTCTTGTTGACGGCGAATACCGGGGGACTCATCTCGCACTTGGACGTGTCGACCGTGGTGCGTGCCGGCTGCGGACAGGATTTGAGCTTGTCGATGACCGCTTGTTGGTACGCCAGTTCCGCGCGTCGCTGCTCCGGGGTCGGGATCGGAAATTCCGTGTAGCGCTTTTGTTTGGGCTCGACTTTCCACGTCACGCCGCGGTCGAGACGCACGATGTCGACGGTCTTGTTGTGTCCGCAGAACAGCGACATGACACCGTCGCATGAAAATTGCGTCTCGTTGCGTTGCTTGTCGCCTGCGACTCGGTCGATGGTCGTCCCATGCGCCTTGACGATGAAGGCGTGGATGGTGGTCTCTTGTTGGATGGTTACGTCGGCAAACACCTGACCCCAGAAAATCGTTGAGGCGAGAGCCAGGGTCGAGACGACCGCGAACCGCCATTTTCCGTTCATGCCTTTTCGGTTCATTTCCTTAGCTCCCTTTCAACATAGCGCCTATTGAGAAAGACGTGATCCGTACTTGGTTTTGGACACGCCTGAGGATTTTATTTTTGGCCGCCTGATGTCCAAGGCGGCGCAAGAGCACGTTACTCCCTACAGGGAATCCTGCAATAACCATGGGGATACTTTGGATACGCGAGCTCGGATACTTTTGATGGTGCTCATCGCGGCGCTCCTCCCCGGATGCACAAAGCGGCACGAGCAGGGGTCCGGGGAGCCGGCGCGCCCATGGCACGGGCCCCCTCGCCAGCTGAAACGATCGGAACTCACCGAGGCCGAGCAGAAGTACGGCATCGCTCCAATCCCGGATTCAACAGTGACCTACCAGCCTGATGTGATTGTGGTCGGCGGCGGCGCGGCCGCCATCCGCTCGCAAAACCCCAACGGATTCATGTGGACGATTGACGCGGACGCACCCCGCGCGCGGGACCTCGCGCCCGGCCAGGTGTTTTTCATGACAGATCGCGCAGTGGGCCGCGTGCTCGATGTGCGCAAGGACGGCGCTGATTTGGTCGTGACGGTTGGCCCGGTAACGCTCACCGAGATTTTTCGCGTCGCCCATATCCATATCCGGGACATGCCGATCGATTTCGATGAAGCGATCGCCCACACCTCGCTGGAACTGCCCGGCCAGGTGGTGTCGGCGGCGCTCCCTCGTCCGCAAGACAGCGTCATGCCCGCGATGTTCGTCCCGGATTCAGGATGGGGGCTGTACAAGGTGCAGGCGGGCCCGGGATCTGCCCCGGCGGCCCCAGCTGCGCCGGATGTGTCCAAACTGCTGGAAAAGAACTTCAAGACCAGGCCCTCAGTAAGTAAGTCCGGCATCGGCCTGCGCGTAACGGCGGATGGTGGTGGCCTGAAAGTGTCAGCGGAGACCTTGGTGCATCTGGCCACCCCCACGCTGGATGTGAATCTAGACATCGACAATGGCATCAAAGAGGCGTCGATCGAGCTCAAGGGCGCCGCAGGCTTGACTTGGAACTTCGCCGTCGGCAGCGACGTCGGCATGCGGGCCAACGTGAACGCGCTGCTGAGCCCCGATACGGATTTCAGCATTCCGGTCGGCGGGATCGGACCCGCTCCCGTGTCGGTCACGATTCGCCAGCGATTCTTGATCAAGACGGCACTCGGCGTAAGGGACTCCACCCTGAGCGCAACCGGGGACTACACCTTCAACGGCGGCTTCAGAGTGGGCTATTTCAATAAGTCGTGGGGGATAGGAGGTCCGATCGGTTTCACTTCCAAAACGAGCATGGTGCGCTCGGGGACGGGAATTTCGATGGCCGTGACGGGCTTGAATCTGGCGAACCAGATAAAAATCATCGCCGGTATTGGCATCCATGGTTTCGCCGCCGGGCCCTACTTTACATTCACGACGGCGGTGGGCGCGTTCAGGAACTCCGATATCGGCATGATTGCCTGCAATGGCGCGACGCTCAACATCTCAATGAATGGGGGCGTCGGTTATTTGATTCCGAAATCCATCACCAATCTCATCAACTCGGTCTTAAGCGCACTCAACATCACGTACCGGGTCACCGGTGAAGGTGGCCTGGAACCGAGCGAGCCATTGACCATCATCAACAAAACCTCGCAAATCGGGGGTTGCAAGCCGGATGAGGACACGTCCGCGAAGGGGAGCATGAGTGGCCCTGTGTGATCGCGCACCGTGCGCCATGCCGCCGGCTCGGGCCGGATCGCTTGCGCTGATCGCCGCGTGCGCGCTACTCGGCTGCGGCAAACCCAACCCTGCCGCGCCGGGACCTACGGTGCCGCAGGTGACAGCCACTTCGGGCGGTTCCGCCGGCCGTGCCTCGCCGGCGCCGGCGCCCAAGCCCGGCACCGCAGCACACGGCTCCGCCTGTTCTTACATCACACGCGCTGAGATGGCTGAGCTATTGGGTGCACCCATTGGCCCGCTCACCGAAGAAAATGACGGAAGCACGACCTCCTGCGCCTACCCGACCGGCGCTGCCGACAGTTACTCCCACGCGGACATTGAAATCGCATGGCATCCCGGGGGCTCATCCTCGTTGGAGCAGCAACTGTCGGCGGCATTCGGCGGCAGCGAACCGGGACAGATGGTCGCGCATTCCGTCAACTTGGGCGATAAAGCCTTTTATAGCCAAGAGGGCGTGCTCAGCATTCATGCAGGCAAGACGCTGGTCACGATCAGTCTGGCCATGCGGCAGGATTCGGAGGCCAGGGCCGTGGCCATCGGAAAAACGCTGCTCGAGCGCATGGGAATACCCACCGCGTCTCCAATCGACCGCTCAGCCTCGGGAAAACTGCCGAATGGGGTCATCTTGGGCGAAGACTGCCCGACCGAGGTCGCCGACGCCGTTTCCCGGGAACAAGCCGCGCTCGTGCCGCTCAAAGTCGGCCTCACCCTGTCCCACACCTGGGTGACCAACGACTACGACCATGAATGCCTGCTGCAAGTGAAGGCGGTTACCGACTCGTATATCGATATCACCAACAGTTGTCCGCTCGGCGCGGACCATCACAACGTCACCCAGAAGCGTCGGCTTTGTCAAAGCGATCTGCGCGACTCTTTCTTTTATCGCACCGAAACCGCCGAGGCCAAGGACGCACCGCCCGTAACGTCTCCCACGACGATGTTCAGCCTCTCTTCGGGCTCGCTGCACGAGTTGAAAACCACGGGCCGCACTCGTCATCGGTACATCGAGATCGACGACGCCTGGCGCACACGCGCCCAACCGATGGACCTTGATATCGACGGGACCTTGAAGATCCAGGATGCCGATCGCCACTCTTTCAATGTCATCGTCAACAATAAGATGGTCGAAGTGCCGACGATCGTGGCTGTTGCCAATCCGGGAACTGCAGAAATGACCAAGGTGACCGTCGTCGACGACGAGCGCTTCCCGTTTGTCATCGACTACGAGCGGCACAGTAGTCATTTTGCGATTCGCTTCCAAAAGATTTCCTTTCCGAATGAAGGGGATATGGAACAGCACCTGGCCCTCGACAAACGCGTCGATGTGTACGGCATCTACTTCGACTTTGCGAGTGATCGGCTGCGGCCGGAATCGGCGCCCGTTCTTGCGGAGATCGCCGCGGTACTCGCGAAGAACGACGCCTGGAAGCTCAATATCAACGGTCACACCGACAACGTCGGCAGCGATGCGTCCAACCTCGAACTGTCCCGCCTGCGCGCAACGTCGGTCAAGAATGCTCTGGTGGAACGCTATGGTGTTGCGGCTGGCCGATTGAGCACCGGCGGCTTCGGCGCCTCGCAACCTCAAGCGAAAAACGACACCCCCGAGGGACGCGCCCGCAATCGCCGCGTCGAATTGATTCGGCAGTGACCACGACACTATGGGAGAACTTGTATGAACCGCCTTTCATGTCATGACTCGACTGCGGCACTGCGCCGCGGGGCAGCCCTCATCGTGCTGGCCGCTGTCGCCGGATGCAGCTCCTCGGCAAAACCGCCGGGCGCCGCTGCGCCGCCCACAACTGCGGCCTCCGCCGCGGCTCAAGCCACAGTCCCAGCCGCGAAAAATACCGTCGCGAGCGCGTGCGAGATGGTAACCGCGACGGAGATGACCGCGATCTTGGGCGTCGCAGTGAGCGCGAAGGACACCACCCACTCGAGCGGCGAGACCGAGTGCCGGTATGCGGCGCCTTCCGGATTTCCGACTGTGGATTTTGCCGTGGATTGGGGCGATGGCGAAATCGCCATGCGCGCCGTTAACATGGTCAATGCACACGAACCCGGTATCGCCAGCCCATACGATGGCATCGGCGACCAAGCCGCTGCCGTCGGTCCCGCCCTGATGATCAGGACTGGGGATGATCTGGTAAAGCTGGTCTTCACGGGCGTGGAAGGCGCGCCTGCAAAGGCCAAGAAAATTTTTGATACGGCAAAGGCGCGGATGTGAGGCGCGCTTGCAGCTACTCGCGGTAAGGCGAACACCCTGGGGCCTGCCGCGCGAAGGCTGGGCCTGGGTCGCGATAGCCTTAGGCGTTGGCCTGCTATGGCCCAGTTCCTCGTCCTTGTATTACGGCCTGGTGAGCAGCGGCTGGCGCATGACGGACGCCACGGTCACGTATTCCACGCTGCGCTCCGAGCGCCGCTGGCGCGATGTGGATATCCGCTACACCTATGTCATCGACGGGCATCAGTACAAGGGCGACCGTTGGCGCTATAGTTTTTTCATCAATCGACAACGCGTCCGCGCGATCGCAATGAGCGCGACGCAGGCCGCCTATCCCGTCGGTACGCGCACTCGGGTGGCGGTTGACCCGCGTAACCCCGCGCGTTCAGTGCTCGAACCCGGTGCGCATTACGACGACCTGCTCTGGATTGGCGGCGGCCTCATGTTCGCGCTCACCGGCTTGATGTCCGGACGAAAAGATGACGCATCGCCGGCCGCAGCGGCGCGCAAAGCCGCTGCTGCAAATGCCATCCGGTCCGGCTCGGCCCGTTATCGAGCCGCGGCCGTGCTGGCGAGCATCGGGGTCCTGATTCTGAGCCTTGGCCTCTATCGGATCTATGATGGGATGGTGAGCGCCTCTTGGCCCACCGTCGAAGGCCATGTGCTCTACTCGAAAACCGGCAGCGGCAATTCGGCCGGCAATTATCAAACCGAAATACGCTACGAGTACTTTATGGCAGGCCGCCGCTTCAGCGGCGCGGCTTCCCTCTTCAGCCGCCACGATGAGGCCGTTGCGCTATCGAAAGCGCACCCGGTGGGTCAAATGGTCATGGTTCATTACGATCCTAAGAATCCGGAACTCTCGGCGATCGTCACCGGTATCAACTGGCACCACTCCGTGCTGCCCATTATCGCGCTGGTCTTCTTTCTCCTTGCCGCGCTGGCGAAAGGCGTGGCGGACGCGGAGCGGACATAATTTGTAACGCGCTTCAACACACTATGCACCCACGCCGCAATATTTGGTTTTACCTAATCACGCGCGTTGTTAATACAGTGAGTCCGATCACAACCTCGTCCCAATAATGTTAATTGCATTGAATCTGTCGTTATCCTTTCGGCGCAAGAATTCTAAGCCTCTCGATTGTTTGACGAGGCGAATCATTCGCCGATTGCGGATATAAGGAGACGATCAGTGTTCAAGATTCTAAGTTCAGTGGCGGTTGCAACCGCGCTTTGTACTCTCTCGATTTCCTCCCAGGCCCTTGTAGTGGTGGGCGGCGGTGGTGGATCGCCCGATTGCAGTGGCGCGGCTGCTTCTTCCGGCGTCATATGGCCTCCCGATCACAAAATGTTCAGTGTAGGCATCGTCGGCGTAACGGATCCTAACAATCTACCGATCAGCATCCTCGTCACCGAAATCCTGCAGGACGAATCCGTCGCTGCCCCGGGAAGCGGCAATACATCCCCTGACGGCACGGGAGTTGGTACGAGCACGGCGCTGGTTCGCGCGGAGCGTGCTGGCCCGGGAACCGGCCGCATTTATTTCATTTCGTTCAGCGCAACGAACACGACTGGCCAACAATGCACGGGCACGGTGCCGGTGTTCGTACCGCACGACCAAGGCCAGGGATTTACGCCTGTTGATACTGGCCTGCGCTTCGATTCGACCCAAACATATTTCTAGTATCGGTTGGTTGACGGCTCGCAAAACATAGCTGTTGCAACAGGCGCGTAGTCCGACGGACGCGCGCCTGTCCCCGCCGCACAGTGTCCGCTTGCGGCTGCGCGAGCGGATTCTGTTCGCTAAAGAGGAAATGGATTGTCGGTCGTGACGCCGGACGGCTTGCCCGGCGGGAACTTCGAATCCATCAGAGCTTTAAAGGCGACCCAGCCGTCGTTCTTGCCTGTCACGTTCTTGTAAGTTTCGCCGAGCGTTGCGGCTCCCGCCGCGATGATCTGCTTCCATGAAAAATTCAGTTGAAATCTCATCCAATTTAAAAACAGCACCGAGCAGCCGATGGAAAAATAATTCGTATCCGTTTGGTCTGTCTTGTTGACCCAATCCTCGCGCAGCACTCCGGAGACATCCGAAGGTCCGTCTAGCCAGACCGGCGGGGATACGAAACCTTGCGGCTCCACGCCTGGGACCATGTCGTTGGCCAAGACGCGCGAGAGGCCTTCGCCATTGCTAAACCCGCAATTCCAGCCGTGACCAAAGCTAGCTTCGAACACTTCATCCTCTTCGGCAATCACCAGTGAACGCATAAAGGGCACTGGACCTGAATGCGCACCGATCGACAGCGCCGTTGCCGCGCACGTGGCGTGCGAGGCGCCCTGACTGCCCGAGGTTATGATCAAATGAAAAGGCAGCGACGCAGGGGCGATGCCCCCAAAATACGATTGCAAGGTCGCATAGTCCTGCTCGCACGTGGCCAAGAGCGCATCCGCAATCGCAGTTCCCGTCGCGCCCAGCGCGGAATCCACCGAGACCTGAAAATGCGCGGTCTGTTTCGCATGCTTCGTCAGGTTCGTGACCGGGTGCGCTACCGCATTCACGCCACGGAGCGAAAACACGTGCGCTTTTGAAGTTTGAGTGCTCAATTCCTACCTCCTGACATTTCCAGTTCCAACGTCCCTACGGCGCTGTGCCGTGGCTGCTTTTGATACGACAGCTGCACCGGCATCCGGTTCTGTGGCCGCGTTTGCTGCACCGCACTCGGAACCGCTTTGCTTTTCTTTGCAAGAATCCGCGTGGCGGCGGCTGGCTCTGCAGTCGAAAATAACCAGGGAAAACATGGCTCCGCCCTACCCGACCTGGTGCGGGTAGCGGCGACCTATATTGCGAGGCAGAATGAGGGTGACCGCGCCCAAGACGGTGGCTTCGACCCACGAGTGCGATTTTCCCTAATGATGGGGCGGACATGGAACAGACCGAATATCGTCATGATCGTGACGCTCATTCCGGCGAGGGCCCCGGCGCTTCGCCGTGGGAGGCCGCTCTATTGGAGCTTGCGGACGGCAGGCACGAGACGCTGCGCGAGGATGGGGAGTTCGTCTGCTACCGTAACCGGCACCGGAGTTGGATCAACGGAACGCTTAAGCCGACGCTTGTGGTCGCCCCGGTCCGGGAACACACCGCGCTCCGTAGTCTTCGTAGAATAGAACACGAATACTCGTTGCGAGCCGAACTGGATCCCGCCTGGGCGGCTCGGCCTGTCGCACTCGCAACGCATCAGGGGCATCCGGTGCTGGTGCTCGAGGACCCCGGCGGCGAGCCGCTGGAGCGGCTGATCGGCAGGCCTATGGAGTTGAAGCGATTCCTGCGCCTCGGCATCGGACTATCGGCCGCGCTCGGCCGGGTACACCAGCATGGTCTCATCCACAAGGACATCAAGCCTGCCAACGCCCTTGTGAACGCCGCGTCAGGCCAAGTGTGGCTGACGGGCTTTGGCATCGCTTCGCGCCTTCCGCGCGAGCGCCAGTCCCCCGAGCCTCCCGAGTTCATCGCGGGGACCCTCGCGTACATGGCACCCGAGCAGACCGGACGAATGAATCGGTCAATCGATTCGCGCAGCGATCTGTATTCACTCGGCATCACGCTGTATGAAATGCTGACCGGCAGCCTGCCGTTCACTGCTTCCGATCCTGCGGAGTTGGTTCACTGCCATATCGCGAGGCAGCCTGTGCCGCCCACCGAGCGGTCAAAGGAGGTGCCGACAATTATTGCTTCGATCATCTTGCGGCTCCTCGCCAAGACGGCCGAAGAACGCTATCAGACCGCAGCCGGTGTCGAAGCGGACTTAAGAAGATGCCTTGCAGAATGGGAAGCTCTCGGACGCATCGACAGTTTCACGCTCGGTGCGCGCGACACGTCAAACCGACTTCTGGTGCCCGAAAAATTATACGGCCGGGATAAAGAAGGCAAAGTGTTGCTCGCTGCCTTCGAACAAGTGGTCTCTACCGGCAAAGCGGTTATGGTTCTCGTCTCTGGTTATTCCGGGATCGGGAAATCATCAGTGGTGCACGAGCTGCACAAAGCCATCGTTCTGCCGCGCGGGATCTTCATCTCCGGCAAATACGACCAATACAAGCGGGATATTCCGTATGCCACGCTTGCTCAGGCGTTTCGGGGCTTCATTCACCAGATCTTAAGCGAGAGCGAGGCCGAGGTCGCGCGGTGGCGAAACGAGATCCGGGAATCCCTTGGCCGTAATGGTCAACTGATGGTGAATCTCATTCCCGAGCTCGAGTTTGTCATTGGGAAACAGCCGCCGGTTGCGGAGCTTCCACCCACAGAAGTCGAAAGCCGTTTTCACATGGTGTTCCGGTCATTTCTCCGGGTGTTTGCCGACGTCAAGCATCCGCTCGCAATCTTTCTCGACGATTTGCAGTGGCTGGACGCGGCCACCCTCAAGCTGCTCGAGCACCTCATCACCCACCCTGATGTGCGATATCTTCTCATCATCGGCGCCTTTCGCGACAATGAGGTCAGCGCCTCCCACCCGCTCGTGCGCACCCTGGATGCCATTCGCGCAACCGAGACCGTGCTGCGCGAGATCGTTCTCGCGCCTCTCTCGCTTGAGGATGTAACCCAATTCGTCACGGACACGCTGCATTGTGAGCAAGCACATGCCGAACCTCTTGCCCAGCTCGTGTACGACAAAACACTGGGTAACCCTTTTTTCTCAATCCAGTTCCTGACGGCGCTCGCTGAGGAGGGATTGCTCGTCTTCGACGCGGACGCAGCTGCTTGGGTCTGGAACTTGGCTCGCATCCGCGCCAAAGGCTACACCGACAATGTGGTAGAGCTGATGGTCGGGAAGCTGCAGCGATTGTCGGATGCGACTCAGGAAAGATTCAAGCAACTTGCTTGCCTCGGGAACATGGCCGATATCACGACTCTGACCCTGGTTCATGGGGTGCCGGAAGAAGCAATTCACACGGCATTCTGGGAGGCCGTATGCACCGGATTGATCTTCCGCCAGGACGGCTGCTACGCGTTCCTCCACGACCGCGTCCAGGAAGCGGCCTATGGACTCATCGCCGAAGGCGAGCGTCCCGCGATCCATCTTCGGATCGGCAGGCTGCTCGCAAGTCAGACACCCTCGGAGAAACTCCAGGACGTAATCTTCGAAATCGTCAATCAGCTGAACCGGGGCGCCGGCTTGATCACTGCGCGGGAAGAGCAGGAGCGAGTCGCTGAACTCAATCTGATTGCGGGCAGGAGAGCCAAAACTTCAACGGCCTATGCTTCGGCGCTGGCTTATTTTACTGCCGGCCGCGCACTGCTGATGGAGGATAGCTGGGAGCAGCGCTATCCACTCGTGTTCGCCCTGGAGTTCCACCGTGCCGAGTGCGAATTTCTGAGTAGCCGGTTGCCGGCTGCGGAACTTAGGCTCGCCATGCTCGCGACCCGTAATGCGACTCTGGTTGATAGTGCTACGGTAGCGTGCCTGCGCCTGGAGCTGTACACGACTTTGGATCGCAGCGACCGCTGCGTGGAGCTGTGCCTCGAATATCTGCGGCGCATTGGTGTGCAATGGTCGCCTCATCCGACAAAGCAAGATGTTCGCGCAGAATACGACGAGATCTGGCGGCGGATTGGCAGCGGTTCTGTTGAGGGACTGGTCGACCTGCCGCGGATGAGCGATCCAGAGTGGAGCGCAACTCTGGACGTCCTCGCGCAAGTGGTGACGCCGGCCTTATTTACGGACGAGAATCTGCTGTGCCTGGTCCTCTGCCGCATGGCGAACATCAGTCTCGAGCACGGCAACAGCGCCGCCTCGTGTTTCGCCTATGTCTGGCTTGGCATGATCCTGGGCCCGCACTTTGACGACTACCCGACTGCGTTCCGCTTTGGAAAGCTCGGCTTGGAGTTGGTCGAGCATCCCGGCCTGGATCGTTTCAAGGCCCGCGTCTACATGTCCTTCGGAAACCTTGTGAACCCTTGGACGAAGCACCTACGCAGCGGGCGGCCGCTGATCCGGCGCGCCTTCGATACGGCCAACGAACTTGGCGACCTGACATTTGCCGCATATAGCTGCAACAACCTGATCACGAACCTCCTCGGTTCCGGCGACCCACTGCCAGACATCCAGCGGGAAGCCGAGGCCGGACTGGCTTTCGCGCGCAAGATACGGTTCGGTCTCGTCATCGACATCATCACCACTCAGTTGAGGCTGATCCTTACGCTCCGGGGTCTGACGCCGGCGTTCAACTCATTCAACGATGCGCAGTTCGACGAGGCGCGCTTCCAAGAGCACTTTGAAGCCGATCCGGGACTTGCACTGCCCTCTTGTTGGTATTGGATCCGCAAGTTGCAGGCGCGCTTTCATGCGGGCGACTATGCTTCTGCAATCGACGCCGAATTGCAGGCGTGCCGGCTGCTCTGGACCTCACCTTCATTCTTTGAGGTGGCCGAGTATTGCTTCTACGGCGCGCTTGCACGAGCGGCGTATTGCGACGCGATCTCTGTCGACCAACGCCATCTGCACCTCGCAGCTCTGGCCGCGCATCATCGGCAACTCGAAATCTGGTCGCATCACTGCCCCGAGAACTTCGCTAACCGCACGGCGTTGGTGAGCGCCGAAATCGCCCGCATCGAAGGGCGTGTTCTCGATGCCGAGCGTCTCTACGAAGAGGCCACGAGGCTGGCGCGCGAGCATGGGTTCATCCAGAACGAAGCCATCGCCGGCGAACTCGCCTCGCGGTTCTACGCGGCACGGGGATTCGAGACCATCGCGCAAGCGTACCTTCGCAACGCCCGGTATTGCTACCTGCGATGGGGGGCCGACGGCAAGGTGCGGCAACTGGATGAGTCCTACCCGCACCTGCGCGCTGAACTGTCGCCGCCCGCTCCGACGACCACGATCGGGGCCTCGATCGCAGACCTGGACCTCACGACCATCGTCAAAGTCTCGCAAGCGGTTTCGGGGGAGATCGTCCTGGAAAAACTGATCGACACGCTCATGCGAACCGCGCTCGAACACGCGGGAGCGCAGCGTGGGCTGTTGATTGTTCCGCACGGTGGGGCGCAACGACTCGAAGCGGAAGCCACGATCCACGGGGACGCCATCACCGTGCGCCACCATCCAGCGAGCATTTCGGCGGCGGAACTGCCCGAGTCCATCCTCAACTACGTGGTGCGGACGCAGGAGAGTGTGATTCTGGACGATGCCTTGGCGCAGAACGCATTCCCCGCTGATGAGTACATCCGCCGCAATCGCCTCCGCTCCGTTCTATGCCTGCCTCTGTGCAAGCAGGCCAAACTGATCGGAGTGCTCTACCTCGAGAACAATCTGACCCCCCGCGCGTTCACACCTGCCCGCAGCGCAGTACTGAAGCTGCTCGCTTCGCAAGCCGCCATCTCGCTGGAAAATGCTTACCTCTATACGGACCTGCAGCAGGAAAACAGTGAGCGTCGTCGAGCCGAAGATGCCTTGCGACGGAGTCAAGCATACTTGGCCGAGGCGCAGAATTTGAGTCACACGGGCAGTATCGGCTGGAATCCCGCAACTAATGAGCTCTATTGGTCGGCGGAAACCTTTCGGATCTATGGATTCGACCCGGCGAATCCACTTGAGTTCGCTCGAGTGATTCAGCAAACACATCCGGACGACAGAGCGTTCCTTGAACAAACAATCGAGCGGGCACGACACGAGAAGAAGGATTTTGAACTGGAGTATCGATTGCTGAGGCCCGATGGTTCAGTCACGCATCTGCAGGTGGTGGCGCGTGCCCTGGGGGGCGAATCGGGCGACGTGGAGTTTGTCGGGGCAATGAGGGACGTCACGCAGAGCAAACTCGCGGAGGAGACCCAACGGGCGCAGGAGCGCGAGCGCGAAGAGATGCAGCGGCAGCTGCAGCAGGCGGCCAAAATGGAGGCGCTTGGACGGCTTGCGGGCGGCATCGCGCACGACTTCAACAATCTGCTTGGCTCGATCCTCGGTTACGGCGAGCTCCTGCAGGACGAGCTGGGCGAAGGCGGCGCGGTTCGCCGGCATATCGATCAAGTGATGCAGGCAGGGGCGCGGGGCAAGGAATTGGTCGACCGCATCCTTGCTTTCAGCCGAAGCGGGATGGCCGAGCGTGTGCCCCTGCGGGTGCAATCCGTTGTCGAGGAGACGCTCGAGCTGCTCGCAGCATCACTGCCCGCTGAGGTGCGCCTCGAGAAGCAACTGGCTGCGGCCGATGCGGCGGTCGTGGGCGACGCGACTCAGCTGCACCAAGTCACCATGAACCTTTGTACGAATGCGATGCACGCCATGGAGCAAGGCGGCACGCTCACCATAAAGCTCGACCGCCGAGCGGTAGGCGAGCGTCATTTACTTTCGCACGGCACGCTCGGCGCCGGTAGCTATGTGCGGCTCTCGGTCAGCGATACCGGTAGCGGCATCCCTCCCGCGGTGCTCGAGCGCATGTTCGATCCCTTCTTCACCACCAAGCGCGTCGGCGACGGCACGGGCCTTGGCCTGGCGTTGGTGAACGGCATCGTCGCCGACTTAGACGGCGCCATCGACGTGGCGACGGAGGTGGGTGTGGGAACCACTTTCACGATCTGGCTGCCCGCCACCGACGAGAGGCCCATGCCCAACCCTGAGCCTGCGGGCGAGCTACCGCGGGGCCACGGGGAAACGGTCATGATCGTGGATGACGAGCGTGCGCTCGTAGCGCTCGCTGAAGAGACCCTTGCCCAGCTTGGCTACGAGCCGGTGGGGTTTGATTCGAGCGTCGCCGCGCTGCAGGCATTTCGTGCGGAGCCAAAGCGATTCGATCTTGTGCTGACCGACGAGACGATGCCAGATCTTACGGGCACCGAGCTTGCGCGCGAGATCAGGCAGTTGCGACCTGCAATTTCAATCATTCTCATGAGCGGCTACGGGGGCGCTCAGCTCAGCGAACGTGCGCAGGCCGCAGGTGTCGTCGATATGCTTCGCAAACCGCTCGTCCGCCGCGATATCGCCGAACCGATTGCGCGTGCACTGGGGGGATCATGCAGGACCTAACCTCTCCGAGCCAAGACAAAGCTACCCTTCGGGAGCAGGCGCAACTATTAAATCTCACGCATGACGCCATTGTCGTTCTCGATATGGATGGCACCATCAAGTACTGGAATCGCGGCGCGGAAGAGTTGTACGGATGGCCGGCCGAGCATGCCGTGGGCAGAGTCATTGAGGTGCTGCTCAAAACGGTGTTCCCAATCGCTTTTGAGCTGATCGAGGAGGAAGTGACGCGCGCAGGCCGATGGGAAGGCGAGTTGGTGCACACCAAGAGGGACGGCAGTCAAGTTGTGGTGGCGAGCCGCTGGTCCTTGCAACGTGACGAAAGAAGCGCGCCGGTTGCAATCATGGAGATCAACAACGACATCACCCAGCGCAAGCGGGATGCAGAAGTTCGCCGGCAGGCTGAAGCCCTGCTTGCCGGTGAAAAGCGAATCCTCGAGCTCGTCGCGAAAGGAAATCCTCTTCCGGAAATACTCGACAGCCTCTGTCGATTGGTCGAGGAGCAAGCCAGCGGCGCTCTCGCTTCCATCTTATTGGTGGAGGGAGATCGACTGAGGCATGGTGGCGCGCCCAGCCTTCCCAAAGCCTATACCGAAGCGGTCGAGGGAGCCGTGATTGGGCCCAACGCAGGATCGTGCGGCACTGCCGCATACCGCGGCGAACAGGTCATTGCCGAGGACATCGCTACTGACCCGTTGTGGGCGGACTACCGCCATTTAGCTCTGCCGCATTCTCTGCGCGCGTGTTGGTCCACGCCGGTCATCTCTTCGCAAGGCAAAGTGATTGCGACCTTCGCAATGTATTACCGCGAGCCACGGGCCCCAAGTCGGCGTGATCAGAAAATTATCGAGCAGATCACGGACTTGGCGGGTGTTGCCATCGAACGCAAGCTGACTTACGACCAACTACAACGCAATGAATCCTATCTGGCCGAAGCGCAGACATTGAGCCACACGGGCAGTTTCGGCTGGAATCCGGCAACGGATAAGTTCTATTGGTCGGCGGAGACCTTTCGGATCTATGAATTTGATCCGGAGAATCCGCTCGAGTACGCGCGAGTAGTTCGACAAACGCATCCGGACGACAGAGCGTTTCTAGTACAAACGCTCGATCGCGCACGACGCGAGAAGAAAGATTTTGAACTGGAGTATCGGTTGCTGATGTGCGATGGCTCCATCAAGCATCTGCACGTGGTGGCGCGTGCCTTGGCAAACGAATCGGGCGATGTTGAGTTTGTCGGGGCAATGAGGGACGTCACTCCGCGCAAACAGGCGGAGGAGGCGCACCTGGCGCAGGAGCGCGAGCGTGAAGCGATGCAGCGCCAGCTGCAGCAGGCAGTCAAAATGGAGGCGCTCGGGCGCCTTGCCGGTGGCATCGCGCACGACTTCAACAACCTCCTCGGCTCGATCCTCGGTTACGGCGAGCTCGTGCAGAACGAGGTGGGCGAAGGCGGCGCCGTACGCCGCCATATTGATCAAGTGATGCAGGCAGGCGTGCGCGGCAAAGAGCTCGTCGACCGCATACTCGCTTTCAGCCGCAGCGGGATGGGCGAGCGTGTGCCGCTTCGGGTGCAGTCGGTTGTGGAGGAGACGCTCGAGCTGCTCGCAGCGTCACTGCCCGCCGAGGTGCGCCTCGAGAAGCAACTCGATGCGGACGATACGGCGGTCGTCGGCGACGCGACGCAGCTTCATCAGGTCACCATGAACCTCTGTACGAATGCGGTGCACGCAATGGCGCGCGGCGGCGTGCTCACCGTCGTGCTTGCCCGTGAAGCGGTGGCCGAGCGCCGCTTGCTTTCGCACGGCACGCTCAGCCCCGGTTCTTATGTGCGCCTCTCGGTCAGCGATACCGGCACCGGCATCCAGTCCGCGATCCTCGAGCGCATGTTCGATCCGTTTTTTACCACCAAGCGTGTGGGCGATGGCACGGGCCTGGGCCTCGCGCTGGTGAACGGCATCGTCGCCGACTTGGACGGCGCAATCGACGTGGCGACCGAGGTCGATGCGGGCACCACCTTCAGTATCTGGCTGCCCGCCGCTCGCGAGAAGCCAATGCGTTTGGCCGAGCGCGCGGGCGAGCTGCCGCGGGGCAGCGGCGAAACGGTGATGATCGTGGATGACGAGCGCGCACTGGTAACGCTCGCTGAAGAGACGCTTGCCCAGCTTGGCTACGAACCGGTGGGCTTTGATTCGAGCGTGGCGGCGTTGCAGGCGTTTCGAGCGGAACCCAAACGATTCGATCTCGTGCTGTCCGACGAAACGATGCCCGATCTCACTGGGACGGAGCTGGCGCGCGAAATCCGGCAGTTGCGACCCGGGATTTCGATCATTCTCATGAGCGGCTACGGCGGCTCTCAGCTGAACGAACGTGCGCAGGCCGCGGGGATCGTCGATGTATTGCGCAAGCCGCTCGTCCGCCGCGATATAGCTGAACCGATCGCGCGTGCACTGCACGCCGGCCACTAGCGCCGCCATCCAATAATACTGCCTTAATGAAAACGTGCTTTCCTTGAGCGGCTACCAGCGCAGAACAATTCGCCGCTTTCACCGCGATTGAAAAACGTGGGGGAGCGCCATTGCAAGGGGGAGAAACGCCGTGGTCACTCTGGGAATACCGGACAATTTTTTGAGAAATCACGCGCGAGCGCTGACCCTGGCGATCTCGCTGCTCGCTGTCGGCGCCACCGCGCGCGGCACGGAGCCGCTGCAACTGACGAAGACCATTCCCTTGCCCGACGTTTCGGGGCGGCTGGACCACATGGGCATCGACGTCAAGGGAGCCCGCCTGTTCGTCGCGGCTCTGGAAAACAATACCGTTGAAGTCATCGATCTGCGGGCGGGCAAATGGCTGCGTCGTGTCCCTGGCTTTAGCAAGCCGCAAGGAGTCTTCTATGCGCCAGACGTCAAGAAGCTGTTTGTCGCGAGCGGCAAGGACGGGACGTGCAAGAGCTTTGATGGCAAGACCTTTGCGCTGCTGCACACCGAGAAGCTCTCATTGGGCGCGGACCTCGTCGACTACGACCGGCGCGCAAGGCAAGTCTACGTCGGTCACGGCGGGAAGGACGCAGGGAACGAATATGGCGAGCTCGCGCTGATCGACGCCATTTCCGGCCGGGAGGCCGAAAATATCCAGCTCGAAGCGCACCCCGGAGCCATACTCGTCGGTGAAGACGCGCAAGTGTTTGTCACTGTGCCGGAAAAAGGCCACATTCTCGTGTTGGATCGCAAGTCGCATGCAATCCAGCAGACCTGGGCCTTGGAAGGAAATCCCCACGCTACCTCTGTCGCACTCGACGAGGCGCACCACCGATTGTTCGTCGGCACTCGCAACCCGGCAACTATCGTGGTGCTCGACAGCGATTCCGGCAAGGAAGTAGCGCGCATGCCGACCGTCAACACGCTGGATGGGATTTACTTCGACCGTGCGACGCGGCGCATTTATGCTTCCGGCGGCGAGGGATTCGTGGACGTACAGCAGCAAACGGACCCCGACCACTATGAGCCTGTTGCTCATGTCGAGACGGGTGCGAATGCGCGGACCTCGTTGTTCGTCCCGGAACTGGCCGAGTTTGTGGTCGCCATTCCTAGGGCCCTGGACCAGCCTGCCGAAATCCGCATCTTCAAAGTGGGGCGCTGAGGTCATGATGAAACTAGTTGGTTATTTGGGTCTCGCTGCGCTCGCAGCCTCCGTTGTTCTGGGGTCGACGCCCAGTCGCGCACAAAATGGGTCGGCCGGCCGCGAATCGCCTCCGTTAAGGCTCGTGCAGGAAATTCCGTTACCCGGCGTGCAAGGTCGACTCGATCACTTCACCATCGACCCGAAGCGAAAGCGGGTGATCGTCTCGGCTCTTGGGAACAACACGGTCGAAATTGTCGATGTGTTCGCCGGCCGAGTAATCCATAGCATTACAGGGCTGTCGCAGCCGCAAGGCGTCCTCTACATCCCAGAATTCGATCGCCTCGCGGTCGCAAACGCCGCGGATGGCAGTGTCAGGATTTTCGACGGCACATCGTTCGCTCCCCTGGCGAGCATCGATTTCGGCGAGGATCCGGATAATCTGCGCTACGATGCCGCAGCGAAGCGCATCTACGTGGGTTATGGGGAAGGCGCCATCGGCGTGATTGATCCGAAGACCAACTTAAAATTGCCCACCACTTACAAGCTCGACGCGCATCCCGAGGGGTTTCAGCTCGAAAGCAAAGGCCCGCGTATTTTCGTTAACCTGGCGGACAAGAAAAATGTGGCTGTCATCAACAGGACCACCGGCAAGATCACCACGTGGGAACTGGGCGGCGTAGCCGCTAATTTCCCGCTGACTTTGGATGAGGCTCATCAGCGAATTTTGATTGGCACGCGAAAGCCGGCACGCCTGGTCGCACTCGACGCGGTCTCGGGAAAAGTGGTGGCCAGTGTTGCCACCGCAGGAGATATGGACGATCTCTTCTATGATGAAGCGCGCAGCCGCGTCTACATCCCGGGCGGAGAAGGCTTTATCAGCGTATTCGAACAGACGGATCCTGATCACTATGTGCCGATGGATAGGACCGCAACCTCCGTTGGCACTCGGACGGGAACCTTCTATGCAAAGCGCGACAAAGTCTATTTAGCATCCCCTTCCCACGGCAATACCGGCGCTTCTCTGCTCGTGTACGAAGCGGAGGATTGAACGCGCACGGCAATCGCCGTGCTCCTACGCCTAATTGCGCCTCTTGTACATGGGGAATCCTGCGACCTTCGCTGCTCTGGAAATGCTGATAAAAGATCAGCCTGGCGAGGTTCTTGTTCAATGACGTGAGCGCTCGGCGGATTATGTCTTACATATCCCCGTTGGTGCGGCGCAAACGATTCAATGGTTCGCGCTTGCACGCGCACCAATGTGTCTAAATTGTTTCAAGAAAAAACCAAGCCCACATCCGATCCGGACTTCGGCAATGCCGACGCAAACGATGCTGACGGAGCAGCATGCGGCGGCAAAAGTTGTTAGAGTTACCCGACAAAATAGGGGAAGGGAGAACAAAGCCTTGAAGAGCACTACCGTAAGTTGCCGCGGCATGCCTGCGCGCTCATTCCTTTTGGCTGTCGCCTTGATCGTACTCGGAGCACCGGCCGCGCAAGCCCATCAGGCCTTAAGCTTTTTCAAGAACTACTTTGTTACCGGTGACTACGTCGCCGCGGGCGTCGGGCTGCGCGGCAAGGGCGTCAACGGCATTGCGACCGGCACGATCACCATCGATCCCAGCCAGGTTCCGGCGGGCGCCGAGATCGTCGCGGCTTATCTCTACTGGGAAACCCTTGGCCCCAACAGCGGACCGGTCTCCTCCACGCTGGCCGGCGCTCGGTTTCAGAAGAACGACATCAGCCGTAGTGCCGTGCTGGTCAATTCGGGCGGTTCACCCGGCTGCGCCGCAAGCGGCGGTGACGACCGCGAAGACGAGGGCGGCGGCGGCGCCAGCTCGAGCGTCTACGTTTATCGTTCCGACGTGCTGCCCTACTTCCAGCGCATCACGCCCAGCGATCCGACGAAAGCAGTGCAGGTCGTGGTAGCAGGCCCGCATGAGGTCTCGCTGCCGGATGCAGGCCGCGTAGGCCGACTGCCATCGACGCTGGGTGCGGGCTTGATTGTGGTCTACCGCGTGGCGGGATATGACGCGACGACCTTGCCGCTCGCTTACTCGGCACCCAAGATGCCGCTCAAGTCGATCGTGATTTACGACGGCGGCTTCACACTGAGCAAAGGCGCTCCGCTGTCGCTCCCAATGGAAGGTTTCTACGAAGCCTCGCGCAGTGCTCCGAACGCAAAGCTGACGCAAATCGTCGGTAACGGCCGCCCGGGGTTGACCGATGCTGTGCAAGTCACGAGCACCCTTGCTGCTGCAGATTACGTGCGCGTCGCGACCAACCCGTTCGTGGGCAGTGGCGGCGGCGGCAATCCGACCGGCGCGACCGCAACCGGTATCGATGTCATTACGTTTCCCCTACCGCTCGAGCCCGGCGCGATGAAGGCGGGGATTTCCGTCACCGGCAACACGAAAAACACTTGCGGCTGCCTGACTTTCGGGGCGTCCGTGCTCAGCACGGTAGTTCAGGATCGCGACGGCGATGGGCTGCTCGATGTGTGGGAATCACAGTCCGAGTGGTCGTCGAAGCCGTCGCGGCTCGCGTCCGTCTACGGCAGTTGGCCGCTTACGGAGCCCACCGGTGAGGCGTTGCCCGATCTGCAGGCCATGGGCTCGAACGCGGACGTCCAGGACGTGTTCGTTCAGATCGACTACATGGTGGGCAGCGACGGCCACACGCACTTACCGACGAAGCCGGCGCTCGATGCCGTCGCCACTGCCTTTCACAATGCGGCGCCCCGTCCGTCGCTGATCGCCCAGGGCAACTGTTCGCCGACAGCAGCGTCAGGCCAGTGCCCGATCCAGATCCATTTCGATGTGGGCAGTAACTATCAGCCGCCCGCGACCGTCACAGCCGGCAACTGCGCAGCGACCGCAACGTGGACGCCCGATTGCGCCATCGTCCCCGTCAGCGGCGGAACGAAGGGCGGCGTCATTTCGGAAACTCTGTGTACCGCGGCAGGCACGCTGGCCGGTTCGAGTCCACCCGCAGCCTGCGCATTCCCCGGCTACGCGGGCGTGGTCGGCTGGAAGAACGGCGAGCGCGCCTATCGCGACGCGCCGGTCGATGTCGCGACACATAAGATCACCTGCGCCGTCGGTCAGGCTGGCTGCGAACCGCGCATGCCCCGCAATCGCAAGGACATCTTTCACTATGCACTCATTGCGCACGCACTCGGTTACCCGTCGATCGAGAATCCTCTGCAACCGGCCGCGAACTCCGGGATAGCCGACACGAATGGCGGCGACCTGATGATCACGTTGGGTCTTTGGGACAAAGAAGTCGGCACCACCTTCGTGCAAGGCTCCACGCTGATGCATGAGCTCGGCCACAATTTTGGGCTGCGCCATAGCGGCGTGCTGTCTTCCGGGCTGCTCGAGGCCAACTGCAAACCCAACTACCAGAGCGTAATGAACTACCTGTTTCAAGTGCGCGGGCTATGGAACAGCCAGGGCGTGCCGGTGATCGACTATTCGCGCCAGCTCCTGCCGACGCTCAACGAGAACGCGCTGGTGGAGGCGACGGGCTTCGGTACCACGGCCATTTATCGGGCGCGCTGGTACGCGCCGCTGGGTAACTCCATCAATTCTGCGCTCGGCGCCAGCCCCGCATCGCGGCACTGCGACGGCACGCTCGTCAGCCCAGCGGAGCCGGCCTATATCACTGCCGACGCCGATCCGAGCAGCGGTGCGGCGGTAGACTGGAACGCCAACGGCGTCATCTCCGGTACGCAATCTCAAAACGCCAATTTTGACGGCGCTCTGGGGGAGACGTTTACCGGCGCGAATGACTACGCGACCATGGACCTGCGCCAGGTCGGCGCTCGCCGCAGCGTCGGCAGCCGAGCCTTGAGCTATAGCGTGGTCGATCCCGCCACGGGAATTGCGCCGATACCGCCGGCCCCGCCGTTGGGTGGCGGGCTGTCGCTCGATACGCAGATCACCGATCTGGGTTACGGCGACTTGGGCTATGGCGACTTAGGCTACGGGGATTTGGGCTATGGGGACTTAGGCTACGGCGATCTGGGGTACGGCGACTTAGGCTACGGTGATCTGGGATATGGCGACCTCGGCGCGCCGCTCTACGGTCCGTTGAGCAAAGGTGAGCCGACTCCGCAGGTGGCCGCGTCGGCCGGCGGCGGTACGCCCAGTTCGCTGACCGCGACCGCCAACTCGAGCGGCATCAAGCTCAGCTGGGCGGCGCCGCCGGTGGGCACGGTGATCACTTACCAGCTTTACCGGGTCCCGGGCAGCGCAGTCACACCGGCCACGCTGTCGAAAAAAGTGCTGGTGGCGACTCTGCCCGGCACGGTTACAACATATCTCGACGTCATCAAGCAGGACCACGACGGCAGTGACCACTCGGATGAGTGTCAGGGCAACAGCAAACCCTATACCTATTTTACCGTCGCGACCGTTGCGGATCCCGCTAAGCCGGGCGCAACGCTGCGCAGCGGCGCGTCGAATTTTGCGACCGTCCTGACTGCCTGCGAGGATGAGCGGAAACACGACTGACCTTTAGGCCTGCGGCCGCCGCAGCACTTCAGGGCGGCAGGTTCATCTGCCGCAGCATCGCTGCGTAGCGCGCGTCGCTGCGCAGCGATGTCAGCAGTGGATCGTATTTGACTTGGATCAGCCCACCGTCGTGCTGGGTGTACGCACGCCGCAACCAATCGAAGGCCTGATCGCGTTCACCGCGCCAGGCATACACTTCCGCGATCTGATAGGCCCAGCGCTCGGTCATCGTCGCCAGGAGCGCGTCGAGCGCCGTCTGCGATTGCGCGGCATGATGCAGCGAGTACTGCGCCATCGCGATGCCGGCTTGATGGAAGGCGGTCGCGTTCGACTCGGGAAATTCCGCCAGCGCCGTGTCAGCGTGGCCCTCAAGCAACTCGGTCAGCCCGAGATTCCAATGCGCGTACACCGAATCCGGATTGATCTCGAGCGCCCGTTTTAGTGCCTTGCGCGCGGCGACAAACTGTCCGAGGCCGTTGTGGTAGACGCCCAGATTGCCCCATGCGGCGTTCGACAAGGGATCCGCATCTATCGCTTTCTTGGCGGCGGAAATGCCTTCCGGTACGCGGCCGAGAGCGGCCATCAAGCTGCCGTAGCGGCGCTCGGTGGTGCTGTCGCCGGCATCGAGCTGCAGCGCCTTCTCGAGATCCGCCTGCGCCCCCGCCCAGTCCCATTTGCGGCTGATACGCAACCAGCCGCGCGCCACGTAGCCATCGGCCAGATTCGGCGCAAGCGCGATCGCCTGATCGGCGTTTGTGAGCGCACGCTCCACGTCGGCCGGCTCGCCGCCGTTGTCAGCCCAGTAGGCTTCGGCCATCGCAAGTCCCGCGTACGCTGCCGCGTAATTGGCATCGAGCGTGATCGCCCGATGGAAAGCCTCGACCGCGCTCTTGAAACTGGCCGGATTGCCGCGGTTGAACAACTCTTTGCCGAGCAGGAATTCGCTATAGGCCTCCGGATTGGCGGGCCGTCCCAAAATGACCGCCGCGGGCGCCGCAAGCCTGGTCTTCAACACCTCGACCACAGCGGCAGCGATGTCGTCCTGGACCTTGAAGATGTCCTTCAGCTCGCGGTCGTAGGTCGCGGACCAGAGATGGTATCCATCGTTGGCGCGGATCAACTGCACTGTCACCCGAATGGTGTTACCTGATTTGCGGATGCTGCCTTCGAGCACATGCGTGACCCCAAGCGCTTTCGCCACCTCGTCGATCGTGACCTGTTTGCCCTTAAAGTAGAAAGATGAGGTGCGGGCCGGCACCCGCAAGGTAGTCCCTCGCGTGACGAGGTCGATCAGCTCTTCCGAAATGCCGTCTGAAAAGTACTCTTGGTCCTTTTTTTCGCTCATATCAACGAACGGCAGGATCGCGATCGACTGCTCGCTCATCGGCGCGGCGGTCGTCCGGGATCCCGGGGCTGTAGGAGGCGGGGTGGGTCGCCACCGGCCGAGCAAGACGTAAGCGGTACCGAAGATGAGCACTGCGCTCAAAAGCGCCAAACCGATGCGCATCGGCCATGATTTTCGCGGCCGGACTGCCTCGGGCCCGAGCGGCCACCCGGTGGTATGCGCAAAACCACCGTGGCTCGCCGCCGCCGCAGCCGCGGCCGGCGCGGTGGCTGTCGGCGCGGTGGCGGCCGGCGCGGCGAGCAGGCGCCCCACTCGTTCAATGAAGGAGGGTGACGGCTCGCCATTCGGCAGACGTGTCCACTGCACCTCCCAGAACTTCTCCGGCACCCGGGCATCCCCTTCGTGCGTGCCATCGATCACCACCGGCACCAGGAACGGCTTGTCGGCCGCCATCAAATGCGATCGATCCACTGCGAGCTTCCATTCGAGGCGGAAATACCCCTCGGCGCGTAGACGCGAACTCGCGGAAATCAAAGGGATGAATAGCGAACAGGTCTTTATGTGCCTGCGGATCGTGGCATCCCAGGCATCGCCGCCCCGAAGCTCGCTCTGGTCTAGCCACACCTCGATACCGGCGGTGCGCAGCGCCTCGCAGATCCGCAAGGCGACGTCGGCGTCTTCGGATGCATAGCTGAGAAAGACGGCCCGCGGAGATTCCGTCATGGATAACAAGTTGCGCCGACGAAATCAGCGGGATTGATCGATCCGACGTTCACGGCATCTCTTAAGGCTTCTACCCAAGGGGCGCCTAGAATGCGGGAGTGCTGCCTGCAACGCAACGCGCGCAGCGCTGAAGGCATCTATCGCTCATTCAAGCTTGCGGTTTTCTCCGAGCACTCCGGCGGGAGTCCCTGTCACGGTAGCTTTGGCCGCCGCGACCAGATGAGACACGCGGCCCGGCGCAATCCAATATTCCGCTCGATCGATGCGCACGCGCAGGAGCGCGAGGCGCTCGTCCTCGGGCCCCTTCGGGTAATACGCGCGTTGCTCGATGCTCCACAACTCTTTGGCTTTTTGCGGATCTCGAAGCAGGCTTGCCGCGCCGCTGATGGCCACATACACATTCTTGGCAGGATCCGCATATCCGAGACTCACCCGGACGTCATGTCGAATCTCATCGATTTTAGGGGTGCTCCAATCGGTAAAGAACCACAGGGTCTCGCCCTCGTCCACTCTCAGCGTCTGCACCGGGCGCGTATGAAAATGTCCGTCGCGATCGACCGTGGTGAGCAGCGCGACTTGGATCGCACGAATCAGCTCGCTGACCTTGGCCCAATCGCCCGCCTGCGCGTCCGACGTCAACTCTGTCGCTTCGTTGCACATGACTAAATCGTCAGTAGGTTTTGAGCGTCTTTCCGTTCTGGTCAACCGCTTCGAGCGACACATCGAACCCCCACAGCCAGCGCAGGTGCTTGAGGGATTGCTCGGCTTCATCTCCCAGAAGCAACCGTTCGTTGTAGCTTTGATGCTGCAAGGTGAGCTTTCTATCGGAATCTCGACCGTAGCGCACCACCGATATCTCGGGCAGGTAGGACTCGAGGCGATATGAGGCAGCCAATTGTGTGCGAATCGCTTTAAAGCCGTCGGAGCCGGCGGTATCGCTGACGATCCAATGGTCCAGCCCCTCGCTGGTCTGGATGTTCATCAAACGAAAGTCGCGCACCAATTTGGGCGTCAAGAACTGCAGCAAGAAGCTCTCGTCACGATAGTTTCGCATGACGTCGTGGAAGGTCTCGAGCCAATCCTTGCCCGCGATGCCCGGCAGATATTCCCGGTCCTCATCGGTCGGTGACTCGCACACGCGCTTGATTTCGTTCCACGCCGCGAACCCCAGGGCGTAAGGATTCAATGGCGCATAGTCCTGCTGCCTGACGACGTTCGTGTGCGAATGCAGGCACTCGAGGAGTATACCCGGATCGATCTGTCCCGCATCGTACATGTCATTGATCAGGCGGTGATGCCAAAACGTCGCCCAGCCTTCGTTCATGACCTGAGTCTGTCGCTGCGGATAGAAGTACTGCGCGATCTTGCGCACGATGCGCGCCAGCTCGCGCTGCCAAGGCTCGAGCTTTGGCGCGTGCTTCTCGATGAAATACAGCAGATTCTCCTCGGGCTCCTTGGGAAACGTCGGTGCGGCATCCGCCGACTTCAGAGCGTGGGGCACAACACTATAGTATTCGCCTTGCCGCATCGCCTCCTTGGCATCCGCCAGCCGCTTTGCCTGTTCGGCGCGCTCCTTGCGCGTGTCAAGCTTGCGCGGTCGCTTGTACTTGTCGAGGCCCTGGTCGCGCAGCGCATGCAGCGCATCGAGAGTCTGCTCGACTTGCGCTGCGCCATGGCGCTCCTCGCAGTCAGCGATGTAGTTGCGGGCAAACAGCATGTAGTCGAGCACTGCCTCCGGCTGCGTCCATTGCGTGAACAGATAATTGCTCTTGGAGAAACTGTTGTGCCCGAAGCAGGCATGCGGAATCACCAGCGCCTGCATGGCGAGAGAATTGCCCTCCATCAGAAAAGCGATGCAAGGGTTGGTGTTGATGACGATTTCATAGGCCAGCGCGTTGGCGCCGGCGCGGTATTTGCCGCTTTCGATCAAATATTGCTTGCCGAAGCTCCAATGGCCGTAGTTGACCGGCAGGCCGCTGGAGACATAGCTGTCCAGCATCTGCTCGCTGGTGATCACTTCCATTTGATTGGGAAAGGTATCCAGAGCGTAGCGCTGCGCGTGGCCCGCGCACATCTGCTCGATGGTGAGCAGATCGTCCATCGTCCATTCGCTGCCGCTGAGTTTCGATTTCGGCATGGGTAGGCAGCTCGGGCCTTAAGCCGGCTGCTCTTTCTTAAACAGCTTGGCGAGAGCTGGGTAGACTTCGTTGCGCGCCGTTAGGGTCGCCATGTTGAATTGATCGCTGGCGATGCCGCTATACGCGGTCCACAAGCTGCCCGACTCGCTCGCGGTCTCGCCGACTTCGGCGTACACGAAGTAGCGCGAAAACGGCAGGAGTTCGGCGAGCAAATAGGCGGATGATGCGGTCGAATCTTCGCCGAAAGAATCGCCGTCGCTCGCCTGTGCGCCGAAAATATTGTAGCGCGAGGGCGGATAGCGCAAATCCATGATCTCGCGCATTTTGGTGAGGGCGGACAAGACTTTGGTGCTGCCGGACTGCGTGCCGTTGAAGAAGGTGTCCTCATCGACCTCTTGAGCCTCGTCGGTGTGACGAATGAACACCAGTTCCACTTTGGCGTATTTGCGGCTCAAGAAAAGATACAGCAGCGTGAAGAAGCGCTTTGCCAAGTCTTTGCGCGATTCATTCATGGATGCCGACACGTCCATCAGGCAGAACATCACCGCGGCGGTGCGCGGCGACTGGACTTCTACCAAACTGCGGTGGCGCAAATCGATGGGGTCCAAGAAAGGAATGTCCGCGCCGCGACGACGTACCTCTTTGAGTTCCCATTCCGCCACTTTTACGCGGGCCGGCACCGCGCTGGAGCGCGCAACGCGCAATGCCGCCTCGGCCGCGTCCAACGCTTCTTCGAAGTGCGCCTCCGCGGCCACGCGCCGCCCGATGGAGGCTTTGAAGGTGCGC
Source organism: Gammaproteobacteria bacterium (assembly GCA_034667905.1). Classification (GTDB taxonomy): domain Bacteria; phylum Pseudomonadota; class Gammaproteobacteria; order Steroidobacterales; family Steroidobacteraceae; genus Bog-1198. The sequence continues at coordinate 17,308 of JAXDQK010000121.1, read as the reverse complement.
GCGACGCACACGGTGCCCGGATTGCCGTAGCGCACCACGCCGCCGCGTCGAAAGCGATTTTCATCGATTTCCAAGAGGTCTTTCTTGATGAGGGGCGGCAGTTCGAGTTCATCGAAGAGCAGCGATAGGTACTCTTCGCGTGAGAGCGCGAAACGAAACATGTCCTCCTGTTCGGACTCGCCCGCGCCCTGGCCGGATCCTTGCCCCCTTCCTTCAGGCGAGTCGCGCGGTATTTTGTCGCCCACGCGATAATTGGCGTTGCCCGGAACGGCCCGTCCATGCGCTCCGGTCTTCGCATCCAGCAAGAAGCGCGGTTCCTTGACGTCCTTGCGCTTAATCTCGATATCCGCGCTCTTGTCGTGCTCGCTTAAGTGGCGACGAGCGATCATTTGATCGACTTGCGCCCTTAAGGCCCCCTCCAAACGCTTCAAGACACGTTGCCGATTTCCGGTACTCTTGCCTCTATCCGGCCGCCGATCGATGATGACGCTGCTCATCCTGGGATTTCCCTGAGGGTCTCTCTCACTGGCGCCGGGCCATCGTCCACCATTCGACCTGACGGCGCACCTGAGTGGGTGTGTGGCCTCGCGCTTTCATGCGGGCAATGAACGCCTCGTGCTTCTTCTCGTCCTCGGCGTTGCCCTTGGCAAAGTAGGACACCACGGGGAGCAGATCGTCGGTCGCGGCGAACATGCGCTTTTCGATGACTTCGCGCAGCTTTTGATAGCTGGTCCAGATGAGCTTCTCACTGCCGCTCTTGTTCTGGGCGCGCAGGACGTGATTCACGATTTCGTGGCGGAAGTCCTTCGGATTGCCGATACCGGCGGGCTTCTCCATTTTTTCAAGCTCAGAGTTCAACGCCGACTTATCGAAGGCCACTCCCGTCGCCGGATCCACGTAGACCTCTTCCTGGATCCAAAAGTCCGCAAACGCCACGTAGCGGTCGAACAGTTCCTGGCCGTAGTCCGCATAGGATTCCAAATAGGCGGCCTGGATTTCTTTGGTCAGTTCCTCCAGGTAGCGCGGGATCAGAAACTCCTTAAGGTGCACCGTACAGGCCTTTTGCAGATCGGGGCTGAAATCGGAGGTGCCGATGCTCTCCTCGATGACCTTGAGGAGGGTCACCGGATCGGCGGATTCCTCCGAGGAATCTCGATTGAAGGCTTTGGAAATGAGCTTAAAGGCATAGCGGGTCGAGAATCCGGTCATGCCTTCGTCAGCGCCGGAGGCCTCGCGGTATTCGGCGACGCTCTTCGCTTGCGGATCCGACTCGCGCAGGTTTTCGCCATCGTAAACCCGCAGTTTCGAATAGACGCTGGAATTGGTCGGCGCTTTGAGCCGCGATAGAACCATATAGCGTGCGAGCATCGGCAAAGTCCCGGGGGCACACGGGGCCTTTGCCAGCGTCGATTCCCTGAGCAGCTTCTGATAGATGGAGACTTCCTCGGTCACGCGCAGGCAATAAGGTACCTTGACGATAAAGATGCGATCCAAGAACGCTTCGTTATCGCGGTTGCTGCTGAACTTCTTCCACTCGCTTTCGTTCGAATGAGCGAGGACCGTGCCCTGGTACGGCATGGCGCCGAACCCCTCGGTCCCTTTGAAATTGCCCTCTTGGGTCGCCGTCAGCAGCGGATGCAGTACCTTGATGGGCGCCTTGAACATCTCCACGAACTCGAGCAGGCCTTGCGTGGTCAGGCACAAGCCTCCCGAGTAGCTGTAGGCATCCGGGTCATCCTGACCCAGTTTGCTCAGCTTGCGCATATCTACCTTGCCGACCAGCGAGCTGATGTCCTGGGTGTTCTCATCGCCCGGTTCCGTCTTGGCGACCGCGAGTTGATTGAGTACCGAGGGAAAGACGCGCTGCACGCGAAAGCGCGTGAGATCGCCATGATAGGCGCGCACACGCTTCTGAACCCAGGGACTCGATAGCCCGGTCAAGTAACGCGGCGCGATGCCGTATTCACTCTCCAGGCGGGCACCAAATTTCTCCGGATCGAACAACCCCAACGGCGACTCGAGCAGCGGACTGCGCTCGCCGGTATCGCCGTCGATCAAAGTATAGATCGGATAGCGCTCCATCAAGCTCTTGAGCTTGATGGCCAGCGTGCTCTTCGCACTGCCGACCGGCCCTAAGAGGTAAAGAACCTGCTTTCGCTCCTCCAGACCCTGGGCGGCGTGACGGTAGAAGGATACGATCTCTTCGATGATGCCGCCTTCCATGCCGTAAAAATCGGCAAAGGCATCGTAGTACTTCAAGGTTCGATTGCCGAACAATCGCAGCAGGCGCGGATCTGACTTGGTGGCCACCAGCCGAGGCTCGCCAATGGCCTTCACCATGCGCTCAGCCGCGAGCCCATACGTCATCGGATCATTGCGGCAGTGCTGGAAGTATTCATCGAGCGTAAGGTTTGCGGCTACGCTCTGGTCGTAAGAGGATTTGAAATCGCTGAAAAGCAAAGCGCTCGTTGTCACGGTGAACCTCACAAAGTGCACCAACTCGGTCTACTCTTGTCGCTCGTCTCGTCTCCTTGAAATTCTTTTTCTTCTCTAGCTTATGTCTTCAGCATTACATGTATCGCATTAACGGCGTGAGCGCAAATACGAATAGTTGCTGCAAGTCTAAGAATTGCAAAATGCGATGTGCGTCGCATGGGCTCGTTGCATCGAGCGTTCGCGCATGATGGTTGGACCGCGTGATGAGTTTCACGTTCAATTGTGCGCAAAGTAACTAAGCACGAGTCCGGCGGTTGCTCGAGCTTAATGTTGTCGGCGTGCAAACGATGTTATCGTTCCTAGCCTGCGCGTTGATAAGCGCGGGGGTCAGCTGCGCGCGATGATGATGCGCTGCAATTAAGGCGCCGCCGCTCAGATCCCAAACGAATCCAAAAAATCATGTCGTCTTGTGATGAACTCGATGGACGAATCGGCTTCAAGAGCGTTCGGTGCTTTTGAATTGCCGGCGGGGCTAACCGCCGGCACCCAATGATTCAAGCCGAGAGTCGGCGCGGCGGCGCGGTCTTCAGGCGTTTGCCTTTTGCTTCTGCATGAATTTCTCGGCGCGCTTGCGCATCTCCTCCGGCGGGATATCCTCCATGTGCGTTGCAATAGTCCAGGTGTGTCCAAACGGATCGTTCAACGTCCCGGAGCGGTCGCCGTAGAACTGGTCTTCGACGGGCCGCAGTTCTTTCGCTCCCGTTTCGATCGCCCTTTTGAAAACCTCGTCAACGCGGTCGACGTATAGCATCATGCTCACGGCGGTTCCACCCAGCGATTGCGGGCTGCGGTAGCCCATCTCCGGATGCTCGTCCGCCAGCATGACCGCGGAATCACCGATCTTGATCTCTGCGTGACCGATTCTTCCATCGGGGCCCGCCATGCGCATCAGTTCGGTTGCGCCGAATACACGCTTGTAGAACTCGATGCCGTCGGCGGCTCCTTTGATAATGAGATACGGAGTAACCGAGTGATAGCCGTCGGGAATGGACTTGGTCGCCATGATGGTCTCCTTGCTCGCGGTGATTTGGGGGACAGCGATGGCATTGTACGCGGCCACGGTTACAACAATGCCTCTCTAATTGCCAGACTTGGCAAAGTCACCGGCTTTGACGGTGACGAACTGCGACGGGACGATGAAGCGTTGCATGGCCGTGTGAATCGCGTCGGGGGTGGCGGAGTCGATGTCCTTTTCAAACTTCGCGTCCCAGGTGAAGTCGCGGCCTACGTACAAATGCTCGGCCAGATCTCTCGCCAGCGCCGCGTCGCTCGAGCGGGCGACGGTGATGGATTGCAAGATGCCGGATTTGGCTGCGGTAATTTCGGCCGGCGTGAAGCCGTCGGCCAAACCCTTGGCGATTTCTTCTTTCGTGTCGCTTTCCACCTTAGCGGTGTTTTGCGGAGCGCTAATCGCGAAGATTGAGAATGAGGCGATTGGATCCTGAGAATCGGCGTTGAGTTGTGATCCCACACCGTAACTTAAACCCTCCTTCTGACGGATCCGCGTTGCAAGCCTGGAATTCAACATTCCGCCGCCGAGGATTTCGTTGCCCACCTTCAGGGCCGGATAGTCCGGATCGTCGTCCCGAAGTTTAAGAACACTGCCGACCAGGAAGACGGCATTGGCTTTGTCGGGGGTCGCAAACACTTCGGAATCGCTCGACGTCGACTTGTAGATGCCCACTGGGCGTTCGTAAGGGCTGGGACTCTTCCATGAGCCGAAAAGATCGGTCAGCTGCTTGGTCACTGCCGGGCCATCGAAATTGCCGACCAGGGCCGCTACTGCGTTGCTGGCACCATAGAATTGCTTGTAAAAAGCCTGGACCTCGCCGATCGAGACGGCTTTCACCGAGGCGGCGCGTTCATCCAGCGTCGCCGCATAGCGGAAGTCGCCGGGTACGTACGGCGAGAGGGAACGGCGCAGCGCGAGACCGGCAATGGCATTGGGCTCGGTACGCGCGCCGTCGATTCGCGACAGGCTCTCGCGCTTGAGCTCATCCAAATCAGGAGCAGGAAGCAATGGCTGTTTTAGAATCTCAGCCACCAGCTCCAATGTCTGACGCAGATTCGACGCGGGAGTCTCGAAGGAAACCCCCACTCCCGGCGCGCCGCCGTTGACGCTCAAGCTCGCTTTGAGCCGGGTGAGTTCGTCTTGGATCTGTTGCCGCGTGTGCAATTGTGTGCCGCGCATGAGCAGGCCGGCGGTGTACTGGCCGATATCGGCCTTGTTTTGCAGCGACTCGACGGCGCCAAAGTGTAAATTGATCACGCCGGTCACTCGGTCGCCGCGGGATTTCTTGATGAGGTAGGCCGTCTTGATGCTGCCGGCAGTCCCGCGCTTGACGCGTGCTTCGATATTTTGGGGTGTCGCGGCGAAATTCTCGCCTTCCACCACTGCGGCATTACCCGTGTATCCTGCGAACAGGACATCGAGTTTGGGTGCCGGCGTGATGACCGCCCGCATGGGCTGTCCATCCGGAATGAATGTGCCCACGGTGAGATTGGAATCCACAAGATACGTGTTGGCGACGCGCTTGACGTCTTCCACGGTGACGTTCTTGAGCTGATCCCGGTCCCAAAACAATAGCCGCCAGTCGCCCGCCGCGACATTTTCACTTAAGTTGCTCGCGACCGCAGGCGATGAGTTTAGAAGGCGTTCGTAGCCGTTGAACTGATCATTGCGAACGCGCTCGAGTTCTTCCTGAGGAAACCCCTGAGTTCGCACTGTTTGAACGATGGCGGCCAGCTCTCGGCGCACGGCAGCGACATCACCATCCTTGGGCAAGGTTACCGAGAACATCAAGAATCCGGGATCGAACATGCCTTCCAGTTCAACGTTGGCCGACACCGCCAACTTCGGTTCGATGAGCCGCTTATAAAGAAGTCCTGCCGGCTTTTCATTCAAGAGCGACGTCAGTAGATTTAAGGACACGCTGTCAGGATGCGCATCACTGGGAACGTGGAAGGCCTCCATGAGAATCTGCTGGCTGCCCGTGCGCCTCAAGGTGACTTCCCGCTCGCCGTCCTGCGTGGGCTCCACGGTGTACACGTTAGGCAGCGCGCGGGTCGGTTTCGGGATGGCTCCGAAGGATTGTTCGATGTAGGCCAGGGTCGCCTTCTGGTCGAACTTACCGGTCACGATCAATGTCGCGTTATCGGGCTGGTAATAGGTGTGGTAGAACTTCTGCAGACGCTCGATGGGCACCCCCTCGATATCGGCGCGTGCGCCGATGGTGGGATGGCCGTAGTTGTGCCAAAGGTATGCCGTTTCCAGAACCCGTTCGCGCAATACCCTGCCAGGATTGCTCTCGCCACTTTCAAACTCGTTGCGTACCACCGTCATCTCGGTGTCGAGATCTTTCTTGGCAATGAAGGAATGGGTCATTCGGTCCGCTTCCATCCCCAGTGCCCATTCCAGGTTTGCCGCAGTCGCCGGGAGCGTTTCGAAGTAGTTGGTCCGGTCGTAGGAAGTCGTCGCATTGGCCCGGGCACCGCGGCTGCTCAACTCGTCCATTATCTTCAAGTGCGAAGGCGTGCCCTTAAAATTCATGTGCTCGAGCAGGTGCGCCATGCCGGTCTCGCCGTAGCTCTCGTGGCGGGAGCCAACCTTGTAGGTCACATTGACGTTCACCGTCGAGCTCGATGCATCGGGATAGAGTAGGACTTGCAGGCCGTTCGACAGCCGATATTCCGTGACGCCCTCGATGGAGCGGACTTGTTGCGCGGCAACGCGCTTCGGGGCGGGAGCAGCATTGGATGCGGCGCCTGCTAAAGCGGCAAGACCCAAAACCAGTGCACGCGCGAGCGCCAAACGAGAAGCAGAATGAGTCATGAGTCTCCACAGGTGAAGCCGCAGTCAGGGTGAAATGGTAAGGGAAATACCTTAAGAATTCCTTAAAAGGATGTCCAAGCCGCCCGCCAATCTCGTTCCTCTCTTGAGGAGAGGAATCCTGAAGCACCTGAATATACCCGTGATCGTTGCGTTGGTCGGCGCGCTGGCGAGCGCTGCGCTCTCTCTGGGAGCCGCGGTTGCCGCGACATCCCCGCCCGGCGCGGCGAATCCTACGCCGGCGAACGACGCGGATCCATTTCCGATCACCGTTCGCGTGCTCCCCAGTGTCGTGCTGGTGGCAGCAGCAGCGGGGCGTACCGGCAGTGGATCGGCCAATTCGCTCACGATATCGGGTACAACCTTGCCGGCCGGCGAGCGCAGCGTGTCCATCGCCATCAAGTCGGAGAATGGAACCACGGTGGACACGGCAAAGCTCAAGCCGGACGCCAAGGGCAACTACAGCATCGGTCGACCAGCACCCGCGAAGGCAGGGCCGTACCAGGTAACCGTCACTGCGCCCGACGGACGGGGCACGGCCCAAGCCGCGTTTCGAGCGATCGATGCGGTCGATCTCGGAACTCAAGCCGATTCCGCCATCAACAACGCCACCGCAGCGGCGGAGGACGCCCTCACCGGCGCAGAAGCCCAGGTGGATGCTCAGGTCGACTCGCCCGCGAAAGACAAAGCCAAGAAGAAACTCGCCGATGCCCATCAAGCGCTGCACGACCTGCGCGCCCGGGAATCGAAAGTTTCGCTCAATGGGCTCATCGGCGCCATTTCCTCGGACGCCGCGCTGGCGGAGTCGCTGCGTCCGAAACTTGATCAAGTCACTGCCCAAGTCAGCGAGACCGTCAATGAGACCGAGCGCGTCAAGAACCTCACCGCCGAGATGTCGAAAGCCGATCTGGGATGCCACCAACTGGCCTTCGTCACCGAAGTGTTCAAGGGCATCTCTGCTCTGCTCAATGTCAAAAAGCGCTTGCTGGACACCGCCATCGGTCTCGCGAAGGACGTGACATCCGACGCCGCAACGAACAAAGCCAAAGCGGCGGGCGCAGGGCCTGCACTCGCCTTTGCCAGCGGTCAGGCGGTCAAGAATTTGCCCGAATTGAACAGCGCGTCGAAACTTGCGGGAAATGCCTACGGCATCATGGCGGACGTGGGCGCCTTTGTGAGCGACACGCTATTCGGAATGTATTGTGAACAGTTCACCGGCCCGGTCGAAGGCATCATGAACGCGCGATTCTTCGCGGCCCGCGGCGGGAACGGACCCACGCTGTGGTGGAGCTACAACTACAAGATTTCGGGCCGTGTCGTCTTGTACTACCCGAAGAGCGCGAAAGGCGGGACCTCGATACGAATGAATGGGCGAATCGAGGGCTACGCGCACGGCTTCGACACCTGGGAAGACGCGCTGACGGTCATGTTCCCGAAACTCATGTCGGGCGCCATGCAGTACAAAGTCAACATTCCGCCGGCGGACGCCGGCGGCAACGCCGCACAAATCGCGAGCCAGGGGTCCAGTCCCATGTCAGCGTACGTGGAAGGATCGGCGGCGGGTTTGCTGCTGCCCAACAGCTTCTTGATCAGCGTCACCGGTGTCCTCGAGAAGAACTCCATCACGATTGTGATAGGACCTGCCAAAAGCGATATCGCGCCGGTGCACCGAGTCACGGCGCTCATTCTTTCACCCCTGACCGGCGGGCTCGGGCCGCAAATCACCTGGTATCCTCTGCCCTTCCAGAAAGTGCGAAACTTCCTGGTCAATGCCGCCGACGGCGAATCCTTGAAGCTGCCGCTCCAGACCAGTGGCGATATTATGACCGCCGCAAGCGTGTTCTCCGGGAAGGTCGACAAGGCAACGGCCAAGGCGGACTACACGCTCAAGGTCAAGGCGTGCAATCCCGGTTGCTGAGGGCGACATACCTTAGCCAGTGTTACATCTGAAACCATGGGATCTCGCCATGAAATCGCCAGAATAAGGCGGTCTGAGATCGTGAGAGTATTCGTTGCGGCGTCGGACTCTCATGAGTACATCAGAGCAAACGAGATCTTTCCCGAGCGCCGCCCTTTGGACGCTTGCCGTGCTCGTAGTCCTCGGAGCCGTGTTGGGGTATATCCTCCTGGCGCCGCGCGCCACCGACTTTGCCCCTGGTAGGCGCGTCTCGCTGGCCGGTTATCACGGGCACGATCCGACCGGCGTTCCAAAGGAACTCGCGAACGCAACGCTCATCGAACGCGGTGAGTATTTGACCCGAGCCGCCGATTGCGTCGTGTGTCATACCGCGAAAGACGGAACTCCGTTCATCGGGGGACGCGCCTTCGTCCTGCCGTTTGGTACCCTGTACTCGACCAACATTACGCCGGACTCAGAGACGGGAATCGGTAAATTCAATGATGCGGATTTTCTGAATGCGCTGCACCGGGGTATAGGTCGAGGCGGGCGGAAACTCTATCCCGCCATGCCTTACCCGAGCTATACGCTGATGTCGGATGCGGACGCGCTGGCAATCAAAGCCTATTTATTCACGTTGGCGCCGGTGTACTCACCCGCGCCGCCCAACACGCTGGCATTCCCTTTCAATCAGCGAGCGCTCATGTCGTTATGGTCGGCGTTCTTCAATCATGATGAGCGTTATGAACCGAACAGCGATCAAAGTGATGAGTGGAACCGCGGCGCCTACTTGGTCGAGGCCATGGAACATTGCGGCGAATGTCACACGCCGCGGACCGTGTTCTTCAGCTTGAATAACCGAGCCAAGTTCCAAGGCGCCGTCCAAGCCGGATGGCGTGCCTATAACATTACCGGCGATCGCGACAGCGGAATCGGCGCCTGGAGCAATGCAGACATCGCTCAATATCTGTCGCTGGGTCACGCAGCCGGCCGAGGGACGGCATCGGGGCCCATGGGCGAGGCGGTGGACGAGAGCACGAGCCTGTTGAGTTCCAGTGATATCGATGCGATGGCGACGTATTTACGCACAGTTCCGGCCGCGCCCAGCAGCGACCTCGCTGCCCCTCGAATGACGCCGGCTTCTGCACAGAATGAAGCGAGCGAGCAACTGGGTGCCCATATGCGTGCCAAGGAGATCTATGCAGAGGCCTGCGCGGGCTGTCACGGATGGAGCGGCGCGGGGTCCGTGATGAGCACTGCGAACTTGACCGGTACACGCGCGGTCAATGACCCGACCGCCATCAATGTAGCGCAAATCATCATCCACGGCGCTGAGCACCGAGCGATTCGTCACGTCGCCGACATGCCTTCGTTCGACGGCGTTTTCTCAGACACCGATATTGCCGCCGTTGCCAACTACGTGACCGCACATTTCGGCGTCGAAAGTAATCCCCTGAGCGCGTCGGATATCGCCAGATTGCGAGCGGCCGACTAGGCCGACACTTAAGGATCTCAAATGCATCAATTTCCACTCGACGTTAATGGCAAGGCGGTCACAGCCACGGTAGACGATCCGGCAATGCCGCTTCTGTACTTCTTGCGAAACGATCTCGGCTTGCACGGTCCTCGCTTTGGGTGCGGCCTCGGACAATGCGGGGCGTGTACGGTACATCTTGACGGCGCTGCCATTCGCTCGTGCGTGTATCCGATAGGTAATGTGCAAGGCAAAGTGACGACGCTCGAGGGCCTTGGATCAGGCGACAACCTGCATCCGGTGCAAACAGCCTTTATCGAAGAGCAAGCGGTGCAATGCGGTTACTGCATCAACGGCATGATCATGCAGGCCGCTGCCTTTCTGCAGCGCACGCCCAAACCGACCGAGGAGCAGGTTCGTCAAGAATTGCGTCCCAATCTTTGCCGATGCGGGACTCATATCCGCATCGTCCGCGCAGTGATGCGCGCGTCCCAAGCGTAGGGGAGTTTGAATTTGAACGCCCTGGACGATCGCCGCAATTTCCTCAAGGGTTCGGGCGCATTGATCGTGACCTTTGCCCTTCCGTTGACTTTGGGCCGCGCGGCGGCCAGGAATGTCGCGAAACCCGTCGACGTAAATACCGTAGAGAGCTTTCTCGCCATCGGCGGTGACGGAGAGCTCACCGTGTATTCCGGTAAAGTCGATCTCGGCACCGGCGTGAAGACGGCGCTCATCCAGATCGTGGCAGATGAACTGGACGCGCCGCTTTCCAAGGTGACCCTCATCCAAGGCGACACCGATTTGACTCCTGACCAGGGCGTGACCTCCGGCAGTTTCTCGATCCAAAATGGCGGTGCGCAGCTGCGCCAGGCGGCGGCCACGGCGCGTCGTGCGCTGCTTCAGGAAGCGGGTAAGCGGTTCAACGTGGCACCGGACTCCTTGCGCATCGCCGATGGAATCGTCATCGGACCCAACGATGGGCGTGTGCCGCTGCACGCGTTCATCGGCCAGGTCGGCAGAGAGATCAAGATGGACAAGACGGCGCCTCTGAAGTCTCCGGCGGACTTCAAGCTGGTGGGCCGTGATGTGAAACGCCTCGATATCCCGGGTAAGGTGACCGGTAGTTTCACGTACATGCAGGACTTCAAGATACCCGGCATGTATCACGGACGGGTGGTGCGACCGCCCGCCATCGGCGCCTCGATTCTCAGCGTCGATGAGAGTTCGGTGGCCGATATCCCGGGCATTGTCAAAGTGGTGCGTCAGGAGAACTTCCTCGGCATCGTCGCCACGAATGAATGGGCCGCCATCAAGGCGGCGCGCCGGCTCGTCGTCAAGTGGTCCGAGTGGCTTGGACTCCCGGATGAGAGGCACCTGTGGGAGCACGTGCGTAACACGAAATTTGTCAAAGACGATGTAACCAGCAATATCGGCGATTCGGCTCATGCACTGCGTGGCGCGACGCAGAGGCTTTCCGCGACTTACGATTTCGCCATTCACACTCACGGCTCGATCGGACCTTCCTGTGCGGTCGCGCAGTGGGAGGGCGATCGGCTCACCTGTTGGAACGCCGCGCAGTCGCCTCATAATTTGCGCAAGCAACTGGCCGCCATGTTCTCCCTGAAGGATGAACAGGTCCATGGTATTTACATCGAAGGCTCGGGTTGCTATGGCCGCAATGGACATGAAGATGCCGCGGCCGATGCCGCATTGCTCGCTCGCGCGGTTAACGCACCTGTCCGGGTACAATGGATGCGGGCGGAGGAGCACGGTTGGGATCCCAAAGGCCCCCCTACCCTGCTCGACATGCGCGCGGGAATTGATCCCCAGGGGAAGATCGCCGCTTGGGAGTCCGAACTCTACATTCCGGACGGTGTGGCCGGATTTGTGGCCTTGGTCGGCGCCGATCACGCGAAGCTCAATAGCTTAGGAACGCTGAGCCCGGGTGGAGTACTCAACGACCTCGCCATTCCCTATGCCATAGACAACGTCAAAACGACCGCGCATCGCTTGGAATCGACGCCCCTGAAGCCTGCTTGGATCCGCTCGCCCGGCAGGATGCAAAACTCCTTCGCGAACGAATCCTTCTTCGACGAGATTGCAGCACACGTAGGCTTAGATCCGCTCGACGCACGACTTCAATATTTGCACGATGAACGCGGCAAAGAGGTGCTCCAGCGCCTTGCGACTTTAAGCGGCTGGCGACAGCGCCCAAAACCCGATCGACACGCGGAGAAGAGCGTCGGCAGAGGTATGGCCTACATCATGTATGAACTCGTGAGAACTTATGTGGGCATGGTCTGTGAAGCAGAAGTGAACCGTAAGACCGGTGAGATTGCCGTGAAGAAATTCTACGTGGCGCACGATTGCGGCCAGATCATCAATCCAGACGGTGTGCGCAATCAAATCGAAGGAAACGTCGTGCAAAGCGTCAGCCGCGTGATGCAAGAACAACTGCGCTTCAATCGCTCGCGAGTGACCAGCGTTGATTGGGCGAGCTATCCCATTCTGCGATTTCCGCAAGTTCCCGAGGTTGTCATGGACCTCATTGACCGACCGCAGGACGTGCCTTGGGGCGCGGGCGAACCGACAGCCGCCCTCGTGCCCGGCGCGATCAGCAACGCGGTATTCGACGCCATCGGCGTGCGGCTTCGATCCGTGCCCTTCACTCCCGAAAAGGTCAAAGCGGCCATCGATGGAGCCTCCAAGAGCTGAAACCTTCGTATCCCCAACAATCCCTTCGTTGAACTTTTCTTGGCTGTTCGCAGTATCATGAGATGGTGAACGCGAAATTACGTCGTATTTTATTTACATTGGTAGCCGTGGCAGTCACTTCTGCGCCGGGTGGCAAAGGCGGCCTTCACACGCCGGGCCAGAAATCCGTTGAGTTGCCGCCAAACGCCGGGCGCGACGCATTTCGGCAGATCGTGCAAGATCAGTGCGTCATAAACTGGCAGCAGCATAAGAACCCCGATCCCTGCGAGCGCGTCGTCCTCGCGGATCAAAAATTCGGCGATTCCGGATACGCAGTGCTGGCGGATCCTTCGGGCGGTGCCCATTATTTGTTGATTCCCACTCGGACGATGCGGGGCGTCGAAGGCGCTGAGCTGCTCGATCCCGATGCGCCGAATTATTTCGCAGAGGCCTGGCACGCGCGGGATCTAATCAGTCAATTCGTCGGCCACGATGTAGCGAGAACTGCGATAGGGTTGGTGGTGAACACCGTACGTACCCGCACCCAGGATCAGTTCCATATTCACATCAGTTGCCTGCGGCAAGACGTGGTCGACTCGTTGCGGGCGGCGCGCGAAAAAGTTTCCGAGACTTGGTCACCGGTCAGCATTGCCGGATCCGACTACCAAGCACTGCTGATCGGCGAGCCGGAGCTTGATGGCTCGAACCTATTCGAGCTGCTGGCAAAGCTGAACCCGAGCGCGCGCCATCATATGGGTGACTACACGTTAATCGTTGCGGGCATGCAATTGCGCACCGGTCCCGGGTTCATCGCTCTGACAGGCACGGGGCCAACCGGAGAAATGCTTTTGGATTCGACATGCACGGTGGCGGGCGGAGGGGGTTGAACTAGGGGTCGATCGTCACCAGCCGCGCGAGTGCCGCATCCCGCGTCTGCGCATCGTCGAACTCAATCACGATCTTGCCGGTGCCGTTGGTGCGTTGGTGGAGTTCGACGCGCATCCCGGGCGTGCGCATCACTTCACTGATGACTGCGAGCACGGGAGGCGCTGCGCGCGAGCGCTCAGTGCGCGCCTCAGTCACGTTGCGCACTTGAGCTTCGGTCTCGCGCACGCTCCAATGACGCGTCGCGATGAGCTGCGCGAGTCGCACGCGCTCCGCGTCGTCCTCGAGGCCGAGCAAGGCGCGCGCGTGGCCCATGCTGATGGTCCGGGTCTCCATCATCGTGGCGACCTCGGCGGGCAGCTCGAGGAGGCGCAGTAAGTTACTCACCGCCGCGCGCGAGCGTCCGATAGCGTGCCCGATCTGCTCTTGCGTGAGAGAGAATTCCTCGATCAGCCGCTTAAGAGCACGCGCCTCGTCCGCGGGGCTGAGTTCCTCGCGCTGGATATTCTCGATCAGCGAAATCGCGAGCGCTTCTTGATCGTTGAACTCGCGAATAATCGCCGGGATGTCGGTGAGTCCTGCGAGCTGCGCAGCCCTGAAGCGGCGCTCGCCCGCCACCACCTCGAACTGATGCGGGAGGCCGGGCACCGGTCGGACGATGAGCGGCTGGATGAGGCCGGTAGCCTTGATCGAGGCGACGAGCTCCTCGAGGAGTTCAGGGCTGGACTCGCCACGGGTAGGTTGCAGAGCTGCGCGAACGGCCTTTATCGGGATGAAGCCGGTCCCTTGCCGATAGAGACGCCGGGGGTGCGCGTTCAGGAACGCCTGCAGCTCGCTCACCCCACCCGCGGTTGAACTCATCCCCCAATCCTACCTCAATCGCACCCGCCCCGCAGCCTAGCCCGGCGGGAGGATTCGGATTAACTTGAACCATGCTCAAAAACCCGATATCCACTGGCCTGAACATTTTCGCGTGGCTTTTCATTCGGCTACCTCTGGGTTTTTCGCTACCGTTCACGGCCCTGTCGCTGGCTTGGGTCTTCGGTGGTTTCCGTCTGGCAAACGATCGCCTGGCCACACCGCTAGCTGCCGCCGTCGCCTCTTTTCTCGAGGCGCAATTGCCGAAGCCCATAGGGGCCGCGCTGATCAGCGATTTACAGGCGTTCGTACATGCCGGAATGATTATTGTTCTATTTGCACTCGGATTCATCGTCGCTTACAACGTGTCCGCCTTCCTTAACTGGATCCTGGTGATATCGAATCTTAAGCCGGTTCCCGATTCCGACGGTCCGCCCCAAGTAGCGGATGAAGCGCCAGACGCGCCGAGCCCGCTTAGAAACATAGAACGCATCGGCATCGTGCTCGCCGGCGGCGGTGCGAAGGGTGCATACCAGGCCGGTGCAATGAAGGCGATTTACCGCTTCCTGGCACAACACGGCGCCCTCGGGAAGGTTCGCGTGATATCGGGTACGTCCATAGGTTCTTGGAATGCCTTGTTCTGGCTTGGCAATCTAATCAAGCCCGCGAACGATTGGAACCATCGCAGCGTTCATGAACGCTGGTGGCGCTCGATCAGCGCGAAGTCGCTTACCGCTCCCTCCTGGTATGTCCCGTTTTTCCGTAATGCGTTCCTCTCCTCGCTCCCGTGGCAACAAGATTTTGACCGCCTTTTCGGGCGTGAAGATGTGAAACAGCAGTTGCTCGCTTCCACGATTCATTTTTATTTGACCCGCTCCGATGTGCGTACCGGACAGTTGGAGTGTGTGACGAACAATCCCGCTCCGCCCAAAATTCAACGCGTTACGTATGAGACCTTGAATCCCCGCGGTGATGCGGCCACCTTTATTGATGGCGTCAAGGCGGGCGTGTTTGCCTCGATGGATCTACCGCCGCTGTTTCCTTATGCTCTACGCAACAACAGACAGTTCGAAGACGGCGGTGTTATCGATAACCTGCCGATAACCTTCCCTGCCATAGAAGGGTGCGACCTGATCTTCATACTTCCGCTCAACTCGGATTTCGAAGAACAGCCGAACCGGCACTCCGTTCTAGCGAGGCTGCTGCGCGTCATGGATGTTCGCCAAGGAGTGCTCGAACGTAGCGGTTTTAAAATGCTTTACCTTTATAACGAGCTTGCGGCTCTGCGCAGGCAGGTCGCCGCCGTGGCGCCCGAGGTCCCCGCCGCGGCAGTCGCCCAAGCGGAAATCGGGCGCGCCTCGCCTCTCATATCTGCGCTGCAGCGGCGCAACGAACTCATCAATGTATTCGCCATCTGCCCATTGAAGTCATTTGTCGAAGAGACCATCGACACCCGGGAGCTGTGGAAGCGTAAGGAAGCCGGGGTCGCCTTTGAGGTCATGGGAAACGCCACGGCCGGTCTTTTGCCCCACTTTGATTTCCAGCCGCAAGATGCCGTGCGGGTGGCGCTCGTCGGCCGCGGGGGCAACATAACGTGGGACGAGCAATTTTGAAGCGGTCAGTTGTGCCAAACTGACGCTTAGTCATCAGGAGTGGCCGTGGACGGATGCTTCAGCGAAAACTACGTCGGTGCGCGAGAAAAGTTCCTGGGCGCAGCACGCGCTGCGGGCGCGGTGGTCGAGAGTTTCTTGCTTCCCGAGCGAGGGCCGAACAACGGCGAACTAGCGACTGATATTGCCTGGCTCGGACAGTCCGACGCTTCGCGGGTATTGGTCACGACCTCGGGAACGCACGGAGTCGAGGGTTTTTTTGGTTCGGCAACTCAGATCGAATGGCTGCGTCGTGTAAAAACGGCGCCCTTGCCGAAAGGTGTCGCAGTGCTTCACGTGCATGCGATTAACCCCTATGGATTTGCGTGGCTAAGGCGCACCAACGAACAAAATATCGACATCAATCGCAACTGGATTGATTTCGACCTGCCTGTGCCTGAGAACCGCTTGTACGACGAGTTATCCGATGATCTTTGCCCGACCGACTGGTCGGCCGGGACTCAAGCACGTACCGGCACGCGACTCGCGCAGTGGATCCAGCAACACGGCTTTGCGTCATTTCAACAGGCGGTCTCCGGAGGACAATGGAAGCATCCGACCGGACTCTTTTACGGCGGTACGGCACCCAGCTGGTCGCGCAAGACCTTGACGAGAATCATCGAATCTAAACTCGGCCATGCATCGCGGGTAAACATCATCGATTTTCACACGGGTCTGGGTCCTTATGGCTATGCCGAGCCCATTATCGGTCGGCCGTGCGCGGACCCAGGCTTTGCGCGCACCCGCTTCTGGATCGGGTTGGCAGCGAGGTCCTTGCACGGGGATGGCTCGGTCTCGGCGGAAATCAAGGGCGATGGCATGAGCGTCTTGCCCGCAATGATACCGAGGGCGGTAGTCGATGCGATTGCTCTCGAATGCGGAATTCGCCCAATCAACGAAGTGGCGCTCGCGCTCAGGGCCGATGCCTGGCTGCATGCTCACGGCGATCTCGCCTCGGCCGAAGCCAAGTCGATTAAATCAACTCTTCGCGCCGCATTTCATTGCGACGATCCTCTATGGCAAGGCATGGCGCTAGGCCAAGGCTTGGCCGCCTGCCAAGCCGCCGTGGCCGGACTGTTGTGAGGGTGCGAGAATCGCGCGCTTACTGCAGGAACTCTGACATCGGCGGCGCCGTGGCGGCGGCACCTGGAGGATTGGGCAAACCAAGTGTGTCCATTACCGTAAGCAGCATGCTTTGATGCTGATAGAGCGTGCCAGATGCCTGCGTGAAGCCAACCTTCGCGAGCGGGCCCCAGAAAACGGCAGGAACGTGACCGCCGCCGTTTGCCGTGTCGCTGGTGGCGGATTCATCGAACGCCACGATCAAGACGCCGTCGCCGCCCGATTGGAATGCCGGGTAGTTGGATAAGGGAGTGACGATGTTCATCTGCAGCCAAGTGTCCGCCTGCTGGGGCGTTCCATTGTGCGCGTCATCATTTACATCGGGAACAACGAAGCAGAATTGCGGCAGCGTGCCGTTCGCGAGGTCGGCGGCGAACTGCGTGAAGGGCCAGATGGTTTGGTTT
>JAXDQK010000120.1:0-5252 GCA_034667905.1 Gammaproteobacteria bacterium | reverse complement strand
CATGAGGTCCTCGTCTTCGATGGCTTTGCGCACTGCCGGATAGAAAATCTCCTCTTCGAGCTCCGTGTGGATTTTTAGCTCGTTGCAAATCTGTTCGACCAAAGCGGCCTTGGCCTCATCGCTACCTTTTTCTTTGAGCTTGTCAAAGTCCGAAAACAGCTTCTTCACATTTTTGTGATCGGCCAGGAGCATGGCAATCGCGTCCTGCTCTTGAGTGTTGCTGGCGGCTTTCTTAGTACTGGTTGGCATGATCGTTCTCCGTATCTAATGGGGTGTGCTGATTCGGCCGCGAGCGACCGGGGCGCATAGGCTAGCTAGCGCGGCGGTGCGAATCAGCCGTCAATGGCGCAATCCGATGTAGGATTTTGCATCACGTTCCTTCTGGCTCACCGCGACTAACACACGTTAAGACACGTCGTTGATCAGCCCGAATTGCCCGCAAGCTAGTCTGCGACGACAGCCGCGGACGCGATTGCCGCGGCGGCGCAAGCAAGTGCGGCTGCGAGTCAATCCACGTCGAAGTAATTACGTCGACTAAACGCGGTGTTTACCAAAGCTCCCAATTCGGTGGTATCGCTGTTCCACACTTGATCTGGGAGAGCGCGAAATAGCGAAACTGTTACGTAAGCTCCGTGTAGGTGTCGTTATAGTTGATCTTTCCCCGCAGCACATATCTTAACTCGGGTGACAACTCTGCCCCCAACCCCAAAATCTTATTGGTCAATACGAAAACGCGGATCGGCTTCTCACCTAGAAAAATACGCGATGACGGTTTCTCCTTTTTCGAACAGTCGTCGATCGCCTTCGCTGTTGAATATGAGTCGCTCAACTAGGTTGCTCGGGCGCCGATATATGCCGCTGTGTGCCTTGAGTGCGGCCTTTTGACGGACTCCGTCAGAGTTGCTCATCCACAGATCGAAACCCTCTCCGGAACAAGAGTCTTCGAACGAGTATTGCTTGTGATCGAATTCCTTGAAAAGATAACTCTTTGCCCGATCTTCCATTCGTCTTGTCATAAGTGCTCTTTCACTCCGCTCACGCCCAGTTCGAAGCTGACGCGGAAGTCCTGGATAGTCTTTTCAACGACAACTTCGCACGGCCTCAGTAGTCGTCGCGGCGTTCGAACTGGAGTCGCAACTTTGTACTGTTACGAGTTACGGCGTCAATGGGATACGTTTGGCTGACCAAACCGATCCTGGGCGTACCAATCCCGCGATCCGCGACAGCAATCAGCGGCTGCTAAAGATTGGGGCCAAGAGTCCCATTGTGTCACGAATTCTCTTGACCGCGGAGCGGTTATTCAACCCCGCCTATCTTGCGGACCGGATTTGTGAAACCTCAATTACCAAAATTGAACCCAAGGGGCCGCCGTCGACCCCGAAGCGGCCCCTCACGACCGTCGGCTATTCGGCGGCGAGCAACTCGCCTGTCGCCTACTGATACGACGCGTCGTGTGAATCGCGTCAGTGTGCGAGCATGCGCGCGTCAATACCGAGGCTAAGCGTAAACGAAGATCCTACTGCGCTCACGACGGCCGTCTTGCGGCTCAGACCGGTTGCTTCGCGTAGGCGATAAGTAGCCTCAATACCGGTGCAGTGACCGGCGAGAAGGTTTTCGAGCCGATAAGACTTCAGCTTCGCTCCCGTCCAGGCCAGTGCCTGATCCGTTGCGTCGAACAAGTGCAGCCCGCCGACCACCGCCGATAGGGGCTTGTCGCCAACGATAGTTCGCGCGTATTCCGCGATGTTGATGATGCCGGCATGGCCACATCCGGTCAGAATCACGATCCCGTCTTTCGTGTCGAGAACCAAGGCAGAGTCCTCTGGCACGTTATCTTCCCCACGCCCCTGCGCGGTCACAAGCGATAGTCCTGGCGACCAGTTCTTTTCCATGTTCGGCCGGGGCACCGGTCCAGTCAACCAGACTCCAGGATAGAGTTCGGTGGGTTTGTCATGGACAATGAACATGCCGCCGGTGGCGAGGTATTCCGCCTTGATTAGGCGCAGTCCGTTGTGATCGTCGCCGCTGTCGGTTAACCGCGGCTCGAAGATGCGGGCCCCCACATGGACCTGCTCATGGCGCGGGGGTTGGTTTTCGCAAGCTCGCGGCGAAGGGTCATCAGGCCGCCAACGTGGTCCCAATGATTGTGCGACAACACGACATCTTCCACAGCAGATAAGTCGATATGCAGGGCCTTGGCATTGTTTAGAACCATATCGGATGAAGCGCCCGTATCGTAGAGAATCTTGTGCCCATCCACTGCGACCAACGCCGAATACCCCCACTCACCATCTCCCAGATGAGGATCACCGGCAACCATAGTAACTAGCACGGTAATTTTCAACGTGCGCGCTTCATGCGGAGGTTTCACATCCCCGGCAGCGGCTGCCGGCGTCGAACAAGTCAATAGCGCGGCAAGAAAAGCTGCTGCGATGTGGAGCATCCGCGGCACCGCGCGGCGTTTTATTTTGCTTGCAAACATAATTTCTCCAAGTCTTGCTTCCCAAGCTCGATGAACAACACGCTGCATGCGTTGTGAGCCAGCTTACTGGATGTTGCCAACGGCCGCTTCACGGCACCAAAACCCGCGATTCGCGCCCAACGACGGTTGTGTGTCCATTTAGTCTCTGGGGGTGAAGTTAAAAGTCGCACGACCTCACCGCAGCGCGCGAATATCAGCTTCCTGGCGATCATTTCACAACTGCGAGCGCCGCTCCGACTGCGGCCTCTGCGACCTGTCGCCGACAGACTGGTCGCGGGCCCGCTCCTGCCAGTCGTCAGCGTCTGCTTTCTGGCGATCCGGTGATCTGTCCCGACCAGACGCCGCCAGCAATCTCGCCTGCTTAATGAACAATGTTGAATTGGCGTTCGGCGACTTCGATGTTGTGCAGGTTCCTTTCGCCTTGGATCATTACACTGGCCGCTCCGCGAGCTTGACGCGACCAATACAGAAATTCGTCTGAACTGATTTCGAAGTTCGCGTTGCTCGTTAGCATCTCCTTTAGATCTTCCGGAGCTAGAGTGAGTCCCGCTAGGGTGTTGTAGCCACGTAAATGGGCATCAAAAGTACCCGGTAGTGACGAAGAGGAGTTGGGCAGAGCAATACCGAGGCGTCGCTGGACTTCGAGCACCGCGCGGACAGCGTCTGTTCGATGGCCATAAGCGGTGTTGATACGGTCTATGAGCCCATTTATCTCCCCATATGCTTCTGCCTCTTCTCGCGAAAGTAATGCCAATTGGTTGCTGGCTTTCGCGGACTTGAACACAGGGTTGTCCGGAACATCAAAGTCGTCGGTCGGTGTAGGTGGCAATGTCGCGACGATGTGGCTTCCTGTTGCAGTGCTATTTAGAAGAACATCAACTTGCTGGAGCCAATGAATCTCGCTGTTCATGGCTGCCTCGACCCGCATGGTGTCCCTTAGAATCTGTTCGGACTCTTGCTGCAGTGATGCACGTAGGTGTTCCCTCTCGTACTGGCGATGGAGCGCTTCGACGGATTGCTCTAGGCCTACAGCGAGCAAGAGGCCCACACATATCGCCGCGATATGTATAAAGAAGCTCTTCCATGTATGAATCGACTCATGCGGAGCGTGAACTTCGAGCATGGGTACTGAGGTCTCCCGGGTTGAACGTGTATCCGCATCCTGGGGCACGTCGGCGCCCGCGCTATCCGAAACTTCCTGAGGTATGTCTGGCTCCGCGCGATCTGTCATAAGTTCGCTTCGTGATGGCTAGACCCTTAGCTTACCGAATCAAACGAACGACCGCTTTCCCGGCGCTATTTCGTCGGTCCTAATGTCTCTTCTTGGCCGGCTGTTGCCGGGGGTAATGCTACTGCCGGTATCGATCCTCTGCTGTCCGTCGTGACCGTCCGTGCCCCGTCATTCCAAGTTGTCGGAACGGATCAGTCAGCGGCGCCGCTGATCCAGCAGCCACGCCGCCATGTCGGCGTCATCGTAGGCCGGGTCCCAGGCATTGTGGTCAACACCCGTGAGTTCCGTGTAACGAACCTTCGCACCGAGCGCCCGTAGTGCAGCAACCATGTGGCGCGATTCTTCGACCGAGACGTTCGTGTCGGCGTCGCCGTGAAAAACCCAGATCGGCAAGGATTTCACCTCCTCGGCGACGGCGGCGTAACGATCCGGCGCCGAGGCCGGAGCGATGCCTGGATAGAAGACGTGGCTCTGCCGGCCGGTGAAATCGGACACGAAACCGCATATCACGAGCAGCGCGGCGAATCGCTGCGGGTGGTGATAGGCCAGAAACCAGGCGCCGTTGCCGCCTGCCGAATACCCGGTGAGATAGATTCGGGAGGAATCACCGTGGAATTCGGCAACTGCCTGGTCCACCGCCATCAACGCCGCTTCACCGCCCTCTCGCTGCCAGCCTGGCGTGCCGTCGGCGTGGGCCTGGGGAAAGACGACGATCGCCGGAAACCGGTCAGGGTGAAGTCGGAGCGCTTTTGCCAGCGCACCGACGGTGGGTCGAAGGCCGTCTGAGCCGTATTCACCGCCGCCGTGCAAGGCGAGGACGATCGGCCACGCGCGGCCAGCGTCATAGTCTCGCGGCACGTAGACCTCATAGCGGTACTCCGAGCCGCGCACTGTGACGAGTCGATCAAGAAAGCCCGTCTCGTGATGGGGCCGCGCAGCGAATGCTGCGCCGTGGATCGTCAAAGAGATACCCAGAATGCTCAACCACCGCCGGATCATGCATGTCTCCTGCAAACGGCCATCGCCCGCAAGTCTAGCGCCGCCTCCTGATTGCTGGCGCAAGCTATCACGGTCCCGTATCGTAGCGGATGGCTTTAAGGTCGGCTAACGGGAACTCCATTCCCACGCGTCATCGACTGGAGTTGGCCGCCTGGAGCCCGTGGCGCGGGCGCCGATTGCCAACGCGTACTCTCGACCTTGGTCGTCGGTGGTCAATGTCCCCTCTGCCTGAGAGAATCTAACGTACGACTCCAGGAAGGGGATATAAAATGCTCTGGGCGCTCACAGAAAAGAACTTCGAACACATCGGTCGGGTCGCCGCCGAGTCAGCAGAGCTCGAAATTACGCTCGATTGGATGATTCCTTCGATTCTGGGCATCAGTGAAGAGGATGTATCAGACGATGGTCGCCAATAGGACGATTGGGCCAAAAATTGACTTGCTGAAGCAGGCTGGGCTCTCGAAGCTGAAGGGCAAACAAAGAATCGAGACCTTCACCAACATCGTCATCGTCCTGACCCGGTTCACAAAGGAACGAAAC
>JAXDQK010000119.1:0-2874 GCA_034667905.1 Gammaproteobacteria bacterium | reverse complement strand
TCATCGCAGCTTCCGCCCAATTCAAACCGCCGCCGGAAAACATCGCATAGGACAGATTGGGTGACGGCCCGAACCGCGCGACGCGGACGTCCAGACCCTGCGCCCGAACTGCGGCGACCGGCACCAGCGCCACCCGCATCACCAGGTTGAGGCTTTCCTCGACCCAGATCGCGGTCGCCGCCAGCGCCTCGCGCGCGCGTGCGAGATCATCGGGCGACACCGCAAAGCTCGCGCCATCGCCGCCGAACACGAACGGAAATTCGCGTCCCTCCAGTGCGTTGGTGATCGATGCGATGACCGAAGCGCCGGCCATGTTGACCGACTTGTAACGCGCCTCGGCAATGGCCCTGGTCGATTCCACGATATCAGCGACGCCGATGCTCCAATCATCCGGCAGCGGCGAATACAGCGCCGGATCCATCAGGCTGGAAAAGCCGCGAAAGACTGGAATGCCGGCGTAGAAGCTGTCGCTGCCGTCAGGCGTGGCCATGGTGATGCAATCGCCCCCGTCCGAACGCTGTCGATGCTGTACTCATAAATCGCGCACCCGATTTGATCAATCTCCGCTATCCGCGGCTTGGCGGACTCAGGCCGGACATCAGGTGGGATCCGATAGGTGCCATATGCGGAAGTATGGGCTCGCTTTAATTCCGTCCACTGATCATCGGTAATCAAGCCTAAGCTGAAATCGACGAACCGCTCCCCCGGGTCACGATTCGAGTTCTGAGGGCCGCCCGGCGGCCAATCGCCGCAGACCTTCTATCCTCGATGTGAGGATGTAAAACCTGCGGTAGCATACTCGTCGATTAGGATGAGGAGTACGTGCATCGAAACGGGGGAGAGCAGAATAAAGTTTACAATGCTCAGCATCTCTCCCAAACCTACGGAAGCCAGGGTGTGTTGATTTTAGCAGGAGGAGGATAGTTTGAATAAAATCACGACTGCCTTAGTTATGGGCCTTTTCATTGGGCCCAACCTTCCGCACATCGCGCAGGCGCAGAGCGCCATCACCGAACAAGAGGCGCATGCCATTGCGGTGGATGCCTATGTCTACTTTTACCCGATCATGTCAATGGATGCGTCGCGGAAGCAATTCACCAATGGCACGACGGATTTCAAAGGTCCGATGAACACGTTCGTCAACGTGCCCGAGTACCCGCCAGCGAATTTCAAAGGCGTCGTGCGGTCGAACTTCGATACGCTATATTCTGTCTCCTGGCTGGATATGACCAAGGAGCCCGTCGTCATCACGGCTCCCGATACAGATGGACGCTACTACCTGCTGCCGATGCTCGACATGTGGACCGATGTCTTTGCATCGCCGGGCTGGCGAACAACGGGCACCAAGGCCGGGACATTCCTGGTGACGCCGGCGGGCTGGAGGCCGGATTTGCGCGACAAATTTGCCGACGAGTTCAAGCTTCCGAAAGACACCCAGCGGATCGAAGCACCGACGCCCTATGTCTGGCTCATTGGCCGCACCAAGACCGACGGCCCGGCGGATTACGATGCGGTTCATAAAATCCAGGCGGGTTATAAGGTCGTCCTGCTCTCCGACTTTGGCAAAGCGGCCAAGGCGGTCGAATTCAAGCCCGATCCAAGCGTGGATATGAAGACCCCGCCAAAAGTTCAGGTCGATACCATGACGGCCGGTGTTTATTTCGCCTATGCAGCAGAATTGCTCAAGCTTCACCCGCCTCATCTCACCGACGAGCCGATCATCGCGCAGATGAAGAGAATCGGCATCGAACCGGGCAAAGGCTTTGACATCGGCAAACTCGATCCAACCCTGCAAAGGGCAGTGGAGACTGCACCGCAGGACGCGCAGAAGCTGATGGCCTGGAAGCTGCCGACGCTGGCGCGGGTGGCAAACGGCTGGTCGATGAACACCGACACGGTGGGTGTGTACGGCAACTATTACTTGAAGCGGGCTATTCTCTCACAGCAAGGACTTGGCGCGAATGTGGTCGAGGACGCCATTTACCCGCTAAATCTTGCCGACGAATCCGGCAAGCCGCTCGACGGCGCAAACAAGTACACCATAACATTCGAGAAGGGAGCTGCTCCTCCCGTAAATGCGTTCTGGTCGATCACGCTCTACGATCAGGAAGGATTCCAGGTCGGTAACGCTCTGAACCGCTTTGCGGTGAGCAGCTGGATGCCGTTCAAATACAATGCGGACGGTTCGCTCGATCTTTACTTCCAGAACGACAGTCCCGGCAAGGAACTCGAAGCTAACTGGCTTCCCGCGCCGAAGGCGCCATTCAATCTGACGATGCGCCTGTACGCGCCGAAGTCCGAGGCGCTGACCGGCAGATGGAATCCCTCGCCGGTTGTGAAGTCGCAAACAACGGTGGGCATTTCGGCCCAATAAAAGTTGACGGCGCGCCGGCGCTTCGGCGCCGGTGTCCGGTCATAATGTCCCCCATAACGTGAGTGGCGTCGCTCGATAAAGAAAATTGGCTTCGCTACTGCAAAATGAGAGGCCAGCCGAAGTCTCAGTTGGGTCAATCGCGTCGATTTTGCAATGCCCGCGCTATGTCCGGTTTGCCTCCGCTAGCGACCGCGCAGCGGACATCGCGGGGCGTCCCAAATGCGCCAGACGCGGACTGCGACAATCGATGGGACGCCTCGGAAGTCGCTCAAGCGGAGACGCAAGCCGTCAGGTCGATCGAGCGTGGTGCTTGAGCGACAGGCCGATCAGCCGCAATTCCAGACCGGCCCGATCGGTGTCTGCGTCCAGCACGGCCCGAAGCTGCCGCCATTGTAGCGGCCGCCGCCGTTAAAGCCCGGGCGGCCGAAATAGTACCTCTCGCCATCATACCCATAATAATGAGGGGTCGGGTCGATGTACCAATGGCGCCGTTCGCGGTG
>JAXDQK010000118.1:0-3811 GCA_034667905.1 Gammaproteobacteria bacterium | reverse complement strand
GTCCGCCTGCTGGGGCGTTCCATTGTGCGCGTCATCATTTACATCGGGAACAACGAAGCAGAATTGCGGCAGCGTGCCGTTCGCGAGGTCGGCGGCGAACTGCGTGAAGGGCCAGATGGTTTGGTTTGCGACCGTCGGGTTATTTGCAATATCCGAGAGCATGGCAAAGGGATTGTGCCGGATGAGGTAGGTTCCAATATTCCCGCCGAGATAGCCTTGCGTAATACCTTCTGCATAGATCCTGAATGGGATGCCCGCCGCCAACATGTGCCGGGCCAGATTGTCTACGTTCCAGACCGTCGTGGAATTGTCATCCGTGGTCAGCAACTGTCCTGTGGTCAGCATGAAATAGTTGCCGATCGATGGATGCGAATTAGCGTAATAGTTCGTCGCCAGCCCACCATGACCTATCAAACCATTCAGATTTGGCCAGTTGCTGTTGCCCACCACGCTTGCATAGCCCGTGTTTTCTTCCATCACCATGACGATGTGTCGCGTCGGCGATTGAACCGTGACTGTCGCCTGGCCGGATCGCGCCGTGTCCTGAACACTCGTCGCCGTGATCGTTGCCGCACCCGAATTCGCAGGCGCAGTGAAGAGCCCGCCCGCATCGATGGCGCCCACGCTTGCCGACCACGTCACCGCAGAGCTGTAGCTGCCAGTACCGCTTACGGTCGCAGTGCACTGCGAGGTTGCCGTGGCGATGACGGTGGACGGATTGCACGCCGCCTTGACGGAGGTAATGGTGGAGGAAGGCGCCTTCACAGTCACGGAGGCGGTGCCCGCTTTGGTCGAGTCCTGCGTGCTGGTCGCGGTCAAGGCGGCGGCGGCGGCCGTGGCCGGTGCTGTGAAAAGTCCGCTTGAATTGATGCTGCCGGCGCTTGCCGACCATGTGACCGCGGAGCTGTAGCTTCCCGTTCCCATCACTGTCGCACTGCATTGCGCCGTTGCGTTGGGCGCAACCGTGGAGGGAGTGCACGCCGCCGACACGGAAGAGATGGTGGAGGATACCGGGCTAGTCTGAGTGCTTGCCCCGCCGCCGCAGGCGGAGAGCGCAGTCAAAACCAAAGACGTTCCCAGAGCATGCAGGAATGAATGCTTCCGCCGCGTTCCGGTACGATCGATGCTCATAGAGATAATGTTACCATCGCCGGCATCGAGTACCGTTCGCCGACCCGGAATCCGGGTACCCATGAGCAGCCTCTCGGCCACAGCCTCGTCAAACGCAAATCGCAAGCGCATCACCCACTTGACATCAATCGAGAGTAAGCTTGCGACTCGCGCATAGCGCCTACAGTTGCAGGGAGAAGAAGTCAGTGACTGAGCCTTGGTGTGTCCTTCTCGCAAGTCGCGAAGACCCGCAGCGCCCCAGGATAACAGCGTACGGTGAGGGCGATGCTCCACCGCAGGCCTCACCGAGCAAGCGCGATCCATTGACCGCTACACTGCGCCGTGCCGCTACAGTGACTTCACTCGGCCGGATCGCTGCAATCATCGCAGCCCCTTCTGACCAATGGCGGCAGAGTTCCTTCAAAGACCTTGGTATCCGCAATCTCTTCGTTCAGCCCAAGCACCAAGGAACGGGATACGAAGTGTTACTCGCCCTACTGCTGCTCGAGAATCGTATCTCGCCGGCGACGCCAGTGTTATTTCTTCCCGCAGACCATACCGTCAACGATGAAGAAGTGATGACGAACACTCTCATGACCATGGCCGAATGGATTGCTGACGAGCCAGGGCCGGTCTATCTGCTGGGTGCCGTGCCGCAAGGACCCCATGATCAATTGGGCTACATTGTTCCACGGCACGATGCCATGCTAATGCCGACCGGCGTTTACGAATTTGTCGAAAGGCCGGATGTTCGCCGAGCGCGCAAGCTAATCAACGCCGGCGGCCTGTGGAATACATTTATATTCGGCGGCAATGTCGCCTCCTTGATCAAGCTATTTCGCCCGAGATTTGATACGACAATTGCAGCTCTTCGGGCAGCGCTGCAATCTGACCATGTCCAGCATGACCTTGTCCGCATATACGATGGCTTGACTCCCGTCGACTTTTCACAGGACTTGCTTGCCAAGCAGACTGAACGGCTCAAGGTGCTGCGTCTGCTTCGCTGCGGGTGGTGGCCCCTGAAATCACCTGCGCTCGATCCACAACTTGGCGGTGCGTTAGCATCGCGGCTCGAAGCGGATAGCGGCGACCATGAAAAGCGGTTGCTCGCTGCTAGTCCGCCAAGCCCATGACAAACGCTAAGGCAATGTTAAGCCAGAATGCAAAGCAAGCCCTAACTCGTCGTTGTCGAAGGCGAGTTCGGCGCCACCCTTGCCATCGCCGCTGAGCAGGGCACCGACCTCGATTCGAACACCACCGCCGCCGACGATCGTTATTGCTTTCGGCTCTCCCTACTTTCCAAGAGCCTTTGAATCCGACTCAATGAGGCCAAATAAACATCGGTGATGGCCCTTGTCTCGTTCTCTTCTAGGCCTTCGGCCAATACATTCGCCAGGGTGTCAATCGCCACTCGGACGGTCATCGATTCCGCGTTGGTCAACTTTACCCCGCTGATCGTAATCTCGGCCTCGTCCTGCATGTCTTCTCCGCAATTTTTTGAAGAACCTAAACCAAGATTACATCAACGGCCAAATCACGGTTCTACGTTCAGAGCGGCAACTGCCCCCAGGGCGCCACAGCGGATCGCGTTCGCGATACGGCCCCAATTTTGGCCCGAGACCGCGATCAAGGGAACACGCTCT
The DNA here is from genome assembly GCA_034667905.1 of Gammaproteobacteria bacterium. Taxonomy (GTDB): domain Bacteria; phylum Pseudomonadota; class Gammaproteobacteria; order Steroidobacterales; family Steroidobacteraceae; genus Bog-1198. The sequence continues at coordinate 1,058 of JAXDQK010000118.1, read as the reverse complement.
GTATGACCAACCAGCGACCTTTTCTCTTTACCCACGTATTGGTGTAAATGCCTGAGGACGTGTTGTCCTTTCCGTCGTTTGTAGCGACTTGCGAGTATTCGCCTGTCACCACGGCCATTGAACCCTGAAGGTGGACGGTGAGATTCCTGAGTTCGACCGCGCTGTAGACCTCCGTATGGTGCCGCACCCGTTGTACCCACGTTTCTTTAGTGGTAGCGGTCCAGTGCGCTGCCGTTGTCGGTGTCGCAGGTTCCCACACCAGCTCCAAGTATTCATCCGCCATGAAGCTTGCCATCCGGTCCGCGTCGCCATCCACGGGCGCTTTGGCCCATGCTTTCTCCTTGGTCAGCAGCAGCTGGACGTCGGATGGCTCAATCGCCGTCGCGACACCGCCTGTCATCCCAGCCAGCAAGACCGAGACGAGCAACACGCCGATAGCTCGGCGGGAAAGATTTATGGTGTGCATTCCCATCCCCTGGCATTTTCTGATTTGTACACCCTATATCGGTGTGACGTTAGCCGCAAACATCGTTGTCGACTCTGCGGCGGCCGACCATATTTATACAGTATCGCGCCCCACGCGCTACTGGATGGACGCGAGGTCCGGGCATTCGCGAAACTCCCGCCATGGCCCGCTACCACCACAACATCTTCGGCAAGAGCAAAACCGTGCGCTACTTAGTGATCTTCGACCTGCAATGGAAAATCATCGAGTGCCAACGCTTGGAGCCACCCGTCGACTTACACTGTGCTATGAGCGTCACCATTAACCGGCTTCTCGAGCAAGGATGGATACCCGAAGGTGAACCCAAATTCGGATTTGCATTCTTAATCCGCGAGGATATTCGCCGACTACTAATACTGACGGAACGCGATCCTGCCGACACCACGCCGCAGGCCTTCTCGCCTTTCAAATGATCGAACTTCGCCTCGGCGCCCCAGCAGCTCAAACCCCTTCCACGATTCGCAAGTCTCGCACGACCCCGCCTTTCAGCGCTGCCAACGCCTCTTGATAGCCGGGGCTCGCATGCGTTGCGACGGCTTTTGCCACGGAATCA
>JAXDQK010000117.1:0-29963 GCA_034667905.1 Gammaproteobacteria bacterium | reverse complement strand
TTGGGCGTGGAGTTTGCCCATTCGGAAATATTGGAAGGCATCAAGCGCCACGAGGCAGAACAACAAACGCGGACTTAAACTGCGATGATCGAAAGCAATCGAGGACTTCTGATCGCGGCCTGCGGCGGCGCCCTGCTGCTCGCCGCGACCTTGCTCGCATACCGAACGCCGCCTGTGCTCGGTCCCGATGCACCGGCCGCGGCGTTTTCCGCATCTCGCGCGCAAGCGATCTTGAAGGAGTTGGTGGGCGACGATGCGCCGCACCCGATGGGCAGTGCCGCGAATTCAAAGGTTCGCGAGCTTGTGGTGAAGCGGCTGACCGCGCTCGGATACGCCGCAGAGCTTCAGACCGGACTCGTTTGCAGCAACTTCGGCACTTGCGGAAATCCCACCAACATCATCGCGACCTATGGCGGCGATATCGCGGGTAACGACGCGGTAATGCTCGCCGCGCACTACGACTCGGTGCCCGCGGGCCCCGGCGCCTCGGACGACGGCGTAGGGGTCGCCGCGCTGCTCGAGATCGCGCGCGTCCTCACGGCAACGCCCGCACACCATCATCCTGTCGTTCTTCTGGTGACCGACGGTGAAGAGGCCGGCTTGCTGGGCGCGCAGCTGTTTACGCGCGAGCACCTGCTGGCCAAAAAAATCAGTGCCGCGGTCAACATGGATGCGCGCGGCGTTTCCGGTCCGAGCCTGATGTTCGAGACTGGAACGGCCAATGCGTGGCTGATGCGCTTGTACGCCGGCGCAATACGCGAACCCGTCACCAACTCGCTCACTTACCTCGTCTACAAAGCCTTACCGAACAACACGGACTTCACGGTCTTCAAGGCCGCTTCGTATCAAGGATTCAATCTCGCATTCATTGGGGATGTCGCCCACTACCACACGCCGCTCGATACCTGGGCCAATGCATCGATCAACACGATTCAGCACCAGGGCGATAATGCCTTGGGCGCGCTCACTTCATTGGCCGACGCGCCGGACTTGGCAGAAGTCGCACAAGATCGCGCGCCCAAGGATTCTGTTTTCTTCGATGTCTTCGCGCGCCGCGTGGTCGTGTGGCCCACGGCCCTGGTATTTCCGGTATCGCTGGGCGCGTTCATCATCTTGCTCGGCGCGGCGGCGATGTTGTTTCGCCGCGGAATGCTGGATGCGCGACGCGCGGGCTTTGGCGTGCTCGCGGCGCTGGTCAGCGTTACTTTGAGCGGGATACTCAGCATGGGCGTGGTCATGCTGCTTCGCGGCTCGGGCAGATTGCCGCCGGTTGGCGCCCCTCCCTGGATTGCGCACCCACTGGCCATGCACCTAGGATTTTCGGCCCTGAGCGTGCTGACCGCCGGCGCAGTCGCCGCTTGGTTCGCGCGGCTGACGGGGTTTTGGGGTCTTTGGTTCGGCGCCAGCTTGATTGTCGCGCTTTTCTCGCTGGCCACGGCCTTGAGCGTGCCGGCGGCGAGCTATTTGCCGGTGTTGGCGGCCGTGGCGGCAGCGCTCGCCGCCCTGCCCGCTGTGCGGTTCTTGGCCCAGGGTCGCGAACCCACTTTGGGTGCAGCCGAATTTGCGGTTCTTGCGCCGGGCCTCGTGATGTTCACGGCTCTGCTGCCGCTATTGCTGCTGCTGTACACGGCACTGGGCGGTGTCGCTTGGCCCATGGCCACCGTAGCGCTATCGATCGCGGCCTGCTTTTTGATGCCGCTATTGTCGAATGCCTCGTCGGGTGTGCGGCGGTTCGTCACCTCGCTCGCGGCAGCGGCGGCTTTCCTCGGCGTAGCCATCACCCTGCTGCTGCCGAGTTATTCCCCTGAATGGCCGCAGCGCATCAACATTGAATATTGGTTCGATGCCGACCGCGTCGAAGCGCATTGGTGGACACAGACCGCCTCGAGGCACCTGCCTCATGCGATGGCGAGGGCAGTGAAATTCGAGCGGGAGCCGCGCTCGCGCTTCGCAAGTTCTCCGGCGATGGGATTTTTTGCCAATGCGCCCGGACTCCCCTTGGCGGCGCCCGAGCTTCAGCGGGTTTCCGCGACACCCGGCGCGCCGCGATCACATATGGAGCTGCTGGTGCGCTCGGCGCGCGGTGCGCCGACCGCCTTCATGGTTTTCCCGGCGAGCGCAGACGTCCGGAATATCACGGTAACGACCCCGTCAGGACCGCTGTCCGCGCGAGTGCGTAAATTGCGGGGCGGGGCCACCGCCTTGGTGATCGCGGCGCTCCCGGAGGCGGGGATGCAATTTGGGATTGATACGGCGACAGCGTCTATGTCAGTGCAGGTATTTGACCAAAGTTACGGACTGCCGGAGGAGTTGCCAGACGGGAAGCTTTTGCAGGGGGCTCGGCCGCGGAACGCGACCAGCTCGCAAGATGGCGACGTGACGGTGGTGCAGCGCACCGCACGTTTGGATCTTGAGGCTGGTCGCTAAGCGTCCGCACTTAACCGGACTTCATATTGGATTTGGATGCATGGATCGCGGCCAGTCGCTGATTGTGGATTTTGCCGACGGCGCCCGAAATTGCTTCCTCGCGGCACTTCAACACCGCGCTGCTGACCAACAGGGAGTAGCTTACATTCGGGCATACTCGTTCGGCGGCCCTGGCAATTTGGGCATACACATGGCGTGCCCCGACATCGGTTTCCAAAGCAGCGCTGTCGTAGCGAACGACTAGGGTTGGCTCGATTGCTGGGGCGGCACCGGCGGCGCCGGCGACAGCCAACGCGGCCAGGCCGCCCAACAAGAATTTGGTGGTTACTCGGCTCATGATAAGTCTCCTCGGTGAATAATCAGGCACCGCTATGAGACGCCTGCAGAGGCTCATTCGTGAGTAGCCGCTTGTCGAGTTCGTCCCGAATTGCCACGGTTTCGTCCCGCGAGACCCTAGGAGAGTCACATGGGAGGGGCACTTGCGGTAGGCTTGACCCATGATCGGCTTAAGGGAAGGTCAATCTTCGCAGCGGTTTGCCGGCGGGCTGACCCAGGCGCAGTTCTTAGGAATCGTCTGCCTGTTCTGGATCTACGTGACCGTGTCGAATCTGTTGTACGGCTACAGCATGGGCATTGGCATTGCTCACATGACCAACGTGACCGTGTTCGCCACCCCCGATACACGGCTGGTGCAACACATATTTTTGCTCCCCATGTTGGTGGTATCTTTTTGGGCCTCGCTCAAGGTTCAGTGGCGTCCGGTCCTGATCGCAGTCCCCTTGCAACTCATTCTCGCCACCGTCTTTTCCGCCATGGCCTATCCGGTGATGATCCTCTCCCAGGTCATCATGGGCATGGACGAGCGTGGAGGTGTCATGGAACACGCAGCCACCATCTGGACCGACCCTTATTGGTTGTCGCTGTGGCTGGCGAGCTTCGTGAGTTTTTTGCCTTCGTACGGTTTTGGACTCGCATTGGTGACCGGCCTGGCCTTGTACACCCGCTTTCGGGATTCGGAAGTGCGGCTCTCCGCATTGGAGCGTGAGTGGAGCGCCGCGCGCCTCGCGGCGCTGCGCATGCAACTCTCACCGCACACGCTGTTCAATCTTTTGCACACCATTCGCGGCCATATCGAATGGGATCCGAAAGCCGCACAATCGATGGTAGTGCAGCTCGCCGATTTGCTGCGGCGGCTGCTCAATGCCGGCGAGCGGGATTTTTCTCGGCTCGCCGATGAGCTGCAATTTGCAAAACTCTATCTCGAGCTTCAGCAGCGGCGCTTCGCCGATCGGCTCGTCGTGATACTGCCGAATCCTGCCGAAATTCCCGCCGTGTGGGTGCCGAGCTTGATCATGCAGCCGCTGATCGAAAATGCCGTGGTTCACGGCATGGCGGGCCATCAAGGCGTCGTGACCGTGCGGGTGGCGGCAACTCTCGCCAATGAAACCTTGCTGCTGAGAGTGACGAACTCCATGTTTGCAGACAGGCCCGTGGGAGCGGATGGCATCGGCCTGAAGAATGTGCGCGAACGCATGGCCGTGCAGTTCGAAGGCCGCGCCTCGCTCATGGCGGGAGCCCGGGGCAATGAATGGATCAGCGAAATCAGCATGCCGGCGCTGCGCGAATCTCCGCCCGTCATACGCGAGGCCGCGGCGGGCGAGAAATTGCAGACCACCTCCCTCGCCAGCACATGATGAACGTCATGATCGTCGACGACGAAGCCGCGGGCCGTCGCACCTTGCGGGAATATTGCGAAGCGGAATCGGATCTGCGGGTGATCGGCGAATTCGGCGATGGTACCGTTGCGCTGGAGGCGATTCGCGCAACGCCGCCGCAACTGCTGTTCTTGGATATCCAAATGGATCCGCTGAACGGTATCGATCTGGCGCGGGCGTTGGAGCCGGCGCAGATGCCCTCGCTCGTGTTCGTCACCGCTTATGATGCCTACGCGCTCGAAGCCTTCGAGGTGTGCGCGATCGACTATCTGCTCAAGCCCTTCGATCAGGAGCGGTTCCGCAAAACCTTGGCCCGCGTGCGCCCGCGCCATTTGAGTACCGGCGCCGACGAGCGTCAAACCCTGCTGGCCGGTTTGCTCGCGCAGCTGGAGCGCGGCGCGCGGCCCCATTGTGAGGAAAAGCCGCGCCTGCTCGCCGAGTTCAGCGGCCATTTGCATGTGATCGACGTGACCAAAGTGGAAATGATCGAAGCGGATCGCAACTACGTCGTCATCCGCGTCGGCAAGGATAACTTTCATGCCCGCAGCACTCTGCAGCAGGCCGAAGTGGCGCTGCGCTCGCAGCCCATGCTGCGCATCAGCCGCTCCTGTTTGGTGAATCTGAATTATGTCAAAGAAGTGAATCGCACCCTGCGGGGCGATTTCATTTTGGTCCTGTCGGGGGGCGCCACGGTGACCAGCAGCGAGGGATTCCGCGGCAAGGTCAAGGAATACTTGAGCACGCTCAGGATCTCCTCTCCCTAAGCGGATCCCTCTCCACAAGGGTCAGAGCAATTCGTCCGGGGCGAAAGGCGACAGCATTTTCAGCCAAACCCGCTCGGTGAGGCTGGTTCCGGGATCGGTATGCCAAATCCTCTGTGCATCCCCTTCCCCGCTCACCCACTCGACGCGACCATTCTGGTCCAGCTGCAGCCGATAGCTGCCGTCCGTGCTGATGTCATCCAGCAGACCCGTCACCTGACGCGCGATTTCGGTGCTGCTGATTACGAGTCCGAGCTCGCTGTTGGTATGTGCGGCCCTATAGTCCATGTTAAGCGATCCGATAAACACGGTCTTCTCGTCGATCACCAGCGCCTTGGCGTGAAGACTGGCAGTGGAGCTGCGAAACGGATGGAAGCGAGGGCGCTTCTGCCCGAGCTTCGGGCGCATCTCGCGCAAATCCACGCCGAGCTTGAGCAGCGCGACGCGGTATCGGGCATAACCGATGTCAACTATGGGCGAATCGGTGGAGGCCAAGGAATTGGTCAGTATTCGCACATGAACGCCTTGCGCTACCAGGTCGCGGATCAGCGCAACGCCTTCTTTTCCCGGCACGAAATACGCGGAAATGATGACGAGTTCCTGCTTCGCCGATTTCATCAGGGCCGTGGTTTTATTGGCGATGGTGAGCTCTTCGTCCGGAGAGGTCTCGCTGGCAATCTTTGCGGGTCCGTCCGCGAGCACGGTGGCGGGAACCCATGTGAGCGTGACCGCTTGTGCTTCGAGCTCACGGGCGAGCCAGCGGGCGTTGTAAGAGGATTCCGGTTCCACCAGCGGCGCAGACGCCTCCTCGGTATCCACACCCGAGGAGAGCGCAGCGATCGGAATGGCATACTTGCTGTTCCAGAATGCGTCGAAGGATGCCGACAAGCCCGGCACAATGGGGCCGGCCGCCACCACATCCAGATCGACGAAGTTGTTGCGCGGATCCAAGGTGAAGTATTGGTCGCCGATGTTTCGCCCGCCGGTAATGGCCAGCGCGTCATCCGCAACGAATAGCTTGTTGTGCATGCGGTGATTGATACGCCGGATATCCGTGGCCGCGGCGAGGAAGCGGGTCCAGTTCGAGAACCTTCCCGCGGTAAAGGGATTAAAGATCCGCACCTCGACATTTGTGTGCGCCGCTAAATTCCTGAAGCCGCGGTCCTGACCCGCGGTGTTCATGTCATCGACCAAGACCCGGACCCGCACGCCTCGATCGGCGGCCAGGCGCACATGGTGCATCAGTGCGCGCGTGGATTCGTCTTGATGGATGATGTAGTACTGAATGTCGAGGCTGCGCTCGGCATGATCGGCGAGCGCCACGAGGCTGGCAAATGCCTCATCGCCCGAGGAGAGCAATCGAATGCCGGAAAGATTCTTGCCGACCTCCTCGGCGGCCACGACCTTTCCGAGCGTCGTCGTTTCGGGGTGCTGAAAAGCCATCGAAGGCGTTTTCTGCACATGCCGCGGCAAGCCGGCGCAGCCTGCCAATGCAATGAACACCGCCGCCAAAAAAGGCAACGTCCGGCGCAGCGAGACTTCGCGTCGCCTTGTCACCCCATCAAGGCAGGTATTGCGCATTAAAGACATCATATCAGGCACACTTTGCACCCATGCAGACACCACGGCGCATCCGCAGCTTCGTCTTGAGGGCCGGCCGAACGACGGCCGCGCAGGAGCGAGCGCTCGATGAGCTATGGCCCACCTACGGCATCGATTCGAGCGAGGCCGCGCTCGACCTCGCGGCTATTTTCGGGCGGACGGCGCAGCGCTGCCTGGAAATTGGTTTCGGCGCCGGCGAAGTGATTGGGAGCCTGGCGGAGAGCAATCCCGATATCGACTACCTGGGCGTCGAAGTGCACCGTTCAGGAGTGGGGCGTCTGTTGCTGCGGGCTCAGCAAGGCCAGTTGCGCAACTTGCGCATCATTTGTCAGGACGCCGTGGATGTGTTGCGCGATCGGATCGCAGATCAATCCCTCGATGAGGTGCTGATATTTTTTCCGGATCCTTGGCACAAGAAGCGGCACCACAAGCGGCGCCTGATCGAACCCGCCTTCGTGGACCTCGTCGCGGCCAAGCTGCGCATCGGCGGGACCTTGCGGTTGGCGACGGATTGGCAGGATTACGCGGAGCAGATGCTTTCGGTTTGCAATGCGAATCCGGCGCTGCAATCCATGAGCGAGAATTTGGCTTTCGTCGCACGCCCCGATTTCAGGCCGCCCACGCGCTTTGAACGGCGCGGTGAGCGCTTGGGCCATGGCGTGTGGGACTTGAGTTATTCACGACGATAGGAAACTGCCCCGAATCCCGTCGATGATGAACTGAACAGCCAGCGCAGCGAGTATCACGCCCGACAATCGGCTCATGACATTGGCGCCGGTGACGCCGAACACGTTCATCAGGCGAGGCGTCGCCAGCATCATTACCCAGCAGACCAGCATCACGGCGAAAACCACGCCCAAGAAGGCGGCGAATTGTAAGGGTTTTCCCCACAATTCGCCCGAGGTCAACAAGATGGTGGCCAGCGCCCCGGGCCCTGCGATGAAGGGGAAGGCCAGCGGAAACACGGAAATGTCGTCGCGCGTCTTCGCCTCCTCTGCTTCGGGCATGGTCGACTTGGTGCCGGAGGTGCGCGCGAAAACCATTTCGAGCGAGATCAAAAACAGCAAGGTGCCGCCGGCGATACGGAAGGAACTCAAAGCTATTCCCATGATATCGAGAAACTTCGCGCCGACCAGCGCGAACAGGACACAGATGATCAATGCGATGGCCGCCGCTTTGCCTGCCATTCTTTTCTTATAACGGGCGCTGGCCCCTTCGGTGAGCCCCGCGAATAAAGGGATCAAAGAAATGGGCTCGACCACCACAAAGAAGACCACGAAAAATTTGATGAGCTGTTCGAGCATTTATTGTTGCTTCGCGGAAAAATTACATATTGCGCGAATGGCTCATTGGGAGTTCAATGCTCTTGAGCATAGCAGACGGAGACGCCGATGAATGTTATCAGGCCGATCGTAGGCGAGTGGTATAGGGGTAATACCAATGAGCTCTTTGAGGTGGTCGCCATCGATCATCAGGATGAGACCATCGAGATTCAGTATTTCGATGGCACCGTTGCAGAAATGGATTTCGATTCTTGGAACGAGCATCTGCGGGATGATCTCCTCGAGGCGGCGGATGCACCGGAAGACTGGTCCGGCGCCATCGATGTCGAGGCCGAAGACTTGGGCCGCGAGTTCGAGGACAACGCAAGAACGGCGTGGTCCAATCCACTTGAGCGGTCACTTCGCCGCTGATCGATTTCCGAGTCAGTCCTCAGCGCCGGTGTCGGCGACGTCGCGCGCTTCCAACTCTTTTAACGGACGGCGCAGAATCACCAGCAAGATAATCCCCGGCGCCGCAGTGAGGCAAGTCACAATGAAGAAATTTGCCCATCCGATGCTGGATACCACTACCCCGGCGATGGCTCCGGTAGTTACCCGCGGAATCGAGGCCATGGCCGAGAGGATTGCGTACTGCGTGGCGCTGAAGTTCGGATTGCACAGCGACATGAGAAACCCGACAAAGGCTGCCTGACCCATACCGCCGACGCCTGTATCGAGCGTGGTGGCCAGCGCCATCAACCATAATTTCTTACCGGCCAGCGCCAGCCACATGTATGAGAGGTTGGTCAGGGACTGGCCTATGCCGAACACCAACAGCGAACGAAACATGCCCCAGCGCATGTAGATCAAACCACCCACGGTCACGCCGATGATGGTCGAAACCGTCATGTTGCCCTTGCCGAAGATGCTGAGTTCGTCCAGCGAGAAGCCCACACCCCTGATCATGAACGCGCTGTACAGGCTCAAGGCAAAGGCATCACCGAGCTTGTAGAGCACCACCAGCAACAAGAAACCCCAGGCGCCTTTGCGGCTGACCAGGTCACGCAGCGGATGCCAAACCGCGTCGGCCAAAGTCTTCGGCGGCGATCCGGGGGTGAGCGGCTCCGGTGCCCACAGTGTTCCCAGCATGGCGGCCGCCATGATCACGGCAACCACCAGAAAGGCGAGGTGCCAGCTGGTATGAGCGGCGATCAACACGAGCACGGAACTCGCCAGTATCGCGGCCGTGCGATAGCCGAACGCAGCGGCGGCGGCAGCGAGTCCGCGCTCACTCGGCGGAATGGTATCGACGCGGTAAGCGTCGATCACGATATCCTGCGAGGCGGAGAGAAAAGCCACGACCAGTGCGATGCCGGCCAACACGTACGGCGCACTGGTGGGGTCGCTGAAGCCCATCACGCCAATGGTCACCGCCAGCATGGCCTGGTAAATCACGATCCAACCGCGGCGCCTGCCTAAGAGGGGCGGCATGTAGCGATCGAGCAGAGGCGCCCATAAAAATTTGAAGATGTAGGGCAGCGCGACCAGGGAAAAAAGGCCGATGGTCTTGATGTTGAGCCCGGTGGAAGCGAGCCACGCCTGCAGCGCGAAGCCGGAGAGATTGAAGGGCAATCCGGAGGCAAAGCTCATCAACAAGACGGCCACAATGCGCTTATCGCCCAGCGCCTGCCGGAGTGAGGGCTTCTCGGGTTGCGTCAAAGGGGGGCGGGATTCGTGACGATGTGCATCGCGCACGATAATATCAGTGTCCATGATATTGGCGTACCAAACTGAGTTCATCGACTTGTGCGTGCAGCTCGGCGTGCTGCGGTTCGGCAGCTTCACGCTGAAATCCGGCCGAGAAAGCCCTTACTTTTTCAATGCGGGACTCTTTAACACCGGCGCCGCCATCGGCGCGGTGGGGCGTGCCTATGCCGCCGCGCTGACCGCCTCGGACTTAACGTTCGACATGCTGTTTGGTCCGGCCTACAAAGGCATCCCGCTGGTCACCATTACCGCCGCGGCATTGGCGGAACGCCATGCGCTCAATGTGCCCTTTGCGTTCAATCGCAAGGAAGCCAAGGATCACGGCGAAGGCGGGCACCTCATCGGCAGCCCCTTGAAGGGCCGCGTCCTGATCGTCGATGACGTGATTACGGCGGGAACTGCGATTCGCGAGTCCATCGACCTGATCGAAGCGGCCGGCGCGACGCCGGCGGGGGTATTGCTTGCCCTGGATCGCCAGGAACGCGCGTCCGGGAGCGATTTTTCCGCCGTGCAGGAAGTGCGAAATGAGTACCGGATACCCGTGATTTCCGTGGTTAATCTGTCGGACCTCATGCACCATGTCTCCCAGTTTGGCGCGCCGGGCGAGCTTTCGAGCATGAGACTATATCGCGAGCGGTATGGGCTCGCAGACTGAGGAATTGCCCCTAGAAAACGCCGCCCGCTCCGCTCACAATGGCCGCTTCATCTTGAGGATATGGTCTTTGAAGAATGTCGCTTGCATCCTCTGTCTATGCGTACTGCTGGCCTCGGGCCCTGCAGTGGGGGCCCCTGCGCGCAGCAGCGGCCCTTCGGACAACGGCCGCGTTCTTTATAAATGGGTGGATTCCGACGGCGTCACCCACTATGGCGATCATATACCGCCGGAATACGCCTCGAAAGAACAGCACATCTTAAACTCCAAGGGCTATGAGATAAACCACGTCGATGCGCAAAAAACCGCCGATCAGTTGGCCGCCGACGAGCAAAGGCGACTCACGGCGGAACAGAGTCAGTTGCGCGACAAGAACTTGCTGAGTACCTTCGCTTCGGTGGCAGAGATCGAGCGCCTGCGCGACCAGCGAGTGCAACTGGTGGCGGACCAAATCAAAGTGACGAATTCATTTCTTGATACCCTCAATGGCCGCATGAAGAAAATGCGCGTCGACGCTGCGCGCTTCAGGCCTTACAGCAGCGATCCGAAGGCTCCGCCCATGCCTGATCAGTTGGCTGAAGACCTGGTGCGGCTCAGCTTCGACATGCATACGCAGCAACAAAACCTTCAGCAAAAGCGCGCCGAGGAAGCCTCGATGAGCATTCAATTCGAAAGCGACATCGATCGCTTCAAAGAGTTAAAGCACATTCAATGACGCCCAAGACGCGGGTATTGCTCGGGGTGACGGGCGGCATTGCCGCTTACAAGAGCCCGGACCTGGTGCGCCGGCTGATGGAGCGCGGCGCCGACGTACAAGTGGTGATGACGGCCGCTGCGCAGCGATTCGTCTCGCCCATGACCTTCCAGGCCGTATCAGGGCATCCGACCCGCAGTGATTTATGGGATACCGCGGCGGAAGCGGCGATGGGCCACATCGAGCTGGCGCGCTGGGCGCAGATCGTGTTGGTTGCGCCGGCCAGCGCGGATTTCATCGCGCGTCTTGCGGCCGGCCGGGCGGACGATCTTTTGTGCACGCTATGCTTGGCCACCGAAGCGCCCATCATGGTAGCGCCGGCGATGAACCGCGTGATGTGGGCGAACAAGGCCACGCAGGCCAATGCGGCAACGCTGGCGGGGCGCGGAATTCGAGTGCTGGGGCCCGGATCCGGAAACCAGGCCTGCGGGGAGATCGGCGCGGGCCGCATGTGGGAACCGACGCAACTCGCCGAAGCCATGCTCGCACCCCCGACGAATGCCGGTATTTTGGCGGGCTTGAACGTTTTAATCACCGCCGGCCCGACGCGCGAGCGTTTGGATCCGGTGCGATATCTCACCAACCGAAGCTCGGGAAAAATGGGCTTCGCCGTGGCCGAGGCTGCCCGAGAAGCGGGCGCGCATGTCACCCTGGTCTCCGGCCCGGTTCAATTGCAGACCCCCTCAGGCATTACGCGCATCAATGTGGAGAGTGCGCGCGAGATGTACGCCGCGGTCCACCGGCAAGTGGGCGACGCCGATATATTCATCGCCGCCGCGGCCGTCGCCGACTTTCAACCCGTGATGGTGGCGAAGCAAAAGATCAAAAAACAAGGCGGCCACGTAAAATTGGAGCTCGAGCCCGCGCCCGACATCGTCAAGTCGGTGGCGGACATGGCAAAGCATCCCTTTGTCGTCGGATTCGCAGCCGAAACCAATGATGTCGAGGACAATGCGCGCATCAAGCTTAAGCGCAAGAAGCTCGACATGATCGCCGCCAATGAAGTGGGCGACGGAATTGCCTTCGACTGCGAGGACAATGCGCTGACGGTGATTTGGCCGGGCGGCAAATCGGAGGTGGCGCGCGGACCGAAGATCGATGTGGCGCGCGAACTCATCGCACTCATCGCGAAACGCTTGCCGCCGCCGGACGGCAGCCCGCGGCGCGGCGCCAGAAAACGCAGAAGCACGGCTGCGCTGCCTCGCGATCGTGTTCGGGGCCGCCGCCCGCGCCGGGTGTAGGAGGTCTTAGGTGCAGCACACCGTCAAGGTGCGGATCTTGGATCCGCGTATGGGGCGCGAATTTCCCTTACCCGCTTACGCGACCGCAGGGTCCGCGGGCATGGACTTGCGCGCCTGCATCGATGCGCCGCTGAGCTTGCCGCCGGCCGGGGCCGAACTCATACCCACGGGAATCTCGATCTATATCGCAGATCCTGCGCTTGCCGCCATGCTGCTGCCGCGCTCAGGCTTAGGTCACAAGAACGGCATCGTGTTGGGCAATCTGGTCGGCCTCATCGACTCGGATTATCAGGGGCCGCTGATGGTATCGGTTTGGAATCGCGGCACGCAGAGCTTCACCATCAATCCCGGCGATCGCATCGCGCAGATGGTGATCGTACCGGTGGTGCAGGTCGCCTTCGAAGTGGTCGAAGATTTTTCGGCAACTGCTCGGGGCACGGGCGGGTTCGGCAGCTCGGGACATAGCTAGACCGGCAAGGGCAGCGATGCGGAATCTGAATTTTGCCGCTATCTGCCGTGAAATGGCGCTAGTGACTTGTCTTCCCGATGCTCATGCTGTCGCATGGCAATTCGGGATTGGCCAGAGTGTGAACGACCGCGAGAAAAGCTGCTCGAGAAGGGTGCAGCCGCGCTCTCCGATGCCGAGTTGCTGGCGATCTTGCTACGCACGGGAACCGCGGGCCATTCGGCGCTCGATCTGGCGCGCAATGTGCTCAAGAGCTTTCAATCGCTTCGCAAGCTGATCGCGTCCGACCGGCAGCGATTTTGCGCTGAGCCCGGCTTGGGACCCGCTCGATATGCGGAAATGCAGGCGTCGGTCGAGATCGCCAGGCGGCAACTGTCGGAGACCTTGCGCGCGGGCCCCTCCCTGTCCAGCCCGCGGGCCACCCGGGACTTTCTCTCCGCGCGCCTGCGCGACCTGGAGCACGAGGTCTTTTGCTGTCTCTACCTGGACAAACGTCATCGGCTGATTCAATTCGAAGAGTTGTTCCGCGGCACCATCGATGGCGCCAGCGTGCATCCGCGCGAGATCGTGAAACTTGCCCTGCAACGAAATTCCGCGGCGGTGATCATTGCTCACAATCATCCCAGCGGTGTGGCGGAGCCATCGCAGGCGGACGAGTTCATCACGCAGCGCGTGAAGGAGGCTCTGGCGCTGGTGGACATTCGCTTGCTCGATCACATCATCGTGGGCGACGGGCAATGCGTGTCGCTGGCTGAACGTGGACTTGTGTAATACGTGGAGTGACCTCGCTCCTTGGGTGTAGGTGGTGTTGATCACCCTTGGCATCAGTGGTGATGGATTTGAGAAGACGGCCACCGTGACGTTCGATCCTGCAATTCTCGCCGGTGCAGCAGCAAGTAGGCCGCCGGCAGCACCAGCATGGATAAAATTGGCGCGGTTATCATCCCGCCAACCATGGGGGCGGCAATTCGGCGCATGACTTCCGAGCCCGTACCGCCGCCAAACATGATCGGCAAGAGGCCAGCGACGATGACGGCCACGGTCATCGCCTTCGGCCGTACTCTCAAGACCGCTCCCTCTTCGATCGCCGCGATGAGATCACTCTCGGTTTTGAAGTCACCGGCTTCTCGACGCCGCTTGATCGCCTGATCGAGATAGATGAGCATGATGACCCCAAATTCGGCCGATACCCCTGCAAGCGCAATGAAGCCGATAGCCGATGCAATCGATAAATTGTAGCCGAGCAAGAATAGCAGCCAGAGGCCGCCGATGAGCGCGAATGGCAGCGTACCCATAATCAGCGCGGCTGCGCTGAATCGGCGAAAAGCCAGATATAGCAGAATGAAAATGATGACGAGCGTGAATGGCACAACCAGCTTGAGCTTCTTCGTCGCGCGTTCCAGGTATTCAAATTGGCCCGACCAGGAGATTGAATACCCAGACGGCAGACTCACACGTTGCGCAACCAGCCTCTGCGCGTCAGTAACGTACCGGCCAAGATCACGTCCGGTGATGTCCACATAGATCCAGCCATTGAGGCGCGCATTCTCGCTGCGAATCTGAGGCGGACCGTCGGTGATGACGATTTCGGCGACGGTACCCAAGGTCGTGGTAACCCCGAGTTCCGTAACGATCGGCAGCACGCGCAGTTTCTCGACCGAATCGCGCAGCTCCCGCGGATAACGAATATTAATCGGGAAGCGCTGCAGGCCTTCCACCGTTTCACCGACATTCTCGCCGCCGATCGCCAGTGCCACGACCTGCTGGACGTCGGCGAGGGTGAGGCCCAATCGAGCGGCACGAACGCGATCGATGTGCACTTCGATATAGTGCCCGCCTTGGACACGTTCGGCGTATGCGGAACGCGTGCCGGGCACAGTTTTCACCGTCGCCTCGATCTGGGAGGCGAGCCTGTCGATTACCTTCAAATCGGGTCCCGCGATCTTGATACCGACCGGGCTTTTGATGCCGGTCGAGAGCATGTCGATGCGATTACGGATCGGCTGGACCCAGAGATTCGACAGCCCGGGAATTTGCAGCGCGGCGTTCATCTTGTCGATCAATTCGTCCTGACTCATGTGACCAGGCCACTGCGACTGGGGCTTGAATTCGATCGTGGTCTCAAACATCTCCAATCCCGCAGCATCGGTGGCGGTCTCGGCCCGGCCGACCTTGCCGAACACTCGGTTCACTTCCGGAAACTGCATCAATACCTTGTCGGTCTGCTGAAGCAGCTGAGAAGCCTTATCTGCGGATAATCCCGGCAGCGCCGAGGGCATGTATAACAAATCACCCTCCACCAACGGCGGCATGAACTCGCTGCCCAATTGGGTGAGCGGAATAACGGTTACGAGCAGCAGCAGAGCCGCCGCTCCAATGGCAGTCTTGGGATGCTTAAGCACCGCGTCAAGGACTGGTCGATAGAGAAAAGTGAGAAATCGATTGATCGGATTGCTTCGCTCCTCCGGAATTCGGCCGCGAATGAAGTAGAACATCAGCACTGGAATCAGCGTTACGGACAAGGCCGCCGCGGCCGCCATCGAATACGTCTTGGTAAAGGCCAGCGGCCCAAATAACTTGCCTTCTTGGGCTTCGAGCGTAAATACCGGGATGAAACTCAAGGTGATGATGGCTAAGCTGAAAAACAACGCCGGTCCGACCTCGACAGCGGCTTCACCGGTGAGCTGCGTCTGCTCGAGTATTGTCGGTTTGCGGCCGGGATTGGCGTGATTCCAGGCCTCGAGGTGCTTGTGCGCGTTCTCGATCATCACGACCGCTGCATCGACCATCGCGCCGATGGCAATCGCGATTCCCCCTAAGGACATGATGTTTGCATTGACGCCCTGCCAGTTCATCACGGTAAACGCGGCCAAGATGCCTAGCGGCAGGCTGACGATAGCGACAAAGGCGGAACGCACGTGGAACAGGAACAGGATACAGACGAGAGCAACCACGATGAATTCCTCGATCAGCCGATCGCGCAACGTATCGACGGATTTGTGGATCAGATCCGAGCGATCGTAGGTCGGCACGATCTCAACGCCCTCGGGCAAACTGACCCGTAGGCTCGCGATCTTCTTCTTGACCGCATCGATCGTCTGCAACGCATTTTTGCCCGCCCGCATGACAATGACACCACCCACCGTTTCACCCTGACCATTGAGTTCCGAAATGCCGCGGCGGGTTTCAGGGCCGATTTGAACGCGCGCGACATCACCGAGCAAAATGGGCGTGCCGCCCTCGCCCAAGCCCACCGGCACGGCGCGAAAATCGTCGAGGGTTTTTAAGTACCCGGTGGCACGCACGGCATACTCCGCCTCGCCAAGCTCGAGCACCGACCCGCCGGTTTCGTTGTTGGCATTACGGATCGCTTGTTTGACGCGATCGAGGGTGACTTTGAGGGCGCGAAGTCGGTCAGGATCGAGCACGATCTGATATTGCTTGACGAGACCGCCGACGCTCGCCACTTCAGCAACGTCCGGCACGCTCTTTAACTCGTACTTCAGAAACCAGTCTTGCAGCGCGCGCAGTTGCGAGATGTCGTAATGAGCGGTGTGATCTATGAGTGCATATTCGTAGATCCAGCCTACCCCTGTGCCATCGGGTCCTAAAGTCGGTTTTGCGGACGGCGGCAATCTTCCCGTGACTTGATTTAGGTACTCGAGCACGCGCGAGCGAGCCCAATAAAGATCGGTCTTATCGTCAAAGACGATGTAGACATACGAATCGCCGAAGAACGAGTAGCCGCGCACCGTGCGGGCGCCGGGAACCGATAGCATGGTGGTGGTTAACGGATACGTGACTTGATCCTCAACCACTTGGGGCGCCTGGCCCGGATACTCGGTGCGAATGATGACCTGGGTGTCCGAAAGGTCCGGCAAGGCATCGAGAGGCGTGGAGAGTGTCGCACGCACGCCCCAGGCGGCAAGCAGCGCCGTCGCCATGAGCACGAGAAGCCGATCTTGGATTGACCAGCGAATGAGGGCCGCGAGCATGTCAGTGCTTCCCCTCTGGGGCTGATGGCTGTGGCATCAGCTCCCGCGCCGGGTCCTTTTCCGTCGCCTCACCAGCGCCCGCCAAGTTATCAAACGCGCTACGCAGATTGGCTTCCGAATCGATCAAAAACTGCCCTGATGCGACGACATCTTGTCCGAGTGTGAGACCCTCCAAAATCTCTGAGCGACCGCCTTGCTCAGCGCCGACTCGCACCAGCGCGGGGCGAAAGTGTGTGGCATCGCCGGCGACGATGACGACGCTGCGAGTACCGGTCTTGATGACCGCCTCGGTGGGCACGGTCAACACGTCTTCTTGCGTGGCGACGCGAAGCTGAGCCTTTGCGAACATGCCAGGACGTAAATGATTGCTCCGATTCTTCACCACTATCCTCGCCTTCAAGGTTCGAGTGGCTTGAGTCAGCTCCGGATACAGATAATCGACCTTGCCGGCGAAATGCTCGCCCGGAAGCGCGGGAACCTCGATCTGTATTGAATCCCCGGGGTTGATCCATGCGGCTTGGGCCTCAGGGACTTCGGCGCTGATCCAAACGCTACTTAAGTCTGCGAGCTGAAACAGCATTGCGCCGGGTTCAATGGCGGATCCCTGACGCACGCTCAATTCCATCACATAGCCATCGAAGGGCGCGTAATAATCGACGGTGCGCTCCGCCTGCCCAGTCTTCCCGATGCGCGCAAGCTGTGCAGCGGATAGGCCGAAGAATGCAAGACGCTGTCGCGCAGCCTCGATCAGTTTCGGATCATTGGAATCGCGAGCAATGAGGAACTCCTGCTGAGTTGCGAGCAAGTCCGGTGAATAGATGCCGGCGAGGCGCTGACCGCGGTGCACCGCATCGCCTACGGCGCGCACATCGAGCCGCTCGACCCATCCCGGCTGGCGCACTTGAATGGCTTCGATACGGTGCTCGTCTACTCCTACGATGCCGACGGCATCCACCACCCGTGCAAAACGACCTGTCTCCACTTGCGCGAGCCGGATCCCTAAATTTTGGACGATCTTGGAATCGACCGCGATGCCATCGGACGCCCTCCCCGCCGTGTCGGGATACTTCGGCACCAGTTGCATGTCCATAAAGGGTGATTTGCCAGGGTTGTCGAAATGCTGCGCAGGGTGCATCGGGTCGTACCAATAGGCAGGCGTTTTTTCGTCCGCTGCATCTTGCACGGCCATCGGTGCGGCGCGATGCCGCAAACTCGCGAAGCCGACGATCGCAATTACCAGCAGGAAACCGATCGCGGCGCCGATTTTGGTGTTGGCCCTCATGGCGCTTCTCCGCCAGGGGTTTGCGACGCGCTCCAGTAGTCGAGCCTCACTTGAGCGCGCGCCATTTCCACTGCGAGCGCGAGACGCTGTAGTTGCACATCCAAGAGACCTCGGCGCGCCAAGAGAATCATGTCAAAACTGCCGCGGCCGGCCTGGTACGCACCACGTGCAGCCTCAATCCGAGCTCTCGCGTCGGGGATGATGGATGCGTCGAATTCCGCTACGCGTTGTTCGAAATGTCGACGATCTATGTAATCCTGACTCAGCTGCGCGTGCAGCTCGCGCAGTACATCGCGCTTGCGCTCCTCGCTGGCCCGCGATTGTTCACGCGCTGCGGCGAGGCCGCGGTCCTGGCGATTTTTCGTGAAATAAGGCAGTCCGACCTTGAACTGGATGCCGACGAAATCCGCGAAGTCGCGCCGATACGCGTAATAGACCTCCACCGAATAATCCGGTTTGTAAGATTGGCGTGCGAGCGCGATATCGGTGGTGGAGGCTTCAATTTGCTTGTCCAAATTGCCGATCACCGGATGATGGTCGGCGCCCGCCATCAAACCAGGTAGAGGGATTGAGAATCCGGGCAACGCGAGTGATTCGGCGATCGGACGTTGCGCCGCATCGCCGATCCAGCGGCTGAGGCCGGCGCGCGTGCGCAGCACATGATGCAGCCAATCGTGTGCCTTATCGGCGACCAGCCCTGAATCTACTTTTGCCGCCAGCCAATCGGCCTGTGATGCCTTACCATTGCTGTAGTTGCCGTCAAGCGATTGCACCTGCAGTGCTGCTTCCTCGCCCAGGCGCTGTGCGAGCTTGAGCCCCTGCTCCGCCTCGTACACATCGAGCCAAGCCAGCGACGCATCCCGCCGTACCATGCGTTGCTCGTTATCGAGCGCTGCCCGGTCCGCGTCGGCATCGAGCTGCTTGCGAGTACCCTGCAGATGCCGCTTGGCAGCACGCGGAAACTCCTGGCTCAAGCCGATCGTAAATTCGGTAAAGTTATCGCGGCTGGTACTGAACCTCTCCGATGTATCAATGGGGAATTCTTTGAGCCCGCCGGCGAGCTGCGGATCGGGTAGCTGTGCCGCGGCGATTGCCTGCTGCTCCTCCGCTTGAATCTTTGCCTGCCGCCCGGTCAACAACGGTTGATCGATGGCGGCGAGGCGCCCAGCCTCTTGCATGGTCAACGCTTCTGTCTCTATTCCCACATCATTTGCAGGGCTTGCAGACAAGAAAGCGGGCGCTGCAATGGCCACAGCAAGGCTTAGGCCAACGTAAAAACGAAACATGGCTCTTCTCCAAAAGCTCACCGGCGGCAACGCTTGAGCGCGCGCCGTCACAAGCGCCTATCGAAGGCGCGGAATGCCGTTGCTTAGACGGACCTTGAGTGCTTTAGAGAATCGGTGGACGGGTGAGCGGCGAATCGCCGCGAGAGAAGAAGGTCGCAGTGCCCAATTGCAGCACCGGGACCGTGCGGCTGTGCCAAATTAAGGACGCGGGTGAGGCAGTAACAGCCGCGGCCACCGCGGCTGGACAGGCATCAGAGCAGCAACTCGTCGTGTGAACACCGCTTGGGCAACACGACTTGTCAGTGACATCGTAACTCTGGGCGGAGGGTTTGCAATCTGATTGCATAGCTGGAGCCACGGCAGCAAAAGCGGCCAGGGATCCGTGCAGACCAATGGCGAGTAACATGATTAAAGCGATGACATGACGCTGCATTTGCGCAATTTTAGCACGATTGCACCCGATTTCGATGTGAGCGGATGCGCGCTAGGAAGGAACACTACCCTGCGGTGAGGGAGGTAGGGACGTGATTCGAGCCAGTATTGGCGATTCGGACGTTGAACTTGAAACGGATTCGCGTCTGTTTTCACCGCGCGAGGTCGACGCCGGCACCCTTGCGATGCTGTCCTGTGTTCAGTTCTCAGCAAAGGACAAGGTTCTCGACCTTGGGTGTGGATACGGCGTCGTTGGCATCGTGGCGGCAAAACAGATCGGAGCAGAACGTGTTTTCATGATCGACAACGACGCCGTTGCGATCGAGATTGCATCGAGTAATGCGCGGATCAACGGGGTGGACGGCATCACAGTTGTCCAAAGCGACGGATTCCGTGACTTTGCGGAAATTGGATTTACGCAGATCCTATGCAATCCACCGTATCACGCCGACTTTGGGGTTCCGAAGCACTTCGTTCATAAAGGGTTTAACCGACTCGACGTGGGCGGAAGGCTGTGGATGGTCACGCAACGCACAGTTTGGTATCGAAACAAGCTGAAGGCCATCTTTGGATTCGTGCGCGAGCACAGTAACCCGCCGTACACGGTATTCGAGGCCACCAAGACTTCGGCCAGTTATGCGAAGACAACACGGGGGCGTGCTTGACGCACGCCCCGTGCCGCAGAGCTTAAGGTTTAGTGGCCGTCCAAGCAGCCATGTTGCCCCGACGAGTTCGGGTAGCCTGTGCCGCTGTTGTAAGCATTATTGGACCATTCGCCCTGAATCTTCCAGTCGCTGCCGTTCGAGAATTTCACGTAGGGGACGTTGAACGTCCAAGCGCACTTGTCGCCGTTCTCAGCACCGGAAGAGTCGTACCATGCGCCCGGCGAGGCTGGATCCGTGCGTGCTTCCGAGAGCTCATGCCCGGAGACGTTGGCGAGCGCAGCGAGTCCCTGGGACTCGTTTGGAACGGCGCTCTGAGGGTCGCACCCAGGATCGCCGTCCAGTTTCCAGAAGAAGGCGAACTGCACGGGTACGCCTCCACACTGCCCATAGCTGTGCCATGCGCAATAGCCCGCGTGTCCGCGCGGCACATCGGTATAAACAGCGTAGTAGCCGTTGCCGGCGGAGTCAGGACTTTTGACCACCTTGCAGACCTCGGCAAGAATGGTAGAGGTTCTGTTTCCCCCCGCCGCTGCCGAGGTATCGATGATGTGGCCATGATGCGTGGTTGCCGGGCTCACTTGGCCGTTGCTACCAGAGTACTCATCACTGGTCTTTGCGTAGTTGGAGCCGCCGAAGCCCGAGTACCACGTGTCAAGACCCGTGACCTTATCGCCTGGATTACTTGCCCAGCTCGTTCCCCAGAATATGTTTTGGGTCACCGCAGCCGTCATGATCCTGCCACCGTGGTAGGTCATGTCGGCGGACCCTGAGCGCGCCGCCCTGGCGACCGCGCCGGGGGCCGCGTCCCGCGCCCAATGAAGACCGAGCATTGGGGGTTCAGTTTTATCGTGAAGATCCTCGGCCGCCAAGACCGTGCCGATGGCCGCCAATCCCGCTATCAAGAGTAGATTTCTTGCTTTCACAATTGCTTCCCCATGATGAATTTTCTAACACGCATGCCGCGTCGCTGCGCGGCTGCGCACCGCCGGGGATTACAGCATGTGATGGAACAAAAAGCAGGCGTCGTTTATTGGATACGTCGCATAGTCCTACAAATGGCTAGCCGATTGCATTCCTACAAGCGGCGTTTTAGCTCGCCGGCGTACCGGACTTTTCTGCCCGAAACGCGGCGCGAGTCTCAGCGGCGCCGCGCTTCGCGGCCGTAGCCACTTCATGGGCAACAGCCTTTGAGGCAACGGCAACGCGGTGCGCTCCCTCCTTGAATGCCGCGCCCACCGTTTTGGCATCGCGCTTCATTCTTGTCACCAAGCCACGGTCGTGATCGGATTGGCTTGCTGGCGGAGATCCTTCCGTCTCAGCAGAACTCACGGGCGCAGCCAAGAGGACCGCAACGGCAACCGACCCAACCACAAAGGCGCGCAGGGAAGAAAAAGGCATATCAGCCGCGATCGCCGTCGTGCCGATCATGTCCATGATCATGATCGTTTTCCCGGTCCCGATCATGCCCGCGATGGTCGCGGTCGTAATCATGCCCGTGGTCACCGTGATCGCCGTGGTCACCGTGATCGCCGTGATCGCGATCACGTCGTACGTAGCCCGGTTCATATTCTTCCGATCGAATGAAATATACGGGGCGATTGCATGCGTTATATTCGTGGCAGTGCTTGCGCCAGTTTCTCGCATGCCCAGGCGGCACATGCAAATAGACCGGTGGCGGCGGGGCGGATTGACGCTCAATGACCATTGGCTGGGCGTACACGAGCGGCGGAGGGCCTGCATTTCCGATGCGCACCTGGCCATAAACGCCAGGGGCAACCTGTCCCGAAAGTATGACGTTTAGATTGAGTCCGTCAGCCCGGCAGATTCCGACCGTTGCTATCAAGCCCGCGGCAAGCACGATTAATCGCATACAAGTTTCTCCCGATTAGATCCAAGTAATCACGATAACGGTTCGGGCTGCGGGCAACCTCTTTTTGTGGCCGTGTTGTGAACCAGTACCGGTGTTTCGCGGGTACCGGAAATTGGGGTCGACGCGGCTGCAGCAATTTGTTGATTGTAAAAGTTTCCAAATAATTCACTGGACTGCTTGCGTTGTCTGATAGACATCAATTTTCTGACTGCTATATTTTTGCGCTTCATGGCCATGCAAAATCCATCGTCGCAGGCACCGTCTACAGTCATTGTGGTGGAACCGGACATTCTCGCCCGCATGGTTATCGCCGATTATCTGCGAGGCTGCGGCTACAAAGTGATCGAGGCCCGCGTTGCCGAGGAGGCACTGACCGTCTTGCGCGCCGACGTCAAGGTCGATGTCGTATTTTCCGAGGTCAAAGGCATAGGATTCATGGACGGCTTTAGCTTCGCCAAGGAAATACGCCAAAGCTATCCCGGTATTGATGTGATCCTGACATCGGGGATCAACGCTGCGGCCGAGAAGTCACACGAAATTTGTGAAAGGAACGTGGTGGGCAAACCGTACAAACCGCAAGATATTATCGGACGGATCAATATCCTTCGCGAGCGCCGACGATCGTCGACCATTGTCCCAAGCCTCCCGTAATGACTCCCGAATCCATCTCGGGTGAAGAATCTGAACCACGGCCGAAGGTTATTCTGATCGTCGAAGATGAGTTTCTCGCTCGACTCGCTGTGGCAGATTATCTGCGCGACAGCGGCTACACGGTGATCGAAGTCTCCAGGGCGAGCGAAGCCCTCACCGTCATCGCTTCTCAATCCCAAATCGATTTAGTGTTTGCCGACATCAATGTACCCGGCTGGCTGGACGGAGAGGCGCTCGCCAATTGGTTATCGATCCGACGGCCCGACATTCCCGTCATTCTCACCTCGGGCGCCATCACCCCGTCGCTCAGTCGCAATCCCGGCGTGTTTCGATTTATACCGAAGCCTTACGCCCTGACTCACGTAGAGCAAATCATTCGGGGGCTTTTGGGCCAGGCACCGGATTCGTAAGGTAATACCAATTCAAGGCTATTCGAATAACGGCAAGGCGGTCACTTCTTCCGGCGGCACACCCTCCACCGGCAAGCCTGCCTTGACCCAAGCGCGCAGGCCCCCTTCAATCACCGTGACGAGTACTCTCTTGTCCAGCAGCATTTTCTGCAGCTCCCGCGCCACCCGCGTGCTCGTGGCTTGGCGCACGCAGGTGCAGTACACGAAGACCGTGCCGCTGGCCGGGAGGTCCTTGGACTGGTGCAGGGCGTTGGGGTCGAGACGCCGCGATCCTTGGATGCGGGTGGCCTTCGGATCGAAGTAACCGTGGCTTCGCACGTCATACACCGCGGCGCCGGATGCCATCTCCCGCGCCGCTTCGAGGGGATTGACGAGCGGAACGTCGCTTGATGCGTGGCCTTTCACCCACAGCGATGCCCGAAACAACAAGTAGCCAACGACGAGCGCGATCACCACCCAACCCGCCACACGACCGGCCGAGTCGTATCCTTTCGTCACCACGTCCAGTGCGTCGCTGAAAATAAAACCAACGATGAAATAAGAGCCGAGGTAGAGCACGGCGCCTGCCAGGTCCAAGCGCAGGAACGTGATGAAACGCATGTTCATGCTGCCGGCGAGCGGCGGCGCCATGGTGTTGATGCCTGGAATGAATTTCGCGATGACGAGAAGCTTGCGCCCGCGCCGATAGAACGAATCGGCCGAGCGCAATATGCACGCTTCGGGATTGAGGGAAATACGGCAAAGAATGCCGAGCAGCCACCAGCCGGTGTACCGCCCCAGCAAGAACATCAGTGTATCTCCGGCAAGCATCGCGAACAGCGCGATGCCAAAGACGTACTGAGGCTGCAAGACACCCTGTGCAGCCGCACCACCGGCGATCAGCAGCGCCAGAGCAGCCGGCACCGGTATTCCGATCGCCTCCAGAAAGACGATCACGGCCAGAATGGCATAACCGTGTTGCGCAAGCGCGGCGTTCAACGATCCCATGTGCGCGAACCTGCTTCAGTGCTGAGCGGACTCATAGGCCTTTCTATAGTGTTGGTACCAATCGGCGGTCTGCTTGTCGGCGGGTAGATGCTCCGCCAGAAATCGCAGTTCGGCCAGCATCTTTTCGGCACGAGAAGTATTCAGATAGAGATCGACGAGCCGCCAGCGATACGCCAAGTTGTCGGGCGCGATAGCTGAAGCCTTTTCATAGAGATCCAGGGCGCGCGTGAGCCAGTTCATTTCAAACAAATATAGATCGGCCAGCTCCGCATAATTGGCTGAAGACTGAGGCGCTTCGCGTATCCTCGCTTCACCGTCCTGCGCGGCTTTGTCGAGACCAAATGGATACGCCGGTGCGGGCGGCGTTCGCACGTGTCTGCCATATATAGCGCTTTGCATGTTCGGCACACTGCCCGCCTGCAGGTCCCCAAGAAAGGGATTGTCGGCGAATTTAACGAAAAAATTCACGTTGTCTTCAAAGCGATGAAAATAGGTCCACGACTTTGCTTCGTCCACGTACCAAAGGTTGTCGGACCCTCGGCGCAACACGATGGGCAAGGTGGATTGCCCGGGACCCTGCACGGCTAACCCAAGATTGCCGGCGAACAGCACCTTGGAAATGCCCGCGCGGGTGATGGACTCGCTGATTCGGCGTTGCTGCTCCTCGTTCCTGGGCACGATGATACGGAAAATCTGACTGCCCTCGGTGAGCAGCGGCAAGCGCGGATCCCCTACGCCGGCAGCCAATGAAGCGAGATAGCGTCGCAGCGATTCCTGGGGGTCCGGCGAGGCTGCAAACGCGGCCATGCGTGCGTCCGGCAACGTACGCATTGCATCGCGATAATCCTGCAGCGTGCGGCGGTAGCCTTTCGCGAGCGCCCCGGCGCCGCCGGACATGAACTCGGCCTTGAGCCACGCCGGTGTTGCATAGCCGCCCTCGTTTTTGGACCCCATGCCGCGCAGATTGGTGGTGATGATCAATTCGGAAATGAAGTCCTGGGGAACCTCCGAGAGCATGTAGGTCTTTGCCGCCTCTTCCAGCCGATGGCAGTACAGGTCGGGGATGTCGCCTTCGAGTGCATAAGAAACCTCGATTTTGAGGAGATTTTCCTGCACGGAATACACGTAGAGGATGCCGCGGCCATTGTGCCGAGCGCCGATCCGCAGGCTCGTCATCATTTCCGACGCGACCTCTTCAATGGACTTGGTGGCAGGCAGCGATTTCAAAATCACCAAGCCATTTTCGATGGCCGACTTCTCCTCGGCGAGCTTGAGGCTCATGCGAAATGCGAGATCGAAATCGTGTTGATCCGTTTCATTGATGAGCACGTACGCCGCGCGTTCGGGGGAACGCGCGTGAAGCCAGGCGAATCCGCCGGCAAGCGCGATGAGAATTGCGCATGCCAGGAGGCTGGGTTTGATCACATTTCCTCAGAATTTGCCGAAAACCGCGCTCTCTTTGCGGTCTGCGGAATAGTTGACCAAGAACGGGTCCGTCGATGAGGGATTGAGGCCGAAGATCGAGCGATCCGCGCCCTTGTTTTTGAGCACGACCACCGGTGTCTCCTGCCCGCCGAACAAGCGGAAAATCCCGGCCGCCTCGCTGTGCGTGTCATTCAGCACGACGAACGGGTATTCACTTTCAGCCGGTGAATAAAGCCCGAGCACCAGCCGGTTTCGACCCTTGGTATCGTAAAAGAACAGGCCCGGGCCGCCGTCCGGCGACATGACCAGTTCGGCGCGGGTTCGGCCCGTGGCATCGAGCAGGCGGATTCTGCTTGCCGAAACGACATCCTGCGGGGCGGCGGCCGAGGCCTGCGGTATCAGGGAGCGCAGAGTGAAATGCCCGATCAAGACCGCGCCCACCATACCACCGAGAAATCCCGACACCATTCCCGCCACGTAGCTCTTATTCAAGATGTCTTGCTCCCGTAAGAAGATCAGGGCTGCTCGAAGTTACACTCCTGCAGCGGCACGATGCGTGTCTTGTTCCAGAATTTGTGACCCAGATACAAAATGACGACCGTGGGTATGAGCAGATAGTCGGTCACGAAGTCGAACCAGGAAAACACCGGTGTCTGGAACACGCCGATGTTGGCGCCGAACAGCACCACCAAGAATAAGATCAGCGCAAGCCAGGGCCCGTAGGGGTAGAACTTGGATTTGAATTTCAAATCCTCCAGGCGTCGGCCCTGGGCAACCCAAGCCTTGCGGAAGCGCAGGTGACAGATCGCAATGCCCAACCAGATGAGAAATCCACTCAAGCTCGAGGCGTTGTAAAGAAGTTGATAAATTTTCTTGTCCCCCACCACGGTGGAGAAGAAGGCCAGCGCACTGATCAAGCCGGTGGCCAAAAGCGCTGCCACGGGGACCCCGCGGCGGTTCAGGATGCCGAAGAGCCGCGGTGCCTTGCGGCTGTGCGCCATGGCATGCAGCATTCGCGAGGCCACATACATCGATGAGTTCCCGCAGGACAAGACGGAAGACAAAATCACCGCGTTCATGACATTGGCCGCGTAGTAGCCAAACTGCGGCAACTGTTGCAGCACCATCGTGAAGGGCGAATACGCGACATGGCTTTCATCGGCGTTGAGCAAGTTGGGATTGGTGTAACTGATCAACGTGCCGGCCACAAAGATCGCGCCGATGTAGAACAACAAAATGCGCCAGAACACTGTCCGAATTGCCTTCGGCACATTTTGGGTGGGATTTTCGGTCTCCGCTGCGGCGAGGCCTACCCCTTCGGTTCCTTGAAACGAAAAGCCCGCGACCAGGAACACCGTGAGCATCGAGGTGAAGCCGCCCACAAACGGAGCGTGCGTGCCGGTGTTGGGGTCGCTCACAGTCCAATTGTGGAAGCCGCTGCTGTGATTGCCGATCATGCCGCCGATCATCAGCAAGCCGACGGCCACGAAAATAATCACG
Organism: Gammaproteobacteria bacterium; assembly: GCA_034667905.1. Classification (GTDB taxonomy): domain Bacteria; phylum Pseudomonadota; class Gammaproteobacteria; order Steroidobacterales; family Steroidobacteraceae; genus Bog-1198. The sequence goes on along the minus strand of JAXDQK010000117.1, from coordinate 2,813 downwards.
GTGACCACTTTGATGCCGGCGAACCAATATTCGGCTTCGGCATACGCCCTGACCGACAATAGATTCAACGCCAGCAATACCGAAAAAAAACCGATGGCCCACAGCGCCGAATTCGAATGCGGAAACCAAAACTGCACGATGAGCGCGCCGGCGACCAGCTCCGCCGCCAGCGTGATCGACCAGCTGAACCAATAGTTCCAGCCGACGGCAAACCCGAGCGAGGGGTCGACGAAGCGTTCGGCATACGCCTCGAAGGAGCCGGGAATGGGCAACTGGGTGGCCATCTCACCAAGGGACTGCATCATGCAGTAAACCGCGAGTCCCATGACGGAGTACGCCAGCAACGCACCGCCCGGCCCGGCTTGCGCAATGGCGGCGCCGCTGGCGAAGAACAGGCCGGTACCGATCGCGCCGCCGATGGCAATCATGCTCAGTTGCCGGGTACCGATGGCGCGTTTCAGGTGTCGTGATTCACCTAGGTCCATGCAATGATTTCCTGTTTGTGTTCTTGCAATGGCTGGCCTTGCGTATCTTGCGAAGACTGCTTAATGGCGGGCCGATGCGTCGCCGTCCGGACGCTCGAGAAATTCTGCTATGGCGAGGTTCACCAGCTCCGGCCGGTCTTGGAATGTTCCGTGACCGGTTCCGGGAACCACGATGAGCTGAGCGTGCGGCAAACCCCGGAAGATCTCCGTGGTCTCTTCGAGCGAGGTGAAATCGTGATCACCCGCCATGACGAGCACCGGCGCAGAAATCTTCGCAAGCTCGGCGGGTTCGATCACAACCGACTGACCCCATAAGGAGTAGCACTTTGCCAAGATGGTCATCCAGTGCTCGGCACCGTCCGGGCTGACGGCCGCGTAGTCGGTTGCAAAATACGGCGGCAACCATGCGGCCACCTCTAGCAGCTTCTTCGCCTGCTGCTCCGGGGTCCAGTGTTTGCGTGCCTCCAGCTCTGCCAGCGGAAGGCCCCTTAAGTTGGCCCCGGATATGACCACCCTTCGCACCAGTTCGGGATGATCCCTGGCAAGCACCAGGGCAATATCCGCGCCATCGCTGTGCCCCACCACATCGACCGGCCCCACCTTCAGCTTGCGGATGATCGCGGCGGTGTCGTCCGCCATTTGCTGGTAGGAGAGTTGCCAGGGACCATCCGGGCTATGGCCGTGCCCGCGCTGATCGATGCCGATCACCGTGTGACGCGCGGCGAAGTAGTCCTTCTGCTTGGTGAAATTATTGTCAAAGAACAGCAGCCCGCCATGCAGAAACAGAATCGGCGTGCCCCGTCCGACTGTTTCGGTGTGGAGCTTCGTGCCGTTAACTTCGTAGACTTGGCGCATGACGAGGGGACTTTCCGCGAACGCGGGCAGTGCAAGCAGGCTCAAAACACAGAATAGCGTGGTTACGCGATTCAAATTCATGGCATGAGTATGCCGTACATGAACTTGCTCTGCTGCGCGGGGCGTGGACGGTACGGTTAGGCCGCTGTAGCCACTTGCCGTATGATTCGTTCATGTCCAGTGTGATTCAAGACGCCGCGAACGACGAAAACGCCCGCTACAAGCGGGTCATACGCACCGCGGAGGAATTGTTCAAGCGCGTGGGTTTTCGCGCCGTCACCATGGAACTGGTCGCGCGCGACGCCAACGTGGCCAAAGCCACGCTGTACAGCTACTTCAAAAACAAAGACGAGTTGTACATGGCGGTCTGTGCGCGCATGGCGCAGATCCTGCGAGGGTCGGTGCAGCAGGCGCTTTCCATGCCCGATGCATCGCTGGACGCGCGCCTGGCGGAAGCCATCGTCGCCAAGCAGCGGCCGTTGTGCACCTTGATCAAGGCATCGCCGCACGCGGCGGAGTTGTTCTCGTATTCGCACAGCATGGCCGGGGAACTGTTTGCGAATCTCGATGTTGAGATAGTCGACATGCTGCGGGCTGCAATGGCCGAGGATGCGGAACTCGCGCCCGATGCGGCCCAACTCGCCCGCGCTCTATATTTCGGCGGCGGGGCGCTAGCTAACCGCACGGAAACCTTGGCCCAAATGGAAAGCGAGGTGGGGGCCTTCGCCCGCGCACAAATCGCGGGCGCCAGGGCTCTGTCCCGCGAAGATCGATAGCCGCTCACAGCGACCCGATAGCCGTTCGACCATAGAAGTTTCTTTAGAACTGGCGGAGAAGCTGTTTTACGGCTGATCGCTCAGGCTATCCCATGTTGACAAACCATACGATAGGGGTACGATTCGTATGTAACGTATGGAAACACTGGGAGCTTATCATGAACCTCGCCCGCATCGCCCTGCTCGTGACTGTTTGTCTTGCCGATGGGATTTTTCTCCTCAAAGCCATGCCGGCCGTTGCGGCCGACATCATCGCGGATGTGGCGCCCCCGCCGCTTCGCACCGAAAACGTAGGGCATCCGCGCGATGGCTATGTTTGGGCGGCCGGACATTGGCAGTGGAACGGCCAATCGTACCGTTGGGTCAGCGGCGAATGGATCGTCGCCCATGGCAAGGCTCGTTGGATCCCCGATCAATGGGAACCGATGGGATCCCAGTGGCGTTACGTTCCCGGCCACTGGGAACACTAGACCCTGACATATGCCCTCATTCATGTGCCCTCATGAGTGCTTCAAGACCACCGCCGCCACGGCGAGCATGATGCCGTTGTTGGTCGCATGCATGATAAACGAGGGGAGCAGAGACTTGGATCGCAGGACCAGTAAGGAGGCAACCACACCCAAAATAACTCGATAGCCAAACTGCGCCCAACCCGCGGCGCCGCTCCGGAGGCTGATGCCGTGAAGCAGCCCGAACA
>JAXDQK010000116.1:0-9570 GCA_034667905.1 Gammaproteobacteria bacterium | reverse complement strand
GTCCTTTCTGCCGTAAGGCCAGTTCCAGGATGCCTGGATGATGCCCTGCGCCTTGGGATAGGTCACGATGATCGTCGCTTCATCGTCCACCTTGGGATATACCGACGGCTTGAGTTGCTGCGTGATTGCGGTGACGCTGTCGGGCGCTTCGCCTTTCATAAACCAAGTGAGCAGGTTCGCCCCGTAGCAGCCGAAATCCATCAGGGCGCCGCCGCCGTTTTTGACTGGATCGGTGAGCCATTCCAGAAACTCTTGGCTGCAACCGATCTCTCTTGGACCCCGGTGGCCGTCGTGCACGACGAGCTTGCGTAGCTCGCCGATCGATCCTGTCTCGTCGATCAGCCGTTTGGCCTCGTAATGGCTCGCATACCAGGTCGTCTCATAGTTGGTCAGCAGATGAATGCCGTGCTTTTCGGCGAGTGCTTGCATTTTCCGCGCGTGTTCCATGCTGACCGCCAGTGGCTTTTCGACCATGACGTGAACGCCGCGCGGCGCACACTTCTCCACGACTTCGCAATGCTCCGCGGTACTGTTGAAAACCCAGACGGCCTCAGGCTTGACCCGGTCGAGCATCTCATCCAGCGACGCATGCAGGAGTGTTTGATCTAGGTGGTATTGCTGCCGATACCGTTGCGCCAGTTCGCGGTTTGACTCGGCGATGCCGACGAGCTTGAATCCGCTTGGGTTTACGGTTTGCAGGATGCCGTGAACGTGGTCGTGAGTCAGTCCGGCGACGCCGACGCGCACCGGTTTCTCAGTTGACTCCGACGGCCGTGTTGCAGCCGCGGCTGGATTCATTTTGGCGGCGGCGTCAATCAGCGGCAGTGCCAGTAGCGAGTGTACGAGAGTACTGCTGAACGCGCGCCTCGACTGCATCCCTGGAGCATTGCTCTCCCTCGGGGTCCTCTTCATAGCGAGCCTCCAGGCAACGGCCTGATTTTGATATGCCTGAACCACATTTTGTCGCCGTGATTACGCGAAGACCACCCATTGGCCCTTCCTGTGACCAGACTGGGTCCTTTCCCAATTCTCACCTGAAGTAGGGTAAGTACTACAGTCTACCCTGACTCTTCGCCGCCCTCGCCATGGCTCCTCGCGAGGCCAAAACCTTTTCCCCGTAGCGGCTTGGGCACGCGCGTATCTTTCCACCGTCCAGCTTGCATGACTAGAGCCATATCAATATTCAGCGCCAACAAATCCTGCGCCGCCCCAACCCTTGCCGAATGCCCGGAAATCCCCTCCCACTCCTTCTTATTCAGTCCTATCCATTGTCCGACTTTCCGCAAGATCGTCATTACATTCTGCGCCGTCAAAGGATTGCCAACGCCAGCATCACCGTGAACTCTGACAAATATCGACTAAACGCGGCTAGAATTGCGAAGTGAATTGGAAATTCGCTATGCCAAGAAAGTCACTTGTCGTCGTTACCACTATTGCGCTCGTATTTGCCCTCTCTTCGAGCGCGCAAGCCGCCGCCGAACCCACCATGCACCAGATCTACGAGGCCGCCACCACGGGCCACTTGGATCAAGCCCAGGAAATGATCACCCAGGTTCTCGCCCACCATCCAAAGAGCGCCAAGGCTCATTGGGTCCAAGCTGAGGTCTACGCAAAGGCCAACAAAACCAATTTGGCGCGCTCTGAAGTGCTCGAAGCCGAGCGGCTCAATCCCGGCCTGACCGAAATTTCCGCGAAGGCTGTCCGACAGCTCAAAACTGAATTAGGTTTGCCAATCGAAGGCGAAAACCGAAATAGTCCCCGCGAAACCCGAATCCCCCTCGTGAAGATCTCTGGCGGCCTAATCGCGCCAGTCGTCATCAACAATGCCCTCAAATTGAATTTCATCGTCGACAGCGGCGCATCCGATGTCAGCATACCCGCCGATGTCTTCGCGAGCCTTGTCAGAGCCAGTACTGTTACTCAGGCCGACTTCACTGGAAGTCGCAATTACAAAAACGCCGACGGCGAGGTTTTCCAATCGAAGACCTTTATCATCAGGTCACTCAAAATTGGAAATATCGAAGCGACGAGGGTTCAAGCAAAGGTGTCGCCGTCCAACGCCCCGCCTCTTCTCGGGCAAAGCTTTCTCAAGCGCTTCAAGTCCTGGTCGATTGACAACTCAACACAAGAACTGATTTTGCAGCGATGAGAATGATTTATCTTCGCCAGTGATCCTCATAGGCCGCACCAAGGCGCTTAACGGCCTTCGGATCGTGCCCGACAAGAACTGCTCCCAGATCTTCTGATCCCACACGTCCCCACCTCGCAGCTCGCTCTGGTCGAGAAAGACCTAAATACCGACGGCGCGCAGTGCCGCGCAAATCTTTTGGGCAGCCTCCGCATCCTGCGAGGCGTAGCTCAAGAATACCGCGTGCGATGGCTCACTCACCGGCTTAGATCACCCTTGGGAGGTCTTCTCATCGCCTCCGTAGCGCGAAGCTTAGCCCAAGTGGCTCGGTTTGGCCGAGCAGAGTTGCCGAACGGGGGACAAGGGGTTCGGATCGAGCGGCGGTGCAGTCAATGTCGCGCTCTTTTAATCTTGAACAATTAGTTTAAGGTGGGACTTTCAGATTCCTAAACCGTCGGTTCCTGCTATGCTTTTTTGATATCGCTTGGGGACGACAGACGCGGTTTCATCTCGCGCCCTTGAAAGGTCCGTCTTTCCGCTGCTGCAGCGGTGGCTGCACATCGACGTCGTTGTACCGGCTCATCTGGAGCAGTCCATGCAAGAGGAACAAATACGTGAAGCCTTGAATGTGCACTGGCAGGCATCTGCAGCCGGCGATGCAAACGCGGAACACGATATCTACGATGACGATGCCATTTGTGACTATCCTCAGTCAGGCGAACGAATCCTCGGGCGAAATAATTTGCAGGCCTTGAGGAGTCATCATCCAGGCAAGCCGTCGGGTTTCAACGTCAAGCGAATTCTCGGAAGAGGTGATCTATGGATCACGGAATACATAATCACCTACCAGGGGCGACCCACATACACAGTGAGTCTTATGGAGTTCCGCAACGGCAAGGTCGTGCACGAGACACAGTATTTCGCGGACCCCTTTGAGGCGCCGGACTGGCGGAGCCAATGGGTTCAGCGGATCGCGTGACGCGTTGAGGCGGGATTGACGAGCTAGAAAAACGCCTCGCGACGAGCCGGTGGATCACGGGCGCCCGCCAGCGACTCGAACCCGCCGACGTGCGACGATAAGACGCGACCATAGGCCGCCAATGAGTACTCTCGGACCCGAGAGCGGTCCCCCGTCAACGTCAGCTATCGAGTCTCTTACCCGAGGACTTCTGGTGACAGTACGGAATCATTTGGACAATCGTCCCATCAATGCGCAGTCACAAAATGATTTCCCCCTCCATGGTCTCCACAGCGTAACCGCCCACGCGAACATTCACGATCTTGTCGCCGTCTCGGCTCGCACGTACGAAGATATCGCTCGTTCGCTTCATTTCGACGCCCTGCCTGATGTGAACCGACTGCTCCGGAGTCGCGGCGCCATAGCGCACCAGCCAAGCTGCGGCGCACCCAGCAGCGGATCCGGTTGCAGCGTCCTCCCCCCCGACGTAAATACACCTCGCCCGGAGCGCCACGTCGGAATCAACGGCATCACGGGTCACGTAATAGAACCCGAAATTGGGCTCCTGCTTCGCCACGTACGAGTTCATCTTCTCCGCATTTACGCGGAGCGACTGCAAGGAAGCCAAGCGCTTGAGCGGCACGATTGCGAATGGCAAGCCGGTGGAGACCGTTTGAATCGGGCCGTAGTCTGCAATTTCATCGCTGACCAAATTGTGCAACTGCGCAACGGTGTCCTTGTCGTGCAATGCTCCGAACTTTGGTGCCACTTGCCGCATTTCACCGAACGCGTGACCCGAACTGTCTGCCAGAAACGTAACGGGCACCTTTCCCACCTTTAGGTCGAGGGAGATTTCAGCAAGGCTCGCTGCCGACGAAGCGCTTGAAGACTTCGACGCCAACCGCAAGTTTCGCAATACCGTGGCAGTTCCCAGCGTCGGGTGCCCCGCAAACGGAACTTCCCCATCAGGCGTGAAGATCCGGACGCTGATGCCATGTTCACGTTCGGTGGCGGGGTCTCGCGGGAAGACGAAGGTAGCCTCGTTAAGGTACGTCTCGCGAGTGACAGCCAGCATTTCCGCGTCGCTCATCCCTCGAGCATCTAAGAACACGTCGAGCGGATTTCCGAGCAGAGGCTGCAATGTAAAGACGTCGATGTGCACGAACTTGAAACGCCTCGGACGCAACGGAGCGATCTCGTCGCTCGCCTGCGAAATCGAACCGAGGGTCAATGCCATTCCTGTGGCCCCAGCGGTGAGCAAAAACTTGCGACGGATTCTGTTCATCTTCGAGCATTCTCCCAATGGTGGAAATACGGGCCGGATGCGCGATCTGCGCGCCCCGTAGCAGCCTTATCCGTCTGCCACTCGCTACTCTGCCCCGATTGGCCGGTTGGCGGGTTTCGTACTGACGCAAGCGCTAGTCATCATCAGTGCCATGAGTGCAGTGACAGCTCTCAGAACTCGAACTCCCATAACCCCCTCCCCCTACACCGCCGCCCCCACACTCCTTCCTTCTTCATTCTGTTACCACAATGAGGGCAGATCCACTGGACCTTAAAGCTAGGCCACTCAAACATGGAAATCCGCCGCAGCGACGTCTAGCAACTCAAGCAGTGACTTAAGTTTGGTTCGACCCCAGATGGGCAGCCGGCGCAGTCCGGCCAGCAGGACACCGACTGCTGCCAACGCAAATGTGAGCGTTAAAAAAAGCCAAATGATGCCGTCCATGACTTTAGACCCACTTCCTTGTCCGTGACCGATGATTATAACGTTCTTCGTCTCGTAGGAGGACGCAGGCCGTAAACAATTAACCGCGCTACCTCGAATGTAGCTTGACTAAGAGGGCTTGATAACGCGCATCCGCGCGCACGTTTTTTAGCAAAGGGTCAACTTTAATGAAGAACATGCCGTAATCGTGATTGCGCAGTGCCCGATCAAACCACATGAAAGCCGCATCCAGGTCCGCTCCTATGCCGCAGAACCCGGCAAACTGATCGAGGAATTGAAACGAGATCAGGTCATCGCTGAAGCCGATACTTACTCTTAACCGTGCCCAATCAGCTTGGCGTTGAGTACAACTCTCACGTGATCGAGGCCATCCTCACCCACGTCGCGCCCGCTCTGGGCTGGCGATGACGCAGGTATTCTTCGTCGGGTCGGCCTGTTCACATACTTGAGTTTCGGCCTATTGCTTATGCTCGTATTCGAGCCGGCGCCTGTTGAGTCAAGCGCCGTTTTAAGGCCTCCGACACGGAGACTCGAGGGTCCCCCTCAAAGCGAGCGCTGAAGTCCGACAGTAAGGCTCGCGAGATTCGCTGCGCGCCCCCCCGGGCGGCTATCTGCGCCAAACTCAAAGTATCCGCGGCTGAGCAGGGACGAAAATGCGGGTCCACGCTCAAGCGTTGAGCCACTACGTCAAGCACTTCGGTTGAGCGCCTCAGGGCTAAAAGCCGTGCGACGCGCGCCTCCGTGAACCGTGCAATCACCCGTCCATCCTCCCAATTTGATATGCGTGCGAAAAGCCACCCGTAGTCTTCCGGCTGATCGCCTCGGGACCTGAGCCATTCAGACAACACCCTCCAGCTACGGGCGTGATTGCCACATCGCATGGAGCCGTGGGCATCCCGCACGGCGGTGTCGTCGCGCTTTTCACCATTCGTGGTAGGCGACCTTCCGGGCCACAGTATTCGAAACCGGCCGAACAGGGACAACGTCCCAAGCATCGTGCCCCGTGCGTGTTGGAACAGATGCTTTACTGTCCTCGAGGGAATGGATAGTGCCTGCATTGGGATTCTGCGTTATCGCCATGATCCCGCAGAGCCGCCTATTGATCTTGAATCCAGCTCACACTTTTCGCGGAGTCGTTGTGGCAAGCCTCGCGTTTTTTGGGTGAGGCGCTCAAGAAAATGGCGGAGTCCTCGCAGACGCCGCCGTGCCTGCTCGAGCAATATTACCTACGGACCTGAGAGTCGTCCGCGTAGCAACTGCAACGGAACGTCCATCCGTTGGGCCCGTCTTCAGTAGTTCGCAAAAAATGATGCCGCGGCCACGAGACAAAACGGGGGAAGTAGGTCTGCGTGATAGACCTGCAGGACTGCAGCTGCGCCACCATCAGTCGCTCCGGAAGCGACTGCAGCGGCCGCGATCTGCGCCTTGGCGGCGGCAAACGCGTTCTTTACGTATTGTAAATACATCGCCGCTTGACACGGCTGAATCGACATCCAGAATTGTCACGTGGCCGCCCGGCGCACGCGTGGCCCACCAATTCTGCATTAGACTCGTAGAACACCGACGGATCCGCATTACCGGCGCAGAGCAGCATGGGCGCGACAGGCCACCAGCTCCGAAGATCATTCTCCGCAACGCTGAGCGGCAGCGCGCCAGGTCAGTTGCTGTTGCAGTTCGACCTTGCGCCGACATGCTCCGTTGATACGTATTATCTGCAGTACAAAACCGGGTTTGCGCCGCCTTCGGCATCGAACCTCCAAAGGAACGGGAATGTTGCGACCAAAGGTACTGCTCCTGCTGACAATAACAGCTTCCTTGCTAGCAACTGCGTGCGGTGGCGGAATTGCGCCGGCACCGCCACCGCACGTGTCATCGGCACGCGGGCAAATCATTAAGGATCCGAGCAGACTGAGCTCGACCTCGGTCTACCCCTTCGGGGCCTCTTCTTTTGTTTCACACAGAAAGCCCGGGCTCGCCCTCGATGATCTCCTGGATCAGCTCCGGTCGTTTCCCCGCCGTCCATGTTTGCGCCGAATGGCGAACACGGTAGCGGAGCGGTCCACCATCAGGAGTCGTCGCGCGCGAGATCGGGCGAGGAATGCAAACAAACTCGCTTTGGATCGAGTCGGCACCGGCAGATATCACGGCATACCCATGGCCACCCATATCGACAAACTTCAGATGCGGTGCGTTATCCGGATTGCTCACACGATGAGCCGCCGCGATATCGCCGGTACGCTCATACTCAAGCGCACTCTTGACCCCATGCTTTAATGTCAGGTTGATGGCCGACTGGAACTTGCCTGGCTCGCGCTCGCTCACGAATAGTGGACGCAGCGGATGCCCTTTTAGCCCATGCTCAATGGCCTCGGCCATACCGATCGCCGAGATCGAGCCACAAATGAAAGCAACGCCTACTGGGTCGAAAGCTTCAGGCGGCAGCGCCTTTGCAGCATATCCAGCCCAAAAGCTATGCCGGTCACCCGACACGATCGCGAAGCCGCTTACACCCTGATCGCGGACGAAGTCATACAGTTCGGCCCGTTCATTGAGCGCACCGCTGAAGTCTCCCCCGCCAAAACACGCATAGCCCTTGCCAGGCCACGCGGTCGTTAGCCCCGCCGGCAAGTTCTGCGGATCGGCTCGCATGTCCAGCGTTCCGTTCGTGGCGCCCCAAACCTTCCACGTTGCTTTCGACGCCGCCAGCGTATGCTTGAGCCAAGCTTTCTGCTCGCGCCCAAGCACCGTCATCGGCGGATCGTTGCGCGCAAAGTTCCGCACGGTCTTCTCACCGAGCTGGATGTTTTGCGGTGGGTTGCCGCCTGCGTAGGTACGTCCAGCGTCGAGGATTTGCATTGCCTCGAGCGGAAAGAAGTCGGGAAATGCCTCCAAGCTGAATGCATCGGCCTCGTTTCGCGAAGTCGGGTCCTCCATCGTATAGCTGTGGAAATCTGTCAGGATCAGCTCGACGTGACGACCGAACCGCATTGTGCGATAGCCAGTCATGCTCGCGATTGCCATGCGATTATTAGGCTCGTCACCGAGGCCGTCCGCGTCCAAGTGCGTTATCGGCGCATTTTTGACGTGTGGCCCGTCAAATTTGTCCAGGCCAGGTCCCGAGGTCTTGCGCACCCGTGATGGAATATATTCCCACCACGCTTGATTGGCCGCGACACGCAGTGCCTGAGCAGGCTCCGGCTTACCGTCGTATTTGATGGTGCTCTGCCATCCTTGCCACGAGAATTCGTGGTTATCGCCGATGCAGACGAACGGAAAGTATGCGCGGGCGTCCTGAATGTCCGGATCTTGAATCGTCGCGCGATAGACCGTCCGATAGCCGTCAACCGTCGTCGGCACATGGAAGTTGTCGACCTTACGAGCGTCGGGTATGCGACCGATGTCGAACACCGTACGATCGTGGCGATGCGGTACTTCATCGGGGTATTCCACGACTTCGTAGATGAAATCTCCGAGATGCAAGACGAACCTCAAGCGCTTATCGGGCGCAGCGCGCTGATCCTCCCAAATCATCCGGCGATAGGCATTCTGTGTGCCCTCATTCACGCTCTGGCACGAAACGAAAGCAAATCGCACCGATTGCGCATCCTCCACTTCCGGAGCCGTAATGGTTCGGCCGACTCGGCTGCCATTGCCTTGCGTGTCAATGAAGCGATACCAGTAAACAGTGTGCGGCTTCAGGTTCCCAACGAGGACGCGCGTTGTCCAGTCCGATGCACCCGTTATCGCCGAGCGAGCGTGAGCGATAACGCGGTCGAAGCTTTCATCTTCTGCCACTTGGACGCTAAGGACCGCTTTGGCTCGCCCATCCCCGTACGGGCGGCGCGTCCAAAGGATGACGCTCGAGGAATCCGGATCGCCTGAGGCAACGCCCTCGGAAAAAAGATCCCTCCGCTCCTTCCAAGTTTGGAGCGGTACGAATGCGGCAGCGCGTGCCCATACGGCGGTCGCACCGAGTGCGCTCGCAGAAAGTAGGAAAGCTCGCCGATTAAAGTACGGCATAAGCGATCATAACACTCTGGTTGGGATGTTTTTTGGCAGCAGAATTGCCAGGTATTTTCCCAACCAGCGCCGAAATAGCTTTCGGGGTCGCGATCCTCGCAACGGCAGTGGGGGTGGGTTCGATCTATTACTACTCGACCGAGCATGTAGCAATTACGCTGATGACGGTAGGGATATTTTGGAACATGTCTGCTGAGATACTCTCCGGTCGCAACTATGATTAGCTTCTGAATAAAAACATCGGTGATATTTACCGCTTTTTCAGAGGCGGGCGGATTCCAACTTCACCGGTCGAGCGGGTTCTCAGTAACGGAGGAATCATATTGATGCTAACCGCCGTCGTCAGTCTCTTTACGATTACGACTTGGTAACTACCGCACTTAATTGCGGGGCGCGGCTCAGTGGCTTTACTCTTTCCTTAAGCAGCTTCCGCAACTCCTTCCAACGGCTTTCAAAGGCGAAATGGCCGGCCCTAGGTGCGGTTATACGAACAGTTTCTCCGGTGCGGATAGTGATCCATTGCTCAATGCCGCCAACCGGTATGAACATCGCTTCGTCGATGCCAATGGGTGTGCGAATGGCGATTGATTTGGCATTCTGGTGTTGTCGAAGTGCCCGGCGTGCCAGCGCACCGAATACCAGAATTACCAAACCGGCAACGCTCATTAATAGGATTCGAATCAATTCCACGATTTCCGTCGCGTCCGGTGCCATCGGTCAGTTTCGGCGAATAAA
>JAXDQK010000115.1:0-57031 GCA_034667905.1 Gammaproteobacteria bacterium | reverse complement strand
GCGCGGCAGCGTCGCTCAACAAGGCCTGAGTGCGGACTTGGTGGCGATGCCCGCCAATCCGCTCGAGGATATCGAGAACTTACGCAAGATCAATTTCGTGATGAAGGACGGCAAGATCGTGCGTCGGCCCTGAGCAGCGCCGAGGGCGGACGGCCTTCACAGCGCAAGCGGCGGCACGTCCCGTGTCCAAGAGAAAGGGTCGGGCGCGCGACGCTCTTGAATCGCCAGCAATGTCTCGCGCAACCGTGCTGCAACCCCGTCCACGCCGATTGGCACGTAGTCCGTGTGGTCCCGATCGCTAAGCAAGCCGATGGGACTCACGATGGCTGCCGTGCCGCAGGCGAACACTTCAGTGCATTCACCGCTCACGATCTGTGCCAGCAGTTGATCGAGGAGCATGTTGCGCTCGTGGACCTTGAACCCAAGATGCCGGCCCAGCCTGATCAGCGAGTCTCGCGTGATGCCGGGAAGAATCGCGCCGTCGAGCGCTGGGGTATGCAGTTCCCCGCCAATGACCGCAAAAAGATTCATGCCGGAGAGTTCCTGAATGAAGCGCTGTTCGCGGGCATCGAGCCACAATGCAACGGTGAGACCGCGTGCCACCGCGGCATTCGACGCACGCAGCGACGGGGCATAGTTCGCGGCTGCCTTGGCCGCCCCGACGCCGCCGACCGCTGCTCGCACATCATCACGCTCGATCGCAACTCGCATCGGCCCCGACGAATAGATTTCCACAGGATTGGCGATCACCATGAAGCGGAAGGTCGTGGAATTGCGCAGCAGATAACCTGGCTCGGTGCCGAATACGAACGGACGCAGGTAGAGTGAGCGACCCGATTCGCGCGGAATGATGCGGTGACAGCTTCCTACGATGGCGTCAATGGCATCGAAAAACAGAGTCTCTGGAACCGCAGGCATCGAGAGGCGACGCGCCGATCGCTCCAATCGCAGCCAGTTTTCATGTGGGCGAAACAAGTTCGGGCCGGCCTTGCGGGCCGCGTCGCCGACCTGGTAAGCCTTTAGTCCCTCGAAAACGAGTTCGGCGTATTGGAGCGCTCGGGCGCCCGGGAGAATTTCGATCGGTCCGTAAGGCATGAGTTGGCCGCGGCTCCAGGCGCCATTGGACCATTCAGCCGAAAACATGACCGGTGCGGCCACGAGCCCGAAGCCAAGCTCTTCGGGAAGCCTGAAATTTCGCAGCGCCTCGCCCACGCCCGGCGCCACCTCGTATCGCGACATCTCAGCGGCGCAAGTAAGCATGGTCATTTCAGAATCGCCGAACTAGCGGAATTGTTCGTCGATTTGCAAATCAAGCGCGACTGCATGGCGGTTCGTTTCATTCGCGAGCCCGATGATGGCCACGAGTTCTGCATGCTGCTCGGGCGTCATGCCCTTCTTCCGGGCCGCGGCACCATGGGAGGCAATGCAGTACCGGCAGGCATTCGTCACGCTGACCGCCATATAAATGAGTTCCTTGGTGAGTGGGTCGAGGGCGCCGGGGCCCATGACTTCTTTGGAATTTGCCCACATGCGCCGCAACGTGGGCGGATGGTGGGCGAGTACTTTCCAGTAGTTGTTGACCCAGTCCGACTTGCGGGTCGCCATGATGTCGTCATACACGGCCCGAACTTCGGGCGAGGCATCCGCGTATTCTATCGGCGCCTGCGCCGCGAAGCCGCGAGGCGCGCTCACGGTACCACCGCAATCACACGGGCCGGGAATCCGGAGCCATTTTCGACCTTGGGAAACGTTACCCACACCAACCCTCCAGCTTCCGGTACCTGGTCGAGATTGGCGAGCATTTCGATCTGGTAATGATTGGTCCCCAATACATACGACTCGAGCGAATAGTCATCCTTGGTCGTCGCGATACCCGGATCCGTATCCGTGGTTTCGTGGCCCGACGCAGTGATTCCGCGTTCCTCGTAAAGCAGCTTCAACACCGGCATGCTCCAGCCGGGATAATGAAACACGCCGGCGGCATCCTTATTGGCGAGTGCCTTGTCGTCCGGCCACCGCTTCGACCAGTCGGTGCGCATCGCAACGAACGCGCCGCGCGGAATACGCCCGTGGCGATGCTCCCAGGATTGAATGTCGCTCAACGACAATACGTAGTCGGGATTCTTGGCCGCCTGCTCATGAACATCGATGACCACCAGCGGCATCAACATTTCCTTGGGATCGATTTGATCGACGCTGTGCAACCCGGTATGGAAATGCGCCGGCGGATCGACGTGCGTGCCCCACTGGCCGATGTGGCAATACTCGTTGATCCGGAAGCCGTCTTTTTCAACCGTGTACAAGGTTTTGACGCTTTCATTCGGAGCGCCCTTCCAATGTGGAATGCCCGGGGCAAACGTGTGCGTGAGATCGACGAAGCGATGCGCCTGAATCACCGCCAACGCATCGGTGAGCGACCCGGGCGGGGCCGGCTCCGCGTGTGCACTCACTGTTACGGCCAACGCCGCGGCGCCACAGACGCTTGACAACCATGTTCGCATGAACGTTCCCCCCGCAAATTGTTAGTGCTCGCCCCAAGATTAACATGCTCGGCGGAGCGCGGCGGCGCGGCGCCGCCCGCGTGCACGCCGAGAAACCGTCGGCGCGGAATTTCAAACCCGGTGCTAGGGGTCGGGCTTCTTCTTTTTTCTTTTTTGCTTCTCCAGGTATTCGTCCACTGCCTTTCTAATGTAGTGCTGCACGGGTGTGTCCGTGTCGTCTGAGAGCTTCTTGAGCGCAGCGATCTGGCGCGCGAGCAGATAGGGCGGGTACCACGCATCGCTGGCCAGACTATAGTCTGATACCCTCGTGCCGAGTTGCGGGTTGTCGCGATGGCGCGCAATGGCGGGTCGGCCAGACAATAATTACGCTTCGGAGAACATTGGATGCGCTACCTCCTGAGTTCCTTCGTGTTCCTCGCACTGGCCGCTTGCCGGCCATCTCTCGCAGCGGTGCAGGAGCCGACTTACGACATCGTGGTCGCCGGCGGCCGCGTTCTGGACCCGGAATCGGGACTCGATGCGGTGCGCTCGATCGGCATTCGGGACGGGAAGGTCGCGGCGATCAGTGTAGTTTCGCTTCGTGGCAGGACCGTGCTCGACGCATCGGGGCTGGTCGTGTCGCCCGGATTCGTCGATTTACATTGCCACGGGCAGGACGACGAGAACTACCGCTTCTATGCGATGGACGGTGTGACCACGGCGCTCGAGCTGGAGGTCGGTAGCGAGGATGTCGACGGCTGGTACGTGTCGCATGCCGGCAAGGCGTTGATCAACTACGGCGTCGCGGCCAGCCATGTCCGGTCGCGCATGAAGGTGTTCAATGACCCGGGTTCGTTGCTGCCGCGCGGCGATGCCGGACGGCTCACGGCGACGCCGGAGCAAATCGAACAGATCAAGGTGCTGGTACGCCGCGGCCTCGACCAGGGAGGACTCGGCGTCGGCTTCGGGCTGGAATACACGCCGGCAGCGAGCCGGTGGGAGGTACTCGAGATGTTCCGGATCGCCGCGGAGCGGAAGGCCCCAGCGTTCGTGCACACCCGGTTCACGGGAACCCGTGAACCGGGCAGCAGCGTCGAGGCCTTCGAGGAAGTGATCGGGGCTGCGGCACTCACCGGCGCGCCGCTTCATATCGTCCACATCAACAGCTCGAGCGCCGCATCGACCCCTCAGACGCTGCAAATGGTGGCGGAGGCCCGGAAACGTGGGCTGGATGTCACTACCGAGGCCTATCCTTACAGCGCCGGAATGACCGAGATCGAGTCGGCGCTGCTCGACCGGTTCGAGGGCGCGCCAGAGAGCGAACTCCACAAGCTGCAGTGGGCGGAGACCGGCGAGCGGCTCACGCGGGAGACCTTCCAAAAGTACCGAAAGCAGGGCGGGATCGTGATCCTGCACCTCAATACACCCGAGATGGAGGAAGTCGCCGTGACCAGCCCCCTCACCGCCATCGCGAGCGACTCGATGATCCACAAAGGCAAGGGCCACCCCCGCACCGCCGGCACCTACGCGCGCGTGCTCGGATACTACGTGCGAGAGCGGCACTCATTCTCGCTGATGGACGCTATCCGCAAGAGCGCGCTGATGCCCGCGCAGCGGCTCGAAACGTTGGCACCGACCTTCCACGACAAGGGTCGGCTGCGGGTCGGTGCGGACGCCGATATCGCGGTTTTCGACCCTGCGACGGTGATCGACCGCGCGACCTACGAGCGGCCGGCGGAATACGCGAGTGGGTTCCGGTTTGTGCTGGTGAACGGCGTACCGATAGTCAAGGATGGCGCGCTGGTCTCCGGCATCTTTCCGGGCAAGCCAGCCCGTGCGCCATTGCGGCAGTAGACGCTGTGCGCAGTGACGAATTTGGGATTGATGATGACTTAAGGGCTACTTGTCCTGCGGCGGTTTGCGCCAATCCACCGCGCCCAAATGCGCTTGGCCGAGCAGTGTGTAGCCGATGCTGACTGTGTTCAGCCTTTGATGCGAGGTGGGCAGAGTGGCGTACCGGCCATTGCGGATCGACTCTGAGTATCGCAGGGTGATGCCATGCAAATTGAAAACTCGAATCGTCACCGAGCTGTCGATGCGCTCGATATCTTCCGTTCCCGTGCTCTCAGTCGCCCCGACTTTGCTGATGTAGTAAATGCGGGCGGTGGTGTCGAGCGACACTCTATCTCCCAGCAGTAGTCGAGCGTTGATCAACGCTTGCGGCGTGAGGCCGTAGTGATAGTCGCGCTGGCCGTCGCCCAGGGGCCCTGCAGTGGTCACGCCTGATCCGTGCAACACACCGCCACCACCGTAGCCCGCGCCGGCCAACAGAGAACTTTGCAATGCGACATCGCGCGATATCCACCATTGGTTCGTGGTTCCCAACGAAGCTGCGGTGGTCGATACACGGAAGACCTGCGGCGCTACATATTCGTAGGAGCCGTACAGACCCCAGATGCCGCGATAGTTTGCCCCACCCTCATAGTCGGTGCCAAACAATAAGCCACGGCTGAATACAGCTTCGATGCCATTGTTGGTATCGGCAGCCAGTTCGAAATTGAAATAATCGAATGGCCGCTCGTAGCTGTAATCGGCCTTTCCGGGAAGGCCATAAGACATGGTGAATAGCGCGCTTTCGCTTTGTCGCTTGTAAATTTGGGCTGTCGGCGGCGCGGACGGATCCGCATTCACATTGACGTTCGAAGTGAAGTGCGTGCTGAGGCTGGCACCCAAATCGACGCGCGTGAACACAGCCGGATCATTGCTGCGGAACACGCCGTCGAAGCGCTTGCCATAGATCAGGCGGTTGACGCCCATGGACGGTGATATGACTGCCGCGGCTACTCTTCGCCACAATCTCGGTTCTCCGCGGCTGTCGGTCTCGAGCAACAGGCTCGCCATTCGGAACAAGGGCTCGCCGAGTAAATTGCCAGAAATTCCGCTGGCGACTTGATCGTTGATGGAAGGACGGGTGTTCTCGCCGGCCATTTCCCACAGCAAGCTGCCGGCAAAGGTATATGCGGAGGATTCCCAGAAATCCAAGCCAGAGGAACGCGCCAGCCCTTGGTAGAAAGCACCTTGGTAGGGATGCAAGAACTGGTTCGTGGCGAATGCGTCGTTGTCGACCACCCACTTGCGATGTGTATTGGTTTTAAAGTTGGAGATCGGCGATGCATACACTTGCGCATCGATGGCATAGTGGTCGTAGCGATTCAACAGCAATTCAAATGCTGGAATCTCGTAAGCCGGCACGAGGTAGCTTTTTCCCTCTCCAGCCCCCCAATCCAGTACTGGTGCCGGCTTATCGGCCGCAAAGGCGGTAGGGGCCTCTCTCTGGGACGCGGTGTCCAATTTGGGGTCATCGGCGAGGGAGTATTGTGCCGCGAAAAGGACAACGACAAACACCCATATAGCTGCCTTTGCGGAACAAGGCCATGAGGTGTTTGAAGTGATCATCGTTTTATTATTAAAGGGACGGCACTATATTCGGCGGAGAGGGTTCCCGTAGCTATTCGATAAGGGACGTAAGCAACTGTAGGATTTGACCTATGCCGCGCAGACAGAGTTGCTCACGGCGAATGCGAGGGCTAGATTGCATTGCACTAACGGGTTATGAAGGAGAAGCGTTGCGCATTTTGTGTATTCAGCATGCTGATTTCGAGACCCCTGGCACCATAGAGCAGTGGGCTTCGGATAAGGAACACAGCTTCAAAATAGAAAAGCCTTACCGCGGGGAACAACTCTCTGACGTCGGTGACTTCGATGTTCTGATCCCGATGGGCGGCCCGCAGAGTGCGTTACAAGCGGCCGAATTCCCGTATCTGCATCCAGAGATTGCTCTCATCAGGACCGCTTTCTCGAAGAACAAGAAAATTTTGGGGTTCTGTTTGGGCGCCCAGCTCATCGGGCAAGCGCTCGGAGCAAACACTGAGCGAAGTCCTGAAAAGGAAATTGGCGTCTATCCGATAAGGCTGACCACGGAAGGAACGAATGACCCGCTTTTCAAAGGCCTGCCACATACCTTTCCGGTGATTCACTGGCACAGCGACATGCCGGGCCTGACTGATAGTGCAGCGGTTCTCGCCTCGAGCCCTGGGTGTCCACGGCAAATTGTGCGATATGGAAACAACGCATACGGCTTCCAATGCCATATGGAAATAACTGTTGATGGCATCAAAACGATGATTGAAGCCGTCCCCGAGGATTTGAGACCGTCAAGATTTACCCAGTCGCGCGCAGCGCTTCTTGCTAACGACTATTCGTCCATCAACAGTTCATTGGTCACGATTCTTGATCGCTTGGTCGAGTCTGGGGTCTGACCGGCGGAGATATCCGCAGGGGCAAAGACAGCGCATGAATAAGGCGATGTACGCGGCCATCGTTGAACGTGGAAAAATAGTCTGGCAAGACACCGACGCACCGCCTGCCCCGTGGTGGAGCCTGTCGAAAACCGCACTAGCGGCAGCGGCGCTAATTCTTGTGCAGCGTGGTCAATTCGAATTGGACCGACCGCTTCTGGGGCACGAATTCACTCTTCGTCAGCTCTTGTCCCACGCGGCAGGTGTGCCGGATTATGGTGATCTTGCCGAGTATCATCAGGCAGTCGATTCAGGACTCCCACCCTGGTCGCGAACGGAGCTCTTCGATCGCGTTGAAGCACGGCGTTTGCGCTTCAAACCCGGAACGCGGTTCGCTTACTCCAACGTCGGCTATACAATCGTGCGCGGCTTAATCGAGAACGCGACCGGCTTGCATCTTGGCGATGCGCTCGACGAACTCGTGTTTCGGCCGTTGGGTCTCGAGGACGTGCGAGTCGCCTTGGTTCCCGCGAACTTCGGGTTGAGACCGTGGGGAAGCCCTTCGGGCTACCATCCTGGTTGGGTTTTTCACGGCCTTGTCGTCAGCACGCCGGCGCAAGCCGCGCTGTTCCTCAATCGATTGCTCCGCGGCGAATTGCTGCATGCGGCTCTTTTGGAATCCATGCGCGAACCGGTGATGATTTCGAACTCGGGCTTTCCCGGCCGCCCTTGGAATACTGCCGGCTACGGTTTGGGGCTGATGATCGATCTCCGTTCGCCGTCGGGGCCATGCTACGGCCATTCGGGCCAAGGTCCAGGGAGCACCACGGCAACTTACCTGTTTGAGGCACTGGAAGGGTCGCGGACGGTGTCGGTGTTCGCGGAGGTCAATGACCCAGGATCAGCGGAAGGCGAAGTGCTGGCATTGGCGAAGCGTGCACTCGCCTAAAGCGAGACTCGAAATTCTCTTGCTGTTTGGCCGTGGCTAGCGAGCTAGACTAGTTTCAGGGGTATCCGAGCGGAATTCGCAACGGGGTGGGAATGCGCGCTGTAGTTTTGGCCTCTATGGGGATGCTCGCGTCAATGAACCTAGCTGTCGCGGACGCTCCCCTGTCAACGCGAGTCCACACTGACGCCGCCGTTCGCAAGGCGATTACCCGGCTCCCCGCATGGCTGTGGGGCGAGTGGAGCCGCGATTGGATTCTGAGGGGGAACGTAAAGTCCAGCACGCTCGACGTGCACTATCTCCAAACTCCGACGTATTTTGCGGATATACGAATTCCTAAAATTCGATCCGGGATTTCGGCAGCGCAATCCTTCGCCGACTTGACCGATCAGCAACTACGGTTGCTGGCGGGCCAAAATGGGTTTACCGGACGAACGACGATGGCGGGTACCGTCGCAACGTGGAGCGACGACATAGCGTTTCAACCGTCCGACGGCACTCCGGACACGGGTCGCTTGCAGCGGATTCCGCCCAACCGCATGCATGAGCTGGGACTCGATGGTTCCTACATAGAATCATGGCGACACGTGTCTGGCGCGAAAGGACAATTTCTAGTGATTCGAGTAGAGCATACGGGGCGACTCCTACGAAGTCTCGTGGTCGTCGGCAACCAATTCGTTTACGTCCGCAATCGGGCGAAGGATTTACCGATGGCGCCGTCCTTTGAGGCACTCATCGAAGCGACAAACGCGACCCGCGCGGAGATTATGGAGTACTTGGATTGCGAGTTTTCAGTAGGACGAGTGCGGGGCGGATCCGTGCCCTGGGAGGTTCAGCAGTCCACCCTGCCTTGGCGTGAAGGTCATCATTTGGATTTTGTTGAGCAAATCTCGGTGAGCGCGGGGGGAGCCGGCTTGGTGCCCCGCGGTGTCGGCGACGAGCAGTGGACGGTGCCGGTGAACACCTTGAGCCCGCGCGACATCAAGGCACTCTTCGGTGGGCAGTGAAAGCCCGAATAGCACGGCTCTACGTCAGAAGGTTGGACCTATTTGGGGCACGTCGATCTACGTTAAGGACGGCGATGCGTGGAAATGGACCTTTGGCATAAATTTACCCGCACGCCGCAAGAGCACCTAAAGGGGCTGAATTGCTATGCCACAATGTCACACCGGCCCTGTAAAGTGGGCGCCGGTCCCGTTCTTCACTTGTGGGGTGTTGCATGTCCGTTTCCTTGTATGACGTTTCGATTCCGATCTTCACGCTGAGCCTGAACAATCTCGCAGCCATTCTAGACAAGGCGGCGACTCACTCGGAGGCTAAGAAAGTCGACCCGAAGGCTCTCCCGGCGGCTCGGCTCATTGTCGATATGCTGCCGCTGTCGGCGCAAATCCAAATCGCTTGCGATTCTGCAAAAGGCGCGGCAGCTCGATTGGCCGGCGTGGAGGTCCCGAAGCACGAGGACACCGAATCCACTATTCCTGAGCTCAAGGCGCGCGTGATGAAGACCTTGGAATTCATCGGGAGCATCAAGCCCGGGCAGCTCGAGGGCGCAGAGACACGGCAAATCGAACTCAAGTTTCCGCAGAATACCTTGAAGTTCACAGGTCTCAATTACCTGACGAATTTTGTGCTGCCGAATTTCTTTTTTCACTTGACGATGACGTATGCTCTCCTAAGAAAGAACGGCGTCGAACTCGGCAAGCGGGATTTTTTGGGAAGCTGACCGAATAAGCAAACAGAGGGACCTAACATGAGTCGCGCAGCACGTGTCGTCCTGGCTTCCTGCCTGCTGTCCATTGGCGCACTGGCGGCCACAGTCGCCGAAAAGTTTGATTTCATTCGCATCACGCCCACCGATGTCCGCTGGCACGACATCCCGGACGGGCATGGTGCTCAAACAGCGACGCTCCAGGGCGATCCTGAAAAGCCTGGAATTTACGTGGTGAGGGTAAAGTTTCCTCCGCATGTAATGGATTTGCCTCACTGGCACCCCAATGCCCGGTATGTCACTGTCCTTCAAGGAACTTGGTACGCCGGTACCGGCGACGTTTTCGATCTGGCAAAAGCAACGCCCATGCCACCGGGCAGTTTCATGCTTCACCCCGCTCGTGCCCCGCACTGGGACGGATCGGCGGGAGATGAGACTGTAATAGTGCAGATCATCGGCTACGGGCCGAGCGAAGGGGGACTCATTGATCCAAAGAAGCCTTACTGGATAGAGGTGTCGCGCTAGACGCCATCAAAACCTTCGTCGATGTCTATGGCTTGCGGCCGTAGGGTTCAAAGTGCAGGCCCTAGGTAAGTGTCGAGCCAAGCGAGAGTTTCCTTGATGAACTCGGTTGGTGGGACCACGTGCCCCGATGCGTAGACGACCATTCTCTTCTGCGCTTGAGGAGTCCCCAGAAAACGGAACATCGGCTTTTGGGCCGATTCAACCGGGAAGAACATGTCGTAGGTTCCATTCAGCATCAGCACCGGTTGTGTGATTCTCGGTAAATAATTGATTTGATCGACCTCTGGCAGAGCCTGTTCCATTTCCATTCCGCCGACGTTCAGCACGACGACTTTGATGCGCTTCTCAATGGCAGGAATGATTCCGCCCATGAAGCCTCCCCAACTGATGCCTAAGTACGCGACCTTATCCGCGTGCATGTCCTTCCTGGTTTCCAGATAATCGATCGTCCGCGAGAATTCCTTGACCCACATGATGACGTGGTCCTTGTACCTGACCGTCGTGTCCTGCAGATCCGACTTCGTGCCGTCCTCCCGCTCATACGTGCCTTTGTTGATCGGAAAAATCAGCGCCCGTCCACTCTTCATGATGAACTGCATGCGGTTGTTGATCATCATCGCGTCGAATTTGCTCTCATGAAACCCGTTAGAGCCCGAGAAGTAGACGACCGGCTGAAGCCGGCCTGAATAGTTCTTGGGCAGGAATATGTAGACAGTGAGTCGCTCTTTGTTATAGCCGGCATCGATCGAAACGACCTCGGCCCTCCATGCCTCGCTTTCCAGGGTCCTGTCCAACTTTGCGTCAACCGGCGTTTTGTCATACGTGAACTGTCGCGCGAAATTGGCGAAGGTGGCGTCGTTAACCGGCCTCTCCCTGGCATAGTCCCTGAATTCCATCGAGATGGACTGCCTGAGCGAGGCCGAGGACGAATCGCCGGGCAATTCCTTGATGCACCTGAATCCGTCGGACTCGCTGCGATCAAGCGCTCGTTGCGTGAAGCTGTCGTTGAACGCGTACGACGGATCAGTCCAGCCGCCACCCAGGATGAAGTGTTGGTCTGAGTCGCCGCTTTGATTGAAAGTCCACTCTCGGGCGTTTCCGGCAAGATCGTAGATGCCAAATGTGCTGAAGCCGGGAAGGCTGCCCACTGCGCTGGTCGACTTACCGCTGAAATTGCTCAGCGGCAGCACGAACTCAGACCGCCAGGTATCGGCCACGGCGGCCCAGTGAAACACTGTCGGCAATTGTTTTTGCGCGAAGGCGGCGTACGCCGCCGCCTCGTACCAAGACACGCCTGTGACAGGGTGATTTTCCATGCCATCGGGGTACGTGCCTGCTTCCCACGTTGCGGGCCCTTTCCGGCCCGTTCGGTCCGTGAACTTCAGCAATGCGGTATCGAGCGGTATCGCCTTTCCGCCGTCCAAGATTGGAACGGTCCAGTACGCCGCATTTGTGTACCCGCCGGCATCAACGAATGCCTTGAACTGTTTGTTCGTGACCTCGAACTTGTCGATCAAGAATTCGGGCACTTCTCTGGGTCCATACTTCTCGAGACCAATGATTTCCATATCGGTCTTTGATTTTGGTATGCGAACCATGTTCTCGGGCAGGCTCCCGAGCAGGTTCATCGTCAGGTGCTCCACGATCGGCCGGATCGTCAAGGAGAGCTTGGGGGCGGCCAGTTCGATCGTTTGATAGCCCGCCTTTCTGACTTCCAAGCGCAGGAAATCCTTAGGCACCCTCACGTCCTTGAACGGCGTCACGCCGGCCGACCGCCAGTCGGCGGCAGGCGTGTCGTAGTCCTTCCAGAAGACCTCGGCGCCGGCAGGTTCGGTCTCGATCGATATTGTGCTTGCGATCGACGGCCACAACTTCGCCAAGCTGGGATCGTTGGGCAGGGACTTTCCCGCCTCGACGGCCTTGTCGAATACCTGTCGGTTGCTCCGAAACAGCGTCGCCGCGGCGGCTTGAATCTCGGGCAGTAGTTCGTTTCGCGCGTGTTCCTTCTTGTGCCAAGACGCCGTCAGAAGCAGCCCGCCGATTATCAGCAGCACGGCGGGAATCGCCAGTGCCAGGGCCTTGAACCGGCCGGTGCGGCCCGAGTTCGATTTGGCGGGAGCCGCCGGTTGCGCGCGGGGCGCCGGGGGGGCGCCGGCGGATGTGAGCACCCGCACGCGCTCGACGAACTCGGTGGATGTCTTGCCGTCCCGCAGGCGCGTCCATTGCACTTCCCGGAATTTCTCGGGTACGCGAGCGTCGGCGTCGGGCGTTGCGTCTATGACGACCGGCAGCAAGAACGCCCGGTCATGTGCCATGTCGAGTGTCCGGCCGACCGCCAGATTCCACTCGCGTCGAAAATAGCCCTCTTCGCGCGCCTGGGTGTTGGTCGAGATCACCGGCAGGAACAGCTTGCAGTCCTTGATCTGCCGCCGGATCGAGGCATCCCAGACCTCGCCACCGCGCAGCTCGGTCTGGTCGAACCAGACTTCGATGCCGGCAGCCCTAAGTGCGTCGCAGATGCGGCGCGCTGCCTCGGCATCTTGCGAGGCATAACTCAAGAAAACGGCATGCGACGGTACGCTCATTCGGCGAGAGCTTATCCCAATTTCACGCCCCGCTCTCGGAGGCGCGGGCCTTCGCTCACTCGGCCAAGCCGAGCTTCACCAGCAACGCGCGGTAGCGGGGATCATTCTGCAGGCTGGCGAGCAGCGGATCGTACGCAATGCCGTTGAGCCCGCTGTCGCGCTGTTCGTAGGCTCGCGCCAGCCACTCGAAGGCTTTGTCTTTGTCGCCGCTCCAGGCATAAACATCGCCGATTTGGTATGCCATATCGGCTGCGTGCTTGGCGATGAGGTCCCTGAGCGCTTGCTGCGATGACTTCTCGCGACCGCTCGCGTGCTCGATCATGATGCCGGCCATTTGCCGACTGGGTTCATTGCTTTGCTTTTGGAACTCGGCTTGCGCGTCGGCGAGCCTCCGGTCCAGCATGTGCAGCTGTCCCAGTGCGAAGTGAAAGGAGTCATCGGCGGGGCTGATCGCGAGGGCCCGCTCCAGCGCACGGCGCGCCGCTGGGTAATCGCCCGTCATGGTCAGGAACAATCCGACGTTGGCCCAGGCGTACCCGCTGAGCGGATCAAGCTCGATGGCCTTGTTCATCGCTTTGATGGCCTGGGGAATTTTGCCGTAAGCCGCAATCTGCGCGCCGTACAGGCTTTGAACCGCGCTTTCGCCGGGTGCAAGGTTCAGTGCCTGCTCGCTGTCGGCGCGGGCTCCGGCAAAGTCCAATGTCTCGAGGCGGTACAAGGCGCGCGCGCGGTAGCCGTCGACCAGTTGCGGCGCCAGCTCGAGTGCCTTCTCGGCGTCGTCGTGCGCTTGAGCGAACTTTGCAGCATCCTGCTTGGCAACCGCGAGGGAAGTTTCGCTGAAGGACAGTCCGGCATACGCGGCGGCGAAGTTCGGATCGAGCGCGATGGCTTGGCGATAGGAACTGACCGCGCGTTCGAGGTCTTCCGCATTGCCGCGGCGACCGAATTGCCGAGCCAACAAGAATTGGTTATAGGCTTCCGGATTGTCACTGCGGCTAGGATCGAGGCCCAACGCCGGCAGTAGTTTGAGCTTCAGTGCCGCGACCACCGCGGCAGCGATTTCATCCTGCACCTGGAAAATGTCTTTGACGTCGCGTTCGTAACTTTGCGACCACAGATGTACGCCGTCATCTGCGCGGATCAACAGCGCGGTAACTCGCACCGTGTTGCCCGCACGGCGTACGCTCCCATCGAGGACGTGCGCGACCCCCAAGGCCGTGCCGATCTGCGCTATGGGGACCTGCGTCCCCCGGTAGTGGAACGAGGAGGTTCGAGCGATGACCTCCAAGTCCTGAATTTGCGCGAGCAGAGTGATCAGTTCCTCCGACAGTCCGTCGGAAAAGTATCGTTGGTCTTTGTTCTCGCTCAGGTCCAAGAACGGCAAGACGGCGATGGATTTTTCGCCGATCGGTCTTTTGACATAAACCGAAGTCGCCGCGCTGGCCGTCTCGCGTACCCGGTCAGCGGCTTGACGTTGTATCTCGTACGCCGTCATCGCCATCACGAGCAGCGCGGCAGCCATACTGACCGACACTTCCATGCGATTGCGGCGCACGAACTTGATCAGCCGATAGAGCAGCCGCGGCGGCTGCGCCATCACCGGTTTGCCGTCGAGGTGGCGCTGCAGATCATCCGCCAACGCGGCGGCGCTCGCGTAGCGCGCCTCAGGCTCTTTAGCGAGGGCCTTGAGCAGGATCAGGTCCAAATCGCCGCGCAACTGCCGCACCAGCTGGTCGTGTGTGGTGGCCCGCGCCGTCCAAGCATCCTGTACCACCTGTGTACTGGGCTTGCGGACTTCGGCCGCGGCGATGGCCTGCTCCAGCATGGCCCGCGACGCGCCGGCATTCAGCTTATAAGGCCTATCGCCGGTCAAGAGTTCGAACAGCACCACGCCCAAGGAATAGATATCGCTTTTGGCATCGACGGGATCGCCCCGAACCAGCTCGGGGCTGGAATACACGGGAGTCAGGGCATGTCCGTAAACGCTGGTGAGCGGTAGCTGGCTGTCGCCTCCGCCGCTGTCCAGCAGCGTCGCGACGCCAAAATCCAACAGACGCGCCTGCCCTTCATGGGTGACCAAGATGTTGGAGGGCTTGAGGTCGCGATGAATGACGTGGCGATCGTGTGCGTACTGCACTGCTTCGAGCACCTGCAGAAATAGCTGCAACCGCTGGCGGAGATGGAGACGCTGTGCGTCGCACCAGTCGGTGAGCTGTTCGCCTTGCACGAATTCCATCGACAAGTAAGGCAGGCCGCAGGGATCGATGCCCGCGTCATAGAGCCGCGCGATGTGAGGATGCTCCAAGCTCGCAAGGATGTCGCGCTCGCGCGCGAAGCGCTGTTCCAGATCCCGCCGCACGCGCGTCAGCGCGGGCAGCTTGAGAGCGACTTCGCGCTTGAAGACGCCGTCGGCACGCCTGGCCAGCCACACCTCGGCCATGCCGCCGGCACCTAAGGGCCGGATCAATTCATAGGGTCCTACGCGTGCGCCGGGCTCCAGGCCAGACCCGGCCTCGGTATTGGCGAGGCTGGGGAGCGGAAACTTGGGCAGTATCAAATGAGTCTTCGGCTTGGCGTCATCGTCGTGGTCCGATAGCAGCGCTTCGCGCAAGGTCGGAGCGATATCCGCGTATTCAGGCGGCAACGCGTCAAGCCAGGCGCGTCGGCCTTGGCCGTCCAGCGGCAGCGCCTCGTCGAGCAGGCGGCTCATCGCTCTCATTTGAGCAATCGAGAGCTTCATGCGTTCATCGCAACGATGCCGCTAGAATCAGCCGCGCTTTCTCCCAATCGCGTTGCACGGTGCGTTCGGTAATGTCCAAGGTTTCGGCAATCTCCCGCTCGGTGTAGCCGCCGAAGTAACGCATTTGCGCAACCTGCGCCAAACGGGGCTCGGCTTGCGCCAAGTCCTCCAGCGCCTCGTGCACGCGCAATACCGAATCCTCGTCGTCGGCGAGATTGGCCGCGAGGTTGGTGGACAGGGTCAACGGCCGCCAGTCGCCGCCGCGCTTTTGGGCGATCCGTTCCCGCACGCTATTGACGATGACCGAACGCATCACCTGCGAGGCGTACGCAAAAAACGCCCGCCGGTCCTCGGCGCGCAGTTCCCCCACTTGCACAAAGCGCAAATAAGACTCGTGCACCAGGCTGCTCGTGTCCATCACGGTGCTGCGTCCGCCGTCACGCAAGCGAGTTCGCGCCAGCCGCTGCAAATCGGTGTAGGCCGCCGCAAACAGGGCGTCGCGCGCGCCGGCGTCGCCCGCCTGCATCCGTCCTAGCAGCTCGGTGAGCTGAGTCATCCCCTCTCCTGAACGGATCGACAGTCCGGAAGATAGCGCGTCCACCGGGCCCGTGCCACGGCCAATTGAAGGGCGGAAATGTCGGGTTTCGGGCACGCAGCGTGTCTGTATGGGTACGGCCGAGAAATCCGCCATCGGTAACGACTATCAACTCACCAGGAGAAGACCCATGAACACGCCAATCAAGTACACCCCCAGGCGCCTCGCCGCCAGCGCACTGCTGATCGCGGCCGCATCCGGCTTCGCAGGAGTTTGCTCAGCCGCCGACACCAATCCGTTGCAAGCATTGGTGAAATACGGCGATCTTAATGTCTCGAGTTCCGAGGGTGCAGCGGCGCTTTACACCCGGATACACGCAGCCGCGGAGCAAGTATGCCGTCCTCTCGACAACCGCGACATGGCGTTCAAGAAACTCAAAGAAGCCTGCGTCAGCACCGCGATTGCGGATGCCGTGGCCAAGGTCGATCAGCCGGCGTTGTTCTCCGTGTACAGCGCAAAGAGCGGGATCTCGAAGCCCATCATGCTGGTGGCCCGCTAGATGGTTGGCCGCAAAACCCCGTGCGGTGGCTCAAGAGCCGCCGCACGGACCTTCCGGCGAGGCGCCGTGGCTTGGGAGACCTGAAATTGGCGTTGCGGCGCCGCGAATTGAAGTTCAAAATCGGCCCATGCCGAACGTGCCGCAACATTCGAAACGAGTCGTCGAGGCTCCCGCTGCGCAGTTGGCGCAGCCCAACCGCATCCTGTCCGTGGTCCTATCGCCCGATGAGGACGTGCAATGGATTTGGTCGCACTCGTGGGACGGCAGCTACGTCAGCGGATATCACATCGTGAAGGCTGCGCCGAACGATTAGGGCCGGACCGTGGCGCGCTCCAAGAGTCGTCCGCGGGATCCGCAAGACAATCCTCTCTTCCAAGAGATCTGGAACGTGGTGGCAGCGATCCCTCGCGGGCAAGTGTCGACTTACGGCGCGGTGGCGCGTGCAGCCGGGCTGCCCGGCCGCGCGCGGCTGGCGGGACGTGCGCTGCGCGAGTCGCCTAAAGCGATGAAGCTGCCGTGGCATCGCGTGATCGGTGCGGGCGGGCGCATCGTCTTTCCGCGCTCGGCGCTTGCGCACCGGGAGCAGGCCCGGCGGCTGCGCGCCGAAGGCGTCGTCGTTAACGAGGGCCGCGTCGGCCGCGCATTCATTGCCGATTTGGAGTAGGCGAAGTTACGCCAGCGCCGAGCGGCGGGCGTCGATCGTGATGATGCGAAATTCCGTTACCGAACGCACCAGCTGTTCGGGCGTGCCGATGCCCACGTACTTGCCGGCGTCCACGAACACGTAGCCGTCGTTCAAATAGCGTTGATCCTCGGCGGTGAGCACCTGGATCAGTTCTTCCAGGGGCCGGCTGACTTCGATCAACAACGGGTCGCTCTCCATGAAGGTCGCGCAACTCTTGCGGCCGTAGACTTCCGGATAATAGGGCAGGGTGTAGATTTCCAAAAAGCGCCGCCGGTTGATCAAGCCGACGGGTTGCTCGTCTTCGCCAGGCGGGCTCGGCGGTCGTTCCTTAAGGAATGGCTGATTAACTTACTGCGTTGAACGGCAAGCTACCCAAGAGCTCCGCGACACCGTTCCACATGACTTGGATGCCGATGCAGAACAACAGGAATGCAGACAGCCGCACCACGATGGTGGTGCCGGTGATGCCGATCCATTTCGCCAGGCGCGCCGAGTTTCGATAGAACCCGTAGATCAGTACCGATATCAGCGCTGTGGCGGCGAGCGTTTCGATGAAGAAGGCGAGCGAAGACGTGTGGAAGCCGCTCGGGCGGCCTGCACCCAGGGAGATGGCGACCGAGATAGTGCCCGGGCCGGTGGTCAGGGGCATGGTGAGCGGATAGAAGGCAAGCCGGCTGGGCGAGACGTCCATGGACTTAGGTTCAGGCGTTTCGCTGCGGCGCTGTTGGGTGGCGTCGGGGGCATTGAGCATGCGCCAGCCCGCCGCGGCGACGATTAGGCCGCCGGCCACGCGCAGCACGGGCAAGGAGACGCCGAAGAAACCCAAGACGTAGGCGCCAATGTACAGCGAGGCGGCCATGATGATGAAGGAGTAAATGGCCACCCAGCGCGCCGTGAGGGCGCGGGTTTCAAAATCGAGTTCGCGGGTCGCACCGAAGAATATGAATGCGCCCGACAGTGGATTGACGATGGAGAACAACGCGGTGAACGTCAGCAGGAATGTCGAGAAGGAGATCTCCATCTTGTGCATTCTAGCGAATCGCCATGCCGCCTAACGGTTAATGGCTTGCGCTTGAACAATGGCCTGCACCAAGCGTTGCGGCGAGTAGCCGGTGACGTAGGGCGTGAGGCCTAGCCGTACGATGACCAGTTGACGCGACTTGATGATGGCTACGCTCTGACCGTCATGCCCGGACATCCAAAAGGTGTCCGCGGGAATGCCGAAGGCCGCGTCGGGATTCACGCCGGGGGTCACCGGTTCCGAGCCCCACAGCCAGGTTTGCCCCTGGCCGTATTGGCCGCGCGAGGCCGCCACCGGGGTGGACATCATGGCCACAAACCCAACGGGAAGCAGGTCCTGTCCGGCCCAGGCTCCGTCTTGCAGCAGGAACTGTCCATAGCGTGCCCAGTCGCGCGCGGTGGCATACATATAAGAGGAGCCGACCGGCGTGCCGTGTTCGTCCGGCTCGATGATCGCGCTCATCATTCCCAATGGCTCGAAGAGGCGCCGGCGCACGAAGTCGTTGATATCTTCGCTAGCGTGTTCTTGAGCGATGCGCGACAGAATTAGCGCGGTGCCGCTGGAATAGAGCCAGAATTCGCCGACAGGGTGCGCCAGCGGATGCGAGCTCGCGAAGCCGGCCATGTCGGGCTGCAAGTACAGCATGCTGGTGACGTCGGAGACCGCGCCATACGCTTCGTTCCATTGAAGGCCGCTCGACATGGCGAGCAAGTCCGCGACGCGAATGCGTTCGCGGCCATCGGTGATGCCGGGCCACAGTCCTGCTTGATCGAGCGACAGCTTCCCGTCTTTGACCAGCAGACCGATGACACCGGCCATCACGGTTTTGGTCATGGACCAGCCGAGCAGGGGAGTGCTTGCATGGAATCCGGGCGCATAGCGCTCGCCCACGATGCGGCCATGATCCACCACGACGATGGCGCGCACGCCGGCACCGGCGAGTGCGTCATTTGCCAGCACGCGATCCACGGCCGGGTTGGTTTGCACCGCCGCGCCGTCCGGCCAAGGGGACGAGTCGTCCGGCGGGGGCGGCCTGCTCGGCAGCGGCGGCGCGATACGTGCCGTCTCGAGCTTGCCATCGGGCAGCACGGTGCATCCTTTCTCGTAACGATACTGCGCCAAGCCCTTGCCGATGAATCCCAGCAATCCCGCGCGCACCACCCCACGCTCACGGTCCACGGACACGCGCATGAAACCCAGGATCGCAATGCCGGGCGACTGCACATCGTCATTCAACACCGCCTGGGGATCGCGGCCGGCGAGGAACACGTTGGAGCAGACGATTTTCGCGGCGTAATTGGCGCCCACGCGCAGCAGCGCCGGGGGCTTGAGCCACAGAATCAATGCCAGTATGGCCACCACCAGGAGCAGCCCGCCCAAAGCTCTTCGAAGTATTTTCATTTTTTTACCAATTGAGCTCGGCCATCAGCGCCGCGTAAGTATTGATGCCGTCCCATAAGTTCTGCAGGCGCAAGTTCTCGTTGGCGGCGTGTTGGCTGTTGTCATGATTGACGATGGGCAGGCAAATGATGGGCGCGGAAAACACGTTGGCAAACATGTACAGCGGTACGCTGCCGCCCGACATGGGCAACACGACAACGGGCGCGCCGGCGGCCTTGGTGGCCGCGGCAATCACGGCCTTCGCGGCGGGCGTGGACATATCGGAGCGCAGCGCCGGATATCCTGTCTCCCACACCAGTCGAATGATGCGTGGGTGCGCGAGGCGCGTGGCCAGGTCCGGCTCATCGTTCACGATGGTGTAGCCGTGAGCCGTGATGAAGTGCTCCACGGTTTTGCGCACATCGGCGGGGATCTGGTCCGGCACCAGGCGAAAATCCAGGGAAATCGTGGCGTTGACGGGAATGGCGTTGGCTGCCGCATCGCCCACCTGGCCTGCGCGGATGCCGCGGATATTGAGTGCGGGACGCATGAGGCTGGCAGGCAACTCTTCGCTGCCCTCGGAGCGTCCGATCCCGAACTCGCGCTTCAAGGCATCGCCGACGGGCGGCAAGTTCTTCAACGCGGCCTGCTCTTCGGTGGTGATGGCGCGCACGCGGTCGTGAAACCCGGGAATGGTGATGCGGCCGTTGTCGTCGCGCATCTGCGCGATCAGCGTCGCCGCCATGGCGGCAGGATTCGGCACCCAGTTGCCATAGTGCCCGTCGTGCAATGCGCGCAAGGGTCCGTATATCGTGGCCTCCACGGTCGTCACGCCGCGCGCGCCGAAAAATACCATGGGCCGGCGGGTCTGGTGCACGGGTCCATCGCCGATGAGAAATAAATCCGCGGCGAGCAGCTTTTGATTGTCGTGCAGCGCTTGGGCCAAGTGCGTCGAGCCGGCCTCTTCCTCGCCCTCCCAAAGAACCTTGAGGTTCACCGAAGGGCTGGTGTGCGTGGCCTTGAGAGCATCGAAGGCGGCGATGAAGGCGGCGATGGAGGCTTTGTCGTCGCTGACGGCACGGCCGAACAGGCGCCACTCGGGATCGAACGGCGATGACGCTTTTTTCCAGTCGACATCGCGAGCGGCATCGGTGAGCGCATGCTCGCGCATCACGGGCTCGAAGGGATCGGAACTCCATTGCGAGGGTGTGACCGGCTGGCCATCGTAATGGGCGTAGAACACCACCGTGCGGGTGGCGTTAGGCACCTTGAGATATCCGAACACGGCCGGCGGCGAAGCTGTCCCCGTCGAGAGTTCCGACACCTCGAAGCCGCGCTGCTTCAAGGCATCCTCGAGCGCACGGGCGGTGGCGAGGAGGCCGGCAGGATCGGCTGCGATGCTTTTCAGGCGAGTCAGTGCGTCGAGCTGGTTCACGATGGCGGACTCATGGGCGAGTCGATACTGCTGGACCTGGGCGCGAAGATCCGCCGCCTGAGCCTGCCAGCCGCCTAAGCCCAGGCCGATAAGTAAAGTGATGCGGATGATGCGGGAGATGCACTGCATTTTGTTCTTTCCTTGGACGAGCGCGGTTGCGCGAAGTATCTTAACAATCTTGAAAGCGCGGGACGGAGCCTTCGGCACGGTATGAACACGGAAGAGACCATGTCATTCGTCAAGCAACAGGGCGTCGTGCTGGTTTCGGCGCGGGGTCCCGTTCCACGGCTGACCGAAGTTATCGCCGGCGAACCGATCGCGGGAAGCTGGTGGGCGCATTCGAAGAGCCATGAGATCTTTCGCGTTTTGCAGATTTTGAGCAACTCGCCGGACATTCTCGTGTGCCGCCTCGTCTGCGGGCACGTGACCTGGGTCCATCGGCGCCTCTGGCCGGCGCTGGTGAAGATGGCCGATCACTTTGGTGCCGACCGGCTGGCACAAATTCGGGAGGAGCATACGGCGAGCGGCAAGCATGTGAACCATACCGTTGCCTTTCCGGAGTGGGTCCCGCGTGAGGTTTTTGCCCAAGCACAGAAGCTTAAGCACCAAGACGCGAGGGCGTTATTGGGAGCGTTGCTCGATTTGCCGTACGCATCGGTCAAGCGAGCGGCGGCTAAGAAGTCCAAAAGATAGCGCGACTCGGGCTTGTTGTATGCGCATCAGTGCGCCCGAGCGGCAAGACGAGTCTGCATCTCTTGCAGCGGCCTTTTGAATTGATTGCCCAGCTCCCGGTGGGTGTCCTGAATCGCAGTTGCGGATGCCAACATCGTCCGTGATCGTTGCCGATTTCCAGAGGCAAGCAGACATTTGGCCAATGCTATTTGCACCTGCGCTATCCACGGACTGTTTTGGTCGTCATTGGCTTGGCGAAGCCGCAATGCTTGCTCCAAGTTTGCAGTGGCTGCGGACAAGTCGCCCCCCGCAATCTGCGCCTCTCCCAGCCAAAGCAAACTATCGGCTTCCAGAGTTTGATAGTAGGCCCGTAACGGGGAGCGTTGCACGCTCTCAAGGGCTCCCTGAGCAGACGCGAGCGCCTCCGCCGGGCGTTTTTGCTGCAGATAAGCCTGTGCATATTCAATCTTTGCCCGGGTGTCATCCAGCAAAATCGGTAGCTGCGCGGAATGAGAAGGCAGAGTGATCCTCTGCAGTAATTCTTGTGCGTGCTCGGGTTGACCGGTTGAGAGGTAAAAGCGGA
Organism: Gammaproteobacteria bacterium; assembly: GCA_034667905.1. Classification (GTDB taxonomy): domain Bacteria; phylum Pseudomonadota; class Gammaproteobacteria; order Steroidobacterales; family Steroidobacteraceae; genus Bog-1198. The sequence continues at coordinate 34,879 of JAXDQK010000115.1, read as the reverse complement.
TTTGAGCCAAGAGGAAGAAATTGCTCACGGCCGGATCGGCGTCGGCGGCTGCGGTGCTTTGCCATGTCTGCCATGCTTGCGCCAACGTTTTTTCTGCCTCCTCATAGCGGCCCAATTGGCTCAGCATTTCGCCTTGCGAGGCCAGGCGGCGAGCGAGCGGGCTGGATCCGGGATAGTTCTTCTTGAGATCGTCGGCATCGGCGGCGAGATAGGGCTCGGCATCCGCTGGCCTCCCATCCGCCAGCAGTAAGGAGCCATAAAAGCCCATGACCTCAGGAGTTTCTCCGGAGGCAGACTTGTTGTCTTCGCGTGTGACGATGTCAAGAGCATCTTGCAGCAGGGCGCGTGCTTCTTGACGACGCGATGTCTGCTGCAAAAGTTGGCCCAGTTGGAGCTGCACCTGAAGGGTTTGGAGATGATTTGCACCCTGGAACTTCCTTCCCAGTTCCAATGCCGTGCGCAAAGTCTTTTCCGCCTCCGCAATCTGCAGAAGTCCTTTCTGACTGTCAGAGAGCTCGGCCACCAAAACCACCATCCAGCTGCCGAATTCAGGATGTTGCAGGCGCGCGTTGTCGATCGCCTCTTGATGCCACTTCAAGCCACCCTCATAGTCGCCCAACGCGTCGCGGGTCTTGCCCGCATAGCGCAACGCGCGTCCGAGATCGCCCGGGTTGCCTGCCTGCCGAAAGAATATGACAGCCTTGTCCGCATAATCCCGACTCTTGATGACGGAAACGTATCGGTAGTAGCGTGTCAGTGCCAGCAGCAGGCGGCCGTATATTGGCGATGAAGAATCGCGGCGGGCTTCAAGGATGGCACCGGCCTCGTTCAGCGCGGCCAAAATGGGTCCGCGACCCGCCGTCTCCGACAAGTCTTCCGCGTACGAGAGCAATGCATCGGCCACTCGCAGGTCGTGCATTCCGTACTGTCTTTTCAATACCTCGATTCGTTGTCGGCGCATGTTGGCAGCATCGTCAGAAAGGCCCATGCCGAAATACATTTCGGCCAGTGTGTCCATGACCAGTTCCTGCGATTCGGGGAATGCCTTGAGTTTGTCATTCACTTGCTTGGCACCCGCATCAAGAAGCTGCTGAGCGGTCGTGTGGCGTCCCTTTTCCGGGTCCCGTTGATCCATGCTGCTGCTTCGAAAAATGTCCAGCAGAAAACCTTGCACGGCTTGGGCGCGATGAGCCTCCAACCGTGCAACCCGTGCTTGCCACAATGCAAGCGCGAGACCCACTAAAAGCGCCAGAACCATGCCGGCCGTTGCACCGACGGCCAGTTTGTTACGGCGCAGGAACTTACCGGCGCGGTAAATAGCGCTTTCGGGGCGCGCGAGCACCGGCTGATTTCCTAGATAGCGACGAATGTCCTCCTCGAAAGCCTGTGCGGTTAGGTAGCGTGCGGAAGCTGATTTATGCAGGGCCTTAAGGGTGATCGTATCCAGATCACCCCTGATAGCCTTTCGCAGCTTGACCGGGCTTACGCCGCGATTAGACGCATCGGTATCGTCACTCGCAATCTGGCTGGGCTTCACAGGATCGACGGATAGAATGGCTTCTTCCAACGCGCCACGCGATTCGCGCTTGGTCCGGTAGGGCAGCGCTCCTGAAAGCAGTTCACACAGGACGACTCCCAGAGAATAAATATCCGAACCCGTCGTCAATGGCTGGCCCGCGATTTGTTCTGGAGATGCATAGCTGGGTGTGAGCGAACGGTTGCCGTATTGAGTGAGTTCCGTTTCCTTGGCCTCTCCATCAACAATCAGTTTTGCAATTCCAAAATCCAGCAGCGCAATTTGGTTAGCGGCAGTCACTAGGATGTTGGACGGTTTAATATCGCGGTGAATCACCAACCGGGAGTGTGCGTACTGAACCGCCTCCAGAACCTGAGTGAACAGCTCCAGCCTCTGAGGCAGGCCCATCCGCTGCGCATCGCAATGTTCGACAATCGGCGCGCCTTCGACGTATTCCATCGCCAGAAACGGCTGACTCTCCAAGCTGGTTCCCGCATCGTAAAGGCGCGCGATATGGGGATGCGCCAGCCCCGCAAGGATGTCGCGCTCGCGCGCGAATCGCTGAAGCGCAATCGCCGGCAGATGAGCAAAAGGCAACTTGAGGGCAATGCGGCGATTCACTGTGCCATCATCGCGGCGGGCGAGCCATACCTCGCCCATGCCGCCGCGGCCGAGTTCCCGTTCAAGCACGTAAGGACCAATCCGCTGACCCGGATGGAATAAGGAAAGCTCGGGGCCCGGCAGACTTGGCGCATCCAAATAGTCTGCCGTCTCGATCCGGCCAGAGCCGTTGAGAACTTTGAGGAGCCACGGTCGCATCTGCTCGTGCTGCGGCGCGAGCGTCTGCAGCCAACCCATACGTTCCTCGGGCGGCAGGTCCAGGGCCGCGTCGAGCAGCGCCGAAAACTCAGGCCACAGCTCGGGCGGGCAGGGTAGTTCAATCATGCGCGGTCCGTCTATTGCGCCAGCATCGTTCGCAGCAATGCACGCGCTCGTTGCCAGTCGCGCCGTACCGTGCGGTCGGTTATGCCGAGCGCTTCGGCGATTTCCACTTCACTGAAGCCGCCGAAATAGCGCATTTCGACTATTTGCGTGAGCCTGGGCTCCACTCGAGCCAGCAGCTGCAGTGCTTCATCGACTCGCAACGGGTCGTCTTCGCTTGCCTCTGCCTCACAGATCCCCGTATTCAGCGTGATCTTCACCGCATCCCCGCCGCGCCGCTCGGCATGCGCCTCGCGGACCAAATCGACGATCACGGAATGCATGACTCGAGAACAGTAGGCGAAGAATTGACCACGGTGCTCGACGCGCAGCCGCCCGATGGTTGCGAGCCGCGAGTAGGCTTCGTTTACCAACGCAGTGGTATCCAACAAGGTATTGCGAGGACCTCGCCGCAGCCGCGCGCGGGCAAGCTGTTTCAGTTCCTGATAAGCGCTGGACCATAGGGGGCCGAGGGGGGCACCCAGCGGTGCGGCACTTGCTATGACATCTTCCAGCTGATCGTTCACCGCCGATCTCCGTTCGTTCGCCTCAATTATAGGGCGCTGAGCCTGCAATGTCCGGATTCGATTGGTTTAAACGTTGTTACGGTCAAGGCGGACTTCGCACGTGTCATGCGGGCCGATCAACCGGGTGGTAAGGTGCGACAAAACCTTTATGGAAGGACAGGTGATGATCGTTCATCTGATCGATGGAACCTACGAGCTTTTTCGCCACTTTTACGGTTTGCGCCGATTCACCAAGGGCAACGATCGGCCCATGGGAGCGGTCGCAGGGGTGCTGAACGGTCTGCTGCAAATGATCGAAGAAGGCGCGACCCATCTGGGTGTGGCGACGGACCACGTGATTGAATCGTTCCGCAATGAACTGTGGACCGGTTACAAGACCGGCGATGGGATAGAGCCGGCGCTGCTCGCGCAGTTTCATCCGCTTGAAGAAGCGGTTGCTGCCATGGGAGTTTCGGTGTGGCCCATGGTCGAACTCGAAGCTGACGATGCGCTCGCCTCGGCGGCGTCGATCGCATCCAAAGATCCGCGCGTGCAAAAAGTGTGCATTTGGACGCCCGACAAGGATCTTGCGCAGTGCGTGCGCGATGACCGTGTTGTTCAGGTCGATCGCAAGAGTAATACCATCCGTGATGCGGCGGGCGTACGCACCAAATTCGGCGTCAGCCCGCAAAGGATTCCGGACTATCTTGCCTTGGTGGGCGATGCGGCGGATGGATACCCCGGCATTGCCGGCATTGGTCCGAAAGGGGCGGTAAGTCTCATCGAGCGCTACGGAGGCATCGAGGACTTTCCGCCCGAGGCGCTGGGAAAGCAGAAGAACTTGGCGCTGCTGTTCAAAAAATTGGCCACGCTGCGTGAGGATGCGCCGCTCTTCAAGAATGCGGCAGAGCTCAAGTGGCTTGGGGTCACCGATAGATTCGGAGCCATCGCCGAGCGGGTCGGTGACAATAAGCTTGCGCCCCGCGCCGAGCGGGCATTGCAGCTGGCACAGGCTTCGATGGGCAGTCCGGAGGTGAGCCTGCCCCGTAAGCGAAAAGCGAAGGCTTCTACAAACACCGCAAAACGCGGGCCACGCCTGTCGTAGGGCGCAGCCGATCAATAGAAGTGAATGCCCGGCCTCAACAGAAACTGAAACACCAGGAAAAGAATCACAACGGCGCCGAGTGGATAGGCAATCGACGGCGCGGCCACGCGCTCTGCCTTCGCCGTGCTCTCGCGCCATGCGCCGGCCTGTATCCATGCGATCCCGATGAGGGTCACCACCACAGGCACCATCGCGACCTCGATCCAATGGCGGGGTACGCGGAACGGAATGATCAGCAGGATCGCCATCATCGCCGGCAGCGTTGCGACTTGGAAGACGAACCGGGTTCGCGCTCGAGCGCTGACGATTTGGGCCGGGTCTTGAGCCAGCTTCAGCAAGGGTCGCGTCAGCCCTAGGCCGACCAACGGGATGGCGGCGAGCGCCGCCAGTGCCGCCGCTGTTTTGGCGGTCGCGCCGAAATGCAGATAATTCATTGCCATGCCGACGTCGTTCTCACGCTCGACGGCGCCGATGACGACTTGCGGGAGTGACTGCAGGAATCCGTTGTAGGTCATCCAAATGAAAAACAACCGAAATGCCGGCAAGCGGCTTGCCCTACTGCGGAGGAGCAGAGCGCAGCCGATGCCTACTAAGAGAATCGTCAGGGCGCCCGTGCCCTGAAGGAGACTCGCCAATGGGTTGTCGCCCTCCCAGGCGTGATTGTTGTGAAACAATGTGGGCCTAAGGCCCGGCGTGAGCGCCTTGGGCAGCACCAAAAACAGTTCTTGAATGAAGAAGATCAAATTGAATGCCAGAGTGTAGAGCAGCGCCGACGTGACCGTCAGGCTCCAGTTCCAGGGCGCGGCGAGGTTGGCGGCTGCGTCTGGCGGCGCGCGGCGTGCGCTGACCAGTCCCGCCAGACCAAGCAGCAGGGGGCCTGCGACGAGTATCAGCATGGCCGCAATTCCGATCAGTTGTTCGCTTTGATGCACGAAGAGAGGTACTCGGATGGACTATTGCGGACGGACTCAAGTGACGCGGTATTATTGCGCGGTCATTGGTCGATTGAGGAGTTTTCGTGACGAGACAAATCATCCGAACTTCGGCAGCGCCCAGCTCCCCCTTGTTCAGTCAGGCAGTCAAGGCAGGTTCTACCTTGTACTTGTCGGGCATCACTGGCATCGACCCGAAGACTAGCCAATTGGCTGGATCGACAATCCAGGAGCAAACGCGACAGGCGCTGGTCAACTGCGAGAACATTTTGCGCGCCGCCGGCGCAAGGCTGGAAAATGTCGTCGAGGTCCTCGTCCTCTTAACGAGGCCGAACGACTTTGCCGGCCTGAACGAGGAGTACGCGAAGTTTTTCCCGACGGATCCCCCGGCCAGGGCGGTCGCGAAACTTGGCGTTGAATTGCCCAACCTTCTGGTGTCGATAAAGATGACTGCATTGCTGCAGGACTGACGCTTTCGGTACGCTGCATCGCGCGTTCATGCCTCGTTCACAATCTGTTCCAAAGCGCTCAGCGATTGGGTGTTCCATCCAGGGTGCCACAGCTAACTGTCTCTCACCGCCCGGGTAGTCGGCAACCGACGGGACGATTTGTAAGAAACTTCTTACGCGCGGAGAAGGGTAAGAGTAATGAGATCCCCTCATCGCGGGCGTATGTTGTACGACGATGCCGCAACATCTTGCGGTCAAGGGGAGAAATTCAAATGAGATTTGCGTTTATGTGTGCGCTGCTCGTCAGCGCGTCAATGGGATTGTCGGCCTGCAACAAAGCCGAATCACCCGATAAGGTTCAGGGCGACGTTGCTAAAGCAAGCAACGAAGCCGCGGAGAACAACGCCAAGGCGGACGAAAAACGGAGACAAACCGAGGCTCAGGCTGCTCAGGATCTTGCCAAGGAGAAATCCGATGCTGCGGCAAAGGCCGCGGATAAGAGCGTGGGCGCCGTAGCCGACGCTGCTGTTACGGAAACAGAGGGCGCAACCAAAGTTGCTCTGGCCAAGTGCGAGGCACTTGAAGGAGACGCTCAGAAGCAGTGTAAGGACCAGGCAAATGCTCACCTCCAAACCGTGAAGGACCGAGCGAAAGCCGTCAAGTCGCAGTAGGGTTTGCGCGCAACGCCGCGCCATTACCGATCTTAGAGTTCGAATAAAAAACGCCGGCGTTGGTCCCGCCGGCGTCGCTTGAGCTTAAGCGCGGTTCAGATCGATTTAGTGATCGCCGCGATCGCCGTGATGGCCGCGATGATCGAAGTCGAACAGATCGAACAGGTCGCCGATCGCGGGCATGTTGCGCGGCACGTATTCGTTGTCCTCTTCACCCTGCACAGGATTGGGCAAGTTGTCGCGGCTTCGGCTGCTCAGCGTGCCTTTGAGCTTCCAGTTTCGTTCGATGAATTTCACGAACGAGGAATGCTCGTTGTAGACATGGCTTACATGGCCGCCGGTCGAAAAAGGCGATACCGCAATCATCGGAATGCGCGGGCCGGTGCCAAAGAAATCCACCGGCTGAATGAAGCCTGAGTCATAAAAGCCGCCGCCTTCGTCCACCGTAACGAAAATCGCGGTCTCGGCCCAAACTTCCGGGTTGCTTTGTGCGAGTTGGACGATGTTCTGCGCGAAGGCTTCGAACAGACTCCACTTCGATGAGGCCGGGTGGCCGTCCATCGTGCCGTCAGGCTTCACATACGAGACCGCGGGTAGCGTGCCGTTCTTGATGTCCGTGAACAGGTCGGTGACATCCCTCATGTGATCGGCCACCACGGTGGGGTAGTTCGCCTGGTATTCGAACGGATTGCAGATATTGCAGTAGCTGCCGTTGAAAGGACTGGCCGTGCCATCGGCATTGAATCCGCCGCCATAGTACTTCCAGGAGATGTTATGTGCGGAGAGCACATCGCCGATGCTCTTTTGCGTGGTCGGCGGCACCACGAGGCCCGTTTGCACCACGCCTTTCGGTGTGAAGGCGGGGTTCACGTTCACCGCCTGCCAATATTCGCCCGGACCGCACTGAGGATTCACGGTATACGGCAGCGCCTTCAAGTAGTTCTTGATGGGCGCGATTCCCGGATGCGTATCGTCGGAACAATCGAACCACTGCGCACGGGTTGTGTAGAGATTGAGGGTGCCTGGCTGAGGATCAGGGTTGTAGATGTTGGCCGGGGGAGGAGTCGCCGGATTGCCCTTGCCGTCGCTGAAGAAAACCTGGTCGGCGAAGCCAAGCGGCTGGCTGTCGGGGCCGGTGCCGCCCATGACGGGCTGGTGATAGTTGTCGCTCATGGTGTAGCCATCGGCGAGGGACTTGAAGACGGGCGCATCACCCTGCTGCATATTAAAGACCTCCATGGTTTGCCCCGTATCGTGCGGCGCGGCGCCCGGAGGCGTGCTGTACGTCGTGGTCACGGCGGATTGCAAATCATGCAGACAGCCAGTGGGATTCTTTTTCGACACGTGCTCCTTGTCGATGGCGCAATCGACCTGCTGCACCATCTGGAAATATTGATGGATGGTATCCGCGGCAAACGCATCGTCAGGCATGGTGGGACCGGTCAATTGGAATGGTCCGGGCGGCAAATTCGTGACGTTGGTTATGCGAGTATCGGGGCCCAGCGTGAAGCTCAAGCCAGTGCCGCCGGTGGCGAATAAGAATTGATCCTGCGGAGGTAATCCCGGATTGCCGCCCGGGATGCTCAATATTCCGGCGTATGGGGAGGCCGCGCCGACGCCGCCCACATCCGGCGGGGGCAACGTGACGTAGAGGGACTTGTCCTTGAGGTCAGCACTGCTGAAGAAATGACCGCCGTTGGGCGGAGAGGTAATTTCATATTGGTGCGCCATCGCGAACTTCGGCCCCGGCGAGCCGTCGGCATTGATGATCTTCTCGGACAAGAGGTTCAGAACCTTGTCCTGCTTATTCTTTGGCACGTAGGTTGCGAATAAGTGATCGAAGCTGCGGTTCTCGCCGACGATGATAATGACGTGTTTGATCGGCGTGGCGGTTTGGATTGCGTCGACGGAGGCGTCGGGATCGGCGGCTTGCGCCGCTGCGGACCAACACAACGCGGACAACGCCGTTGCGGACGCGCAAGCGGCGAGTTTCGGGTACGAAAATTTCGGGCTCTGAAGAAGCATAGGCTCTCCCCTGTAAGTGAATGACATCGGCCCGCGTGACGCTACGTGCCAAAAATTGCGTTGCGATTAACCTTTTGTGACGGGTGGTGCGAATTCGCGGCCAGAGTCCATGCGGCGGAGGCTCGCACCGATTTTTTGAAAAACTTACAGAGACTCGTTCATGTTGGCCCGGCGTGCGGCAGTGACGCGGCGCATTGGCAGGTGAAGTTTTTACGGTACGATTCGGCATGCACCTCAAAGTCATAGTGATGCTGCTCGCCGGTCTGCACTGCGCAACAGCCAGCGCGAATCCAGGTGCTCCCGATGGTAAGCAGGCAGCTGCCGGCGGCACGCCTGCAGGAGCCAACGCGCCAGCGAGCGGCCAGTCGCCTAGACCCGATGCGCGCATAAGCGTGTTGACGCCGGAGCAGGTCATCGAACTCTTGGATCAGACCGTCGACTGGTACAGGACGCTCGGCACGCAGCAGCAAAGCGCGACCCGTGCGAGCGATCTCATGATCGTGTATGCAAATAAGCAAGCGGCCGATGAAGTAGTCAATCTGGCCATTGAAATCGCGCGCGCGAGCGCCGAACTCATCAGCAGCGAAGCCAACGCGGAGCAAAGCGCGGACACCGCCGCATCGCAATCTTTCGAACGGCAGCGAGATAGATTGACGCAGCAACGCGTGGCCACCCAAGCGGAGATGGATGCCGATCGCCAAAAGCTCGCCACCACCAGTGGCAAGGTGAGGCGGGAACTCGAAGCGAAACTCCCTGAGCTTCAGGGCGAACTCTCCATGCTGGATGCGCAAATAAATATGCTCAACACGATGGCTGACTTCACCCATCAGACCAATCCGAAGGCTGCGAACGCGAACGCCCTAAAGGCCCACATCGATGCCATCGCCGCCAGCGTGCCGACCGTGACTCTCAGCGTGGCGACGTCGTCGTCCGCCGCTGCGTCCAATGCCTCGTCGGCAACCCCCCTTGCGACGAGCGCATCGCAGAAGGAGGGGTCGCGGTCGGGGATCTGGGATCTGCTCTCGGAAGTACTTCGCCTGCGCGCCAAGCTCAAGGCGATCGATGCCGTCGATGCGCGCACCGCTGCCTTGGCCGCAACGTTTCAAAACATCAACAAGGCGCCGCTGGAGCATTTGAAGGCTCTCTCGGCGCAAAGCGACGCGCTCGCGGCGCAGGCGGACAACGCCGGCAGCGCCACCTTGATCAACCTGCGCAAGCAATTCGATACGCTGGCGTGGTTCTTCAAGCAAACATCCGCCATATTGCTTCCCCTGAGCAAGGAATCCGTGCTGCTTCAGCAGTACCGCCACAATTTGGACAATTGGCGCCAATTCACGCGTCGAGAATATAAGGACGCGCTCCGAGCTTTGGGCGTTCGCTTAAGTATTTTGGCCGGAATGCTGGCTATCGTGTTCATCCTGGCGGAAATCTGGCGCCGAGCGGTGCTGCACTATTCGCGCGAACCGCGTCACCGCTATCAGCTGTTGTTGATACGGACCATCGTCATGTGGACCGCGGTGGCGATCATCGTCGCCTTGAGTTTCGTCACCGAGATCAGCACCTTCGCCACGTTTGCAGGCTTGCTCAGTGCCGGTGTCGCAGTGGCCATGCAAAGCGTCTTGGTCTCCATTGTCGGATATTTTTTCCTCATCGGAAAATATGGCATTCGGATCGGGGACAAAGTGCAGATCGGCACGGTAACCGGCGAAGTCATCGATCTCGGGCTGGTACGCATGCATTTGATGGAACTCAGTCAGACTGGTCCCTTGGGGCCGACCGGCAGGGTGGTTGCATTCGCCAATCTGATCGTGTTCCAGTCCTCCGGAGGTTTGTTCAAGCAACTTCCGGGTGTCGATCTGTCCTGGCATGATATGACGATCGCCTTGCCGGCGGTCGATGACTATGTGGCTTTGAAGGCAAAGTTGGCGAAGGGGGTGGAAGAGGCGTTGCACGACTATCGCGGAGAAATTGAGCGTCAGACCCGGCAGGTGCGCGGCCTGAGCATTCTAGAAGGCGGCGCGGAGACCGCTGCGCGTATTCAAATGCGCATCGTCGATGGGCACATGCAGGCGCAAATCGGTTACCCCGTTCATTTGAAATACGCTGCGGACATCGACGAGCGCGTATCGCAAGCGGTGCTGAATGTCCTGCAGGGCGTTGGCGCCCCCGCTCAAAATCTGCAGCCTCAGAAAAAGTCGCCCTGAGCCGGCGTGAAGCAGGCCAGCCATGTTCTCGTCATCAACACCCGGCGGCAGGGGCTGCTCGACATCACACGAGAGGTGCGCGCCTGGCTCGAGGGTCAGTCGATAGCTTCGGGGTTGGCGACGCTGTTCTGCACGCATACATCGGCGTCGCTATTGATTCAGGAGAACGCCGCTGCCGAGGTACGTTCCGACCTCGAGGCCTTTTTCGCTCGGTTGGCCCCTGAAAACCCAAGTCTGTACGACCACAACGACGAAGGTCCCGACGACATGCCCGCGCATCTGCGCACCGCGCTGACACAGGTTCAGTTGTCGATTCCCATCATTCATGGCGAACTCGCGCTCGGGGTTTGGCAAGGAATTTATTTATTCGAACATCGGCGCCGGCCGCACGAGCGCCGGATTGCCCTGCACGTCATCGGCGAATGAGCGGGGATGTCTGAGCCCGGCTCGCGCTCGAGGATTCAGGAACTGGTGATTGAACCTGGAGTTTGCCATGAACATAGGATTTATCGGGATAGGCAGCATGGGTGCCGCGATGGTGCCCAACTTAGTGAAGGCAGGGCACCGCGTGGGAGTATGGAATCGCAATCCCGCTGCGGCTAAAGCGCTTGAAGGTGTCACGGTGCTTGCATCGCCGGCAGCGGCGTTCGACAACGATGCGGTACTGACCATGCTCGCCGATGACAAGGCGGTGCGCAGTGTGATCATCGACTCGGGCGCGCTCGCTTCGGCGCGCAAACGCTGCGTCCACGTGATGATGGCGACGATTTCACTCGTGCTCGTCGAGGAGCTGCAGAAACTGCACCGCGCAGCAGCGATCGCTTACGTGTCGGCGCCGGTATTCGGTGTGCCGGAGGCGGCGGCAAGGCGCGAGTTGAATATTGTCGCGGCGGGCGATCCTGACGCGATTGCCAAGGTTCAGCCCGCCCTCGATGCGCTGGGACAAAAAATTTGGCAGCTAGGGGCCGATCCTCTTCGCGCCAACGTGGCGAAGATCGCCGGCAACCTGATGATCGCACTTGCCATGGAGGCGATGGGCGAAGCCACTGCTTTAACCGAAAGCTACGGATTACCGGCGCGCGACTTTCTCGACATCATGACCGGCACCTTGTTCGCCAGCCCGGCCTACAAGCGCTATGGCGGCAAGATCGCCGACCAGAACTACGAGCCGGGATTCAAGCTTCCCTTGGGCCTCAAGGACGTGAGCCTGGCGCTCGAGGCCGCGAAGGCGAAACACGCGGTGCTGCCGGCGGCGGAAATCGTGCGCGAGAATATGCAAAAGGGAATCGAAGCGGGCCTGGCATCGAAGGATTGGTCGGTGCTCGCTCGCGTGGTTCATTTGCGTGCGGGCTTGAAAGAGTAAGGGCAGGCTTAGCCGGCCGGCGCATTAGTTGGGATCCGCGTTTTCGCCACGCTCTTGCCCTTATTGGCCGCTCTAAGCAGATCTTGTGTATTGGGATCAAGTGCAGATTTGAAATATTTGACCAGGGCTTCATCGAAGACCCGGGTATCATCGCCCGCGATCGCAAATAGGGTCATGCAAGAATGAAATTGGCGATCGTCGGGGTGCGCGAAGATATCCTCGAGCCTGCGTTTTTTAAGTCCTGTTACCACCTCGGTAATCTCTCGCAATCTTGGGCCCAGAATTGGATGCCCAAGATAAGTCTCGGCTTCTTTCAATGAAGCGAGCCCGTAGAATTTTGAGGATTCGCTGCCCCCAAGGCCCCGGAGCTGCGGAAAAATAAACCACATCCAGTGACCCTCCTTGCGCCCCGCTCGCAGCTCGCGCATCGCCTTGGAGTAGAATCGCGACTGCGCAATCAGGAAGCGGTTAAGATTGAATGGATCCGGATTGCGCATCGGTTTTCCCCTCACTCTGTGATGTTCTAGGTGCCCCGGGCTAAGTGGGCTTTCTTGGTTACGCTTTAGGCGATTATTCGGTTTCACTCCAATGGTGCAAGTTCGCAGGCGATTATTTGGTTGCCGGATTTGTCCGACGTTGATTCTGAGTGTACGCAGTGCCGCAAAGCGTGTTGCACAGCCGATACCCCTTGAAAAGCAATTGCGGCCCCCTATAAGCGGTCTGTCGGTACTCGTTCATTTTTCAATAACACGGGAGGTCCGAAGCATGAACACTCGCATTGAACCCTGGTCAGCCCTCAGCCAATTGCAAAGGCATTTAAACCAGTATTTGGACGGAGAAGGAGCGGCCTCCGCCAATGGCAGTTCCGCGGCGACGGCCGATTGGATCCCGCCTGCCGACGTAGAGGAATATGAAGATCGGTTCATATTGAAGGTAGACATTCCCGGCGTAGATCCGAGCGCGGTTGATATCACGCTTGAGCAGGGAATCCTGTCAGTGGCGGGGAACCGCGCCAAAGACCGCGGTGAAAAAGATGTGCAGCGGGAACGCTCAGAAAGAGCCATGGGCCGTTTCCACCGCCGCTTTGCCTTGCCTGAAACGGCCGATTCAAACGCTGTTCAAGCCGCGGGGAAGAATGGGGTATTGCAGATTATTATCCCAAAGCAGCCAAAGGCGCAGCCGAAGAGAATCAAGGTCGCGTTTGAGGGCTAGTCGCGATTTTGATTCTTGCAACGGCTCCAGCTCCTTCCCGGCATTGCTGGGAAGGAGCCCTTCAAATCAAGATCCATCTTCCTCGCATCGGTGTTCTGCGATGTGCTGCTGAAGCGCAAGTCGCGCGTGCTCCGATCTTAGCCGTGCCCGATCTGCCATGTTGAGTTGCATGTGTTCTGTCTCCCCTAACGAACCGATTCTCTCAACGGCCTTTAAAAACTCCATGGTGAGCATTTTGTACTCAGCTAACAGCAGCCGTTTCTTTTCGCAGTGGGTCAAGTGTTTTTTGCTCGTGCGAAAGTCCGGCACCCTCTCTAGGGGGTGCCGGTAGCCCTCGCTAAAAGGCTAAAAGAGCTAGCGCGCTTTCGCCCCGGTCCCCGCTCGTTTACGGGTCCCCTTATCCGCCACCGCATCCTCCTGCGTTTCATCGCCGTCCGCGGCGGCCTCAGCATCGATGCCCATTTCTTGTAAGAGGACTGTCTTGCGCTCAAGCATCAGCTGCCCCAGGCCTGCCGCATCGACCCCGGATTTTTTTGCCTTCGGAAACATCTCGCCTTCTTCTTCCTCGACGTGATGGTTGATTTGTTCGCCAAGCACGGTCACTTTGGCGTCGTAAAGATCATCCTCCGGATCCATGTCCTGCAGTTGCGCAATCAAGACCTTGGCGCCGGCATGTTCGACGAGGGCTTCATCCATCAAATCGTTGTCATCGGTCGCCTCGCGAACGGCGGGGTAGAAGATTTCTTCCTCGAGTTCAGCGTGAATGGTGAGCTCGTCACATATTTGCTCGACAACGGCGCGTTTCTCTTCGTCGCCGCCCTTTTCCTTCAGGTTGTCGAATTCAGAAAACAGCTTTTTTACTTTCTTGTGGTCTTCCATGAGCATGGTAATCGCATCCCGTGATTTGGCTCCGGCAGCTGAGCCTGTTGATTTGGTCGGCATAATCGTAATCCTTGCTTTGGTGAAAAGTGGAACCCCGAGGGACTTCAATGCGGAACGCCAAGGCCCGCGCGCACGCATGATATGCGGGCCACCGAGTGTGACTGCCGGAACAAACGAGTGAACCCCTGTGAGAACTCGCCCACAGAGATCGCGACATCCACGCCGCCGGCGGGGAACGCGCTTCTTAACATTTGTTAGTCTGGCGATCAGCCACGGTTCACCGAGCGCGCGCACATCGTTCGGGATGCTACATAGGTGCTAACATCTCGATTGGTCACAAATTCCTGCCTGCGGGAAGAGTCTGCGCCAGGGAAAAAAGCCAATGGCGATTACAAAAATAAAAACCGTACCCCCGGCGCCGCTTTGAGTTTTCTAGCCGATGGCGGGGAGATGGGCGCGCTACTGCGTGCGCATGATTGGAGCGAAACGACTCTTGGCCCCCCCGAGGGTTGGCCGCCCCCGCTGCGTACAGCGATCAGGCTACTTCTCAATACCGGCCACCCCATGTACGTCTGGTGGGGTCCGGACCTCTTGTGCTTCTATAACGATGCCTATCGTCAGTCGATTGGTCCTGAACGCCATCCGAGCTCAATAGGGTGCCCCGCGAGGGATGTCTGGCGGGAAATTTGGCCCATCATTGGGCCTCAGATCGAACACGTGATGTCGGGCGCCGGATCTGTTTCCTTCGAAAACGCACGGGTTCCCATCACTCGCAACGGCAAGCTCGAAGAGGTGTACTGGACCTACAGTTATTCGCCGATCGATGATGAAATGGCGCCCCACGGCGTCGGCGGCGTTCTTGTTATCTGCCGTGAAACCACTTCTCACGTATTGGCAGCCAGACTGTCCGCCGAAGAAGGGAAGCGATTTACCGAGCTATTTGAACAGGCCCCCACCTTCATGGCGGTGCTGCGAGGACCTGAGCATCGCATCGAGTTAGCCAATCCCGCCTATCGGCTACTAATTGGCGATCGCGACGTCATAGGAAGCACGGTCGCTGAAGCACTCGCGGATGCGGTAGCCCAAGGGTACTTGGAAATTCTTGACGAGGTTTATCGCAGCGGGCAGCCCTACGCGGCTAGCGGCGCCAAGTATGCCGTTCAAGTCACGGTCGGAGGTGCAGTCAACGAACGGTACGTCGATTTCGTCTACCAGCCGATCAGAGACGCGGGCGGCGCAGTTACCGGGATCCTCGTTGAAGGCATGGATGTTACCGAGAGGGTGCTCGCCACCGCGGCGCTCGCCGAAAGCGAGGCGCGCTTTCGCACGCTCGCCGAGAACATTCCGACGCTGTGCTGGATGGCGGATGAGAGCGGCGCAGCCTTTTGGTATAACAGCCGATGGTATGAATACACCGGCACCACCGCGGAGCAGATGCAAGGCGAGGGATGGAAGGCGGTGCATGATCCGGATGTGCTTCCTCAGGTGCTCGAGCGCTGGCGTGAATCGATGGCCACCGGCACGGCCTTCGAAATGGTGTTTCCACTTAAGAGTGCGTCCGGTGAGCAGCGTAGCTTTCTTACCCGTGTGGTTCCTTTGCGCGACTCGACGGGTCGCGTCATTCGTTGGTTCGGCGCTAACACGGACATCTCAGAGCAACTCGCTGCCGAGGATGCTCTACGCCAGGCCGATCGGCGCAAAGATGAATTCCTCGCGACTCTCGCCCATGAACTTCGAAACCCCTTGGCGCCCGTGCGCAATGCCTCGAAAGTACTGCGTGCACGCGGCGCCGATGCCGACACGCGCGAATGGGCGACCAACATCATCGACCGTCAGATCGAGAGGATGGCAAGTCTGCTGGACGATTTACTGGATGTGTCCAAGATCACCCGCGGCCAGCTCACGCTGCATAAACAACGAATTTTTTTATCTTCCATTATCGATGCCAGCCTGGAAGTGGCGCGCCCGCTCATTGATGCCCGCGGGCACTCTGTGCAGGTGTTGCTAGGCGCTGAGCCCATCGAGGTGGAAGCGGATCCATTGCGGCTGTCGCAAGTGTTTTCGAATTTGTTGTGTAACGCCGCCAAATACATGGACCTTGGAGGACACATTGAATTGTCCGTCCGGCGTGAGCGATCCGGCGTCAGTATCGCGGTGAAAGACTCCGGCGTCGGTGTTGAACCTGAATCGCTTGAATCGATTTTCGACATGTTTTCGCAGGTAAAAAGCACTCTCGATCGTTCCGAAGGAGGTCTTGGTATCGGGCTCGCGCTGGTCCGAGGTCTGACCGAATTGCACGGCGGGGAGGTGCGCGCCTTCAGCGATGGCGTTGGGCAGGGCAGTGAATTTAAAGTCTGGTTACCCCTGCCGCGAGCGGCGGCCAGCACCATGGAAATAGAAAAACCCGTCCGTGCGGTACAGACCACGGCTGGCCGCATCTTGGTGGTGGATGATGACGTCGATGCCGCGAAGACTTTAGGGTGTTTGCTCGAGCTTGCGGGACACGAAGTGTCCCTTGCCCACGATGGTGTTCAAGCGCTGGCCTTGGCGGCAGAGCTGCGTCCCCGCGTCGTGCTTCTGGACATAGGCTTGCCTGAACTCAATGGTTACGCGGTTGCGCAAGCAATCCGCAAAGAAGCCTGGGGACAGCAGATGGTTCTGATCGCGCTCACCGGCTGGGGCAATGAAGAGGACAAGCGCTTGGCACTTGTCGCGGGCTTTAATTTTCACCTCACGAAGCCTGTGGACCCCGAGCAAATCGAGAATCTCATCGCCCGACCGCCGCCGATCTGAGGCAGGCCTACCTGTCGCGTTGTCTGACCGACGGACAGCGCCAGGGCTGACAGATACCTCTCGTCATTCCAAGCCTAATGCTCCGACGCAATCGGCGGCGTTGTGTTGCCGACGTTAACCTATATTAGGGAGCATTTATGGCTGGTAAAAATACGGCAGTTTTTGGCATCTACCGTTCCGCAACCGAGGCTGAGCGTGCAGTGGACACGCTGATCGCCGCGGGATTTTCGAGCTCGGCGATTTCTGTGTTGCTGCCCGACACGCGCAGCACCAAGGACTTCGCGCATCACAAAGACACCAAGGCGCCGGAAGGCACCACGGTCGGTGCGACCACCGGTGGCGTCATCGGCGGAACGCTGGGCGTGCTGGCGGGCATCGGTGCCCTTGCCATCCCGGGGATCGGACCTTTCATCGCTGCCGGACCCATCATGGCGGGACTCGCGGGTTTGGGCGTGGGTGGCGCTGTGGGCGGTTTGGTGGGAGCTCTGGTGGGCATGGGTATTCCTGAGTATGAAGCGAAGCGCTACGAGGGGCGCGTGAAGGACGGTGGCACTTTGCTATCCGTGCATTCCGAAACCTCGGAGCAGGTAACGCGCGCGAAGGATCTGCTCAAGCAGACCGGCGCCGAGGATATCTCCTCGACAAGCGAGGCGAGCTCGCCGAAGACGGCCACAGGCTAGGGTTGGCTGAGCAACCATCTAGGGGGTCTTAAAAGGCCCCTTGGGTTTTCACATCGAATTTTTTTCAGGGGTTTTATATGAAAAGACAAACGGCAGCCCTTTTAAGCCTGGCGCTTTCGCTTGGGTTTACCGCGGCGGCGCAAGCGCAGAGTCCGCCGCCAGACAACACCAAGACCAATGTCAATCCGGTCAATTCGACCGACAAGTCGAGTACCGCAGATGGCCAGGCCAACAATGCCTCGGATGTCAATTTGACGCAGGCGATTCGCCAAAGGGTCATGGGGGACAAGGCGCTCTCGACCTATGCACACAACGTCAAGATCGTGGCGGTCAACGGTGCCGTGACACTCAACGGAGTGGTGCGCGACGCTCATGAGAAAGACGTCATTGGCGCGGAGGCCGAAGAAGTCGCGGGCAAGGGCAAGGTCACCAATCTATTGAAAGTCGCGCCTCCGCAATAGCCAGGTAACGTTGGGCATTCGCGACTCGCCGCCTACCAGTGCAACCGCACAACTCGCGCAGCGCTGTGGAATTGAAAGCGAGTTCACGGATGCACACGGGGAACTGCGTCCTGCCGGCCCTGCTACGCGGCAAGCCTTGCTTGCCGCCATGGGCGTTGCGGCGCGCGATGAGGCGGCCGCGAAGGCAGCACTCGATGAGTTGGACTGGCTCGACTGGTCCCGCACGCTTGATTCTGTGTACGTGGTTACGGCCGGTGCGCAGTGCCCTTCGATAGAGGTTAAGTTGCCGCGCGGCCAGGACTCGGTGTCCTGGCTAATCCTGCTGGAAGGCGGCGGTGAACTCAAAGGCGACGCGCCCACCGCAGCGCTGAAGACGCTGGAGTTCAAGGAGATCGACGGCATCGCTCGAGCCCGATACCGCCTGGTGCTGGCCGGCGATATTCCATTCGGCTATCACACGCTCTCGGTGGTGCGCGACCCGGCCGGCTCCGACCCCGGCGACACCGCGGTGCTGATCGTTGCGCCGGAAGCCTGCTGGTTGCCGCCCGCCTTCGATGAAGGCGCGAAGCTCTGGGGCGTGTCCGCGCAGCTGTACCTGCTTCGCTCCGAGCATCAATGGGGAATCGGGGATTACACCGACCTCGCCCGTTTGGTGGGAATGCTCATATCCGTCGGGGCGAACGTGGTGGGAGTCAACCCGTTGCATGCGATGTTTCTTGAGATGCCGGAGCAGGCGAGCCCTTATTCGCCGGCGAATCGTCTGCTGTTGAACATTCTCAACATCGATGTAACGGCGGTTCCTGAACTTGCACAGTGCGAATCCGCACGAAGCTTGATCGGCTCGACCGCGTTCCAACATGTGCTGCAAGGGTGCCGGGCCGCGCGCTCGGTTCAATATTCGAGCGTGCTGGCGCTCAAGCTTAAAGTGCTGCGCGTGTTGTTTGCCGATGCGCAGATGCAGCGCGATTGGCCGCGATGGCAAGCTTTTACCGATTTCCGGCAATCAGGCGGCGCCTCGCTGGAGCGAGGCTGCTTGTTTGAAGCCTTGCAGGAGCATTTCGCGAAAGGCTCGCCCGCGCTCACCGACTGGCACGATTGGCCGCCCGAGTTTCGGGACTGCAATTCACAAGCCGTGGCGCGCTTCGCTCACGAGCACGCGGACGAGGTGCTTTTTTTTGAATGGCTGCAATTCATTGCCGACACGCAGCTGGCCGCCGCCGCGCAAACCGCCAAACCAATGGCGGTCGGACTGTATCGTGATCTGGCAGTCGGTGCCGCGCCGGCGGGCGCGGAGAGCTGGTTCAACCCGCGCGTGGTTGTCGATGCCGCACAAGTCGGTGCGCCGCCCGATATTTATAACCCCGCCGGCCAGGATTGGGGGCTGCCGCCTTTCAACCCGTTTGCGTTGAGAGACGAGGCCTATCGAAGCTTCATCGACTTGGTGCGCGCGAGTATGCGCCATGCGGGCGGGCTGCGCATCGATCACGTGATGGCCTTGAAGCAGCTTTATTGGATACCCAAGGGCGGCACACCGGCACAAGGCGCGTACGTGCGTTACCCCTTGGAGGAGCTTGTCGGGATCTTGGCGCTCGAAAGCCACCGCAACCATTGTCTCGTCGTGGGCGAGGACTTAGGAACGGTGCCGGACGGTTTTCGGGAGCGCATGGCGCAGGCAAATATTCTTTCGTACCGCGTGCTGCTGTTCGAGCGAACTGAAGAGAGGTTCATTCCGCCCGAGGCGTATCCGGCGGCCTCAGTCGCGGTAGCCGGCAGCCACGACTTGCCGACGCAGCATGCGTGGTGGGAAGCGCGCGACATTGCGCTGAAAGAAAGTCTTGCGCTGTTTCGCACGCCTCAAGAGCTGCAGCAGGCCCGTGAGGGGCGGCGCGCCGAGCACCGGGAGCTTTTGGATGCGCTGCACCGCGCGGGCCTCCTGAATGGCGAAGGCGCCGACATCGAGTCGGTCATTCGCGCAGCGCACGCCTATCTCGCGCGAAGCAATGCGTTTCTCGTCATTGCACAAGTCGACGATCTCACCGATGAGGTCACGCCCGTGAATGTGCCCGGCACAGACAGCGAGCATGCGAATTGGCGCCGACGACAATCATTGACCCTGGAACAGTTGGCCGTGCACCCCCGATTTCTCGCCCTTGCCGAGATCTTAAAGAAGGAGCGCCAAAGAGGCGAGCCGCAGGCTTAAACCGCGGACCCGTTACGCCGCGGTTCTCGGATCACAGGCAAGCCGCAAAAACACGCCGGAGCAGTCGGCCGCTCCGGCGTGCATCAGTATCATGTCAAAGGCGCAAAGATTCTATGCGTTGTCGTTCGAGCCGCCGCGCGCACCTCCCGAACTGCCCCGCCCCGAGCCGCTGCGCCCGGATTTTACCGAACTGTCGCTGCCCGATTGGGATCCGCTGCCGCGCGAGTGTTCACCGCCTTTTCTGCCCGCCTCGCTGGCGCGCTGCGGATCGTTGGCAAAATTGCCCGCCCCGCCGCGCTGTGAAGGCTTACCCGATTCGCCGCTCTGCTGCTTGTTGGCCATTGAAGATGCTCCTGTGGTTTGACTGCGCGCCCATGCTGCGGGTGCGCACGCGTCCTGACCGTCCGGCGCAAACATCAAGCTTGGGTAAGAACTGCCTGTCGGACCTGTTACTTCCACACATATGGCGCCGATGAGGCGTTTAAGACGGGTGGCTGCGGCGGGTTCTGTCGCCGGGGGCCGCGGTCGAGGGCGGCGAGAGAAACATTTCGAAGCGGTGCTGCACGATTCTGTAGCACTCGCACGAAGCGTGCTCGAGCCCGGAGCGATCCAGCACCTGCATCATGCCGCGGTGATAGCGGATGAGCCCTGCCGTTTGCATAGCCTGGGCGGCCAGCGTGATGGACTTGCGATTGGCGCCCAGGATCTGGCCGAGGAACTCATGCGTATAGGTCAGGGGCTCGCCTTCGGCGCGATCGTGCATCATCAGAAGCCAGCGACAGACTCGTTGCTCGGTGCTGTGCAAGGCGTTGCACGCGACGGTTTGCTGCACCTGGGAGAGGAGGGTTTCGGAATAACTCACGAACAAATCGCGCACGTGCTCGCTTTGCCTGAATTCCTCTTGAAGCACGCCGATGGGGCAGCGCGACAGCGCGCCTTCCATTTGCACGATGCAGCGATTGAAGGACTCGCGGCTGTACATGGCGGCAAATAAGCCGAATGCGCCTTCGCGCCCGATATTCGCGGTCTCGATGGCCGAGCCGTTCTCCAGCACCGTGAGCAGCGAGAGCACGCAGCCTTGCGGGAAGTAGGCATGCTTGAGCTGGCTGCCGGCTTCGCTGACCACTGCCTGTAACGGATATTTGACCGGCTCCAGATGCTTGTCGATCCGTTGCCGGGATGCGGGCTCCAATGCGCCGAGCAGTTGATTGTCGCGCACGACATCATCTCGTAATTTAATCATGGCATTCCCCCCCAAGCATGCCTCGGTGGTCTATGCCACCGACGGACATCATGCATCGTACTACGCTCCCGGACCGCCTACGGAGTTTTGCGACACGCACCGCAAGCTGCCGGGATAAAATAGTGCGATGCACTTAAAATAGCGGGTGTTCCGTATGGAAGTCACTACGCCGGTACGGACCGAATTCCCTGCCCTGGAAGATGCCGTGAGCTTGCTCAAGCGCGAGCATCGGCTGATCGAGCAGCACCTCATGCGATGCTTAAAAGAGGACGCCGTACCATTATGGGATGGCCTCATCAATGAGACCTTGATCTATATCAAGGTGCACATGGAAATCGAGGAGGAGATTTTCTATCCCGCGCATTTGGCGGCGAGCTATGCAGTGGAGCGCCATCAGGATTCCATGGTCGAACACGAATGCATCAAGAAGCTTATTGCCGATATCGAAAATTCCGACCCGGGCGACGGCCATTACTACGAAGCCATGATCCGCGCCTTGTGGAGAATGCTCAAAATTCATATGTTGGAGGAGGAAGCCTCCGGCGGCATGCTTGGGAGGCTCCAGCCGACATCGCTGGATCTTAAGGGGTTGGGAAGGCAGCTCGCTGCGAGAAGGGACGAGCTCTCGGAATTGATGGCCATGCCCAAACCAGGCTGGCGCATCCCGTTTCGGTAACTGCGCAGAGCCGCGATGAGGAGAAAAGCGCGCTCGTCGAGCAAGTGTGCAACGAGCTGACCATTCACGCCGAGCTCGAGCAGGAGATTTTGTACCCGGCTGTGCGAAAAGCCAAAAGCTCACCCAAACGGGCGACTGCGGCCAAATCTCGCTAATATCCTAAGCGGGCGCTAACCAACGTCCGCCGCTTTTCCCCGTTCCTAATCTGTGCCGGGGTGGCGACACTGAAGCTTAGGAGTGCGATTGACCTCGGAATGGCTGGTGCGATTTCTCCTCGGCGGCTGCGTCATCTCGCTGTTTGCCTCTGCCGGGGATATTCTACGCCCTAAGAGTTTCGCGGGCGTCTTCGCCGCGGCGCCATCGCTCGCGCTGGCCACTTTGGCCCTGACCATCAGCGAGCACGGCCGGCACTATGCCGCCACCGAGGCGCGGTCCATGATCCTCGGCGCCGCCGCCTTTACGTTCTATGCCTGGGTGACGAGCCGGCTGCTTCGCGAGGGAACCCGCAGCGCCGCCGTTGTCGCCACCTTAGGGCTCAGCCTGTGGCTCGTCGCCGCGCTCGCGGGGTGGTTTCTGCTCACGGCCGTGACATGAAAATATCGCTGCACCTCGCGGGTCTTAAGCGCAACAAGTGGTACGAATGGGTGCTGCGCTTCGTGCTCGGCGGCGCCGTGACCGTGGTGACCGGATGGCTGGCGCATCGGTTCGGGCCGGTGTTCGGCGGCCTATTCCTCGCCTTTCCGTCGATTTTTCCGGTCGGCGTCACGCTCATCGAAAGGCATGAAACCGAGAAAAAGCGCAAAGCGGGATTTGATGATCCCGCGAGCGGCCGCAAGGCCGCCGCACTCGAGGCGCGCGGCGCCATCGCCGGCGCTGCCGGGTTGCTGGCCTTTGCATTGGTGGTCTGGCTGGCCTTGCCCGGTCGCAAGCCGGGGGTTGTGCTCGCGGCGGCGTCGGTGGCGTGGCTTGGCGTCTCGCTGACGCTCTGGTGGCTCGAGAAGAAACAATTTCTATCGCACCCGTGAGGCTTCCGGGCTCGCGCCCCCGTTGCTCTTGGCGGCATCCGCTTGGTCGCGGATGCCGCCCAAGCAGGCGGTGAACTCGGCGCCGAATAAAAAAATCTGCGCCGTGTAGTACAGCCACAAGAGCAGCGCCACGAACGATGAGGCCGCGCCGAAGGCCGAGGCCTGAGTGGAATGGGCCAGATACAGACCGATGATCCAGCGGCCCGCATCGAACAAGCACGCGGTGAGCAGGCCGCCGATCAACACCACTTTCCACGGCAATCGGCGCGTGGGCATGTAGCGGTAGATCAGGGCGAACAAGGATGAGACCAGCATCAAAGAGATGATGAAGTCCACCACGCCGATCAGACCGACGATGGCCGCTTGCGGCGCGAACTGCGTTCGGATGCCGGAGAGCACGGTGGTCACGGTCAGGGACACCAGCAACAAAAACCCCAAGGTCAGAATGAAGCCCAAGGACAGGAAGCGCGTGCGCACCCAGCCGCGGATGCCCACCGCGGCGGCGACGGTACCTCCCCAGATTTTCTCGAGCGCTTCTTCGAGCGCAGCGAGCACCGTGGTCGCGCCGATCAACAAGGTGACGATGCTGGTGAGGGTCGCCACCAGGCCTTGAGTCTGTTGCGAACTTTGCATGGCGTTCAGCAGCACCTTGGCCGTGGCCGGTCCAAACAGTCCTTGCAACTGCGCGCCGATCTGGCCGTACGCGGCATTTTTGCCGACGATCAGCGCCGCCCCGGTCAACAAAATGATCAAGAGCGGCGCCAAGGAAAAGGCAGAATAGAAAGCCAGCGCCGCTCCGGTGGTGGAGGCGTTGTCCGAACTCCAGTAACGCGCCGCGCACCGGCTTAGCTCAAAGGTCTTGCGGATGAAATTCACGGGGTCGCATTATCCCATGCGGCCTGTGAACCAGTTCCGCCGCGCTTGACTTATGGCGCTTTGACTTAAAACCGGAACCGCTCAGTCGAGCCGCAAAGCGCTTGATTTGCCGGGCTTTAAGCAAATCCTGATGTCGCTGCATACTTACGTCGGCTTCCGACGACATGCCTTCGCGGTCCGCGCTTACGTACCATGGACTCGTCAAATTCACATCGGGTGACGCGCGTGTCGACTAATCTGACTTATGCCGCTGAGGCCGCTTCGGGCAAAACGTTGGAGGCGTTGGCTCAGGTCATCATGGCCTTGGCGCCGGAAGTCTCCAGCGTGTCGTTCCACGATTTCGCCGCGGACACCTTGTGGCTGAGCGACGATTTTCTGCTGCCGGAGGATCATCAGCTGGTCGAGGATTCGATCTCCAGCGATTCGGCCGGCAATATGGAATTCACTTACGCGCCCCGCGAGGACGGCAATTACTCGCTGGCCATACCGGTGCGCGACGGCAAGGGCGCCATCAACGGTGCGGTGCGCATGAGCATCGATGCCGGGGTCAGGGACACGCGCACCGATGAAACCCTGCAGCAAAAGCTTGCGCCGGTGTTCACCTGCCTGTCGGCGGAATTCGAAAGGCGCCAAGGGTTTCCGCTGCTCATCAGCGAGGATACCCACGAGGGCACCATGATCCAAAACGCGTTGCATGCCGAGCGCTACGAGCTGTTCCTGCAGCCGATCTGCTCGCTGCACGACTATGTCGGCCTGGCGCACTACGAAGTGCTGTTGCGCCTGCGCACGGCGGACGGCACGCTGGTAACGCCCAAGGATTTCTTCGAGCGCGCCGCGCAGCAGCGCCTGATGCCGAGCATCGACCGTTGGGTGGTGCGCACCGTGCTGGTCTGGCTCGCCAAAAATCGCAAGCGCTGGTCGCGCGTGCCCTCGGTGTTCTCCATCAACTTGTCCGCGCAGTCCATCACCGATGAGCGATTCATCGGCTTCTTGGAAGCGTGCGTGACCAAGAGCGGCGTGCCCCCGCAAGCACTGTGCTTCGACATCACCGAGCGCTACGCCTCCTCGGGCAACATCAGCGTGAGCGAATCCATGCGCCGCCTCGAGGCCTTGGGCTGCGAAGTCGCGCTGGATGATTTCGGCGCCAATTCGCCCGCGTACGGGTATTTACGCTCGATACCCGCGCACTATTTCAAGATCGACAGCTCCTTGATCGGCGCAGCACCCACCGACCGCGTGGCGCGGGCTATGATTTCCGCCATCGTGCGCATGGCGAGCGACTTAGGCGTGCAGACCGTGGCCGAATCAGTGGAATCGGACCTGCAGCTGCAAGCGGTGCGCTCACTCGGCGTGGACTATGCGCAAGGCTATTTGCTGGGCAAGCCAACATCCCTCAGCGGATTCGACTTCAGCTTAGGGCCCGTCAATTGAGGCGATCGACTCACCAAACCCAATCGAGTCATGAGAGTTACCAGTTGGGGTTGGGGAGTTCGCTGAAGACTTCTTGCAACGCGAAGCCCCACATTGCGTGGATCATCTTGAAGTATTCGTTGTTCTCGTCGATGCTGATGTGCGACGCCACTCGAAGCTCGTCGCGCTTGATGATGGCGAGGTCCAAGGGCGGGCCCACGGACAGGTTGGAGCGCATGGTGGAGTCCATGGACACCAGCGCGCACTTGGCGGCCTGGGCCAAGCTCGAGCTGCGGGTGATCACCCGGTCGATGATGGGCTTGCCGTATTTGGACTCGCCGATCTGAAAATACGGCGTTTCGATCGAGGCCTCGATGAAGTTGCCCGCCGAATAAATGTGAAACAGGCGCGGCTCTTCGCCCTTGATCTGGCCGCCCAAGATGAAGTTGCCGTTGAAATCATAGCCATGCTCCTTCAAGTCCAGCGCATCGCGCTGATAAATCGAGCGCAGGGCATCGCCCACGACTCGTGCGGCGTTGAACATGTTGCTCGCCGCCATGAGGGGCGTGGGCTCGCCGAGTTCGTTCGGGGTCTCGAGCAAGTTCACCACCGCTTGGGTGATGCCCAAGTTGCCGGCCGACATGAGCACCAGCGCGCGCTCGTGCGGATGCTGGAAGGTCTGCATTTTACGAAAGGTATTGATCTGATCGACGCCGGCGTTGGTTCGCGAGTCGGACAACATCACGAGACCGGTGTCGACCAGCAGGCCGACGCAGTAAGTCATGGGCAAATTCTACTCTACTGCTGTTGTGCCGATTCGGCCACGAGCACGTTGGCCTCCATTTTCTCGCCGCCGCCGCCCTGGCGCATGCCGCGCACCGGCGCCGCGTCCAGATAATCGCGGCCCACGGCCAGCCGGCAATAGGTTCTGACCGCCGGGCGCTTATGCGTCACATCCATGCTCTGCCAGCCGATTTCCGCGCCCAGCCAGACATCAGCCCAGGCGTGGCTGGCGGCATCGCTGGCATCGCCGGTGTAGAGGTAGCCGCTCACATAGCGGGCCGGCATGCCTAGCGCGCGCGCCGCGGCGATGAAGACGTGGGCATGATCCTGGCAGACCCCTTCGCCGTTCTTGAAGGCCGACGCGGCCGTATCCTGGACTTCGCTGGTACCCGACTTATAGCGCACCGCATCGCACACCGCTTCGGCCAGGACTTGCGCGCGCTGGCGCGGATCGATCACGGTGGACAGCGCGCTTTGGGCAAAGGCCCGAAGATCGTCATTGGGCAGGGTCAGCTGCGTTGGGGCGAGATACGCCAGGGGCGATAAGGGCCCATCGTCCTGGCGCGCTTCGTTGTCGGCGGTTTCAACCACGCCATGCACCAGGATGCGGATTTCGCGGTGCGGCTCCTCGATGGTGAGCAGGTGCGAAATATTGCCGTAGGCATCGATTTGTTCCAGGCGCCGCCCGGGCGAGGAGATGTTCCAGGCGATCGAGCGCTGGCTCTGGTCGCGGCGCGGCGTCAAGTGCAGGCTTTGCACGCTGTACTTGACGGTGCGCTCGTAGCGATAGCGGGTCTCGTGCCTGATGTGCATCTGCATGTTTACGCCTCCGCCGGGGGAACCAAGAAATCCGAAGAGATGCGGGTCCCCAGATCATCCAGTTTCGCCAAGAATTGCTCCAAGAACTGCGGCAACCCGCCGGCGCTGAGTTCCTCCATGCGCGCGAAATGCAGCATGGCATGCATTTCACCGGCGCGCCGCTCGGTTTCCTCCGATTGCTCGTTCGCCACGGATTTCAAATTGTTATAAACCTCTTTGCAGCAGCGCAGCAACGAGCGCGGCATGTCGTCGCGCAGGATCAACAGTTGCGCCACGCGCAACGGGGTGATGACGTCGCGATACACGCGCCTGTACACCTCGAAAGCCGAGAGGGCGCGCAGCAGCACGCTCCATTGGAAGGGGTCCGGCACCACGCCGGCGTCGGCGCCGGGCACCAGGTCGCCCTGGTGGGCCGTGAGGATGCGGGCGGTGCTGTCGGCGCGCTCCAGAAAGGTGCCGATGCGCGTGAAGTGAAAGGCCTCATCGCGCATCATGGTGCCGATGGTCACGCCTCGGGTCAGGTGCGAGCGCTCCTTGACCCACTCGACGAACTGGCCGATGTCGATATGCGAGGAGCGGCGCACGATTTGCGAGCGCGCATCCAGCCAAGTGGAGTTCAAGGTCTCCCACAGCTCCGAGGTCAGGGAGCCGCGCACGGCGCGGGCGTTCTCGCGCGCACAGCGCAGGCAGCTGTAGATGCTGCCGGTGAAGTCGCGATCCAGGGTGATGAATTCGAACACCGCGCGCGGCTCGATGCTCGAATGCTTCTGCTTGTAGGCCTCGTCCATGTGCAGCGCCTTCATGGTTTCGCCAAGCGAGTCGGCGAGGGTTTCGGCGGAATGCGGCAGCAGGGACATGCGATAGTGGGCATCGACCAGGCGCGCGACGCTCTCGGCGCGCTCGATGTAGCGCGACATCCAGTACATATGATCGGCGGTGCGGCTGAGCATTTAAGTTTCCAGCACCCAGGTGTCCTTGGTGCCGCCGCCCTGCGAGGAATTCACCACCAGGGATCCTTCGCGCAGCGCCACGCGCGTCAAGCCGCCGGGGACGATGGTGACTTCGCTACCCGACAAGACGAAGGGACGCAGATCGATATGGCGCGCCGCCAAGCCCGCTTCGACGAAAGTCGGGCAGGTCGACAGGGCGAGGGTGGGCTGCGCGATGTAGCGCTCGGGGGTGGCGATGATCTGCCGCCGGAAATTCTCGATTTCCTCTTGGGTTGAGGCGGGTCCGATGAGCATGCCGTAGCCGCCGGCGCCGTGCACTTCTTTGACCACCAGCTCGGATAAATGCGCCAGCACGTACTCTCGATCCACGGGATTGCGCAGCACCCAGGTATGTACGTTGCCGATGATGGGGGCCTGGCCCAAGTAAAAGCGGATCATCTCGGGCACATAGGGATAAATCGACTTGTCGTCGGCCACGCCGGTGCCGATGGCATTGGCGATGGTGATATGCCCGGCGCGGTAGGCCGTCATCAGCCCCGGCACCCCGAGCATGGAATCGGGCCTGAACACCAAGGGGTCCATGAAATCATCGTCGATGCGCCGGTACATGACATCCACCCGCTGTGGGCCCTGCGTGGTGCGCATGAATACCGCCTCGTCGCGCACGAACAGATCCTGGCCCTCCACCAGCTCGATGCCCATCTGTTGCGCCAAGAAGGCGTGCTCGAAGTAGGCGCTGTTGTGCGCGCCCGCGGTCAGGAGCACCACGGTGGGATCGGCCACGCCGATGGGCGCGACGCTGCGCAGGTTGTCCAGCAGCACGTCCGGATAATGATCGACGGGTGCAACCCGGTGCGCGGAAAAGAGCTCCGGAAACAGCCGCATCATCATCTTGCGGTTCTCGAGCATGTACGACACCCCGGAGGGCACGCGCAGGTTGTCTTCCAGCACTTTGAATTCACCCGCATCGTCGCGCACGATGTCGATGCCGGCGATATGCGCATAGATGCCGCCGGGGACATCCACCCCCTGCATCTCCGGACGGTATTGCGAGTTGCACAGCACCTGCTCCGCCGGGATGACGCCCGCCTTCAAAATCTGCTGGTCGTGGTAAATGTCGTGAATGAAGGCATTTAGGGCCCGGACCCGCTGCTTCAAGCCCGCTTCCAGCCGGATCCACTCCTCGTGCGGCAACACCCGCGGCACGATGTCGAAGGGAATCAGGCGTTCCGCCCCTTCCTCCTGGCCGTAAACGGCGAAGGTGATGCCGACCCGGTGGAACAGGGCATCGGCTTCGGCGCGCTTTTGCGCCAGGCGGTCGCCCGGCTGGCCTTCGAGCCAGCGCGAATAGCCCAAGTAGTGCGCCCGGCCGACGCTGCCCTTTAAATACATTTCGTTGTAAGGCGTTTTGAGCAAAAAAGTCCTCGCTGATACGCGATCGGTGCCAAACGCTTCGATCATGTAATAAGCAGCCTCACGCCGCAATGCCGCAGCTTAAGACGCTGAAGGTTTTGGGGGTACATGCGAGCTCAAGTGCTGGGCCAGCGAAGCCGCCACGGCCACGCGCGGATCGCCCTCGAACCGGGCGGCGAAGTCGGACAACAGGCTGCGCGCCACCCGCGGCACACCGCCGCCCCGCGCAGCCAATTGGGCCACGGTCAGGGTATCTGCGGCCGATTTGGGGCGAAAGCCCGGGTCCAGGAACAACCGCCGGCTCACCACATCGAGCGCCTCGCCGGTGCGTTTTAGGACCAAAAGGCGTGCCACGCGCTCTTCGGTGAGGCGGGTGATATAGCGAGGATCGTCCCAGCTCGCGGTGCTCTCGCACAGCCAAGCGTAGTCCTCCGGCCGATCGCTCCGCGATTTGAGCCAATCCATCAAGAGCTGCCAGCTGCGGGCATGGTTGTCCGCGCGCATCGAGCCGTAGGCGTCCAAAACCACCGCCTCGTGTTCGCGCCGCTGCTCCTTGTACTGGAGTGCAGCGGTACGCTCGGGGGAGGCCCAGGTTTCGACGTCCAGCTCATCGCGTCGCTCATAGATGACTCCGGCCAAGAAGCTGAATACCGAAAGCACCGCGAACATGGTCGCGGCCAGTTCGATAGGCAGCCACAGGTCGAGATACGACAAAAGGTCGAGCGCCACCAGATAGCCCAGGATCACCAGCAGCACCGCCCCGTACAAAAGGCCCAAGCCCTTCACCAATTTGAACCACGCGATGGGGTTCAGCGCTTTCAAGATGTTGCTGTCCAATCCCAACACCCCCACCGAGGCCGGCAGGGAAAACACGCAGATCACAGCCAGTGCGAAAGCGGCGGGAAACCCCAGATATTCGAGCGCCAGTTTCACCGCGAAGAAAAGCAAGGCTAAAATCAGCACTTGCGCCAAGGGACGCTGCTCGCTGAGAGGATTCACCATATGGATATCGAGCGTCGGGGGCTCATCGAAGCCGCGCACCGTGTGGTCAAACAGGATGTAGGCATACTTGAAGAACCAGGAGAGCACGATCAAGGCCAAAGGGATCCCGAGAAGGCCGGCCTTGGATGCGATGAAGAGCAGGAAGGCGAACACTATGACCACACCCGCCGCTCCACCACGCGCCGGACGGACGAGGTGAGCGAGCAATTTTGGGTGAGTTGATAATACTTGCATTAGTCAATGCCAAATTTACGCGATGATCTTCTAGAAATCTGAGTAACGCAGCCGCTCAAGAAGATTTCAGTATCTTGCATGCCGCAGATTGATGACTAAGCGTAGAAATGAACTGCGGAGATCACATTTGAAAGAACGCTCAGTCACCCCAGAGAAAATGCAATCTCGCAGCCAGCCCCACGGAATTGATGTCGCAGCTAAAAAAGCCATTCGGAAAATACTTGCGCCTATAGCTGACTTTGCACTCAATTGCGGTTTAAGTGTTAATGACGTTAATTCCATTTTTGAGCAGGCTGCTGTGCGGAACGTCGCTGCACGGCAAGTTGCCTATGCTCGCCGAGTTAACGTCTCAGGTATTTCGGCAACAACGGGGTTATCTAGAGCAGAAATATCGAAGGTCCTCGAGCATGCTTGGAGTCCGAACGATCCAATGGGCGTTCGTAGTCAGAAGGTAACAAATAGGATACTTTCGGCGTGGCACTCTGATCCGAGGTTTTTGACTGCAAATGGGCGGCCGACAAGTATAAAACTGTATGGGCGTGGAACGACCTTTGAATCATTGGTGAAGACATATGGCCGCGGTATTCCAATCAGAGCAATTCTCGACGAGTTGCTACGCATTGAGGCGATCGAGTTAAAGTCTGGACAAAAAATTAGTCCAAGAAGCTTCACCGCGGTAGATCGAAGGATTGCACCCCGGAATATCTCGGCCGTTGGCGACTCGGTATCTAACTTCTTGTCATCAACGCTGCGGAGCTTCGGAACTTTTGATTCACCCGTCGTCATCAATAGAGTCGCTGCTATGAAACTATCGGCTAGTGAGGCCGTGCTAGTTCGAACGGCAGCATCAGCCAAAGCCAGAACGCTATTGGATGAGCTTCGGCAGATGCTAATACGCAAACAAGGAGGATCCCGCGGCTCTAATCCATCCAGTTGGGTTCAACTAGGTATCACAATGGTTTTTACTGAGAAACTGCCGAAGCGAGCCCTAAAGGAATCTAAAAAGCGAAGAAATTTTCGACGCGGGCAGTAGGGCTGTTATTTCTTAATGCGGCGCCACAACTAAGCTCTTAGAGCCGACTCGATCCAGTGCATTGGGCTTCACTCCTAACACATAAGGTTTCACAAGTCGCTTAGATACAAAAAAATACAGCGGTATAACAGGGTAATCTGCAAGCATCGTCCGCTCAGCTTCTTCAAGCATGCTCCGCCGGGTTTCGTGGTCCGTCGTTTTAGCCGCATCATCTAGATGCTTTTCGAAAAGCGGATTGGCATATCCAGTATCGTTATTAGCAGAAGCAGCGCGAAAGATATCCAAAAAATTGCTCGCGTCGTTGTAATCAGCATTCCAGGCTAAACGCACAACATCCCATCTCTCCTTATTACGCCTGGATTGCAAGAAAACCCTAAATTCCTCGTCAGTTAGTGTGGTATCAATTCCGAGTTCTTCCTTCCACATTGCGGCAATCATAATTGCGGTTTGTTTGATCGACGGGCTCGAGTTAAACAGCAGTCGCAATCGAAGCGGCGCATCAAGAGAATATCCAGCTTCTTTATAAAGCCGTCGTGCTTCTAAGATGCGATTAGCATCGTCTAAACTCGCCCACTCCCATCGCTGCGGGTCGTAATTCCATGTACCAGGCGGTACAAACCCATACGCGCTGACTTGGCCGAGCGCTAGAGCATCAACCAATCTCCGTCTATCAATCGCCATGGAGAGGGCTTTGCGAAGCTTTATATTTCCGTGTAATTGACCGGTAACAAGGTTTAGGCCGAGGTATGCGGTGGCCAAATACGGCGCTATAACTAGCTCGTTCGGGTGCTCCATGCGAAGGGAGCCAATTGCGTTTGGCGGAACGGTATCAGTCATATCAAGCTGACCCGCACGATAGGCCGCATATTGTGAATTCTGATCTGGAGCGATTTGATACTCGACGCGTTCTATCTTCACATTAGCGCGATCCCAATACGCGCCACTGCGGGATAACTCCAATCTTGTCCCAGGCTGCCAAGCCGAAAGAATGAACGGGCCATTGGAGACCCAGGCACTCGGGTCATGCGTACGGGCAATAGCATCCGAATAAATGGGAAAGGCGGCCGAGTGCGCCAATAGTTGAGGGAAATAGGGCGCCGGCTGCTCAAGACTCACAATCAGAACATCGTCGCTTGGGGCGGTAACGCCCAGCGACGCCGGAGGTTGACGGCCGGCTATTATTGCGGTCGCTCCCGCGATGAGGCGCAGATCGTTGGAAACAGGAGAGCGTTGTGCGGGGTCAACTACCCTTCGCCAAGCTACCACAAATTCTTTAGCCCGTACGGGTTGTCCGTTGGACCACCGCGCGTCCGGGCGCAAGTGAAATGTATAGGTAGTACCAGCGGAATCGATGGTCCACGATGCAGCAACTGCTGGGACGATTTCGCCGGTTGGCGATTCGCCAGTTAGCCCCTCGTAAAGATCCTGTACTAGTTGGGTCGAAAAGTTGTCGGTTGCTGCAGCAGGGTCTAAAGAAGCTGGGTCTCCCCCCAGTCCGCGCCTGAGCGAAGGCTCACCCAATTCAACTGCGACCGAATGGGTATGCTGGGAACAGCCTCCGAGAAGTATGAGCAAAGCGAAACAAAATCCGTTGCTCAGTAGAAATTGATTCATACGTGCAGGCCTACGCTGTCCTACCGATTCCCATTCCCGAGATTATCTCTAGTGTAGTAAATCACCAACACACCCTTAGGGCAATGCCGGATAACGTGAAGTAGAGCACACAAATAGTTGTATTATGTTTTCCGGTGGAGCAATCTGTTAAAGGCAATCTTCTGGCGGCGATCACTCACGTGCTTCGACCGCTTTGTCGCATTGCCATACGAAACGGGATTGGTTTCGGCGACTTGTCCATGGCGCTTCAGAGTGCGCTAGTGAACGGTGCGCGAGCCGAGTTAGCCGCAGACGGCAGGACGCAGCTTACAGAAGAAGAGGTGGGACTGATGACAGGGATGACGGCAGCTCAGGTCCGCGGGACTCGCGGGGCAGAGATGAGTCCGAATCCTGCGCTCAATTATTCGTGGGCGGCATCAGAAGTTCTCGCTGGCTGGCATTCCGACGTTCTTTATTTAGGCCCATACGGCCTTGTCCTTGATATCCCAGTCTCTTCGGACGTTCCGGGTCGCGCGTCAGAGTCGAGAAGTTTCGAATCGCTAGTTCGAAAATATGCGGGCCCAAACGTCTCAAGCGAAATTGTGCTCGACGCGTTATTGAAATCGGGCGCGGTACAAAGCTTGGGTAACGGGATCGTGCGATGCGTTGCGCGCACATACATCGCAGAGCGACTAAGCCCAGAAAACATCCAAGCTTTTGCAGAAGCTGTCCACAACGTCATTGGAACGATGGCCGTAAACCTGAAGCGCACCGTGCGCGGAACTGGCCTTCTCCAGCGAACTGTCTTCGCTGACTATGGATTAGCAGTAGAGGATTTAGCAAAGTTCAATGTGTTTATCCGAAAGACCGGAGAGAAATTCGTTGACGAAGTAGATACGTGGTTTTCTAAGCATTCAAACAAAGAAAAACAGGGTCCTATTAAGACTGGAATTGGCTTATATCACTACGTCGAGAATGATGAAGATCGTGAGCAATACTTAAAATTACTTCAAGGTGAAGGGGATAAAGATGAGCGTTGAGACTGCAGGGAAAGCAACTTACGTTGCATCGATTTCACTTGGTGCATTAGTACTTGGAATTAGTTTGACCAGTGCTGGTCGCGCTCAACCGAGCAATGAGGTTCTTTTACGGGGTCCCGTAGATACCGTAAACGCGGCCACTTCTCAGATCCAGGTACTGGGTCAATGGGTTTCTGTTCGCGGAGTTAGCGTGCAATCATTACAGGGCCACGTCGTTGCGGTGAGTGGCAGTATCGATGCTCGCGGCGCTTACGTTGTGTCTCAGATCCAAGAACTGAATTCAGTCGATTATGTTGCTGGTTCGACTCCGGTGCATTTGACTGGAACGATCGCTTCAATAAACAAATCCTCTGGGGTTCTTGTAGTTGGCGGAGTATCCGTCGATTACACTGCCGCACTTCACACTTTGGTAGCTGATGATCTCGCGGCCGGAGAGATCGCCTCATTTGACGGCGTTAGATATTCGGACGTGAAGAAGGTCTATGCGGCGACTGGTTTTGCGGCCGCCCGCGGTGTAGTCGGTACCGACGGTGTGGTCGGGACGGACAAATTGAGCAGCATCCGCGGTGTTGTAGGAACCGATGGCGTAGTAGGTACTGACAAATCAATGAGCACGCGCGGTGTCGTCGGCACCGATGGCGTGGTAGGTACTGACAAGTCGATCAGTCTTCGCGGTGTAGTTGGGACAGACAAATTTGTCAGCGCGCGCGGTGTCGTCGGCACCGATGGCGTAGTAGGCACTGACAAGTCGATCAGTCTTCGCGGTGTAGTTGGGACAGACAAATTTGTCAGCACGCGCGGT
>JAXDQK010000114.1:0-95442 GCA_034667905.1 Gammaproteobacteria bacterium | reverse complement strand
ATTGGTCTGTTTGAGGCGGACCAGAATCTCCAAGGCGGCGAGGGAGAGAGATTGTGCCGTGTAAACGATTGGACGGCCGGCGCTGTGCCAGCGGGCCGAGGCGTGTGCGCCGCCCTGACCGCTGAAGGCCTCTTTCCGAGTGCGTATAAAGACGGCCGCCCCGATGCGGAAGACCCGCATGCGGGTTAGACGAACTGGCCGTAAGCCAACGAGCGAAGCAGATTTTCCACTTCACGGGCGCCGAAGTCGGTATCCAATAAATCGAGGGGCGCCATATTGCCCAAGGCCTGCTCGGGCTTCGATAACCACTCCGATACCGCTGCGTCGGTGGTAAACAGTGCGCGGCCGAGATTGCGTACCCGCGCGGCCCGCAGCAGCTTCTCCGAAGTCTCGCTGGACAGGGGCGCGCCGTTGCCTCGTTTGCGAGTCACGGTCCGACGGGCAATTCCCAACTTCGCAGCCAACGTGCTGGTGGAAAGACCCAATGCTGAGGCAACCTGCTCGAACATGGTCGCCGGCAAGCCGTTGCGAACTTGAGTAAGAATCTCCAACAGGGGCTTTTCAGCTAAGACAAAGGCGGATTCCATCGGATTCTCCTTTTGAGCCAAATGGCCTTCCACACGGGGCCATTATGCCATCCCAAAGGACGGCCGGAAAATGTCGAAAATCACAATAAATTGCTGGACAAGCTCCGTGGCTTGAGACGCGATCACCCCCCAACGATCCCGAGCCTTCGATCCGCGTGCGTCCAGAGGTGTTCAGAGAAATCCATATCTTTTCGGGCCTGTTTTGGGCCCTCGAATTGAATGAGAAAATATTTTCTCCGCACAAACAAGCGCTTAGAGACGGAATGCGGTGGCCAGCCGTCCCAACTCCATAGACTTTCGGCGCCGTCCAGCGACGTCCGGGGTGACTCATGAGCAGCTACGCGGGAGAAAGGAGCATTCTGAGGCATAGACCGACTGGGAGGGCCCAAACCGCTGCTGGTTCGAGTCCGGCTCGCGCCACCATCGACGGCGTAAGCGATGGAGCATCGCTACGCTTGATCTCAACGCCAACGCGTCGAACTCACAGCGCGAACCGGCATTGTTTCGAATGAAACAATGCCAATGGGCGAATATCGCAAAATAGTGTTCTATTGTCGGCATATGGACCACTAGCGAGAACAAACCAAGATCGCGACGGAGCGCCTGGAGAAAGACTCGTGAAGGATTATTCTACGAGTTACACATTTTCACCGTTGCGGGATGGTGACATTGCGATGTATCGGGGTTGCGGCCAAGGACTGCCCCCGATCCTGCTGGTCACGGCGGAAAATGCCTCGCTCGCGCGCATTAAGCGACTCGAACATGAATACGCGCTCCGGGCCGACCTTAATCCGGCCTGGGCGGCGCACCCGATCGAACTTTCCCGCTACCGCAACCGCTTGGCGCTGGTGCTAGAGGACCCTGGGGGGGTGGTCCTCAATCGACTGCTCGGCCAGCCGCTGGGAGTCGCGGAGTTTCTGCGCATCGGGATTTCTCTCGCCTCGGCGTTGCGCCAAGTGCATGCGTGCGGACTCTTTCATAAGGACATCAAGCCGGCGAACATCCTGGTGGATGTGACAAGCGGCGGTGTCCGGCTCACCGGCTTCGGCATAGCCTCCCGCCTGCCACGCGAGCGCCTCAACCCCGAGCCGCCCGACGAGATTGCCGGCACCCTCGCCTACATGGCGCCGGAGCAGACCGGTCGGATGAACCGCTCGATCGATGCGCGCAGCGATCTCTACTCTCTTGGGGTCACGTTTTACGAGATGCTCACGGGGACGCTGCCGTTCACCGCAGACGATCCGATGGAATGGGTGCACTGCCATATCGCCCGGCAACCCGTTCCTCCCGATGAGAGGGTCGTGCAAATTCCCAAAGCGCTCTCGGTCATCACGATGAAACTCCTCGCCAAGATTGCCGAGGAGCGCTACCAGACCGCAGCGGGCGTCGAGGCCGACCTGCGGCGATGTCTGGCGGAATGGGAGTCGCATGGTTGCATCGACCCGTTTCCGCTGGGGGCGCACGACGTGTCAGACCGGTTGCTGATTCCGGAGCGGCTGTATGGGCGCGAGCGCGAGATTGAAACGTTGCTCGCCTGTTTCGACCGCGTTGTGGCCCACGGCACGCCGGAACTGCTGTTGGTGTCAGGATTTTCCGGGATCGGCAAGTCCTCTGTGGTGCACGAGCTGCACAAGGTGCTTATTGCGCCGCGCGGCCTGTATGCGTCCGGCAAATTCGACCAATACAAACGCGACATTCCGTACGCCACACTGGCCCAAGCCTTCCAGAGCCTGGTGCGCTCCCTTCTGAGTCAGGGCGAGTTGGAACTTGGCCGGTGGCGGGATTTCTTCAGCGAAGCGCTCGGCGCAAATGGCCAGCTCATCGTGGACCTGGTTCCGGAACTCGAGTTCATCATCGGAAAGCAGCCGGCCGTGCCCGATTTGCCGCCGCAAGAGGCGAAGAACCGCTTCCAGCTGGTATTCCGACGCTTCCTCGGCGTATTCGCCCAGAAAGAGCACCCGCTCGCATTGTTCCTGGACGATTTGCAATGGCTGGATAGCGCGACGCTCGACCTGCTCGAACACTTGGTCACACACTCGGAAGTGCGGAACCTGCTGCTGGTTGGGGCCTATCGGAACAACGAGGTCGGCCTGTCACATCCACTCAATCGTGCACTCGATGCGATCCGCGGGACCGATGCGAGGGTGCATGAGATCGTGCTGACACCGCTCGGTCTTGGCGATGTCAACCGGCTCATCGCCGACTCCCTGCGTTGCGGGCCCGAGCGCGTCACGCCCTTGGCGCATCTGGTACACGAGAAGACCGGCGGCAATCCGTTCTTCGCGATTCAGTTCCTGAGCGCATTGGCCGATGAGGGTTTGCTCGCGTTCGACTCCGGCGTGGGCGTTTGGGCGTGGGACAGCCATCGCATTCACGTCAAGAACTACACCGACAATGTGGTAACCCTCATGGTCCAGAGACTGAAGCGTTTGCCGATTGCCGCGCAGGATGCCCTGAAGCACCTCGCCTGCCTGGGTAATATGGCCGAGATCGGCACACTGGGCATCGTGTATCAGCAGACCGAGGAAGCGATACATGCGGCGCTCTGGGAAGCCGTGCACGCGGGCCTTGTGATTTGTCGGGGCAATCACTACAAATTCCTGCATGACCGGATCCAGCAGGCGGCGTATTTGTTGCTTCCTGAAGAGTTCCGCGCCGCCGGTCATCTGCGTATCGGCCGGATGCTGCTAGCGAACTTGTCGGCGGAGGAATTCACCGAACAGCTGTTCGAGGTCGCGAACCAGTTCAATCGAGGCGGTGCGTTGATTGTCGATCGGGACGAGAAGGCGCGTGTGGCCACTATCAATCTGCGTGCCGGGCGAAAGGCAAAGGCGTCGGCGGCCTACGCGTCGGCGCGTACGTATTATGCGTCGGGCATCGCGCTGTTAGATGAGCAGGACTGGGGAAGCCAGCACGAGTTGGCATTCAACCTGTCCCTCGAGCGCGCGCAATGCGAGCTTCTGAACGGCAACTTCGAGATAGCCGAGCGACTGATCGCAGAGTTGCTACAGCGCGCGGCTTCGAACGTCGAGTTCGCGGACGCCTCCTGCCTGAAGATCAATTTGCATGTATTGACGGGCGACCACCCGCAAGCGATCGAGAGCGCGCTCGTGTGCTTGCGCCTCTTCGGCATGGACCTGCCGGCGCACCCCACGCTCAAGCAGGTCCATGCTGCATACGAGACGGTGTGGCAAACACTTGACGGGCGCCCGATTGAGAGTCTGATCGATCTGCCGCTGATGACCGATCCGAAAATACAGGCAGCCATGCAGGTGCTCTCGGTCCTTGCTGGCCCTGCTACCTTTACCGACTTTCACTTGTTTTGCTTGCTCGCGTGCCGCATGGTGGACGTCAGTATCCGGCACGGGGTGAGCGGCGCTTCCGCCTACGGCTATGCTTGCCTCGGGTCTGTCCTCGGAGCGAACTTCCACCGCTACCGCGAAGGCTACCGCCTGGCCACGCTTGCCTGCGACTTGGTCGAGAAGTACGACTTCTTCGCCTACGACACGAAGGTCTACCATGCGATGGGACTGGCCGCTTTCTGGACGGAGCCGATCACGAGCGTGATCGAACTGCGTCGGGCGACCACTCGCACCGCCACGGAGCGAGGCGATCTGACTTTCGCTTGCTACGGCATGCACCAGTCCATTACATATTTGCTTATGCGGAACGATCCACTCGATGCGGTGTGGCGCGAGTCGGAAATCGCGCTGGACTTCGCTCGGACAGCCAAGTTCCGCGATGTCGTGGACCTCATCGTGAGCCAGCAACGCTTCATCGCGAGCATGCAAGATCGCGATGCGAGCTTTTCGGCGTCCAGCGGCGAGCGATTTGATGAGGCAGCGTTCGAAGCGCAACTGACGTCCGCCTCTACGCCGACCGTGATTTGCCTGCACTGGATTCGCAAACTCAAGATGCGGTACCTCTCAGGCGACTTCGCCGAGGCTCAGGCGGCAGCCGAGAAGGCGAAGGAGCTGCTTTGGAGCTCATCCGTACAGCTGCAGCTGCTCGACTACTTTTACTACGCTGCGCTGACGGTGGCGGCGCTGTATGAAAAAGCTTCTGCCGACGAGCAGACAGGCTGGCGCGAACTGCTCACGGCGCATCGGGAGCAACTACGCGAGTGGACCGAGAACCATCCGCCGACCTTCGCCGACAAGCACGCGTTGGTGTCCGCTGAAATCGCTCGCATCGAGGGACGCACCGTCGATGCAATGCATTTGTACGAGCAGGCGATTCAGTCGGCTTGCGAGAATGGGTTCGTCCAAAATGAAGCGCTGGCCTGTGAGCTGGCAGCGCGGTATTACGCCGTACACGGCTTTGAGATGATTGCCCATGCCTATCTCGGCAAAGCACGGAACCGCTATGAGCGCTGGGGTGCTCACGGCATGGTGAGGCGGCTCGACGAGCGCTACCCGCGCCTGCACGAGGAAAGGCTGTGGTCTTCTGGGACCTCAACCATAGGCACGCCGGTCCGGCAGTTGGATGTCGAGACGGTCGTCAAGGCTTCACAGGCGGTGTCGAGCGAGATCGCGCTGGGCAAGCTGATCGAGACGCTCATGAGTATTTCGGTCGAGCATGCCGGGGCCGAGCGGGGCGTGCTCATCATGATTCACAACGACGAGGCGCTGATCGAGGCTGAGGCAACGAGCGGCCGCGGTACGGTGCAGGTCACGCTGCGACACGGGACCGTTACGCGCTCCGAGCTTCCCGAGTCGGTGCTCCGCACCGTGATTCGAACGAGGGAGAGCCTAATCCTGGACGATGCCTCGACCCAGAACCCGTTCTCTGCGGACGAGTATATCCGTTACACACGCGCCCGATCCGTCCTCTGCCTGCCCATGCTGAAGCAAGCGAAGCTGATCGGGGTGCTTTACCTCGAGAACAAGCTGACGCCGCACGTGTTCACATCGGCCAAGCTCACGGTGCTCACGTTGCTGGCCTCGCAGGCGGCTATTTCACTGGAGTACGTCAGACTTTATGACGAACTTCAGCACGAAAATAGCGAGCGCAAGCGCGCGGAGGAGGAACTGCGGCGGAGTGAGTCCTATCTGAGCGAGGCCCAGCGACTCAGTCACATGGGCAGTTTTGCTTGGAGGCCGTCCAGCGGAAAGATCTTCTGGACCGAGGAAACCTTTCGCATCTTTGAGTACGATGCGGCGAGCACGCCGACCTTGGAGATGATTCAACGCCGGATTCACCCGGACGATGCTGCCGCCTTTCAGCGGGTGACAGATCGCGCATCGCAGGATGCGCAGGATTTTACTCACGAGTATCGGTTGCGGATACCGCATGAGAAAGACAAACATATTCGCGTAGTGGCTCATGCCTTCCGCGATGAGGCAGGCGAGGTCGACTTCGTCGGTGCGGTGATGGATGTCACGCAGGCGAAGTGGGCGCAAGCCGAGCGCGAGCGGCTCGAGCAGCGGCTGCGCCAGGGGGCGAAGATGGAAGCAGTGGGGCAACTCGCGGGTGGCATCGCGCACGACTTCAACAATATCTTGGGCGCGATCCTAGGGTACGGCGAGCTCGCGCAGAACAATCTTAGCGAAGGCAGCGTCGTGCGCCGCCAGATCGATCAGATGATGCAGGCGGGGGGGCGTGGGAAGGAACTTGTCGATCGCATCCTCGCTTTCAGCCGCGGCGGAATGGGCGTGCGCGTACCCCTGCACGTGCAATCGGTCGTCGAGGAAACACTCGACCTGCTTGCAGCGTCGCTGCCCCCTGACGTGCATATCCAGAGGAAACTCGATGTGGCGGACACCGTTGTGATGGGTGATGCGACCCAGTTACACCAGGTTGCGATGAACATCTGTACGAATGCGGTGCAGGCAATGCTGCAGGGCGGTGTGCTCACGGTGGTGGTTGATCTTGCAGCGGTGAGTGAAGGCAGTTTACTTTCGCACGGGACGCTCCGCACCGGCCGCTATGTACGCATCTCGGTTAGCGACACCGGCAGCGGCATATCGCCCGCGGTGCTCGAGCGCATGTTCGATCCGTTTTTTACGACCAAACGTGTGGGCGACGGCACGGGCCTTGGCCTTGCCATGGTACAGCGCATTGTCGCCGACTTGGGCGGCGCGATCGATGTGGCGACGCAGATAGGCGTGGGCACCACCTTTGCAATCTGGTTGCCGGCCACCGATGAGGCGCCAAGGCTCGTGGCCGAGCCCACAGCCAAGCTGCCGCGGGGCCGCGGCGAGACGGTGATGATCGTGGACGACGAGCGGGCGCTAGTTGCGGTCGCTGAAGAGACGCTCGCCGAGCTTGGCTACGAGCCGGTGGGGTTTGATTCGAGCGTCGCCGCGTCGCAGGCGTTTCGCGCGGAACCCAAGCGCTTCGATCTCGTGTTGACCGACGAGACGATGCCCGACCTCACGGGGACCGAGCTTGCGCGCGAGATCCGACAGCTGCGACCGGATATCCCGATCATTCTGATGAGCGGCTACAGCAACATGCAACTGATCGAACGTGCACGGGCTGTAGGGGTCATCGATGTGCTTCGCAAACCGCTCGTCCGCCGTGATATTGCCGAACCCGTGGCGCGTGCGCTGCATGCCGGCAACGACTAGCGTCGTATCGCGCTGCGGCACATCAGTCCACATTCCACACTCGCTTCCAATTAAATTCTCGTTTCACCCGGCGCAGCCCGACGCTCCGCGATAACATATCCATAAAGGTCCAACGACACCTACTTCGTGGGTTGCAGCGGATTTCGGCCAAGCCAACAATTCAAAGAGATTGTAGGGACGGTTTCGTGAACACGAACGCGACCATTGCGCGCGCATGCCTGCCAGGGATCGCACTCGGGCTATGCACGATTGCTACGAACGCGCAAACGACTGCTTCAACGGCATCGAACGGGTCCACCGCAGGGACCGCCGATTCGCTCGCGGAGGTCGTGGTAGTGGCCCAGCGCCGTACCGAAAACGCGCAGACCGTGCCGATCGCGATCTCAGCCATTTCCGGCGACACGCTCGCGCAAACCTTCGGCGTAAACAACATCGAGACGCTGCAGCAAGCTGTGCCCGGACTCAACATCTCGATGGACACCGGCAATACCAAGATCTTCCTGCGAGGCGTGGGTACCACCGCGGTCGCCACCGACAATTCGGTTGGCGTCTACGTCGACGGTGTCTACGTAGCGGCGCAGGCAGCTTCGTTCATGAACCTCGCAAACATCGATCACGTGGAGGTGGACAAGGGTCCGCAGGGAACTCTGTTCGGCCGCAATACCACCGGCGGCGTAGTTCAGATCGTCACCAAGACTCCTTCATCCACGCCGTCCGCCGACCTGACTTTGGGCTACGGAAACTACAATACCTTCACGCTGAACTTATACGGAACGAGCGGCATCGCCCCGAATCTCGCCGCGGACTTCGCCTTCTACTACAACAATCAGCTGGACAGCCCCGGCATGAACGTGACCACTGGCGCGAAGAACATCTTCCGGCAGAATACCCAAGTGATTCGCAACAAGTGGCTATGGACACCGACCGACGGCACGACGGTGACGCTTGCGCTCGATTACACTCAAGATCGTCAAGCCAACGGCATCGTCTGGAGCTTTCTGCCGGGCGCCGTAGGCGTCGACGACAAGACAACCTACCTCGGCTTCTACAATACCGCCTCGGATCTGGATAATCACTGGACCGACCGCAACTACGGCGCGTCGCTGCGCGTGGAGCAGGATTTGGGCTGGTCACGCCTGGTGAGCATCACCGGCGCCCGCGACTCCCTTAATATTCACACGCTCGATCAGGATGCGACTCCTCTGCACCTCATCGATGCGAACCCGCTTCCCGAACTCGACGAGACCCTCACCCAGGAGCTGCAGCTGCAATCGCCCGTGGGCAACGAGAGGTTCAAGTGGATCGTCGGCCTGTACTACATGAACGATCGCTTCGCCTCGCTCCCTCTGGTGATCAACGAAGGAGACTACAGCCCCAGCGGCCTGACCTACACCATGGTTGATGTCTACGTGCGCGAATCCACCCGTTCCTATGCCGAATTCGGGCAGGCCACTTGGGAATTCCTGCCGGGCACTCACCTCACGCTCGGCGGGCGCAACACGGACGACACCAAGAGCGTCGGCGGCAACACGCTCGTCGATGGATTCGACGCTGTGCACGGCCGGCAGACGGCCGATTTCTCCAAGGTGACCTATCGGGCGGTCCTCGACCGGCAGTTCACCCCGGATATCCTGGGCTACGTATCCTGGAACACGGGCTTCAAGAGCGGCCAATACAGCCTGGTGAACTTCACCGAGCCGCCGGTGAAGCCCGAGGTATTAACCGCCTACGAGACGGGATTCAAGACGGAGTTCCTCTACCGGCGGCTGCGCGTCAACGCCTCCGCCTTCGACTACAAGTACCGGGACATTCAGGTGCAGGAGGTGGTCGTCGGCGGCACCCAGCTCGTCAATGCCGCCCAGGCGACCATTTACGGTCTCGATCTCGAAATCAACGCGAAACTCACGCGCTCACTGTCGCTGCAGGCCTCGCTCGAGTGGCTACACGCACGCTACACCGATTTTCCGAACGATCCTTCGTACGTCCCCGCACGAGCGGGTGGCAACGATCTGATCACTATCAACGGCGCGGGCTTCCACATGTCCAACGCGCCCGACTTCTCAGCTTACGGCGCGGCCAACTACACCATGGCAGTCGCCGGCGGGATGCTGGATGTCAACGTGAACGGGTCGTACAACTCCGGCTACTATCGGGATCCGGACAACCGGCTGCGACAGCCCGCTTTCGCGCTGCTCGGCGGCTACGCGAAGTGGACCGACGGCGAAGGCAAGTGGAGCTATCGCCTTTGGGGCAACAACGTGACCAGCCGCCACTACTACCCCTACGAGGACGCCTTCGCCTTCGGAGATATTTACTCACCCGCCATGCCCGCTACTTACGGCGTCGCGGTCGAACGAAAATTCTGAGGGGCACTAGCTTTCATGGAGGAAGTGCCCAACTCCGCTCGGCCGCGGCCCGATGAGTCAAGCACTTAGCGTGACAGCTCGGTGGCCAGCCGTCGCGAGGCTACCTTGGCGTCGGCCGCGACTTGTGCGTAGGCTCCTGCAAGTAGCAACGCGCAGTGTGCCCAGCCGTGTGTCTCACGTGAGTCCGGGCTCGGTAGTTTGTACGACACACCCAGTTCACCGGAGACTCCCGTCCATGCCCGCATATTCGTGCCTCATCAATGCGGGTCTTTTGATTGCCTATTCAATCTTGATCACTCATGCGTTCGCCGGTCTGGCGGACATGCTGCCATTGAGCGGATCGCATCCGGTCGAGGGTCTATGAATTATCGCCTTACACCAGGCGCGGGCAGCTAGCCACATAGCCGCCCTGTGTGCTTTCCATATGCCCGCATCTGCGAAAGCTGGATCGACGGTTCTTGCAATCCATTTTGCGTCAGCGTTTCCCGCGGGACCTGCCATAACCCAAAATCGACCTTGACGCCGAGACGTGAGCCGGCGGTGA
This sequence comes from Gammaproteobacteria bacterium, assembly GCA_034667905.1. Lineage (GTDB taxonomy): Bacteria > Pseudomonadota > Gammaproteobacteria > Steroidobacterales > Steroidobacteraceae > Bog-1198. Next base: position 85,373 of record JAXDQK010000114.1, on the reverse strand, counting down.
GCGCCACCGCGCTAAGTTTCGCTCTAAACAGCTAACAGTTGGCTGTCGCACGGCCTGAGGAGTCAGATTTCATGCGTGAGTTGATTTTCAGTCTCGCTGCCCCCGGCGGTCACTGCCGGCGTGACGATCCTTGAGGGCGGCAAGGTCCCAACGGCCCAGCACTCCCTCCTGGGCTTTGCGCGGCGGGACACGCCCGCCGCGCTCTTTTATTGACCTGAGCGCGGGCCGTCAGCCCGGGCGGGACCTGACTATCGCCCCTAGTCGCGCAGTCACGCACACGCCATAAATGTCGTCAGGGCAGCCACTTGGGCGGTACCGACGTGGAAGGTTATCATGTTGCAGATTGGTGCAGCGGCGACATCGGAAAACAGAACATTGGGTTCGCAAGATACTCATCGGCTAATACACGACGCGACAACCTCGGCGCGCTGTGGCCGACTCCAGCGAACCGGACGAAAGCAACCAACGTGGTAAACGTCAGGCTCTGCGGTTGACGAACTCCCAGACCTTGGAGATTACGACCGAACCTTCTCCGACCGCTGATGCCACGCGTTTCACCGAGCCTGCGCGCACATCACCGACCGCGAAGATGCCAGGCCGCGATGTAGCGAACGGCGAGGTCGCAGGATCTGCGCCGGAACCGGTGATCACGAATCCCTTGTCATCGAGTTTCACCAAGCCCGAGAGCCACTCGCTGTTTGGCGCAGCGCCCACCATGACAAAGAGTGCACGTGACTCAACGACGCGGCTCTCCCCGCTCTTTACGTCACGAATGTTTACCGCTTCGAGGTGTTCGGCGCCGTGCAACGCGCTTACCTCCGCACCATATTCGATCGTTATGCCGGGATCGGCTTCGAGCCGACTCGAGAGGTAACTCGACATGGAGGCGGCAAGTGATGCGCCACGGACCAACACACGTACGCAACGCGCGGAGCGGCTGAGAAACATCGCGGCCTGTCCCGCAGAGTTCCCGCCGCCGATGATGACTGCATCTGTGCCCTTGGAGTAACGCGCCTCGATCTCGGTCGCGGCATAGTAAATGCCGGCCCCTTCGAATTCGGTAAGTCTGTCGATCGGGAGCCGGCGATATTGCACTCCGGTCGCGACCACCACTGCTTTGGCGCGAACGCGCTGGCCGTTATCGAAAGTGGCGCAGAAGCCGGCATCTTCGAGCCTCTCGAGATCTGCCACCCGCCGTGGCATCGCGAAACGCGTACCGAATTTCATCGCTTGTACTTCTCCGCGCCAGACCAGGTCGGCGCCGGAAATGCCTGTTGGAAAGCCCATGTAGTTCTCTACACGGCTCGAGGTTCCGGCTTGGCCGCCGATCGCAACATCCTCCACGAGCAGGGCACGCAGACCTTCGGCTCCCGCGTACACTGCTGCGGCCACCCCAGCCGGGCCGCCGCCGACAATCAATACGTCAAATACCTCGTTGTCCCCGAAATCGAGATTGAGGCCGAGCAGTCGTGCGACCTTGTCGGGGGTGGGTTCAGCCACAACGACATCGCGACCGAAGATAACGCTGGGTACGCCCGGAGCGATAGAGCAGCGACGGGCGAGGGCTTCGGCTTCAGGATTTCCCAGTGGCAGCGAGATATACGGAATGTGGTTGCGGCTTGCAAACTCCGCGATGCGGCGCACGTTTCGGTCCTCGTCTTCGCCGATCAACCGTAAGCTGCTGATCCGTTCCTCGAGCTGGCGGCGGCGGCGCGCAGAAAACACGGTGATGATAATGTCGGACATCTCTGGAATCTGAGACATTAGGGTCAGTACCGCTTCTCGCGGTACCTCTATCACCCGTGTGTCGCGGACCGCGCGCATCGCCATCGACCAATTGCCGCCGTTCAGCAGGGAGATCTCGCCCATAAATTGTGTCGGGCCCATCGTGGAGGGTAAATGACGCTCGTTGGTATAGGGGTTCACTACCTCGATTTCACCTTCCTCGACATACACGAAACGATCCACGGGTTGGCCAGGCCGCGTGAGAAGCGTGCCAGCAGGATAGCGGACAATAGCACCGGCCTTGCGTAATGCTTCGACGTGAGCCGGGGCCAGCGGAGTGCGCTGCATCTGATTTAGATCGCCGCCAATTGTTTCCATGATTCTGCTCGTCCTCTAGCGCCCCGCCTTGATGAACGCCAGCAAATCGGCATTGATGGTGTCCGCCTCGGTAGTGGGCATACCGTGTGGGAATCCCTTGTAAGTCTTTAGGATAGCGCCCTTAACCAATTTGGCACTCAAGGGGCCCGAGTCGGCATACGGGACGATCTGATCATCATCGCCATGCATCACCAGCGTAGGCACCGTGAATTTTTTCAGGTCCGGAACGAAGTCGGTTTGGGAAAAGGCGACGATGCCGTCGTAATGTGCCTTGATGCCTCCCATCATCCCCTGACGCCACCAATTTTGAATGACCCCTTGCGAAGGTGTTGCGCCGGCACGGTTATAGCCATAAAAAGGACCGGTCGGCAGATCGACATAGAATTGGGCCCGGGTGGCCGCGACTTGCGCCTGAAACCCGTCGAAGACCTCTTTCGGCAAACCTCCTGGATTGGCCGGTGTCTTGACCATGATCGGCGGCACCGAGCTAATCAGCACTGCTTTTGCAACCCGACTCTCCCCGTGACGAGCGATATATCGCGTAACTTCACCGCCGCCGGTAGAGTGCCCAACGTGGATGGCGTTCTTCAGATTCAGATGCGCGGTGAGTGCAGCGAGGTCATCGGCGTAATGATCCATGTCGTGTCCGTCACCGACCTGGCTCGAGCGCCCATGGCCGCGCCGGTCATGTGCGATGACCCGATAACCGTGATTCAGGAAAAACATCATCTGTGTGTCCCAATCGTCGGCCGACAGGGGCCAGCCGTGAGAGAAAACAATGGGCTGTCCGCTGCCCCAGTCTTTGTAAAAAATTGTCACTCCATCTTTCGTTGTGATCGTGCTCATTTTAGTTTCTCCGGGTTTAAGTGGACGCTGTGCGCCCGCGCGGGGCATCTGTGATTCCCTTCGTTGACTCCCTGCAATGTTACCGCCGTAATGTTACCGCTGAGTCCTAGCCGCCACATCGGTTGTCTCATCCAGGTGAACGACCCCAAGATGCAGGGCGCGCCCTAGCGCAGCGCTTTCAAGGAACGCGCCGGAAGCCGCGACCGAGGAGAAATTGCCGCAGCGCCGCTGGAATGTAACGTCGGTGTCAGTGACCCTCTTTGTCGCCACGCCGGCTGGACTCGAATAGGAACCAGGTGCGACGTTCGGTTTCGTCAATCCAGTTCTCGATAAGACTCGCCGTGGCGATGTCGCGCACCTCGTCCACGATATCGTGCACCTCGCGCAAGCGCGCGGCGAGGCTTTTGTTGTCTTCTCGCAATTCCGCGAGCATGTCCAATGGCTCCACATAGTCGGCGTCGTTGTCCGAGACGCGTTGAATGCGTGCGATGTGTCCGATTGACCGAAGCGTCGACCCACCGGTTTTTCGGATGCGCTCCGCAATTGGATCTGTCATTGCATATAATTGATCCGCCTGCTCATCCAGCAGCAAATGGTAGTCGCGGAAGTGCGGACCACTCATATGCCAGTGAAAATTCTTTGTTTTAAGATAGAGCGCAAAAACGTCGGCAAGGATCCCGTTCATGCCTGCCGCGATATTTTTGGAGGCTTCCGCGCCGAGGTCCGTCGGAGTAGTAAGCGGCGCATCGCGACGCTCCCGCAATTCGGCTATCTTTGAGGGATCTTTCTTGGTCATGAGCATATCTCCGTTGCTGTTTCGATCTCAAGAATAGAACATAAGGCATGCAATCGCATTGCTCGATATCAATACATCTGTAACACGGGTCATCACCAAACACGTCTCTATTTGAATAAAATTTTTGCCATCATCCCTTTATCTTCGTGTTTCAGTAAATGGCAGTGGAACAGTGAAACCCCGCGGATGACGGGGTTCGTGAAGTCCATGATCATGTCCACGGATCCCCCAGCGGGCACGTTTACCGTGTCCAACCATTCGGGGTCCCGGGGATTGTTATCTTGCGCGTAAGCAAGAAAGTGAACCTGATGAATATGGAAGGGATGGACCTCATGCGTGTCGTTCACCACCTTCCAGTGCCGATAGCTACCAACCTGAACGCTCGTCATGGGATTGTCTGTCGGCCCATACTTCTTGCCGTTGATGTAGAAGCCGTTTTTGTCTTCCGTGAACCTCACCACAAATTGGGGCTTGCGGTGTTCGAATTCGGCAAGCGCTCGTGTCGACATCGGCTTGTAGAGAGTGCCTTGTTTGTGGTTTGAGCCCTTAAGAACGTGAGTCTCGGGCTCCGCATGATCGACCAAATCCGCCAGTACCATGGCGGCATTGGAATCTCCGTCAGGTCCGGTGTCAAAACACAGCGAGCGTAGCGAAGCGTGCGTCCCGGCCTTTGGCCCGGTAACGATGGCTTCCATCCTACCCGCCGGAGGAACCAGGATATGGTCCACTAATTTCGTGTGACGCTTCGGATTGTGATACGCGAGCGGCATTCCGTCGAGCGCCGCGATGTCAAGTTGCTCCGAGTCGATTTGCAGATCGGCATACAAATCAGGCGAGGCATTGACCACGCGCCAGAACTGCTTCTCTCCTTCGGCTATCGCAATTTGCGGACGCACTGCGCCGTTTACCGAAAAGACGCGTTCCGCCTGCTCGGCCGGGGATCCGCATCGAGCGGCGGGCATCTGCACTTTTTGTTTCAGCTCCGAAGAAGCAGGATCGTCCTTTGCGATAATTACATCACGCAGCACCAGTATGCGTTCTCGCATGCCCCGCACCTCAGGAGCATAGTTTTCGATTCCCTCGATCACGATTGCGCCGGACATGCCGTCCAGGGACTGCTGGTAGCTCTCGCCGTGTGGATGAGTGTGATACCAGTACAGGCCCGCCGGCTGATCGAGCGGAATCTCGAGCTTGTAATGGAGGGATTGCCCCGGCATGGCCATCATGGTGATCGCATCGTCCTGGGGAGCGTTCGGTGAGACATGCAACCCATGGAAGTGCAAATTCGTCATATTCATGCATGGCCCGTCAACACAGACTTCACGGGAGTTCAATGACATCTGGTTTTTGTATGTGATCGTCACGGTTTGTCCCGGAGACATCCTGATGACCGGCGGCTCCTCACTGCCCTGATAAAAGAAGGCCCCCTTTCCGGTTCTGGGATCGTTGATGGCGTCAAGGACCAATGGTGATCGCGCGACGGGTGGGTCGGAGACCCACGTTGATTGCGCTATGGAGTCCGATGGCGAGATCCATGAGCATGCCAAAGCGCAGACGACGAATGCCCGCTGTAATCCGGAACGAGAAGCCGAAATCATGCCTGCCTCCCTTGATGCACTGCCATGCAATGGCGGTGACCGACAATTGGACTTCAACCCAGTCGAGCGATTGCCTCTGCTACACCGGCCCCATAAGCCGCATCTGCCTTGGCGCAATTGGCGATATGGCGTGCCACTACGGGCGGTGTGGCGCCTTTGATGGCCCGCGCCGTATTCTCGAACAGCGCCCGCTGCTGCGCCGCCGTCATCAGGCGGAACAGATCGCCGGGCTGCGAGTAGTAGTCATTGTCCGCGCGGTGGTTCCAGCGCTTTGCGGCGCCTTCGATCGCCAAAGGCGGCTCGGCAAAATGCGGCTGTGCGATCCATTCGCCCCGGCTGTTCGGTTCGTACGAGGTGGCGCCGCCGCTGTTGCCGTCGACGCGCATCTGGCCGTCCCGATGATAGCTATGGAACGGACATTTCGGTGCATTCACCGGAATCTGCGAGTAATTGACGCCGAGCCGATAGCGTTGCGTGTCGCCGTAGGAGAATAGACGTCCTTGCAGCATCTTGTCCGGCGAGAAACCGATCCCCGGCACGATATTGGCCGGACTGAAGGCGGCCTGTTCGACATCTGCGAAGAAATTTTCTGGATTGCGATTCAGCTCCATCACGCCGACTTCGATCAGCGGGTAATCCTTGTGCGGCCACACCTTGGTCAGATCAAAAGGGTTCAGTCGATACGTATGGGCATCGCTCTCCGGCATCACCTGGATGTACAGCGTCCAGCGCGGAAAATCGCCGCGCTCTATGCTTTCGTAGAGGTCGCGCTGATTGCTTTCCCGATCCCGTCCGACCGTTGCTTGCGCTTCGGCATCCGTCAGATTCTCGACGCCTTGCTGGGTCTTGAACGTGAACTTCACCCAAAATCGTTCGTTCCGTGCATTGAGAAAACTGTAGGTGTGGCTGCCGAATCCATGCATGTGGCGAAAACTGCGCGGAATCCCGCGATCACTCATCACGATGGTGACCTGGTGCAACGCCTCGGGCAACAATGTCCAATAGTCCCAATTGTTGTCGGCACTGCGCATTCCGGTGCGCGGATCACGCTTGATCGCATGGTTGAGATCGGAAAACTTCAGCGGGTCGCGGATGAAAAATACCGGCGTGTTGTTGCCCACCAGGTCCCAGTTGCCTTCTTCTGTGTAGAACTTCATCGCGAACCCGCGGATGTCGCGCTCTGCGTCCGCCGCGCCGCGCTCGCCGGCCACCGTGGAGAAACGTGTGAACATAGGGGTCTTCTTGCCCAATTCGGCGAAGATCCTTGCCTTCGTGTAACGCGTGATGTCGTGGGTTACCTTAAAGGTGCCGAACGCGCCGGCACCTTTGGCATGCATGCGCCGTTCGGGAATGACCTCCCGATCGAAATGCGCCAGCTTCTCGAGAAACCAGACATCTTGCAACAATGCCGGTCCATGCGGACCCGCAGTCATGACGTTGTTGTCGTCCGCAACCGGAGCGCCGAATTCAGTGGTGAGTTTATTCATGTGGCGTCCCAAGCGGTATGAGCAGTGAGCACACTTCCCCCGTTCGTCGCCGGCTCCGCCGATTCGCGCCATGCAGACCCGCGGATCACGGTGCAGAAGTTGCCGCGACGGAACTTCGGATCCTTGTCGGCGAGCACGTCGGCCTTGACGTTGCCGAAGGTCGTGTCCGGTTTACGTTTGATGCCATCGTAGAAGGCTTGGATGATATCCTCCTTGAAACGCCGGCTGCGCGGATGCACACCTACTACGGATTCGCGCTCGGCGTCGCTGTATTCGAAATACGAGAGACCAAGCACATCCATTTCGACACCGGCGGTTACCAGGGAAACCACCGGGTGCATGTGCACTGGAATGCCGGGTGTCGTGTGCAGGGCGATCGCGGTCCAGACCAGATCGATGTCCTGTTGCGCGATTCCGTGGCTATGCAGGAAACCGCGCGCGGCATTCGCGCCATCGACTTCGAAGCGCTGATTGGCGCTGCTGTGTCGTTCGGTCAAGCCCATGTCGTGAAACATGGCACCCACATAGAGCAATTCCGGGTCGAAGCTCAGGCCGCGGTGCTTGCCAGCCAGCGCGCCGAAGTAATAAACGCGACTGGAATGGTGAAACAGCAGTGCGGATTCGGTGTCTCGAACCAACTCGGTCGCTTCGCGCGCCAGTCGGCTGTCGGGAATGCTGATGCCCTCGATGCTTACATTCACAGGTGTTCCTCCGGTATGGGTATAGATCAATTCTCGCCTTCGGGAGCGCGCGGCCGGTGTGACCCTTGCCGCCCCCACGAAGCCATGCTTTCAAGCACTCCGTCACGCCGTATGAGGCCATGCAGCAGTGCCGCTCCGAGGTGGGCCAGGACCGTGGCGAAAAACAGATAGGCCAGGGTGGTGTGCAACTGCCGAAGCCAGGCATACAACGCCGCATCCTGCGGCAGTATCGGCGGCAAGTGCACCGGGCCATAGAGCACCACCGGATATGGCGCGGCCGAGAGCATGCCCCAACCGACCAGGGGCATGATGAACATCAGCACGTACAACAGGACGTGCGAGCCTTTCGCAGCCAAGCGCATCCAGCGCGGCATCGTATCGGGTAGCGGCGGCGGCGGATTCACCAGCCGGTTGATAAAACGGATGATCACCAGAACGAGAATTGCGATCCCGAGTGGCTTGTGGACCGAGAGCAGCAGGTGATAGCGGGGGGATTCCGACGTGACCATGCCCACGCCGATAAACAGCATCGTCAGAATCATCGCCGCCATGAGCCAGTGGAGCAAGCGCGAGGCGGCGGCAAAGCGTACTAGAGCTGTGCTCATGGCGCGGCCTCCGAAGGTACGGCTTGCGCTGTGACTGCACTGGGCGCTTTCCTGTCCTTCTCGCCGGCACGCAACGTAAACGAACGCGAATAGGCCGCCGAACGGGCGCTGAGCAGTGGATCGTCAGAAGGCTCGATGCCTGAAGGGAGCACCAGCGGATCGAAGTTGACGTCGGCGCAGGACCCGCCGTCCTCGCTCGACACGCGATCAATTGTCACTGTCCCGGCATCGAGCTGTTGGCGGTCGAGGGGCCAAGGCAGTGTGGCGTCGTTCGTGGGATCGCCTGGCTGGCCGAGCGTAACCATCAAGCGCCACTGCAGCGGATGTAGGTGAATTTGCGTGATCAGCTCATCAAACAAATAGTTTTTGTCCGCATCTCCGGACTGCGCCTCAGTCTGTGCCGCGAATGGCTCGGTCGGCACCAAGGCCCAGCGTACCGGGAGGCTTCTGCCTGCGGCGTTGACGAAATGGAACGCATCGAGGCTGTTGAAAGTGCTATCGGCAAAGCCGGAGGAAACGGCACGCGTCTTGATGATTGCCATGGCGCGTACTGTCTCCGGATGACGTGCTAGAAACTCGTGCAGCGCCTTCGGATCGGGCTTGCCAGTAGCCGGATCAGGCTTTGAGGCCAGCAACTGGTCGTAAAAACCCTGCGCTGAGTTCACGGGAAAGACCGGGATGTTGTTCATACCGGTCCGCCATTCACCACCGCCGGGGGGCAAAAAGCGCAGCGCCATGCTCCGCACCGTCGTGACCTCATCCGCCTGCATCGGCGCGCCACCGGCCAAAGCGAAGCGCCCAATCACGGGCACGTGGCCAGGCTTGAAGATCTCCGCCTTCGACACGGAGGCTGCTGCCCCACCGCTGTCAAACCAACCGGAAACACACACGCCCTTGGCGTGGTTGCGGCGGAAACCCGGATGAACGCCGCTGTTCTCCTGGAATGCCCCAATGATCCGGGCGGGCGTCAGTCTGCCAGGCGACAGCCAGCCGCCGGTGTATGCGAACGCGCCGGCCACTATCGCCACGATGGCGCCAATCAGCATCAGGCGAACAAGCTTGGCGGCAGGATTGAGCGGCGTTTCCTTCAGGCCCACTTTTTACGCCTTCGGCCAATATTGCGCGATCAACACGGTGTTCAGCAGGACGACGAGGACCAGCGCCAGCACCGATGCAAACACCGTACCTTTGCGCATCGCAAACTTGCCCATCACCGATTTGCGCGACGACAGTATTACCAGTGCGGCCATCGGCAAGGGCAGAACGAAGCTCAGTACCACCTGGCTTAACACCATGGCTGTCATCGTGTTGCAGCTGAGCGCGACTACAAAGGCGGGTACCATCGTGATCAGGCGGCGTATGCCGACCGGTATGCGGTATCCGACGAAACCCTGCATGATCACCTGTCCTGCCATCGTGCCGATCACCGAGCTGGAGATTCCGGATGCAATCAACGCGATCAGGAATACGCCGGCAGAGGCGATGCCGACCGCCGGAATCAGCGTGTGATATGCGACACCGATATCCGAGATACCCTGTGCCGACTTGCCGAACGCGGATGTCGCCATCATCACCATCGCGAGATTGACCAGCGCGGCGAAGCCGAGAGCAATCACAACCTCCCGGTTTGAGAACCGCAACAGGCCGCGGCGTTCGAAGTCGTTGCGCGGAAGCGTCCTAGACTGAGTCAATCCCGAATGGAGGTAGAGCGTGTGCGGCATGATCGTCGCGCCGATAATCCCGACCGCCAGCATCACCGCGGACCGGTCATGCAATTCCGGTACGACCGTGTGGAAGAGAGCGGCGTGCCAGTCCGGCGGTGCAACGACGAGTTCCCACAGGTAGCTGATGCCGATTACACCGACGAACGCGGCAATCACCAGTTCGAGTGGTCGGAAGCCTCGCTTGTCCAGATGCAAAATTGCGAAAGTCACCACGCCGGTGATGCTCAAGCCGCACAGCAACGAGACATGAAACAACAGCGAAATGCCCAGTGCGCCGCCGATGAACTCAGCGACATCGGTCGCCATCGCGGCGACTTCCGAGGCGATCCACATACCGACCACCACGGGTCGCGAGAACTGGTCTCTGCACAGTTGCGCAAGATTGCGTCCAGTGACAATGCCCAGCTTGGCGGACATTGCCTGGAACAGCATCGCGACGAGGCTCGCGATCAAGACGACCCACAGCAATTGGTAGCCATAAGTCGAACCGGCCTGGATGTTTGTCGCGAAGTTGCCGGGATCCATGTAGGCGACCGATGCCATGATTGCAGGCCCGGCAAACGGCAGGAGTGCCCGCACGCCTTTGCGGCCTCCATTGAGCACCTCGCGCGCGGCGAGTTCTGTCTGCAGCGTGGTGCCGGAAAGCAGCCCGCCATCCACCTGGAGTGCGCTGGAACCCGGGCGGAAGCGATCTGCAGCGACGGCCATTGGCGTTTAGACCGGCACTATGTCAGGGCGGCTGTTCGGAAACTTCGCGAGCGTTTCACGGCTGATATTCAGGGTATCCATCACCATTTTTGGCGGCGTATGGGTCAGCCAGTCAGACAGCGAGACTTCTTCATAGTGATCGGACTTGAACAGCTCCAAGAACACCAGATCGGTGTTGCCTGTGTTCTGCACATAGTGGCCGAAGCTCTTCTTCACGTAGCCGATGTCGCCCGGGCGGAAGTCTGCGGTCATCGCCGCGGGACCTGTGTTGAACACGGTCATCCGGGCTTGGCCCTTGATGAAGAACGCCCATTCATCCGCGTTCGGATGCCAGTGCAGCTCGCGCATGGCGCCCGGCTTGACCGTGACCAGCGCGGCAGCGACAGTCTTTGACACTTTGAAATTGCCGCTGTCAGCGATCTGCACGGATCCGCCCCGGGTCTGCCGAATCGGCGCCAGCTCACTCAACGAAAATATGAACGGATGGGGCGGCTGGCCTCTGGCTGACAACACCGCGCGCTGATCGGCAGGCAGCGGGCCCGGGTCCTCACCCTGGAAGATCCACAGATTGTCGAGCGGGATGTTCTTGAATGCTTCTGCCGGTACGCCGAAGTTCAGAGCAAGCACATCCGGCGGTGTGTGCGCGATCCAATCGGTCAGCAGCAGCGTATTAAATTCGGATGACTTGCCGTTGTCGAAGGCGAGCAGGAACTCGGCACCCGTCCGGCCCAGGCCTTGCAACGAGTGCGGCAGGCCCGGCGGAAAGTACCACAGGTCGCCGGTCTTGACGTCAGCGACTTGTGCGCGCCCGAGTTCGTCGAGAATCGTAATGCGGCATTTGCCGTCCAGCATGATGGCCCACTCGGCTTGTTGGTGCCAATGCAGTTCGCGGATACCGTTCTCACCGAGCCGCATATTGACGCCCGCGAAGTCTTCTGAGATCGCGAAGTCGCCTTGCGTGACTTGGCGTGCCCACCCGCCGTTTTGATAACGCTTGTGCGCGATATTGAAAGATGACCAGAACAGCGGCATTCCGTTGATATCGGTGGCCGGCGGGTCCAGGAACGAGGGGAGCTGGCTGGCCAGCGCTGGGTTCTGCGGGCCCGGGTCATCCAGGCTCGAGGGGCTCTTTGCGTTGATCCGCCCTTCGCCCGGCGAGTCCGGGTTGCCGAACGAGCGCATCGGCGGCGCGACGGAGTTGCCGAACGATTGTGCTCCGGCGGCCGCGGCCACACTGAGAGCGGCCGCCGACGCAGCCGCGCCGACCAGAACTTTGCGTCGTGATAAGTCAGTAGGTGAGTCACTGGTCATAAATTCTTCTCCAGCCCTCCGATGAAACGGATTACGTGATGTGGAGAAAGTGTCGGTGCCGGCTGTGTCTGTTCTATTTCGACCAGGCGTGCTGCCATTACGATTGAAACAGCGCCAACAGAGCCGCGCCGATGCTTGCGATAAGCCAGAAATCGCTCGATACTGGCGTCGATCCCAGCGTGGAGCGAGGTGCGGTCATGTCGGCTGAATTGCTGTTCGAGCCCTTCAAGCTGGGCCCTTATGCGTTGCCCCATCGGATCGCGATGGCACCGCTGACACGATCACGAGCGCGGCAGCCGGGCAACGTGCCGACTCTCCTCAACGCGTGCTACTACGCCCAGCGCGCATCGGCCGCCTTCATCATCAGCGAGGCTAGTCAGGTTTCGATGCAGGGGCAGGGCTACGCCTGGACGCCGGGCATTCATAGCCGCGAGCAGGTCGAGGGCTGGCGGCTGGTTACCGATGCCGTGCACCAAGCGGGCGGCAGGATCTTCATGCAGCTTTGGCATGTCGGGCGCATCTCCCATCCAGCATTGCAACCGGACAACATGCTTCCCGTCGCGCCCTCGGCGATCAAGCCGAGCGGCGACGCCTTCATCGAGAACGAGAGCGGCGAGGGTGCGCTCGTACCGTTCGTCACGCCTCGAGCTCTTCAGATCGAGGAGATGCCTTATCTCGTCCAGCAATACGTGCGTGGCGCGAGGAACGCGTTGCGCGCAGGCTTCGATGGCGTCGAGATCCATGGCGCCAATGGTTATCTGCTGGATCAGTTCATCAATTCGCGCACCAATCGCAGGGAAGATCGCTATGGTAGTTCGGTCGAGAACCGAGCACGGCTGTTACTCGAAGTGGTCGAGGCAGTTGGCGACGTGTGGGGCCGGGACCGCGTGGGGGTAAGATTGTCGCCGCTCGGCACCTTCAATGACATCGGGGACGATGATCCCGAGAGCACGTTCGGCCATATCGCAACCGCGCTCAGCGCCTGGCAGCTCGCATACCTGCACATCGTCAATCCTGCCATGCCGGCGCTGCTGAAAGGTATGGAGCCGGACACTCGTTCTTTGGCGATGGTCGACCTGATACGCAAGAAGTACCGCGGCGCGTTGATCATCGCCGGCGGCTTCGATCACGATACGGCCGAGCAATGGCTGAAGAAGGGCAGGGCAGAACTCATCGCTTTCGGTCGCAAGTTCCTTGCGAACCCCGATTTGCCGGAGCGCTTTCGGCTGCGAGCGCCGCTCAACGCCGAAGATCCTGCGACCTTCTATGGTGGTGGTGCGAAAGGCTACACGGACTATCCCAGCCTCGCGCAGGATCGCGGCGAGCTGCCAAGACCCTGCGTTGATGAAACATGGCGGTAGCGCTACGATATAGAGGCTCGTCGAGCTCGCAGATAATTCGTTGCTTTATCCACTTCCTGCCGCAATTGCCGCTCGAGCTCTGATAAGTCAGCGCCGCCGCTGACACCGGCCGCCTCCTCGAGGCGGCGGGCTGCCTCGCTCGTCATGTGCGCGCGCATGTTGGCGCTCGACCCCTTGAGAGAATGCGCCGCTCGCTTCACGGCCGCAAGATCGCCGCGTTCGAGCGCAAACTGAATTTCCCGCAATGTCGCGTCGCCGGAATCGATGAACACTTGCACCAGATCTTGAGCGAAGAGCTGATCGCCGTCTGCGACCGCCATCAGCTGTTCCCAATCGACAGGGTCGGTCGCCTGCACGGAAATGTCGGTGGATAGCAAGGCAGGGTCTGCGGGCGAGGGCGCGGGCCGCGCTAGATGCCGTTGGATGGCTTCGTCAAGCTGCAGGCGATCAATTGGCTTAGTCAGGTAATCATCCATGCCCGCATCGCGGCATTGCTGCTCGGTTCCCTTCATTGCATCGGCGGTAAGCGCAATGATTGGAATGCGGCGTTTGCCCTGCTCGCGCCGCCGGATTTCGCGCGCAGCCTCATAGCCGTCCATCACGGGCATTTGGCAGTCCATGAGAATGAGGTGATAGCGTCCGCTCTCCCAAGCGGCGATGGCTTCCTCACCGTTGTTGACAACATCGACTTCAAATCCGATGCTTTTCAGCACGCCTCGAGCGACCTTTTGGTTGACAGCATTGTCCTCTGCGAGCAGAAGCCGTTCAGTGCCGGGATGGCGGGCGCGTTGCGCAGTGACGATCGGTTGTGTGCGGCTATGCCAGCGCTCGCCCTGTACGGACATGACGCGATTCAAGCAGTCCCGCAGCTCGCGATGCGATACCGGTTTGAGCACATAGGCCGCAAATCCCAGCGTCGCAAAATCCGCGGCGCCGCGCATTCCCTGGGCAGAGGTCAGTAGTACGAGACGCGTTGCCTTGAATCGGTCATCGGCTGTGATCCGCCGCCCGAGCTCAAATCCATCGCAAGACGGCATCATGTAATCCAGTATGGCCACTTCAAATGGTTGATCCTGAATCAAGGACGCTTGAAGCGACTGTATGGCGGAGTCGGCATCGTTGACGCATTCAACATTCATGCCGAGCTGCGTTAGCTGCAGTGTCAGTACTTTGCGGTTCGTGGCATTGTCATCGACGATGAGTACCCGGCGGTTCGTCAGGATTTGGTCCTCGAACACCGGCCGATCGAGCTTTCGACTCGATGCGCCAAACCTCGCCGTAAACCAGAAAATCGATCCCAAGCCTTCGTTGCTCTCGACACCGGCTTCGCCGTGCATCAGTTCGGCCAGCCGGCGCACGATGGATAGCCCGAGGCCCGTACCGCCGTAATGCCGGGTGGTCGATGCGTCTATTTGCGAGAACGGTTGGAATAGCGAGTCTTTGAGTTCTCTTGGAATGCCGATTCCCGTGTCGCGTACTTCGCACCGTATCGCGCAGCCTTCGTTATCGGCCGATACAAGGCGCAAATCGATCGACACCTCACCGTTCTGCGTAAACTTGATGGCGTTGCTGCCGAGATTCAGGAGAATCTGCCGCACGCGGCCCGGGTCGCCGATGAGGTGGTCCGGGAGCATCGGATCAATGTTCGTGATTAGCTCGAGCCCTTTGCCATGCGCCTGAATTGCCAGCATGTGTGCGACGTCGTCCACGGTGGCGCGCAAGTCCATATCGATGCGCTCAAGATCCAGCTTGCCGGCTTCGATCTTTGAAAAGTCCAGAATGTCGTTGATGATGTTGAGCAGTCCGCCGGCGCTGTCGCGGATGGTTTCAGTGAAGTCGCGCTGTCCAGGATCGAGACGCGTATCGAGCAGCAGCTCAGTCATACCGATGACGCCGTTCATCGGCGTGCGAATCTCGTGACTCATATTGGCAAGAAATTGGGACTTGGCTCGTGCAGCGGACTCCGCGCGATCCTTGGCCTCGAGCAGCTCGCTGTTGGCCAACTCGAGATCTTTCGTGCGATTTGCAACCAGTTCGCCGAGAAGGGCCGCATGTCGCCGCAGGCGCCCGACACGTAGCCGGTACAGTGCGCTTGCGGCGGCCAGGATACTGAGGATGCAGAGCAGCAGGAACCACCACGTCTGATAAAAGTATGGCTTTAGTTTGAAGCGCAGGCGCGCACCGTCGCCGTTCCAGGCGCCGTCATTGTTGGCCGCGATCACATGGAAGGAATAAGTGCCCGGCGGCAACCGTGTGTAATAGGCGGTCCTGCGGTTGCCGGCATCGATCCAATCCTTGTCGAAGCCTTCGAGCTGGTATTTAAAATGGGTGCGTTGCGGCACCAGCAGGCTGAGCGCGGTGTATTGAAATTCCCATTGCTCAGGACCAGGACTTACCTCGATATTTTCAAGAGAGTGCAGCGGTGCGCCATCGACGGAGACTTGCTCGATGTGAACGGGCGGCGGCTGGGCGTTCAATCGAATGTGGGCGGGATCGACTCTCACCAGGCCGCGATTGCTGGGAAACCACAGCAGGCCGTCCGGCGTGCGACAGCCGGCGGATGTGTTGCCGCCGTCGAATTCAGCAGTGCGCAAGCCGTCCGCTAAGCCGTATATATGAAATTCCGGCACCGCCCCGCCCTCAGTCGCTAATGTGTCGAGCGCGGCCCGAGATACGGACATTAATCCCTTATTGGTCGTTATCCAAAGCCGATGTGTATCATCCTCGAGCACTTGCAGGATCGTCTCGCGAAGCGCGCTGCCGAAGCGCGCCAGTGAGATCAATTTCCCGTCGCGCCACAATGCCAAGCCGTCGGCCGTGCCGAGCCAGACCACGCCGCGCTCGTCCTCATGCATCGAAATGACATACTCGCTGGGCAGACCTTCGGCGACGCCAAAATGAATCGTGCCGTTCGGGCCAATGACGTAGAGGCCTTGAGTCTCGGTTGCGACCCACAGTCTACCGGCGTGGTCCTCATGGATGAGGCGCACTGCGGTGTGGACTGACCCCAGCAGTAGCGGCTGCATGGGACTCACCGTTTCATGCTCGATGAGATCCAAGCCTTCATTGGTGCCCACCCAAAATCGGCCTCGCCGGTCTTCGACGATGGCCTTAACGGTGTTCCCCGACAGACCGTTCTGGCGGTTGAAGACTTTCATGCCGCTCTGGTCGATTCGGTAGACGCCTGCGCTTTCGGTGCCTACCCAAAGCGCCTCTTTCCGGTCTTCGACTATCGCGCGCACCTGGACGTTCTCGTAGCCGCGCGGTCCTGCGATGTGATCAAAGTGTCCATCGACGTAGCTGCTGAGGCCGCCATTCGAACCGACCCAGACTCCGCCGCTCTTGCGCGGCGTCACGCTCCAGGTCAAGTTGCCCTGCAATCCTTCAGGTACGCCTGCCGTCACGAATCGAGCATCGCGCAACCGCAGTAGGCCGGTGGCATAACTGCCGACCCAAAGACTTCCCTCGTCATCCTCGAGCAGCGAGCGCAAATCGCTCGCAGGGAATTCATTGTCAGTCAATGCTGCGAGTTGTCCATCACTCCACCGCAGCAATCCCTCGCCCTGGGTTGCGATCCACAAATTGCCGTCGCGGTCTCGCGTCAAGGCGCTCACCTTTGTCCCCAGGCGTCCGGGTTGCGCGACCAGGTCGAAGTGATCGCCGGAGCGTTGATAGAGTCCGCCGTTTGCCGTTCCCACCCACAGTGCTCCGTCGACGTCCGCGTGCATCGCGGTGACCGATTCCGGTCCTGCAGCGCCCAGCGGCATGACCTCAAAGTGCCGGCTGTCGAATCGCTGCAGCGCCCCGAGCGTTCCCACCCACAGCACTCCGTCGTGGTCCTCGAGCAGTGCCTGAATGTGGTTGTCCTGTAGCCCGTTTGTTCGGTCGAACGAGAGGGTACGTCCACCGTCGATTTCAAATAGGCCCCTATCGGTGCCTACCCACAGCCGGCCCCCTTTACCTTCCGCAATGGCCTGCACTGTCGCGTGCGCCAGTGCGGCGCCTGCGGCGAGCGGCGCAAAGTGGCCCCGCTCATAGAAACCCAGACCGTCCTTGGTTCCTATCCACATGCGGCCGGTATGATCGACAAAAAGAACGGAAATGTGCTTGTTCGGCACCGCTGGTTCGTTTTCATTGGTGAATACGCTGAACCGCGCACCATCGAAGCGTGCGAGTCCTTCCTGAGTGCCTGCCCACAAATAGCCATCCGGGGTTCGAGCTATCGCCCGGGCAGAGTTCTGCGGCAGCCCCTCCGAACTCTGCCAGTTGTCGAGTACGTATTGGCTTGGCCGCAACGTCGGGTCCAATGCGCGCGCCGGCCCGCAGACTGCCGCAAGCAGGACGATGAGTACAATCGCGAAAATCTGCCTCGCGCCGACGTGCCGAAGGATCTGGACAGGCATTGCTGTTACTTTTGGCGCTTCCATTCCATAGTGCGGCCAGTGTGCCTCTAAAGGACAGCTATATGATTGACGCGGTTATCATTTCCACTGCGCGCATGCAGGACGCGCTGGGTTAAATTCCAAGCCAAAGCGAGACATAGACGCCGCGTTGCGGCGGTTTGCCGGCGTCCCCTGGCTATGCGGTCGGCGCGTCCACGGCGAACAACTCTTTCTCAATGTCTTGGAAGGCTTTGAATTCCAGCGCGTTGCCGCTGGGGTCCAGGAAAAACATGGTCGATTGCTCACCCGTCTGGCCCTTGAATCGTGTGTAGGGCTCGACGACGAACGCAATGCCATGGCGTCGTACCCGGGCCGCGAGATCATCCCACTGCGCTGGACGCAGTACGACGCCGCAATGCGGCACCGGGACTCCTTGCCCATCCACGGGGTTGTAATGGCTCGACAGTTTGCCGGTGCGGCCGAGTTCGGGATTGAGATGGCACACGAATTGATGGCCGAAAAGATTGAAGTCCACCCAGTGATCCGAGCTGCGACCTTCAGTGCAGCCTAAGACGCCCGTATAGAAACGGCGTGCCTCCACGATATCGCGAACTTGCACTGCGATGTGAAAAGGCGTCAGCGGCTGATTCATGAGTTGGGCTCCATGTTGTCGGGTGACTGCATTTTCCCACAGCCCGACGGCCGTATCGAGCGATGCTTGTGCCGTATAGCGCAGCTAAGCGGCGCTGCCCTCGATCCACGTGCGGGTCACCTGCAGATCATCATCCAGCAGAGCCAAATTTGCCCGGTAGCCGGGTGCGATTCGGCCGAGCTCCCGATCAAGCCCGAGGAATGCCGCCGGATGCTCGCTCGCCATGCGTGCGGCTTGAGCAAGGTCCAAGTCCAGCAGTGCGACCGCATTGCGTACCGCGGTGGCCATATCCAATCCGGTGCCGGCCAGCGTTCCGTTCTCATCGCGGCAGACGCCATCCTTGACATGAATGGTGCGCCCCTGCAGCACAAAGCTGGGCTCGGACGAGCCGACGGGAGGCATGGCATCGGTGACCAACATAAACTTCTCATGCTGCTTGCAGCGCAGAGCGAGCTTTAGCATAACCGGGTCCACATGGTGTCCATCGACGATGATGCCGCACCAGGTATTCGGATCGTAGAGCGCCGCACCGACGATTCCCGGTTCGCGAGGCGCCAGCGGCGCCATGGCATTGAATAGATGCGTGAAGCCGCGAACGCCATGTGCGATCGACGCCGTTGTCTGAGCGAAATTGGCGTCACTGTGACCGGCGGAGATCAATATGCCGCGGGTGGCAAGTTGCGCGATCATTTCGGTTGTGGTCATCTCCGGCGCTAGAGTCAAAACGGTCCGACCACCCCGCAGGCTACATAGCAAAGAGACAGCCGCGTGGTCCAATCGCCGCAGATGCTTCGGATCGTGCACACCGCGCCGCGCCCAGTTGAGGAATGGACCTTCGATATGAATGCCAAGAACGCCGGGCAAGCGCGCGTCAAGTGCGGCTTGAACCGCTGCGATTGCCTGCGCGATGGTGTCAAGGTCATCGCTGATCAATGTCGGCAAGAATCCGGTGGTGCCGAATTGCCGGTGAGCCGAACCGATTGACTGGATCGATTCCAGGCTGGGATCGTCGTTGAAGAGTACTCCGCCGCCGCCGTTCACTTGCACATCGATGAACCCGGGCAACAGTATCTGCTGCTCGAGATCGATGCGCGTGGCGTCACGGCAGCGGGGGTCTGTGGCTAAGACTACGTCTTCGATGCGTCCTTCAGAGAGCAATACTGCGTGACCGCTCACGATTCCCTTGCCGGCCAGGACCCGGCCATTGATCAGGGCGGTTCGCATTAGACGGTCTCCGTGATCTTGCGCAAATGAGGCGGGTTGTCCGGATCCAGGCCTCGGAGCAGTGCCAGCGTTGCGATCATTCGATAGGCGCTTTGAACCAGCAAAATCGGTGCAATCTGCGCGGCGGCGTCGATGGTCGGCAGCACCGTCACTCCCGGCGCAGTCATTCCCGGCGCGCCGGCAAGGAGGATGGGAACCCCCCGTCGTGCCAGCTCCCGCGCCAGCACTTCGATCCCCGACTGCGTGGCGTCGCGCTGCGCGAACAGGAGGGCGGGGAATCCCTTGCCGAGCAGCGTGTACGGACCATGCCGCAGCTCCGCGCTGCTGAACGCCTCGGCATGCATGCCGCAAGTTTCCTTGAACTTGAGTGCAATTTCCTGCGCGGCGCCCAGCCCCATCCCGCGGCCAACGACGTAAAGATTCGCAACGGACTCGAGAGCCGGCAGCGCCGCCGACCAATCCAGCCCCCAGCTTTTGTCCATAAGATCCGGCAATTCCTGCAGTACTGTGTTGAGCGTCGCCTGCTGCGTCCAAGAGGCGACGAGGCGCGCAATGGCAGCCAGCGATGCAAGATACGATTTGGTCGCCGCAACACTCAGCTCAGGGCCGGCGCGCAATTCGACCACCAAATCGGCGGCGGCAACCAAGGGGGAGTCGGCGCTATTGCAGAGCGCCAGTATCGTGGCGCCCGAGGCCTTGGCCGATTTGACCGATGCCAGCAAGTCAGGACTGCGGCCGGATTGGGAAATGGCAATGAAGAGGCAGCCGCGCACATCTTGTGGCACCCCATATACGGAGCTGACCGACGGCGCGGCTGAGGCGGTCAACACTTGGGCATGAGTTTCGATCAAATACTTGGCATAGGTCGCTGCATGATCCGAACTGCCTCGCGCACAGGTGATGACGGCGCGTGGTTTCAAACGACGCAACGCTGCGCCAACATCATCCATCGCCGCCTCATCTTGTAGCTGCGCGCGCACCGCGTTCGATGCGCCCGCGGCTTCGTCAAACATGCGAGTCATATGCTGAGTTCGGCGACGAAGTCGTAAGTATCGCCGCGGTAGTAGGACTGCGAGAATTCGATGGCTCGCCCGTCGGGCAAAGAGCCTAGGCGTTCAACGAGCAGACCCGCGTCTCCTGCCTTCGCTTTCAGCAGCTCCGCTTGATCCGATGTAATCAGCACCGCTCGCAAGCGTTGCAAAGCACGCACCGGGCGATGGCCGGCGCGCTCCAGCGCCTCATACAGCGAGGCATCGACTGCATCAAGGGATGGTAAAGCCGTGGCGACGATCGTGGCATATTCAAGCGCCATCGGCGCATCGTCGGCGTAGCGAATTCGATTGAATCTAAAAACCGGCGTACCTGGACTCAAGCGCAGCGCCAACGCTTCCTCGGGCGTCACGGTGCCCGCCGCCCTCTTGAGCCACACGCTTCTCGGCGTGCGGCCGCGCGCACGCATATCCTCCGAGAAGGAGGTAAGCATCGCGAAATTTTTATCGACGCGCGCTGATACGAAGTTGCCGGCGCCTTGACGCCTCACCAGTAGACCGTCGGCAACGAGCCCATCGAGGGCCTTGCGCACCGTGATGCGCGACACGGCGAAATCCGCCGCCAAATCTCGTTCGGAGGGTAGGGCATCGTCGGGGCCCAAAATGCGGCTATCGATGGCCCTGCGCAGCACCCGCTGCAACTCCTGATACAGGGGCAAATTGCCCTGTCCATCGAGTGGACCCATTGCTTTAGCGAGCGATGTCATAGGTGCGGATGGGTATCTGCATTTTGTTTAGTCATCGAATAGTACCAAACAAATACCACTATGAGAACAACAAGAATGCGTATTTGTATTTAACATGTTGATTTTGATGAAAAACTAATCTGTGGTACTGTCTTTATTACACGGCACTGGCGAATTTCTAAAATTGGTATTATATTGGGTTCTAATTGGTGTGGCATGCAAAAGCCTACCAGTCGGGGGATGCGGCGGACTCTCAACAAATTGGTCAGGGGGACGATATGAATCGGACAGGGGATATCCATATGAATCGGATCGCACTAGCGGTCAAGTCTGCACTCGGGATTGCAATGCTCGTGCCGCCCGCGTTGGTGCTGGCCGCGGGGCCCGATGATAACTCGCTCCAGGAGATCGTCGTCACCGGCATCCGCAGATCCGTCGAACTGTCGCTCGAGGCGAAACGCGACTCGACCGAGCTGACCGAAGTCGTGACCGCGGAAGATATCGGCAAGATGCCGGATAAGAACGTCGCCGACTCGTTGGCTCGCTTACCGGGCATTACCACCAGCGCGGCCGGCGCCAATGAAGGTGGCTTCGATGAAAACGACCGGGTCAGTATGCGTGGCACGAACCCCAGCCTCACGCAGACCCTGATCAATGGCCACGGCGTCGCCGCCGGCGATTGGTTCGTGCTCGATCAAGTCCAAACCGTCGGTCGTAGCGTCAGTTACACCTTGCTGCCCTCGGAGATCGTCAGCAAGGTAGTCGTCGAAAAAAGCTCCAGCGCGTCGCTCGTCGAAGGGGGCGTGGCGGGCTCGGTCGACATCATCACGCGCAAGCCGCTGAATTTCTCCAAGGAGTTCACGCTCGAAGCATCGGTGGGCGCCGTGTACGCGGATCTGCCCTCGAAGACCGACGGGCAATACAGCGCGCTCGCCAATTTCAAGAACGATGCCAATAATTTCGGCATCATGCTTCAGCTGTTCTCCGAAACTCGGCGCTTGCGCCGCGACGGCGTGGAAATCCTAGGATACGACACCATTGCGCCCGGGAGCGCGATAGCGACCGCCCATCCGGATTTGTCCGGCGTGCAGTACCCAACCGAAATCGGCGCCGCGTTTTTCACGCAAAAGCGTCAGCGCAACGGCGGCATGGTCGACATCGAGTTCAAACCGACGGAGGACATCACGTTGGATTTGACGGCCTTTTCATCGAAGCTGACCGCCACCAACTACAACCGCAATTACCTTATGTGGTCGACGCACTTCGTCAACTTCGGCGCCGGTCAGGCCCCGGACCCCGGTTACGTGGTCCAGAACAATACGCTGACCAAGGCGACTTTCAGCGGTGTCCCGGGCACCTTTTACGGGGTCTACGACCAAATTTCACGGCCCGACGAAACTGCTACAGCGAACTTCGTCAATCTCGACACGACTTGGAATGTCGGCACTGCCTTGAGCTTCTTCGGGCAGGTCGGATATTCCTGGGGCGACGGCAAGACGCCCCACCAGGATGTGTCCGAAACTCAACCTGGGTTGGGCAGCGGCGCCGGCTACCAACTGAACGGCATGGGCAGCGCTCCGAACTTCAATCTCGGCAATACGGTCAACACCACGCCGACGCCGGGCGGCGTACCGGTGACCTTCGGCTGGATATTCGGGGCCGCCGATATCGATATCCGAGACACGGAAAAGTGGGCGAAGATCGACAGCGCATACAACATCGACAACAACGCGTGGAAGGATCTGAAATTCGGTGTGCGCTATGAGGCGCACGACCGCACATCCCCCACGGGCGTCGCTCAAGGGCCGCTTGCTCCTGGCATGGACCCCGCCAACTATCCGCAAGGTTTCCAGAATTATCCGTCGAACTTCAACACCTTCGGCGGCAACATCCCGACCGGGATCTGGTACTGGACTCCGGAGCAGCTCGCTGCCTACAACAGCCCGACCAACGTGAATCGCGATCCGATCACGCGCGAGTACTATCAGTATTTATTCGCGGTGCATGAAAAGGATACGGCGGCCTTTGTGCAAGCCGATTTCAAGGGCGAGAGCTGGGCCGCAAACGTAGGGGTACGCTACGTCCATACCCAAGAAGACGCCATCAGCTACACGCAGGTGGACCCGACCACGCCCGGCGCGATACTGACATCGGCGTTCGGACCCTTTGCCGGCATCGAAAGAGAGCACAACTACAACGACGTCCTGCCGAGCGCGAATTTGAAGCTGGATGTAACCCACGATTTGGTGGCGCGCTTCGCGGCCTCTGAGACTATGACACGCCCCGATTACTCGGCGCTCGCGGGCTTCACCAATTTGACGCCACCGGGAGCCCCCTGTCCGCCGGGAGTCAACCCCTCAGTCGGCGGCTGTGGAGTCGGCAGCGGCTCGGGCGGCAACCCTGACTTGAAACCGATTCGCTCGACCAACTTCGATGCAGGCCTCGAGTGGTATTTCGCAAAACGCTCGCTGCTATCAGCCACCGCCTTCTACATGGACTTGCGCAACTACGTAGGCTTCGGCTCAGAGATCAAAACCTATACCACCTTCAGCTCGCAATTCCCCAATGGCACCCAAGTGCCATACAACCTGACGGTACCCGTCAACGCCAAAGGCCGGGTCGATGGCTTGGAATTCGCTTACCAACAGGCGTTCACCGACAACATCGGCTTTATCGGAAACTATACGTATGCGGACGGCAAGCAGACCTCGAATGTGGAGCCCAATCCAGACGGATCCCCCGGCGACCATCGCTTGGTGGGCACGTCGAAGAACACCTACAACGTGAGCGCCTACTTCGAGAATCAGATGTTCAACGCTCGGGTGGGATACACCTACCGGTCGGCGTTCTTCAGTGGGTTGGATCGCAGTACGGCGTTCTCGCAGGATGCCATCGGCACCCTGTCGGCGGCACTGGGCTATACCATGAACGAGCATTTCTCGATCACGGTCGATGCCATGAACTTGAACAATCCGACGCTCAAGTACTACGCCTTGAACACGACTCAGCCTCGGGCCTTTTACAAGAACGGTTCTCAGTACTATTTGAACTTCCGTTTCAAGCTGTAGAACGGCCCCTGGCACGAGGCATTCGGGTAGAGTGTGGATCGTGCGGAATGGCCTGAGTTGCAGACGACCC
The DNA here is from genome assembly GCA_034667905.1 of Gammaproteobacteria bacterium. Classification (GTDB taxonomy): domain Bacteria; phylum Pseudomonadota; class Gammaproteobacteria; order Steroidobacterales; family Steroidobacteraceae; genus Bog-1198. The sequence goes on along the minus strand of JAXDQK010000114.1, from coordinate 61,002 downwards.
CGGGCGGCGGTGCAAACCGCCGCCCTCGTTTTAACTTTCGCGCTGCCGCTGGCGGCGCAGGGCGGCGTCATCCCGCTTCCGACCGAAATCCACCTCGGCAGCGGCTGGTTCAGCGTCGATTCAGCGGTCGTCATTCGAGTTCCGCCTGCCGATCGCGGCGCCGACGCCGCGGCTCGCCATCTTGCTCGCTTGTGGACTCGTACCAATGGGCTGACCTTGCCGGTCCGCAGCGGCGGTGCGCGAGCCGATACCCGAACAATCGAGTTCCGACGCCGGAGCGGCTTCACCCAGGAGGCCTATGGGATCAATGTCACGCGGCAGCGGATCACGGTCACTGCAGGTTCGTCGGCGGGCATGTACTACGGTGCGGTTAGTCTGTGGCAACTCCTGCCCCCGGCGGCCGGTGCGCGTCAGATTCCAGTCCAGACTATCCGCGATGCGCCAAGCTATGCTTGGCGCGGCCTGATGCTCGATTCCTCTCGGCACTTTCAATCGCCGGCTTTCATCCGCGCCATGATCGACTGGATGTCGTGGCACAAGCTCAACGTGCTGCATTGGCACTTGACCGACGATCAGGGGTGGCGGCTCCAGATCCGCAAATATCCGCGCCTCACCTCCGTGGGTGCGTGGCGCGTCGAACCCGACGGCACGCGCTACGGCGGCTATTACACCCAGGACGAAGTGCGCGACATCATTCGCTTCGCCGCGACTCGTTATGTGCAAATCGTCCCGGAAATCGACATGCCGGGCCACGCTCAGGCAGCGATCGCGGCGTATCCGGCGCTCAGTTCAATTGACCGTGCGCCACGCCTCCCGGTCTCTTCCCGTTGGGGCGTGCATTCGCACCTGTTCAATTTCGAGCCCAGCACCTTCGAGTTTCTCGAAAACGTGCTCGGTGAGGTGCTGCAATTGTTCCCCTCGCGGTTTGTCCACATTGGCGGTGATGAAGCGGTCAAGGACGAATGGAACGCCTCAGCCTTGGTGCAGGCGCGGGCCCGCAAACTCGGCATCCATGATGCGGCGGCATTGCAGACCTATTTCACACAGAGGATCGGCCGATACCTGGGCGCCCATCACCGGCGCTCGGTCGGTTGGGACGAAATATTGCAGCCGGGCTTGGGCCACGAGGCAATCGTGATGTCGTGGCATGGCGCGTCCGCGGCGCGCACGGCGGCAATCAGAGGAAACGATGCGGTTCTTGCGCCCGATCCCATGCTGTATTTCGATCATCGGCAAAGCAGTCTCCCGACCGAGCCGCCAGGGCGTCTCGGCGTCATTTCTCTGCAAGACGTGTATCGTTTTGAGCCACGTGATTCGCAACTCAGCGAAACGCAGCAGCGTCATATTCTTGGGCTGCAAGCCGAGCTTTGGACCGAGCACATCCAAACCGAGCATCGGGTCGAATGGATGGCGCTGCCGCGTGCCGCGGCCGTTGCCGAGGTGGGGTGGTCCGGGCCGCAGCGCAACTGGCCGGATTTCCTCGAGCGTTTGGTGCCGATGTCGGTCCGCTACCGTGCGATCGGCCTTGACTATGCGGATAGCGTGTTCGGCATCCAACCGCAGTTGGCGCGCAGCGCCGGTGCCGTTCGCGTGACGCTTTCCAACCTGCCCGAGCTTCTGGATGCCGCGCTCGATATCACCATCCGCTACACGCTGGACGGTCAGGAGCCGAGCCCGACATCCGCTCGCTATGAGGCGCCCTTAAGCGTCGCGGTGGGCGCCGAAATCCGCGCCGCGACTTTCGTTGGTGCGGAGCAAGTTTCTCGCACGTGGACTTCGCACTTGGATGCGCACGCCGGCGCAAGACGTACCAGTCACGAACTAGATCTGTGCAGCAATAACGTTGGCCTTCTGCTGGAACCGCGCGGTGCAAGGAGCGCCGCCGATTCCCCCGTGGCAGTCGATATCATGAATCCGTGCTGGATCTATCGCGACGTCGATCTTGGGCAGGGCCGTGAGATTACCGCCGCCGTGACCGCGCTGCCGTTTAACTACGAGCTAGGTTCGGATGCCGCCAAGATCCGCATCGGCGATAACAGAACCCCGGCGGGGGAACTCGAAGTCCATATAGATGGTTGCGATACCGCGAGCGTAAGCCTGCTGCCGCTGCCGCCGGCGGCCGGCGCGGGGGGCCTCGTGGAGTTACCCGCCCAGACACTGCCGCCGTTCGCAGGTCGCCACGATGTCTGCCTGCGCTTCGCACGCCCCAGCCTCGATCCCCTGTGGGCGCTCGGCTGGGTCGAGATAGGAACCTAAGCGATGGTGCTAAAACTCTTGGCGCCATTTGACGGCTGGTGCACGCCTCTCGAAGAGGTACCCGATCCCGTGTTTGCAGGGCGCATGCTCGGCGACGGCCTCGCCATCGATCCGACGAGCGGCGCCCTCATTGCCCCTTGCGACGGAGAGGTCATCACCTTGCCGGACAGCGGCCATGCGGTGTCCGTCCGCAGCCCGCAGGGCATCGATGTGTTGATTCATGTCGGCATCGACACCGTTCAACTCGGCGGTCGCGGATTTGAAGCCCGCGTCAAGCCGGGGTCCAAGGTCAGTGCCGGCGATGTGCTCATTCGCTTCGATATGGACATCGTAGCGCGCGGCGCGAAGAGCTTGATGACACCCATCGTTGTGACCACCGATGGCGTGACCTTGCAGAATCGTCGCGCCGCGGGGTTGGTGAAGGCGGGCGATTTGCTGTTCGAAATCATCAGCAATGCACCGCGACAAATCAATGCGGCGACACCAACATCGCCGCTGCCAACCGCAACTCACGCTGCCGGCGAGATTCATCGCGTGATCGTGGTATCCCTGCGCCAGGGTTTGCATGCCCGGCCTGCGGCCTTGCTCGCTCGGCGCGCTAAAGCCTTCGGCGCGCAAATTTCCCTTGCTGCGCGCGGCCGCGTCGCCGATGCGCGCAGTGTGGTCGCCATCATGGCCTTAGGCGTTCGCCATGGGGATGAATTGACGCTGCGCTCCGAGGGCCATCAGGCCTCGCAGGCGCTAGACGCCATGATCGAAGGTCTGCAGGAGGCCCAACGAATCGAGTCGACGCATGCACCGGTAAAGGCGCAAGAGCCGCGCGTGGCAGACCTCGCGCCGCGCGATGGCGAGCTGCGCGGCATCTGCGCGGTTCCTGGATTTGCCGTCGGCCGCGCTGCTCGAATCGAACGCCGCCAGATCGACGTCACCGAGCTGGGATCGAGTATCGCCCATGAACGCGAGGAACTCGATCGGGCGCGCACAAATGTACGGCTCAGGTTGGAGCGCGTTCGCCGCGCCGGCGGGACGGCGCGCCAGGAGATCATCGCTGCCCATCTCGAGTTTTTGGACGATCCGACGCTGAATGAGCATGCGTACGAACTGATCGCTCATGGCAAAAGCGCTGGATTCGCCTGGCGCAGTGCCGTACGGCGATCCATCGCTGCGCTCGAAGCACTCGATGATTCGCGCATGCGAGAGCGAGCCGATGATCTTCTGGATGTCGAAGCCCATGTGCTGCTGGCGTTGTCCGGCGAGGCGCGGCCCATGCATTTGCCGTTGCCCGAGCAGGCGGTGCTCCTGGCCGACGATTTGCTGCCGTCCGAGCTGACTGCGCTCGATCGGCGCCGGCTAACCGCCATTGTCTTGAGCGGCGGCGGCGCGACGTCGCACGTTGCCATCCTGGCCGCCGCGATGGAAATACCCATGCTTATTGGCGTGGGTGCGGAATTGCGCCAAATTCCTGATGGGCAGACGCTGATCCTCGACGCCGACAACGGCACGCTGCACTTCGCGCCCACCGCGCAAGCACTCGCAACGGCAAGAACGGCGGTCGAGGCCCGGCTCGCCCGCGGCGCGGCACTGCGCCTGGCGGCAACTCAAGAATGCCGTTCGCTCGATGGCACCCGAATCGAAGTATTCGCAAACTTGGGCAGTGTCAGTGACGCCATCGCCGCAGTGGCGAATGGCGCGGAGGGTTGCGGGCTGCTGCGTACCGAATTCCTGTTCATTGATCGAGAAACGGCGCCGACCGAGGATGAGCAAGCGGAGGCGTATCAAAGTATTGCCAATGCGCTCGGCGGTCGGCCGTTGATACTGCGGATGATGGATGTAGGGGGCGACAAGCCGCTGCGCTATCTGGCGCTGCCGCCCGAGGCGAATCCGGCATTGGGAATGCGCGGCATACGAACCGCCATGCTATATCCTGATTTGATGCGCACACAGTTGCGAGCGGCGCTGCGCGTGAAGCCCTCCGGCATTGTGCGCCTGCTCATTCCAATGGTGACGGACCTATCGGAAATACTCGCCGTGCAAACCGTCATCGATGAGCTTGCGGACGAGCTGAAGCTCGAGCAACGTGTTGCTCTCGGTGCCATGATCGAAACGCCGAGCGCGGCACTGACGGCCGCAACGCTGATCCGCGAAATCGATTTTCTGTCCATCGGCACCAATGACCTCACTCAATACACGCTCGCCATGGACCGCGGTCATTCGGAGCTGGCGCGGCGCACCGATGCCTTGCATCCGGCCGTGCTGCAGCTGATCGCGGCTGCCGGGACCGCCGCCGGGGCGGCCGGCAAGCTAGCGGCCGTCTGCGGCGGTGTCGCGGCCGATCCCACGGCGGTGCCGCTATTATTGGGTCTCGGCATTCGCGAATTGTCGGTCGTGCCGGCGGCGATACCAGCGCTCAAGGGTCAGATCGGCGCATTGCGCATTGCGGACTGCCGAGAACTCGCGCAGCGCTGCCTCAATTTGGGTTCCGCGACCGAAGTGCGCAGCCTGGTCGAGCAGACACTCGGGAACAGGGGGCAACCGTTATGAAACTTCGCTTTTCAGGATTCCAGCAGCTGGGCCGCGCACTGATGCTGCCCATCGCGGTGCTCCCGATCGCGGGTCTGTTGCTGCGCCTCGGTCAACCGGACCTGTTGAATTGGACGGCCATGGCTGCGGCCGGCACCGCCATATTTTCCAATCTTGGGCTGTTGTTTGCGGTGGGTGTCGGGGTGGGACTTGCGCGCGAGAACCATGGTGCAGCCGGGCTCGCGGCGCTGGTCGGCTTCGTGGTCACGATGAAGGCGGCGGAGACCATGCTGCACGCGGCTCCCGGTTCTCTGTCCAAGTTCAGCATCCCGGTCGGATTGCTGTCGGGCGTCATCGCCGGCGTCGGATATAACCGATTCAGCAACGTCACGCTGCCCAGCTATCTGAGCTTTTTTGGCGGGCGGCGCTTCGTGCCCATCGTCAGCGGGCTGGTGGGATTGCTGTTGGGCGTGAGTGTGGGGCTTGCGTGGCCGTTTCTCGAGCGCGGCATGGACGCGACCAGCCAGGCTATCCTGGGCGCCGGCTCCCTGGGTCTTTTCGCCTATGGAGTCTTGAATCGGATATTGATCGTCACGGGGCTGCATCACATTCTGAATAATTTCGCTTGGTTCATCGTCGGCGACTACCATGGCGCGACCGGCGATTTGAACCGGTTCTTTGCCGGCGATCCAACCGCCGGCGCATTCATGTCGGGCTTCTTCCCGGTCATGATGTTCGGATTACCCGGCGCATGCCTTGCCATGTACCACACCGCCCGGCCGGAACGTCGCGCCGGCGTTGCAGGATTGCTGCTGTCCCTTGGTCTTACCTCATTCTTGACCGGCGTCACCGAGCCGGTGGAATTCACGTTTATGTTTCTCGCTCCCGTGCTGTACGCGCTGCATGCGATCGCGACGGGTCTCGCCATGGTATTGATGCATCTGTTCGGCGTTCACCTTGGCTTCAGTTTTTCCGCGGGCCTTTTCGACTACGTTCTGAATTTCACCCACGCGCAGCGCCCACTGCTGTTGATCCCGATCGGTGCTGCCTATTTCCTGTTGTACTACGCGGTGTTTCGCCTCTGCATCGTGCGATTGAATCTTTCAACACCCGGCCGCGAAACCGACGATCTCCTGGCTCAGTCCATTGCGCCCGTGAGCGCCGGCACGCGCGGCGAGTCTTTCGTCGTTGCGCTGGGCGGTGCCGCCAATCTCACCGAAGTTACCGCATGCACCACGCGATTGCGCCTTACGCTGGCCGACAATCGCGCGATTGACGAACCTGCACTGAAACGCTTAGGTTCGCGTGGAATGCTGCGCTCTTCCACGACCGGGTTGCAGGTGGTTCTTGGGCCGATCGCCGATCAAGTAGCCGGTGAAATCCGGGACGCCTTGCGCGCCGCCGCCCCCGAAGCGGGCCGCCCAAATGCGTCCGCCATGCTAACTGCACTCGGCGGACGCCAAAATGTGACCGGCGTGGAGAGTTTCGCGGGGCGTTTAGCATTGCGCATTTCCGACCTCAAAGCAGTCGATGAACGGGCTCTCCTTAGTCTCGGCGTACGCGGAGTTGCGCACCCGAGCGCAGGGTCCGTTCAATTGCTGATTCCAGGGGCCGCCGAAGAATGGGCGCAACCGCTGCGGCGGCTGCTTGCCTGAAGTGATCTGGAGGTGAGATGAGCGACACGGCCACTGTCTATAATCGCTCGGCCGAGGACTCCAGGCGCCCGCAAGGGCGGCGATCGGCCCTTTCCCCGACCGTGCGGCGCATCGTGGTGGTGGGCGGCGGTACTGCCGGCTGGATGACGGCATTGATTCTGGCACGCTCCTTGATCGAACAAGGCGTCGAGATCACGTTGGTGGAATCACCCGCGGTCGGCATCATCGGCGTGGGTGAGGGCTCGACACCTTGGCTGCGGGGTTTCTTCGATAGCTTGAACATCGAGGAGGCCGAGTGGATGCCGCAGTGTCATGCCACCTATAAGTGCGGCATCACTTTTGATGGCTGGTCGACCAAACCGGGCCACGGCAGCTACTTCCATCCGTTCGCCTCGATGCTCGACAATCTCACCATGACTCAATTCGTGCACAACACCGATGCCAGGATCAGAGGGGCCGATGCCTGTGCGGATCCGGATCGATTTTTCATTGCGACTCGATTGGCACGCAAGAATCTGGCGCCTAAGCCGGCCGAGCACTTTCCCTTCGACATCTGGCATGGATATCACTTCGACGCGGTGCTGCTGGGACAGTTTCTGCACAAGAAGGCAGTACAGCGCGGCGTACGCTATCAAGTCGCGCATGTAACGCAGGCGAATCTTGATGAGCAGGGCGGCATTGTCTCGGTCAGCACTCAGGAGGGCGAGACCCACGGCGCGGACCTGTTCGTCGATTGCACCGGTTTTACCGCACTGCTCATCGATAAGGCGTTGAAAACCCCGTATGTCAGTTTCTCCGAGAACTTGTTCAATGATGCGGCCGTGGCCATGCCGACGCCCATCGGCGATACTGTGCCGTCCGAAACCGTCTCCACGGCCATGAAACATGGGTGGGCGTGGAAGATCCCTCTCACGCAGCGCTTCGGCAACGGCTATGTGTACAGCTCGCAATTCTGCTCCCCGGACCAGGCGGAAACCGAACTGCGCGAGCGCTTAGGTATGCTCGATTCCAACACGCCTGCGCGGCACCTCAAGATGAGAATCGGACGGGTGACGAAACATTGGAATAAAAACTGTCTCGCGGTCGGGCTGTCTCAAGGGTTCATCGAACCTTTGGAGGCGACTGCACTGCTGTTCATTCAGCAAACCGCCACGGCCTTCGTTGAGTGCCTCGAGCAAGGAGACTTGAGCGAGGCAGCGCAATCACGATTCAACGCGCGGGTTAACCAGCACTTCGAAGGCACGCGCGACTACATCGTGACGCACTACAAGACAAATAGCCGGACCGACACGGAGTATTGGCGCGCAAATGCGGCCAATCTCAACCTCTCGGAGCCATTGAAGCAGCTCCTCAGTCTCTGGATGTCGGGCAACAGTATCGCGCCCATGGTGCGCAAGCAGGCGCTGGGGCGTGGCTATCCGGTGTTTTCCTGGTACTCGCTCATGTCGGGAATGGGCATCTTTCCGGACGCGAGTACCTTGCATGCGCCGACCGCCGCCGAAGGCACCTATGGGATTGCGGAGATCGACAACCTGCTCGAGCGCAGCGCAGCGAACTACCGGGATCATCGCGAAGTCCTGGCTAATATTCCGCCGCGCCGCAACGGTCAAACCTTGCAGGTCTACTTCTGGTGAAGGAATACTCGAGTCTCACGCTCGATGAAATTCGGCGCGATGTGCTGCCCGACAAACGCCCGGCGATATTAAGAGGCCTGGTGCGCGACTGGCCGGCGGTGCGTGCGTACCTGGAATCGCCGGAGGCGCTGGTGCGGTATCTGCAAGGACACGACAGCGGCGTTCCCGTCGATGCGCTCATGACCGCACCCGAAGTGGGGGGCGAGATTTTCTACAACGAAGCCATGAGCGGTTTTAATTTTTATCGCAATCGGCTGCCTCTGTCGCAAATCGCCGCGCAAGTTTTGCGATACGCCCAGTTTCCAAAACCGCCCGCGGTTGCGGCACAGAGCGCGCTCATCCGCGATTGCCTGCCGGCGTTCGCTTCAGAAAACAGATTGGGTTTGTTCGAGGACACGGTATTGCCGCGTATTTGGCTGGGCAATCGAATCACCACGCCCACCCACGTCGATGAATGGAACAATGTCGGCTGCGTGGTCGCGGGCCGCCGTCGCTTCACGTTGTTTCCGCCGGAGCAAATCGCGAATCTCTATATCGGTCCCTTGGACTTTGCTCCGACGGGAGCGGCCATGAGCCTGGTGTCGCTGCGTAATCCTGACTTGCAACGGTATCCAAAGTTTCGCGAGGCCATGACGGCAGCGCAAACGGCAGAACTCGGGCCGGGAGATGGCATATTTATTCCGCCGCTCTGGTGGCACCACGTCGAATCGCTCGAGCCGTTCAATGTGCTGGTGAATTACTGGTGGCATGACCCGCTAGGCGATGCTGCGCGGGCTGATTCTGCTTTCGACGCGCTGCTGCATGCCATCTTGAGCATCCGCGGACTACCGACGCAGACCCGCCGTGCCTGGGGAGCCTTGTTTGAGCACTACGTGTTCGGCGCGCGGAGCCAATCTATCGATCACATTCCAAGCGAACGGGAAGGCATACTCGGCCGGCTGTCGCCGGAGCAAGTGAACGCGCTACGGGCGCATTTGAACAAGAAGCTCGGCGGCTGAAGGGGAATCAGGTGCGCGGCGTTCTCTTACGGATCGGCCCGCCCTGAAAAAAGTGCAGCGGGCCGTTCCACTGTCGAAGGCTTAGGCCGCGGGGCTGCCTTCCACTTGGATCAGCAGTTTAACCTCCTGCTTGAATCCATACTTGTCGCCGAAATTCACACCGAAGTCGGCGCGATTGATGGTCGCCGAGGCGTCCGCGCCGCAAACCTCTTTCTTGTTCATCGGATTCTGCATGCACTTGAATGAATTGATCTGCAGCGTCACGGGCTTCGTCACGCCGTGCATGGTCAAGGTGCCCTGCGCTTCGGCGGGCGTCGCACCGTTGAACTTGGTGAACTTGCCGGTGAATGTCGCGGTGGGGAATTTCGCCGCGTCGAAGAGCTCCGCTGACCTGGCGTGCTCGTTCAATTTCGGATTGCCGAAGTCGATCGAAGTCATGTCCACCGTCACATCGAGGGATCCGGACTTCGCGTCCTTGTCGTACACGACCTTTCCTGAAGTCGCGTCGAACTTGCCGCGCCAAACCGACAGACCGCCAAAATGGTCGGCCTCGAAACTCGGATAGGTGTGGTTCGGGTCTATAACATAGGTGACCGGCGCTGCGAACGCACTCGCACCCAGCAGCGCGGCCATTGACGCCAAAACAATACGGTTCATTGGGGCTCCTTACAAACGAACGGGTATAATTCCGAGCGCCGCAATCGGCATCTCGGGCGCAAATCATAGCTGAAAGCTTAGGGTAGCTTCGCCTTATCTCCTTACACGGCCATACAGGGGTGTTCTAATGGAACTATTCGATGCAATCGCCTCACGTTCGACCGCCAAGGCCGTGGCAGAGCCAGGGCCGACTGCGGAGGAACTGGATCGGCTTTTGCAAGCTGCCGCACGCGCGCCGGATCACGGGCGCTTGAAACCCTGGCGCTTCATCGTCGTGAATGGAGCCGCGCGCGAGCCCTTCGCCAATGCAGTCGCGGCGGCGCGTAAAGACCAGATACCGACTTTTACGGACGAGCAAATGGAGCTCGAACGCGAGAAAATAAGGCGTTCCCCGAGCATCGTGATAGCCGGTTGCGCGGTGAGGAAGGACATTCCAAAGGTCCCCGAGATTGAGCAGGTCATCGCGGTTGGCGCGGCGGTGGAAAATCTTTTGCTGGCCGCCAACGATTTGGGATACGGCGTCATGTGGAAAACAGGCCCTCCGGCATACAGTGCCGGCGTCAAGAGGGCGGTCGGCCTTGCGCAGGATGACCACATCGTAGCCATCCTTCACTTGGGCACGAAGGTCAAATAGGGTGCGGGCGAAGCGATGCGGTCTTGACCAGCGCCCACACGGCTATTCCGGCGCTCAGTCCGAGTTCGCGCGTAGCGGCTTTGGTGACCCGCGCCATGATGATGGTGCCGCCGATATTGATGGCGATGAGATCGGACTCCGCATCATCACCCATCACCTCGATGACCGTGCCTGTCAGGCAGTTGCGCACGCTTAATTGCTCCGGCGCCCGAGTGGCAACGATGAGATCGCGGGCCAACAATTGCACGCGCAGCTTCGTCCCTTGAGCGGCATTCGCAAAATGCACCTTGAGTTCTCCTTGCCCCACCTTCACACGCGTCAGCCCGCTCGACGGATCGATGCCCAGCACCGTGCCGTCGACAATTGCCCCCACCGCATCGGCGCCGATGATCGCGCGCAGCTGGGAGTTCAAGCTCATCTCGCTCAGGTTTCCCTGGGCGATGCTCTTGCCTGATTCCATCAACACCAGATGCGTGGCCAGCCTTAGCACTTCGTCGAAATTATGGCTGACGTACACCATGGGGATTCCCAATTGGTCACGCAGGGTTTCAAGGTACGGCAGCACCTCTTCGCGACGCGAAGCATCAAGGGAAGCTAACGGCTCATCCAATAATAAAAGGCGGGGCTGCGAAAGCAGCGCTCGGCCGATGGCGACGCGTTGGCGCTCGCCGCCCGACAACCGATGCGTGCGACGCTGCATGAGCAAACCCAAATCCAGGAGGTCAACGACCGAGTCGACATCGATGAAGGGCGCAACGGCCGCGCGCTTGCGGGCATACTTCAAGTTTGCTGCCACGTTCAAATGGGGAAACAATCGCGCATCTTGGAACACATACCCGATCCGGCGCCGCTCGGGCGGAACGTCGATGTGTTGCGCGGTGTCCAGCAGAACGGTATCGCCCAGCGCGACCCTTCCCGCATCGGCATTGAGCAAGCCGGCAACGATATCGACCAGTGTTGTTTTGCCGCAGCCGGAACGGCCAAACAACGCTACGACCCCCGGACTGGGCAAGTCGAATTTGGCATTCAGCGTAAACGCACCCCGATGCTTGAGGACGGCCACATGAAGCATCAGCGCCCCAACAATCGGCGCAGCCGGTGGGCGAACCATTCCGACAACACCAGGCCGCCGAGGCCGAGGATGCACGAGAGCAATGCGAGGCGGGCCGCGGCGCCGTCGCCGCCCGGTGTTTGCAACGCCGTATACAGGGCGAGGGGCAGAGTCCGAGTCTCCCCGGGAATGTTGGAAACGAACGTAATGACTGCGCCAAACTCGCCGAGCGCTGCGGAAAATGCGGTAATGGCGCCTGCCAGTACACCGGGCAGCATCAAGGGCAGGGTGATTGTGGCGAACCGGTCGAGCGCGCCTGCACCCAAGGTGCGCGCGACATCCTCCAATCCACGATCAACATGCTCGAGTGAAATTCGCATGGCGCGCACCATCAAGGGAAATGACATGACAGCGGTAGCCAGGGCCGCACCGTTGCGCGTGAAGATCAGTTCAACGCCGAGTGTGCGTTCCAGCCAGCCGCCGATGGGACCGCGGGCACCGAACAACAGCAGCAGCAGGTAACCGACCACAACCGGCGGCAAAACCAGCGGCAGGTGTACGATGGCATCAAAAATTGTTCGCCCAAAAAACCGTCCGCGGGTCAAAATCCAAGCGACCAAGACAGCGAAAGGCAGGCTGAATAACACGCTGCGCGTCGCGACACTCAAGCTCAAGTAGAGTGCCTGGCTCTCATTGGCAGTGAGCCACGTCATCGGCCGCTTACGCTGAAGTACTTAAGCTGCATTCATCAAGCAGTATACTGTGCGGGCGACTCACCTCGAGGAATCCGATCAATGCCTTATTTTCACGCCGCGGCGCCTGCCACAGCGTTAAACGAACCGACTAGGGTGCCTCGCACCGGCGTACTGCTCGTTAATTTGGGCACGCCGGATTCGCCTTCGTACTTCGCCGTACAACGGTACTTGCAGGAATTCCTGGCTGATCGGCGCGTCATCGACACACCGCGATTCATTTGGCTGCCGCTGCTTTACGGTGTGGTGCTGCCTTTCCGCCCACTGCGGACGGCGCGCAACTATCGAAGGATTTGGATGAGCGAGGGCTCGCCCTTGGCGGTGTATTCGAAACGTCTCGCAGCAAAAATTGGCTCTCTCCTGCGGGCAGATTTCGGGAGCGGGGTGCAGGTAGAACTTGCCATGACGTATGGCAAGCCCGCCATCGAGCGGGCTATCCAGTCCTTCGCAGAGCAGGGCGTGGATAAGCTGCTGGTCCTTCCTTTGTATCCGCAATATTGCTCCTCGACCACCGGATCGGTCGTCGACGGGACCAATCGCGCGCTCAAGCGATGGCGATCACTGCCGGAGCTGCGTTTCATCAACGACTATCATGATGACCCGGGATTCATCGACGCCTTGGCCGGCCAAGTTCAAAGACACTGGGCCGAGGTCGGCGAGCGCTCGCATTTGTTATTTTCCTATCATGGGATTCCGGCCTCTTACGTCTCCAAAGGAGATCCTTATCAGCGTCAGACCGAGGAGACGAGCCGGTTGGTGGTTGGCCGGCTGGGGCTCGGCGAGACCGAGTGGTCTCACTGCTATCAGTCGCGATTCGGCAGGGTAACGTGGCTGCAACCTTACACGCTCGACAAGCTCAAGGAACTCGTTGATCGGGGAGTACGCAAGGTCACGGTGGCATCGCCGTCGTTTGCGGTGGATTGCTTGGAAACCCTGGAAGAAGTGGCCATCGAATACCGGGACCGTTTTCTGGAGTGGGGCGGCGAGCGATTGACGCTGGTCCCGGGATTGAATGACGGCGACGAGCACGCAGTCGCGCTTGCGTCTCTCGTCAAGAAGCGGCTCCTGAACTTTCGTTAGGCTTGATCCCAAGCGCGCGTGAGTATGGCCTCAGCGTCGATTTGCGCTTCGCTTGCGCCGAACACCGCTCCCCAACCGCTTTCGGCTAAGCGCGTCGCACAAAAGGCCTCGGCGACCGCACGCGAAGAAGCGTCCGTTGCGCCGGCGATCAAAAGCTTTGCCTGCATCAACGTAACCAAGGACTGCGCGAAGCGCCGCGCCTGCGCTTCATCTTTGTCCTGCGCATCGATGCTCGCCGTGAACCGTGTAAGGGACGCGTCGTAGAACCGATGGCCGCCTCGCGCGATGATGAGTTCATCGAGTACTGCTTCACGCGTGGTATTGGATCTTCCGAAGGCACGCAATACATCGAGACACATAATGTTGCCCGACCCTTCCCAGATGGAATTGACCGGCATCTCGCGCACGATACGCGCCAGCGGCAACTCTTCCGTGTACCCGTTGCCTCCCAATACCTCCATGGCTTCCGCGGCCAATTCACAGCCGCGTTTACAAACCCAGAATTTGGCTGCGGAGGTGAGCGCGCGGCGCAGGGCAACCTCGCTCGGTTGCTCGCTGTCGAAAGCGCGGGCCAGCCGCAAGCTCAAGGCGGTCGCGCCCTCCGATTCGAGTGCCAGATCGGCAAGCACGCTGCGCATCAACGGCTGAGAGATCAACAAGGATCCGAAAGCTTTGCGGTGCTGGGCGTGGTGCAGTGCCTGCACGACGGCCTGGCGCATCATACCGGCGCTTCCCGTGCAGCAATCCAAGCGAGTGAAGGTTCCCATCTCAAGGATTGTGGGAATGCCGCGGCCCTCCTCCCCCAAGAGAGAGGCCCACGCATCGACGAACTCGACTTCGGAAGAAGCGTTGGAGCAATTGCCCAGTTTGTCCTTCAGGCGCTGAATGTAAATGCCGTTGAGGGTCCCATCGGGGAGGCGTCGCGGCATGAAAAAGCACGATAGGCCCGTGTCCGTTTGCGCCAGAACCAGGTGAGCATCGCACTGCGGCGCGGAGAAGAACCATTTGTGCCCGGTAATACGATAGGAGCCGTCGCCGGAGCGAACCGCACGTGTGGTGTTGGCGCGGACATCGGAACCACCCTGTTTCTCAGTCATGCCCATGCCGATCAAACCGCCGCGCTTGCCGTCGAAGGAAATGTCGCGCGGATCGTATTCGCGTACGAGCAGCGTAGGTATCCAGTCGCGAGCGAGCGATAGGTCGCGGCGCATTGCCGCGATCGCGCCGTACGTCATCGTGGTCGGACACAGCGTGCCGCTCTCGATCTGTGCTTGCATGAAGTAGCCGGCGGCTCGCGCCACGTGCGCACCAGCCTTCCCGGGCTCTTGGGTCCATGGACTGCTGTGGTAACCCCGCGCGGCGATCCCCTGCATCAGCGCATGCCATGACGGATGGAATTCAACCGAATCAATACGCTCACCCTGAGGGTTGAAGCTGTGCAGCACCGGGGTGAAGCGGTTGGCCAGGCGGGCGTGCTCGTAGTTGGTGTATGTACCCAGCTCGCCCCCCGAGCCCAAGAGCTCCGGCGCCGCCCAGCCGGCGCCCTCGCGTTGCACGGCTTCCTGCAGTGCTTTGTCGCTCGCAAACAGGTTGTATTCCGCGAGCGGAGGGGTTTGATTGAAGATGGGGTGGGTAGAGGAGGCGTGTTCCATGAACACAATCTTGCACCCGGTACGTCAGCAGTGCTAGATTCAACCCAATGTATTCCGTTCGCAGCTTTTTGCTCAGCGCGCCAGGCACAAAGCCGGGCCTGGGCTCGCTTGAACTGCTGCTGCGCCGCTAGGCGCCACTCACTCACGCGCCATCGGTCGGCGCCCACAAGACCGGAAAAATCCTTAAACGCGCCAGTGCGACTGACGCGAGTCTCAAATCGCCCGAGTGAGAGCACAACATGCTGCCAATTCCCTCTTCTAAATACCGTGCCTTTGCCCCCATTGAACTGGCCGATCGGACTTGGCCAAATCGTCTCATCACAGCTCCGCCCGCCTGGTGCAGCGTGGATTTACGCGATGGGAATCAAGCGCTGATTGAGCCGATGGACGCGGCGCGCAAACGCCGCATGTTCGATATTTTGCTGAAGATCGGCTTCAAAGAAATTGAAGTGGGATTCCCGGCAGCATCGCAAACCGACTTCGATTTCGTGCGCGAGCTGATCGAGCAGCAATTGATTCCCGATGACGTCGTCATTCAAGTGCTCACCCAGGTGCGGCCCGAACTGATCGCGCGCACCTATGAGGCTTTGCAAGGCGTGCGCCGTGCGATCGTGCATATATACAATTCCACCTCGGTTGCTCAACGTCGTGTGGTGTTCCGCACCGATCGCGCCGGGGTTATAGACCTCGCCGTGCGAGGCGCGACCACGGTTCGCGAGCTGGCGCTTCGTCAGACGGATACGGAGTGGAGATTCGAATACAGCCCGGAAAGCTTTACCGGCACCGAATTGGATTTCGCGGTCGAGATATGCGATGCGGTCACGTCCGTTTGGGAGCCGACTGCCCGCCATAAGGCGATCTTGAATCTGCCGGCGACCGTGGAGATGGCCACTCCGAATGTGTATGCCGATCAAATCGAGTGGTTCTCACGACACGTCGCACGTCGGGAAGCGGTTATCGTAAGCGTTCACCCGCACAACGACCGCGGTACTGCCGTGGCTGCGGCGGAATTGGCCGTAATGGCCGGCGCCGAACGGATCGAAGGCACATTGTTCGGCAACGGCGAGCGCACGGGCAATGTGGATATCGTAACCTTGGCTCTTAACCTTTATTCCCAAGGTATTGATCCAAAACTAGATTTCTCTAACATAAACGAGGCTGCACGGTGTGCTGAGGCCTGCAACCAGCTTCCTATCCACCCGCGCCATCCGTATGTGGGCGACTTGGTTTTCACGGCATTTTCCGGTTCGCACCAAGATGCCATCAAGAAGGGTCTTGCCGCGCGGTCCGATGCGGATATTTGGGACGTCCCCTATCTGCCCATCGATCCATCGGATCTGGGCCGCTCGTATGACTCGATCATTCGCGTCAACAGCCAGTCAGGGAAGGGCGGTATTGCGTATCTGCTGGAGCGAGATTATCAGCTGCTTATGCCGCGCAGGCTGCAAATCGAATTCAGCCAAGTCGTACAAGCGGCCGCAGATATCACGGGTAAGGAGCTGACTTCTCAAGAATTATGGGAACTATTCAGTGCGGAATACTTGGCTTCCCGGGCCCCCTATATCTACCGTTCGCACCAGCTCGCCGCCTCCACGGACGGCGCAGATACCGAGCGGCTGAGTGTGCAAGTCGAGAATGCGGGCCTGCTGGAAACGTGGTTCGGCCAGGGATCGGGGCCGATCGATGCCATGGTGAAAGCCGCCGAATTGCCCTTCGATGTGCTTTCTTATGAGGAACACTCGCGGGGCAAAGGGAGCGCCGCCAAAGCGGTCTCTTATATTGAGATCACCACGCGTTCGCGTCGAACCTTGTTTGGCGCCGGGATGCACCCAAATATCATTACGGCGTCGCTGCTTGCGCTTTTGTCGGCCATTAATCGCAGCATTGCGCAGGGCGCCCTCCCCTTGAGAGAGGTACGTGTTCGCACGGGAACTTGAGGTTTTGGGGGTAACCCGATGAATGACGTGGTTAAAGGTCCGCGCATGACTGCGGAACCAACCGCATTGCTGCGGTATCTTATAAACAGAGCTGATTTTTACCGCCCTAGTTGAATGGCGGGCAGAATCGGATATAGTGCGCAGCTTCACAAACTGAGCTGATCGATCCCATTGATTTCAGGGGCTTTTCTCCAAAAATGAGCGAACGCGAAGACGAACATTTCGATATCGACGATGAGTTTCTCGGCGAAGCCGAAGAAGCGCACGATTTCGATCCCCTCATCGAGCGCACCGAACGCCGCCCTAAAGCGGTGGCCGCGGGCAAACGCGGCAAGGCTGCATGGAGCAGGGTAGAAGACGTGCTGGCCGAGCGGCAGCTGGAAAAGGAACTGCGCGAAATATTCGAGGACGATTAGGTTTGGCATTTAGATAATCGTTTCACTCCGACGCCTAAGCGTTGGGTCTCGCGGGACTTCAAATCACATGTCTTCTCCTTCTCAGCTAGACCAAGCTCACGCTTGGCTTGTGCTCAAATTCGGCGGCACCAGTGTGTCCACCGTAGCCAACTGGCACAACATTGCGCAGGTGCTTCGCGCCCGTATCAGCGCAGGCTTTCGAGTCCTTGTAGTCCATTCGGCGCTCTCCGGCATCACCGACCGGCTCGAGTCGCTTTTGTTGGCGGCCATGGCCGGACGTCACGAGCCGGTTTTGCAACAGATCGAATCGGCGCACCGCGGCCTTGCCTTAAGTTTGGGCGTATCGCCCAATCCGCAATTCGAAAGTTTCGCGCGTGAGCTGCGCGTGCTGGCCGGCCAAGTCGCGGAAAGCCGCGCAATCGGCGATGCCGTGCGGGCGCGCATCATGGCCATGGGCGAATTACTGGCCACGACCTTAGGCGTCGAGTTCTTGAACGCACAGGGCATTGCCGCCTCGTGGGTGGATGCTCGCCAGGTGTTGCGTGCGGATGAGCGGCAAAATGCGACGCACACGGCCAGTCTTCTGTCGGCGACTTGCGATTTCGCTCCCGACTTGAGCTTGCAGTCCACCTGGACTTCCCTCGATCGAGTCGTGCTGACGCAAGGCTTCATCGCGGCGAATGCCGCCGGCGACACCGTATTGCTCGGGCGCGGCGGATCCGATACTTCCGCTGCGTACTTTGCAGCCAAGCTCAATGCGGCGCGCCTGGAGATCTGGACCGATGTACCCGGCCTGTTCAGCGCCAACCCGCGCGCCGTGCCCACGGCGCGGCTGCTGCGCCGGCTGCACTACGATGAAGCGCAGGAAATCGCCAGTAACGGTGCGAAGGTTCTGCATCCCCGCTGCATTTTGCCGGTGCGCCAGTACAGAATTCCACTGCATGTGTATGCAACGCAGGCCCCGGGTCTGGAAGGCACCGTGGTATCGGCCGACGTCCCCGACAGCGCCGCGCAAGTCAAAGCCATCGCAATAAGGAAGGGAATTACCTTGGTGTCGATGGAGAGCCCGGGGATGTGGCACCAGGTCGGCTTCCTTGCCGATGCCTTCCAGGTCTTCAAGCAGCACGGATTGTCGGTTGATCTTGTGTCGACATCGGAAACCAACGTCACGGTATCGTTGGACCCGAGTGCCAATACTTTGGACGCCGCGACCTTAAGCTCTCTGACGACCGGCTTGGGTGCCTTGTGCCGGGTCGAAATATTGGGGCCTTGCGCCTCGTTGAGTCTCCTGGGACAGAATATCCGCGGCATATTGCATGAGATGGGCTCCGCGTTTGAATTGTTTCAGGACCACAAGATTTATTTGGTGACGCAGGCCGCGAACGATTTGAACTTCACCTTCGTTATCGACGAATCCCAAGGGGATCGCTTGGTGCAGCAGCTGCACGAACGGCTCATCCAGAGCATCGGCTCGGATCGGGTGCTGGGGCCCACCTGGGCGCAATTGTTCTCCGAGAAAGACACGGGTGCGCGCCCGATCAATTGGTGGGAAGAACCGCAGAAGCGCAGCATACTGCTTGAGATCGCAGCGCGTGAATCAGCCGCCTTCGTCTACGACTCGCAGACTATCGACGCCACGTTGGCGGCGGTGCTGCGCATCAAGTCGGTCAAGCGATGGGCCTACGCGATGAAGGCGAACTGGCATGCGGAGATCTTGCGAAAGGTGTACGGCGCGGGACTGGCATTGGAGTGCGTCTCCCGCGGCGAGCTCGAGCATGCGTTCGCCTCGGTGCCGGCGCTGGAGCCCGAACGCGTCCTGTTTACGCCCAATTTTGCACCGCGAGCCGAGTATGAATTTGGTTTCGCCAAGGGCGTGCGCGTAACGCTGGACAATCTCTACCCCCTGAAGATGTGGCCCGAGGTATTTCGCGGCAGAGAAATATTCCTGCGAATCGATCCCGGGTTCGGCCGAGGCCACCATAGTCACGTGCGGACCGCAGGCGTGCACACGAAGTTCGGCATTCCGATCGCTGAAATCGACGAGTTGGTTGCGCTAACGAAGGCTGCGAGTGTGCGGGTAACCGGCCTGCATGCGCATAGCGGCAGCGGCATTTTCGATGTGGCCAATTGGACAGAAACCGGCGCGCTGCTCGGCGGATTAGCCCAGCGATTCCCGGATGTGAGGGTCGTGGATTTGGGCGGAGGCATGGGCGTTCCTGATCAATCGGGGCATAGCGAGATCGATCTGGACGCACTCGATGCCGGCGTAGCGGGGCTTGCGAAGACTTACCCGCACATCGAATTTTGGATGGAGCCAGGCCGATTTCTGGTGGCCAAGGCGGGTGTGTTGGTCGCCGTCGTCACGCAACTCAAGGGCAAGGGAGATGTGCGCTATGTCGGTGTCGCAACGGGCATGAATTCGTTGATTCGCCCGGCTCTTTACGGTGCACACCACGATATCCGTAATCTCACTCGCCTCGCGGAACCGATGAGTCATCGCGTAAATGTCGTGGGTCCGATTTGCGAGAGTGCGGATCAGCTCGGATCGGATCGTTGGCTTCCCAGCACGCAGGAAGGCGACGTAATTCTCATTGCCAACTGCGGGGCCTATGGATTCGCCATGTCGTCGAATTATAACCGGCGCCCTCCGGCGCGAGAGTTTATGATTTGATCATGCAAGACGTGGGCATCATAGGTTGGCGCGGGATGGTGGGTTCGGTGCTCCTCGATCGGATGCGGGAGGAGAATGACTTCGAACTCATCAACCCGACATTCTTCAGCACCTCTCAGGCCGGTGCGCCGGGACCCCTCGTGGGTGCATCCGCGACAACGGTGCGGGACGCCTACGACATCGCGGCCCTGTCCAGATTGCCCATGCTTATCAGCGCCCAAGGCGGTGACTACACTCAGGCCGTTCATGCACGCTTGCGAGCCGCAGGCTGGAAGGGCTATTGGATCGATGCGGCATCGACATTGCGCATGGAAAAAAATGCCGTGATCGTGCTCGATCCGGTCAATTTGCCCGTAATGCAAGCGGCACGGCAGCGCGGCATCAAGGATTTCATCGGCGGCAATTGCACCGTCTCGCTCATGCTCATGGCGGTCGCGGGCCTGCTGCGCGGCGGACACGTCGAGTGGATTACGGCAATGACTTATCAGTCAGCCTCGGGCGCCGGAGCGCAAAACATGCGTGAAATGCTCGAACAGATGGGGGTCGTGCACGGCGCGGCGGCAGCGCTTCTGAAGAATCCTGCCTCCAAGATTCTTGAGATCGACAAGGCTGTCAGTGCGGCGTTGTCGAACGACAAATTGCCTACCGAGCATTTCGGCGTGCCCCTCGCGGCAAGCCTTATTCCCTGGATCGACAAAGATTTAGGCAATGGCCAGAGTCGAGAGGAGTGGAAGGCGGGTGCCGAGGCCAATAAAATTCTCGGGTTCGAAGAGCGTCCCGTTCCCATAGAAGGTATTTGTGTCAGGGTGAGCGCCATGCGCTGTCATTCTCAGGCCCTGACCATCAAGTTGGCGCAGGATTTGCCCTTGGGCGAGGTAGAGCGCTTGATTGCAGAAGGCAATGAATGGGTACGAATTGTGCCCAACAACAAGGACGCGAGCATTCGAGCGTTATCTCCCGCCGCCGTGAGCGGCAAGTTGGAAATTCCCGTAGGACGGCTGCGCAAGCTTTCCATGGGAGGAGAATTCCTATCCGCCTTCACGGTTGGCGATCAATTGCTTTGGGGTGCGGCCGAACCGCTGCGGCGCACTATGCGGTTTCTGCTTGCGCATGCGTGAGCAATCGAATCGGCACGGGATTGGCGTGCCACACTCCCTCGCAATATTCTCGGATCGTGCGGTCGGATGAAAACTTGCCGCTGCGCGCGGTGTTCAGGATCGACATTCTCGTCCAACGGTCAGTGTCTCGGTAGGCTTCCGAAACCTTATTCTGACAGTCGATATACGATTGAAAGTCCGCCAACAGCATGTATGGATCCTGATGGAGCAGGCCATCGATCAATGGCCTGAATAATTCTTGGTCGCCCCGCGAGAAGAAGCCGCTGCGAATAAGATCGATCACATCACGCAGGCCCTGATTGCCATTGTAGTAATCCAGCGGCCGATACCCCCGCGCTTTCAGCGCATAGACTTCGGGCGTACTCAAGCCGAACAAGAAAAAGTTGTCGGCGCCGACTTCCTCGCGTATCTCGATGTTCGCTCCGTCCATGGTCCCAATGGTCAGCGCGCCGTTCATTGAAAACTTCATATTGCCCGTGCCCGAAGCCTCCTTGCCCGCCGTCGAAATCTGTTCCGACAGATCCGCAGCCGGATAGACACGCTGGCCATTCTTGACATTGAAATTGGGCAGGAACACGACTTTCAGCCTGCCGCGCACATCCGGATCGCGGTTCACGACATCGCCCACCGACGTGATCAGCTTGATCATGAGCTTCGCAATGTGGTAGCCCGGCGCGGCCTTGCCGGCGAAAATGAACGTGCGGGGCTGCACCTCGATTGAGGGATTGCTTTTGATGCCGTGGTACAGCCACGCGATGTGCAGTACCTTCAGATGCTGGCGCTTGTACTCGTGGATGCGTTTTACTAAGACATCGAACATCGAGGACGGATCAACGGTAACCCCCGCGCGCAGTTGCGCGCGCGCGGCGAGGTTCTGTTTGTTGAAATGCTTGATCTCGCGCCAGCGGGCACGGAATTCCGGGTCATCGGCCAAAGGCTCCAGCGCCGTAAGCAGGCTCAAGTCCTTCACCCACCCATCGCCGATATGTTCGCTGATAAGTTGCGAGAGCTTGGGGTTGCTCAAGACCATCCAGCGCCGAGGCGTCACGCCATTGGTCTTGTTGGTGAATTTCCACGGCCACATCTCATAGAAGTCTTTGAGCACATCGCTCTTCAGCAGTTCCGAATGCAGCGCTGCAACGCCGTTGATGGTATGGCTGCCGACGCAGGCGAGATGGGCCATGCGTACATAGCGACCGCCCGTCTCGTCAATGATGGACATGCGCACGATGCGTTCCTCGTCGCCGAGAAAGCGAATTCGCACTTCTTCGAGAAAATGCGCATTGATTTCATAGATGATCTGTAAAATTCGCGGCAGAACCCGGCCGAAGACCTCGATGGGCCAGCGCTCGAGCGCCTCAGGCATCAACGTGTGATTCGTATAGGCAAAAGTCTTGCAAGTCACCTCCCAGGCCTGTCCCCAGGGAAGCAGCGACTCATCGACCAGCAAGCGCATCAACTCGGCGATTGCGACCGCGGGGTGCGTGTCATTCAGCTGCACGGCGAACTTCGCGTGGAATTGATCCACGGGTACCTTTTGTGTGCGCAGAATCCGCATCATGTCTTGCAGGGAGCAGGATACGAAGAAGTATTGCTGTTCGAGGCGCAGTTCTTTGCCGCGGGCTTGCTCATCATTGGGGTAGAGCACCTTGCTCAAGTTTTCGGACTCCACCTTTTGATTTACCGCGCCGTAGTAATCGCCGCTATTGAAAATGGCGAAGTCGAAGGATTCCGGAGCCTCCGAGCGCCACAATCGTAGCGTATTCGCCGTGTTGGTCCTGTAGCCCAAAATGGGCGTATCGTAGGGCACGCCGATAACTGTTTTGTGCGGGAACCAGCGAACTCTCAGGCGATTCTGTTCATCGACATAGGGCTCGGCGTTGCCGCCGAATTTAACCTCGACCGCCCACTCGGGACGCTTGAGCTCCCAAGGATTGCCCCATCGCAGCCATTTATCGGTCTTCTCGACCTGCCAGCCGTCGACGATCTCTTGGTGAAAAATGCCGAATTCATAACGGATGCCGTATCCGACCGCCGGTATCTCGAGCGTGGCCAGCGAATCGATGAAGCAGGCGGCCAAACGTCCCAAGCCGCCGTTACCCAATCCGGGCTCTTCTTCTTGTTGCATCAGCTCGTCGAGATTGAGCCCGAGCTCCGCCATGCACTCGCGCACCCGCTCGAGAATGCCAAGATTGATCAGATTATTGCCCAGGTGCGGCCCCATCAAAAATTCGGCGGACAGATACGCGACGGTTCGGGAAGCTTGCTTGGTGTAAGCGGCGGCGGTGCTGATCCAGTGCTGAAGCATGCGGTCGCGAACCGCATAGGCCAGCGCCATGTAGTAATCATTTTTTGTTGCAAGTGCCCGAAATTTACCTTGCACGTAGAAAAGGTTGTCCAAGAAAGCGCTTTTCAGGGCCTCCTTGCTGAGGGAGGTGCGGTCGTCCTCGTCCTTTAATTCGGGTTTTGCTTTCACGGCGACCACACGACTTCAACCGGCGTGCGGGTTTGGCGAAGTATCGCGCGTATCGGCATTTCCTCGACCGGGCCCGGCGCCGCGGCGGCAAGATAGGTACGCCATTTCTGTTGGCCTGTAATGAGCACGACGATGCGCCGAGAGTCGAGCAGTGCGCTCAAGTTCAAGCTTAAACGCGGCCGCGGAGGCGCCGGCGCTCGCATGCCGACGCATCCTGGCGCTGCGTTAAGGTCAAGAGCGCTGGAAAGATTGGGCGAACCGGGAAATAGCGAGGCCGTGTGGCCATCGTCGCCCATCCCTAAGTGCACGGTGTCGAATGGACGCGGCACGCGCGCAAAGGTTTCCCACGCCGAGACGGCGCCCATATCGGGTGTGGGTGCGCCATTCTTCAGGCCGAGGAATCGTGCTGCCGCGGCAGCTTCTTGCAGCAGCACTTCGCGCACCAGTTTCTCGTTGCTGGCTGGATCCGAGGGCTCCACCCAACGCTCATCGGCGAGCGCAATGCAGACTCGGCCCCAGTCCAGTTCCTGTTTTCGCAGCAGTTCAAAAAGCCGGATGGGGGAGTTGCCTCCGGAGACCACGAGACTGGCCGCCCCCCGTGCCGTAACGGCTGCTCTGAGCGTTGCGGCGATCTCACTCGTCAGCGACTGCGATAGTGCCTCTATGTCGGCAAATTTGGTGATGCGGGGTTCAGAGTTCATCATGCCAGGCAAATCCATCCCGACTGAGCATGGCACTGGAAGAGGCCGGCCCCCATGTGCCGGCAATGTAAATCTTCGGCCCCTCGTCGTATTGTTCCCAGCCGGCGCGAATCGGGTCGATCCACGCCCAGGCTGCGTCGAGCTCGTCTCTTCGCATAAACAAGGTCAGATTGCCTTTCACGGTGTCCATCAACAATCGCTCATAAGCGTCGAGACTGCGAGTCTTGAACGTTTCACCCAGGTCTAGCGCGAGGCTCACAGGCTTCAGGCGCATGCCTTCCCCAGGATTCTTCGCCAAGATGGTCATTGTAATGCTTTCGTCGGGCTGCAGGCGGATCACCAACTCATTGGCGGTCCGAGTGGTGTTCGGCATATCGAAGATTGGGTGCGGAACTTCCTCAAAGGTCACCACGAGTTCCGTGACGCGATCTTGCAGCCGCTTTCCGGTGCGCAAATAGAAAGGCACGCCCGCCCAACGCCACGTATCGATGTCCACTTTCAGCGCGACAAAAGTTTCGGTGCTGCTATCAGCAGCAATATCGGATTCCTGAAGGTATCCCGGCACCGGCACACCCCGAACCGCTCCGGCTTTGTACTGGCCGCGCACCGATTTGGTGAGCACGTCCCGATCGCGCAACGGCCGCAACGCTCTCAAGACTTTGAGCTTCTCGTCGCGCACGGCGTCCGGATCGCTGCTCGCCGGCGGCTCCATGGCCATGATGCAAAGGAGCTGGAGCAGATGGTTTTGAACCATATCGCGCATGGCGCCTGTCTTGTCGTAGAAATTGCCGCGCCGCTCGACCCCAAGCTCTTCGGCAACGGTGATTTGCACATGCTTGATCAATCCACGCCGCCACAGTGGCTCGAACAAAGCGTTGCCAAAACGCAAGGCCATGAGATTTTGCACCGCCTCCTTGCCTAGGTAATGATCAATCCGGTAGATCTGTTTCTCGGTGAACACCGCCCCCACTTGCTCGTTGATGAGGTTTGCCGATGCCGTGTCATGACCCAAAGGTTTTTCCAGCACGACCCGCGACAGCGGCGTGACAACCTTTGCCTTGGCGAGATTTTGGCAGATCACGGAGAAAAGATTCGAGGCGGTGGAAAAGAAGAACACACGTACGATGCGCTCCCGATCCGCCAAAAGCTCCGCCAAGGCGGCATAGTCCTTTTCAGAGCCTGCGTCGAGCCTGACATAGTCCAACAAGCGGGCGAAGCCTTCCCACTGCTTCGCATCGAATTCCTTGCCCAAGAATTGGCTGCACGCTGCCTCCGCTTGAGCTGCGTAGGCAGCGCGGGTCAAGTTCGATCGAGCAACGCCGAAAATCCGCGATTCTGCGCAAACCTGCCCGGCGACGAAGCGTCTATAGAGCGCCGGCAGCAACTTACGCGTGACCAGATCGCCGGTGCCGCCAAACAGCAACATATCGAAAGTTGGAAGTATCGTCATCGGCGAAGCGTAGCATTTGCGTGCGCGTTCAAGTAAGTCTTGGCGCTATGGCACAATGACGCTCCAGCGGAAACTCGCGGAAGGTAACGATGAAGGACCTGACGGCCGGTTCAATCGTCAAGAACATACTGCAAATGGCTGTGCCCATCGCGGCCGGCATGTTCTTTCAGACCTTGTACTTTCTCATCGATCTATATTTCGTGGCCGGATTGGGCGATGCCGCGCTGGCCGGCGTGGGCGCGGCCGGCAATGTCATGTTCATGGTGTTCGCCGCAACTCAGGTTGTGGGCGTGGGCACCGTTACGCTCATTTCACACGCAGTGGGCCGCAAAGATCAAACTGACGCGACGCTGGTGTTTAACCAGAGCCTGGCGCTTTCCGCGAGTTGCGCCGTCGTCACCTTATTGCTGGGATTTTTGCTTGGACCCTACTATGTGGGGACGTTGGGGGCGAGCCCCGCTACCGTCGCGGCCGGTATTCAATACCTTCACTGGTTCCTGCCGAGCCTTGCGCTTCAGTTCGCGCTGGTGGTGATGGGCTCCGCACTTCGCGGCACGGGAATCGTTCAACCCACCATGATCGTACAGGTGCTGACCGTCGTACTGAATGCCGTTTTGGCTCCCGTACTCATTGCCGGCTGGGGTACCGGCCACCGCATGGGCGTCGCCGGTGCCGGGCTTGCGAGTTCAATCTCAGTGGGCGCCGGTGTTGTCATGCTCGGGGTGTATTTTCGCCGTCTGGAGAAGTATGTTGGATTCGTTCCTGAACTTTGGCGCCCGCAGCTTGCGACGTGGCGGCGGCTGCTGCGCATCGGTTTGCCGGCGGGCGGAGAATTCCTGCTGATGTTTGTGCTGATGGCGTTTCTGTACTGGATCTTGCGGCATTTTGGCCCGGATGCGCAGGCCGGATTCGGGGTCGGCATACGCATCATGCAGAGTATGTTCTTACCTGCAATGGCGGTGGCCTTCGCCACGGCCCCCATCGTCGGGCAAAACTTCGCGGCGGGTAAGTATCAGCGGGTACGCGAAACCTTTGCGCTGGCGACCCTCATCGGCAGCTGCATCATGGTGTGCCTGACTTTGTTTTGTCAGTGGGGCTCGGCTTGGGTCATCGGTGCATTCACCAAAGATGCCACTGCGCTCATCGTGGGCACCCAGTATCTGCAAGTGATTTCCTGGAATTTCCTGGCATCGGGCTTCGTGTTTACGTGCTCGGCGGTTTTCCAAGGCCTGGGCAATACTGTACCGGCAGTGATCAGTTCGGCAAGCCGCCTCGCCAGTTTCGTCCTGCCGGTGCTGTGGATGTCCGCGCAGCCGCATTTTGAATTGATCCACGTGTGGTACGTGTCGGTGGCAAGCGTCGCGTTGCAGGCGGTCTTGAGCCTTTGGCTGGTGCGCCGCGAATTCACGCGGCGCTTGAGCTCGATGGCGGAATCGGTCCCGAGTTCGGCATGACATTGCGTACATTCGTTTCGGTAGCCGGCTGGACCGCGGCCGTGCTGATTCTAGGCGCCTACAGCCTGCTCTCATTCGGCAGGATCGAGGCGCGCTCACGCATCTACCAGGTGATGAACATCATTGGCGCCGGCGGCTTCATCGTCAATTGCGCCTATAACAGCGCGTGGCCTTCGGTGGCGCTCAATGTGGTTTGGATGGGTATTGGACTCTATGCATTGCGACGAAACTATCGGGCGACGCCATAAAAGTCGGCCATCAGCAAAGGTTCAAGCCGAAGGAATAGGCCGCCGCTCCTGGCGGGAAGCGAGTTCCGCGGTGACCTGGGCGAGCGAGAGACCTTTGACATTCAGTAGAACAAGCATGTGATACAAAAGGTCGGCCGCTTCGCCGATAATTTGCTGGTCGGATTGCGCCACCGCGGCCAAGGCCAGTTCCAGTCCTTCTTCGCCGACCTTCTGTGCAACACGAGTGATACCTTGCGCAGCAAGTTTCGCGGTGTAGCTGCCCTCGGGACTCGCAGCAAGGCGCTCGCCTACAATCTGCTCCAACCTGCCCAGGAACCCCACGCGCTGGGCGAGCGACTGCGGCGGGTGTTCTCCCCAACACGTCGCCGTTCCCAAGTGACAGGCGGGTCCGGAGGGCTGCGCAAGAATCAACAAAGTATCGAGGTCGCAATCGGCGCAAATGCCGCGCACGGCGAGAAAATGCCCCGAGGTCTCACCCTTGGTCCACAGACGGCTCTTGCTGCGGCTCCAGAAGGTCACGCGTCCGGTTTTTTCGGTTGCTTCCAAGGCCTCGCGATTCATGTAGCCCATCATGAGCACCGCGCCGGAGGAGTCGTCCTGAACGATGGCAGGGATGAGCCCTTTCATTTTTTCCCAATCAAGAGCCGGCAATGTCATGGTCTTACCTCGATGCCTTGCAGGCGTAGTTCGCGCCGCAGGTTCGGAATTGCCAGCTCTCCCGAGTGAAATACGCTGGCCGCCAAAGCCGCGTCGACGTTTGCCGAGCGGAAAACCTCTGCGAAGTGTGCCGCCGAACCAGCGCCGCCGGAAGCGACCAAGGGCACATGGCATATCTCGCGCACAGCGCTCAATTGAGCAATGTCATAACCTTGACGCACACCGTCACTCGCCATGCAATTGAGGACGATCTCACCCGCTCCGCGCCGCTGCACTTCCTGGGCCCATTCAAGAGTCTTTCTGCCGGTATCGCGGATGCGCCGGCTATCTCCGGCATATTGCTGCACGTGATGATCGGCGCCGACCGTCTCGCTATCGATGCCCACCACGACGCATTGCGCACCAAAGCGCTCGCTCAACGCATCAATCAGATCAGGCTCTTCAAGTGCGGGAGAATTGATGGATATCTTTTCTGCTCCGGCGGCCAACACTTCATCGGCCTCAGCTACGGAGCGGATCCCGCCAGCGACGCAGAATGGAATGTCCAGGGTGCGCGCCACTCGGGAAACCCATGTGCGGTCGACTGAGCGTCCTTCGGGACTCGCCGAAATGTCGTAAAAGACCAATTCATCGGCACCGTCGTCTCGATAGCGGGCGGCGAGTTCGAGGATATCGCCGACTATGCGGTGATCGCGAAACCGCACGCCTTTGACGACCTGCCCGTCCCTGACATCGAGACAAGGAATTATGCGTTTGGCAAGAATGGGTGCAATTCCTCAAATGGGATCAGATTCTCCAGCAACGCCTTGCCGCTGATGGCGGCGGCGGCCCCGGCGCCCTCCAACGCATGCAGATCGTGAGCGTTGCGGATGCCTCCGGAGGCCTGCCATTCGATTTGCCGGTAACGGCGTACTGCCTCGCGGTACAAATCGGTGTTCGGCCCGGTCAATGCTCCGTCCCGGCCCACATCCGTGCACAGCACATGCTTGAGGCCCGAGTCGGCGTAGGAGTCGACAGCGCTCCAGAGCGAGTGTTCGGACTGGCGTTGCCAGCCGTGGGTCATGACTCGCGGTAGGCCGTTATCATCGATGCTCACGTCGAATGCCAAGGCGAGCCGCTCTTGGCCGAAGTGCAGGAGCCAAGCTTGCACTTGCTCTACTTGAGAAAGAGCCGCGCTGCCGACCACCACTCGCGCGATGCCGGCATCGAGCATCTGTGCGATCGCCGCCGTATTTCGCAGACCGCCTCCTACTTGCAGCTTCACTGCCGTCTGGGTTGCCAACTGCACGATGATCTTGCGATTTTGAAGGGTCCCGTCTCGAGCGCCATCCAAATCGACGATGTGCAGCCAATCTGCGCCCAAGTCGCGATATTTGGCCAGGAGCGTCTCCGGGTCGGTTAGATAGCGGGTTTCCGCTTCGAAGTCGCCGTGCAACAGACGTACGATGCGACCGGCTCGAAGATCGATCGCGGGAATGAGGCGCAAACCCACGCTATAGACTCAAGAAATTCTGCAGCAGGCGCGCGCCGACCTTGGCAGAGCGCTCGGGATGGAACTGCACGCCATAGAAGTTGCGCCACTGTACGCAGGCGCTGAACGGCTCTCCATAATCACTGCTCGCAACCGTGGCGTCACTGAGCTTGAGTGCGTAACTGTGCACGAAGTAAGCGTAGTCGTTTTGCTTCAGCCCGTGCAGGACTGCGCTGGGTTGCTCGATCTTCAGAGTGTTCCAGCCCATGTGCGGGACGGGGCGGCCAACGCCGACGTCGAAACGATTGGCGCACCCCGGGATGATGCCAAGGCACTGGGTCCGGCCTTCCTCGGAAGCGTCGAACAGCAGTTGCATCCCTAAGCAAATACCGAGCACCGGCTGGCGCAGCGACGGAATGAGGGCGTGCACATTGTTTTGCCGCAGCCGGTTCATCGCATCCGCCGCCGCGCCGACACCGGGAAGGATGACGTGGCTGGCGTTGCGGATTTGCTCAAGATCGGCCGACACCCGCGAATCAGCACCCAACCGCTCCAGTGCAAAGCGCAGCGAGGCGATGTTGGCGCCGACGTTGGCGATGATGACGACCTGCGTTGCGCTCATAGCGCTCCTTTGGTGCTGGGCAATTCCGTTCCCTCGAGCCGTATTGCCTGGCGCAAGCTGCGCCCGACGCCCTTGAAGCAGGACTCGATCATGTGATGCGTGTTGTCTCCGCGCACGCTTATGTGCAACGCGGCGCCCAAGGACTCGGCCAGCGATCTGAAAAAATGGGGCACCAGTTCCGTCGGCAGCTCACCGACTCGTTCGCGGTTGAATTTTCCTTCCCAGACGAAAAAGGCTCTGCCGCTCAGATCGAGGGCCACTTGCGCCTCGGCCTCATCCATGGCCAGTAGGAAACCATAGCGTGCGATACCGTGTTTGTCGCCCAATGCTTCGCGCAGCGCCGTGCCCAGCGCCAAGGCGCAATCCTCGACCGTGTGATGTTCGTCAATCTGCAAGTCGCCCACGCACTCGAGGCTGAGTGCGAAGCCGCCGTGCTTGGCGATCTGCTCCAGCATGTGATCGAAGAATCCCAGTCCGGTGGAGATGCTGCTGGGACCCTCTTGGGACAAATCGACGTCGACTGAAATATCGGTCTCTTTGGTCTTGCGCCGGACTCGCCCCCGGCGCGCACGTCCAAGAATGCGCGCTGTGATCGCCGGCCATGTTTCGTGCGCCTCGCCCTTCACGCGGACGCGCATGCCTTCGATTCCTAAATTCGCGGCGAATTCCAAGTCGGTGTCCCTATCTCCGATCATGAAGCTGTGCTGCTTATCGATCTGGTTGGCCGCCAAGAAGTTCTCGACCATACCCAGCTTCGGCTTGCGGCAGGCGCACGCTTCACGTTTGAAGTGAGGGCATATGCAAACCGCCTCGAACTCGATGCCTTGCGAATTGAATAGCGCCAAGATGAATCGATGCGCCTGCTCGAAGGATTCGCGCGGAAAGCTGCTCGTCCCCAAACCATCCTGATTGGTTACGATCACGAAGGCGAAGCCGGCACGTTGCAATTCCAGCAATGCGGGCACGACGCCGGGCATGAGCCGAATTTTTTCCAGACTATCGACCTGCTCATCCGCCACCTCTTCATTCAACGTGCCGTCGCGGTCAAGAAACAGTATGCGTCGGCCTTTCACGATCGTGCCACGCAAGCGATCAACGCATCGTTCTCGGCTCGTGTGCCGACGGACACCCGCAGCGAGCGGGACAGGGCGGGATGGGCGCGCAAGTCGCGGACAATCAAGCCACCGGCGATGCTGTAGTTCATGAAGCGCTCCGCGTCGTTGCAATCGATCAATAGGAAATTGGTGTCGCTGGGCCAAATCTTATCGACCAAGGGTGAGGAGGCGAGGCCGCGGCGCAAATATTCTTTTTCCAACAGCAGCGCCTGCAGCCGAACCTGAGAAATGGCCAACTCGTTCGGTTCCAGGGCTCTCAGCGCCGCTTCCACGGTTGGTTGCGCCAGCGCATAAGGGGGTATCACTCGCTTGGCCAATTGAATCAACTCAGGCGCGGCCAGCAATGCGCCGAGACGCGCGCCCGCCAGCGCGTGGGCCTTCGAGAGTGTGCGCAGGATCGCGAGAGTTTGGAAGCGGCCGAACCAACGAGCCAGGCTGGCAGTGCCGGACCACTCGATATATGCCTCATCGATGACCACGATAGCCTTTCCGTCGAGGACCGTGCAAATGTGCTCGAGTGCGGAGCAGTCCAAGAGATTGCCCGTCGGATTGTTGGGCGAGCACAGATACACCAGCTTGACGTTCGGCCGCCAGGCTGCCAATACGGCTTCCGTATCGATGCCCCAATCCAGCCCTTTGGCCAACGGCACGTCGATGACGTCGGCGCCTTGGATGCGCGCCGCGACTTGATACATGCCAAAGGTAGGGCTGCACTGCAAAATCGCATCGACGCCGGCGCGCAAATAAATGCGCGATAGCAAATCGATCGCTTCATCGGCGCCGCGGGTACCGAGCACCTGGTTGCTGGATACGCCGTATAGGGACGCCAAACGCTCGATCAGCGCTTGCGGTTGCGGTTCCGGATAGCGATTGAGCCCCAGAAGGGTACCGTCCCCATTCGGCCGCCAGGGTGCTTCGTTAGCATGCAAACGCGTGTGGGAGGGCAACCACGCCGCATGCGAATAAGGCTTCAGCGTGACGATTTCCGGGCGCGCCAGGGAAATCAGCTTGTTCACTGCAAGGCCTTGAGACGGATGGTCACGGCGGCTGCATGCGCATCGAGTCCTTCGAGATCAGCCAACACCTGCGCGGTGGGGCCCAAAGCCTTGAGGCCCGACGGTGTCAATTCTTGAATGGTGATGCGCTTCTGGAAATCCTCCAGGGACAAGCCGCTGTAGGATCGAGCGTAGCCATACGTGGGGAGGGTGTGGTTCGGTCCACTGCAGTAATCGCCCATGGATTCCGGCGACCAATTTCCCAGAAACACGGCTCCTGCCGCAACGACCCGGGGCAACCAAGCGCGCGGATCGTCGATTTGCAGCAATAAATGTTCGGGGGCATATTCATTGGCGATGTCGAACGCCGTCTGCAGCGTGTCCACGACGATGAGCCGCATGGATTTCATTGATGCGCTGAGAATTTGTGACCGAGAGAGCTGACCGGCCTGACGCTGAAGGTCATGCATGACCGCCGCAGCCAACACCTGCTCCGTGGTCACGAGTATGGCTTGTGCCTCAGGACTATGCTCTGCTTGGGCCAAGAGATCGGACGCGACAAAGTCGGCGCGCGCGCTGGCATCGGCAATCACCATGACTTCGCTGACGCCGGCCGGCAGATCTGCGGCGGCCCCCTCGGCGTGCTGCGCCACCAGCATCTTTGCTGCGGTAACCCAGGCGTTGCCGGGTCCGAAGATCTTGTCGCACTTCGGAATCGTGTCGGTGCCGTAGGCCATGGCGCCGATGGCCTGGGCGCCGCCTACCTTGAATACTTGCGTGACGCCGGCCTTTCGAGCGGCGACCAGAACCGCAGGATCGGCCGAGCCCCGGCGCGTTGGCGCCGTGCACATGATGCGCACGGGGCATCCCGCTATGCCGGAGGGGACGGCGAGCATGATGGCGGTGGAGGGCAGCGGGGCAGAACCGGCAGGAACGTAAAGACCGACAGCGCGGATCGGTACACTAATGCGCTCGCACAGCACGCCGGGTTCGGTTTCGATACGAAGCGGCTGCGGTACTTGCGCTTCGTGAAAACGATGTACCGTCGAAATCGCCCGCTCGATGGCCGCATGCTGCTCGACGCTCAATTCGGCCTCTGCGGCGGCGAATTCTTGCGGCGTGACTTGGAGTGCTTCCAGGCGAACTCCATCCAACTGTTCCGTTATCGCGAACAGCGCCGCATCTCCTTCGCGGCGCACCCGCTCGATGAGCCCTTGCGCGGTAGCCGCGACGCGAGCGCCATCACGTTGTGCGGGACGCAAGAGGGCTTCGCGGCGCTGCTCTGCAGAGAGGGATTTCCAGTCGAGCATTCTCATGGGAGAGTCCCGTGCCTAGGCCAGCATCTTCTCGACCGGCAAAACCAACACGGAGGTCGCTCCAGCATCTTTCAGGTCTTCGAGCGTTTCCCAGAACACATTTTCGGGGCAGACCGCATGCACTGCCACTCTATCGCCCAGGCCTTCCAGAGGTATGACGGTCGGCGCCTCGCTGCCGGGGAGTAATTTCGCGATTGCCGCGAGAGCGGAGCGCGGCGCATGCAGCATGATGTACTTGCTGCCTTTCACCTGTTCCACGCCATCGATTCGCATCAGCAAGCGGCGGGTCCATTCTTGCTTCTCCGCAGGAATCGGCATCGGCGTACGAATCAGGGCCGCCTGGCTCTCGAGCACCGTATGGGCATGGCGAAGGTGATTGGCTGCCAGCGTGGAACCGGTGGACACCAAGTCGCAAATCAAATCCGCTCTGCCCAAGCGCGGCGCTATCTCAACGGAACCCGACAGAACCACGACCTCCGCCGAGACGCCGTTCTCCTTCAGGAAGCGGGACAGGATGTGAGGGTAAGTGGTGGCGATGCGCTTGCCTTGAAGCGACTGCGCATCGTCATAATTAAAACCGTCCGGTACCGCTATGCACAGCCTGCACCGCCCGAAATCCAAAAGCTGGACCGTGTCGAACAACGGACCGACCCCGCGGGCCTGGAACGCGAGGCGCTTCTCTTCCACTACGTTCAAACCTACCAACCCTAAGTCGCAGACATCTTCCTGCACCAGGTCGGGAATATCGTCGTCGCGGACGAACAGCACGTCCAGCGGCATATTCTCGCCGTAGCACATCAGCTGATCCTTGCCGCGGCTGTATTTGAGTCCGCAGCGGGAAAGCAGATCGAGCGAGCTGTCGGTGAGCCGGCCGCTCTTTTGCACCGCGATTTTCAGGCGCATGGAATCGGCTGAGACGCCGGCACTACGCATTGAGTTTCAACCGCTCGGTAACCGCCCGATACCCGCCATTCCCGGATACCAGGTAGCGGGCAACGCGTCCGATCGTCGTGACGCTGACGCCGGTTTGCTTGTGGATTTCGCGATACGGCAACCCTCGTTCCAGCAGTTCCACCACGGCCCACCTGTCGGCCATCGCCTGCAATTCCGCCGGCGTGCACAAATCACGAAAGAAGCTGCGGCACTCATCGATCGAACGCAACGCTAAGATCGCAGTACACAGCGCACGTTCGTGCTGCTGCTCTTGCCGCAGTGTGACCAGCCGGTTGGTTTTCATGAGTCAGCCTGAACTTAAACTTCGCCCTTGCTAGTGTATTAACACGCTATTACGTTAATGCATTGATAAGAGCAATGCAAGTGGGCCGGTTTATGCTTGACGTCCCCCCAACCCCTGCTAAAATCGAGCGGTTCATCTAGACCGGCTGAGGGAAAGGCCCTTAGAAGCCGGGGCAACCACCGACCTTCGGAACGGTGCCAACTCCTGCGGGAACGCGGCTTTTTGCGCGAACCCGGTAGATGGGCGGCCGATTGCGCGGTTCCCTCCGAGTTCCGCGGCATCAATGGGCTACGAGCAATGCTCCAGGGGTTATGTCGCCTTCAAGGAGCTCGGTGGTTCGTGGTCGAAAACACTTTAAATGCGATTGACGAGACTTTGGGTCTCGATTCTGATCTTCTGTATTACGGGGACACGCTACCCAGTCCTAGAATTTGCTTTCGGCTTGTCGGCAATTCAGCAGGGCCTGTCGTGGCTGTTCTTGGAGGCATCTCCGCCCACCGTATCGTCGCCGGTCTGCCGGGCGAGGGGTGGTGGCCCGAGATGGTCGGTCCGGGGCTTGGAATCGATACCCGCCGGTATCGTGTCCTCGGCATCGACTATATCGGCGGGCACGGCGAGAGTTCCACACCGAGCGTCGGCGGCCAATTCCCGCCAATCAGTTCCTATGATCAAGCTTCGGCATTGAGCCAGATTGTTCAGCACCTCGGGATAAAGTCCCTGTATGCCATCGTCGGCGCCTCGTATGGAGGGATGGTGGCGCTGTGCTTCGCCGAGCGGCATGCGACGCTGGTGGAGCACATCGTGGTGCTGAGCGCCGCCGACCGGGGCCACGCACTCTCCACGGCCTGGCGCAGCGTGCAGCGCCAAATCGTGCGCGAAGCCATCGCGCGCGGCGATGGCGCCGCGGGACTCAAACTCGCCCGTGCGCTGGCCATGGCCACGTATCGCAGCCCCATCGAGTTTGCGCTCAGGTTCGGGGGCGCACCGACTCGCATCGCGGGCCGTTTTCGATTCCCCATAGAGGACTACTTGTTTGCGCGCGGCGACGATTACGTACAGAAGTATCGCGCCGAATCATTTCTAACCTTGAGCGAATCGATCGACCTGCATTCGATGGATGCGACACAAGTCCATACGCCTTCAACGCTGATCGCGGTGCGGGAGGATCAGCTGGTGCCGTTCAATGACATGCAGTCTTTGTCCGCACGCCTGAACGGGCCCCGCCAGCTTATTGAGATCAATTCCATTTTCGGTCACGACGCCTTCTTGAAAGAAGGAGCCGCCCTGATGCCTATCATCAAGCACGCCCTCGCGGAGCAACAGCCATGAGCAACAAAGAGACACCCAAACACCTTGCCACCCGCTCGGTCCGAGCCGGTATCGAATCGGATCCGCATCACGGTTCGGTGGTGCCGCCGATTTATTTGTCGACGAATTTTGCTTTCGAAAGTTATCGTCAACCTCGTAAATACGACTACACGCGTTCGGGCAACCCGACGCGTGATCTGCTCGCGGAGGCGCTCAGCGATCTCGAAGGCGGCGCCGGCGCGGTCGTGACCTGCACCGGCTTGGCGGCCGTGTCATTGATCCTGGCGGACTTACCCGCTGGGGCGCGCGTCGTGGCCCCGCACGACTGCTACGGCGGCACGTATCGCTTGCTGACTGCGCTGCATGCGAAGGGCAACCTGGCCGTTGATTTCGTCGACCAAGGCAATCTGCCCGAGCTTAGGAAGGCGCTCGAGGCGAAACCGAAACTGGTGTGGATCGAGACACCCAGCAATCCGTTGCTGCGGGTGGTGGATATTCGCGCGATCTGCGATGCATCCCATACGGCGGGCGCGTTGACGGCGGTGGACAACACCTTCTTGTCGCCGATCTGGCAGCGACCGCTGTCGCTGGGTGCGGATTTTGTGTTGCATTCGACCACGAAGTATCTGAATGGCCACAGCGATGTGGTGGGCGGCGCAGTCATCGCAGCAACGAAGGAATTGCATCAAAGCGTGGCGTGGTGGGCCAATGCCATGGGCGTCACCGGATCGCCATTCGACAGCTTTCTTACCCTGCGAGGTATCCGCAGTCTGCATGCGCGGATGAGGGTTCACGCCGAAAACGCCGCGCATGTCGTGCGGTTTCTAACCGATCATCCGCAGGTGCAGCGCGTTTACTATCCCGGACTCGCCGATAATCCGGGGCACGAGATCGCGTGCCGCCAACAAAGCAGCTTCGGTGCGATGCTGAGCTTCGAGCTCGCCGGCGGAGAAGCCGCCATTGGGGCCTTTCTATCGGGTCTGCAATGCTTCACGCTTGCCGAATCACTCGGCGGCGTTGAAAGTCTCATTGCCCACCCGGCCAGCATGACGCATGCGGGAATGGAGGAATCGGCGAGATCTCGGGCCGGAATCAGCGCCGCGCTGCTGCGGGTCTCGGTGGGTATCGAGGACCATGTGGATCTATTGGCGGATCTGGAAGCGGGTCTTACGCGCGCCGCTAAAGCGCAGCCAAAACCGCATCTGCGGCGGCACGCGTCGTAAGCGGCTTGGCGGCAGAGCAGATATCGGCGGTGAGTGCCCCGCCGGCGATCGCCTGGTTCACCGCTGCTTCAAGCGCTCTTGCTTCCGGCTCCAATTGCAGCGAATAGCGCAATAACATCGCAGCGCTAAGGATGGCAGCATAGGGGTTTGCGATTCCGCGGCCCGCGATGTCCGGCGCCGAACCGTGAATCGGCTCGAATAACCCGCCGCGCCCGCCGGCATTCAGCGAGGCGGACGGCAACAGTCCCAAGGACCCGGCAAGCATCGACGCTTCATCGGTGAGAATGTCGCCGAACATGTTTTCGGTCACGATCACATCGAAGGCGCGGGGGTTTTGCAACAGGTGCATGGCGGCCGAGTCCACCAACATATGCTCGAACGCCACGTCAGGAAATTCGCTGGGCAGAATACGGTTCACCGTCATGCGCCACAGGCGAGACGTCTCGAGCACGTTGGCTTTATCCACGGAGGTCAATTTTTTTCGGCGCGCCCGGGCCAGCGCGGCGGCAAGCCTCACCACGCGTTCTATCTCCGTGAGGCTGTAGCGGCACAGATCAGAAGCCTCGGTGGCGCTGCGGGTTTTCTCGCCGAAATAGATGCCGCCGGTAAGTTCGCGCACTACCATGATATCCACGCCGCGCAGCAATTCAGCCTTGATCGGCGAGGCGTCGAGCACCGCGGGATGAGGCACAACAGGACGCAGATTGGCGAACAGCCCCAATTCCTTGCGCAGCCGCAGTAAACCCTGTTCGGGCCGAACCGAGGCGCTCGGGTCGGACCACTTGGGACCCCCGACGGCACCCAACAGGACCGCATCGGCGCGCGTTGCCAGCGACAGCGTGGCCGGCGGCAGCGGATCACCGGTGGCATCAATGGCCGCGCCGCCGAGCAATGCAGATTCGAATACGAAGCGATGGGCGAAACGCGCGCCTATTTTCTCGAGGGCACGCACCGCCTCCGCGGTGACTTCGGCGCCGATGCCATCGCCGGCGAGTACGGCAATCAGGGCTTCCATCTAGGCGCGCGCCGCCTCGAAGCGTTCGATGTCGCGCAGCTTGCTGAGCAGATAGCCGAGTTCATCCACGCCGTTCAAGAGACAGTGGCGTGCAAACGGCTCGATCGGAAACGCCACCGAAGCGCCTGTCGGCAGTGTCAGTCGAAGGGATTCAAGATCGATGTCTACCTGTGCGCCGGGATGATGCAGCAACCATTGGGACGTCGGCTCATCCACGACCACGGGGAGCAAGCCATTGATCAGGGAATTGCCGCGGAATATGTCGGCAATTTCAGTGCTGATAACCGCCCGAAAGCCATAGTCCAGGAGCGCCCATGGCGCATGTTCGCGCGAAGACCCGCAGCCGAAATTTCGGCCCGCCACGAGAATTTCGGCGCCGCGGGCTTCGGGACGATTGAGCACGAAGTCCTCCTTCGGGGAGCCGTCCGACTGATAGCGCCAATCCGCAAACAGCTGCTTGCCCAGGCCCTCCTTGGTGGTCGTGGTCAAGAACCGAGCCGGGATAATCTGATCGGTATCGATGTCGCTCGAACCGATGACGACGGTTTTCGATGTGATGCGCCGGATCGGTTGCATCAGAGCAGCTCACGCGGGTCCGCGATGCGGCCTTTGACTGCGCAGGCGGCGGCCGTCAGCGGACTGGCCAGCAAAGTTCGCGCGCCTTTTCCCTGACGACCCTCGAAATTGCGGTTGCTGGTGCTGACCGAATACTGCCCGGCGGCGACCGTGTCGCCATTCATGCCAAGACACATCGAGCAGCCGGACTCGCGCCAGTCGGCGCCGGCCGCCCTGAAAATGTCCGCCAGTCCTGCGGCCTCGGCCTGTTTTTTTATCTGCTGTGATCCTGGCACAATGAGCAGGTGCACCCCGGGTGCCACCTTGCGGCCTTTGAGTATCCGCGCAGCTGCCTGCAGATCATCCAGCCGTCCGTTGGTACAACTGCCGATGAAGACCACGTTCACAGGTTTCCCGAGCATGCCCTCGCCGCTGCGAAATCCCATGTAGCTCATCGCTTTGTCAAAAACCGCATCGCCTTGGCGCTCGGGAATTGCCGAGCCGATCGGCACCACCATGCCTGGATTGGTGCCGTAGGTGATCATCGGTTCGATGGCCGCGGCGTCGATATCCACTTGGGCGTCGAATTGCGCGCCAGGCTCAGTCGCGAACGTGCGCCAGCGAGCGACAGCCGCGTCCCAATCGGCTCCCTGAGGTACTCGCGGCCTACCGGCTAAGTACTCGAAGGTCACCTCATCGGGGCCGATCATGCCGGCACGCGCGCCGGCTTCTATCGACATGTTGCATACCGTCATGCGCTCTTCCATGGACATGGCGCGTACCGCCGAGCCCCGATACTCCAATACGCAACCGGTTCCCCCGGAGACGCCGATCTTGCCGATAATGCTCAAGATCAAGTCCTTCGCACTGACGCCCGGATGCAATTGCCCCTCGATGTTGAGCGCGAAAGTCTTGGGCTTGCGTTGCAGCAAGGTCTGTGTCGCAAGCACATAGCCGACTTCGCTGGTCCCGATACCGAAGGCGAGGGCGCCAAAGGCGCCATGGGTGCTGGTATGGCTGTCTCCGCAGACAATGGTCATTCCAGGCTGAGTACAGCCAAGCTCGGGACCGATAATGTGCACGATGCCGCGGCGCGCATCCTGCATGCCGAAAAGCTCGACGCCGAATTCCGCTGCATTTTGTTCTAGCTGCCGCACTTGGCGTGCGGCCGCATCGACTTTGATGGGCACGCGGCCGAACACTTGCTCACTCTGGGTGGGCGTTGAATGATCCATGGTCGCCAGGGTGCGATCCGGCCTGCGAACCTTGAGCCCCCGCGCCCTTAACATGCTAAATGCCTGCGGCGTGGTTACTTCATGCGCCAAGTGCAAATCAACATACAGCACCGCCGGCGTGTCGGGCGTTTCGGCCACGACCTCATGGGCACTCCAGAGCTTGTCGAATAACGTGCGCGCCGGCATGGTTTCTTCAGCTCTTGTCCGCTTCCAGCCACGGCATGCGTGCGCGCAGCTGAGCCCCAACCTTCTCGATGGAGTGGGTCAAATCCGCTTTCAACAGTTTCGAGTACTTGCGCCGCCCGCTCTTGTTCTCTGCGATCCACTGGCGTGCGAATTTCCCTTGCTGAATTTCGGTTAGGATCTTGCGCATTTCCTTTTTGGTGGCCTTGTTGACGACCCGCGGCCCACGGGTCAAATCGCCGTACTTGGCGGTCTCGCTGATAAAGCGGTGCATTTTGGTGATGCCGCCCTCGTGTAAGAGGTCCACGATCAGCTTTAGTTCATGCAGACACTCATAATACGCCACCGCAGGTTGATAACCTGCTTCCACCAAGGTCTCGTAGCCCTTGACCACTAGTTCCGTGGCGCCGCCGCACAGCACGGCTTGTTCGCCGAACAGATCGGTTTCGGTTTCCTCGGCAAAGGTCGTCTCGAGCACGCCGCCGCGTGTGCCGCCGATCCCATCGGCGTACGCCAAGGCCTTCGCCTTTGCGCGCTTGGAGGGATCTTGCGCGACCGCAATCAGACAAGGCACACCCCGGCCTTGCTGATACTGGCGCCTCACCAAATCCCCAGGTCCCTTAGGCGCGATCAGCACCACATCCAAATCCTTGCGTGGTTTGATCTGCTTGAAGTGGATGTTGAAACCGTGAGCGAAAAGCAACGTCGCGCCTTTCTCAATCACGGTTTTCAATTCTGCATACAGCGGCTTTTGCGTCAAATCGGGGACCAGCATCGCCACGAGTTGCGCCCCGGCCACCGCCGAGCGCGGCTCGGAGACCCGCAATCCGTCTTTTTTCGCCTTGGTCCAACTATCGCCCTTGCGCACGCCGACCACCACGTCGAATCCGCTATCGCGCAGGTTAAGCGCATGCGCGCGTCCCTGGCTGCCATAGCCGAGAACCGCGATGCGCGCTCCTCGCAGCGCTTTCTTGTCGACGTCTTTTTGCGAATACAAACGCATTCTAAAATCTCCTGATCTTAAACAAACCCATGAAACGCGAGACCCCGCTTAAAGACGTTCGCGGCCTTAAGCGGGGTCTTGAAAATGACGCTTAAACATCTTTGTTAAACAGCATCAAATAGCACCACAGAATCTCTTATGATGCAAGGAATTCCAGGGCTATGCAGCGCTCGCGAGAAGTTTTCATGAATGTCGGTGAGCAAGTGTTTGTACCGTTATGGTTGCTTTACGAAGATGAGCTGGAAGCCTGGCGCACTGCGCAACCGCAGCCCGCGCGCCAATGGCTGCTCGAGCAAAACTTCAAAGCAGAGAAGCATCGGGTCGTACTCTTGCCGAGCTCCGAGGGCGGTCTCGCTGCGGCTGTCGGTGGCTTGGGCAAGCGCGCCGAGTTATCGCTTTGGCACGCGGCAGGCTTGGCCGAGCGATTACCGCCGCGTCGCTACCGGTTGATGCAGGACTTCAGCTCATCGGAGGCAACTCAATTGGCGCTCGGGTTTTCTTATGGTGCGTATCGTTTCGATCGCTACCGCCCATCGAAGAGCGAGGCTGCGAGCCTCGAGTGCCCGTCAAACGCGGATCCGGCCTTCGTTACCCGGGCCGCCGAGTCGCTGCGCATGGCGCGCGACTGGATCAATACGCCCGCCGGCGATTTTGGCCCGGCGCAATTGGCTGCTGCGGCGCGTCAGGTTGCCGAGCGTCACGGTGCAAAATTCAAGGAATGGGTTGGCGAGGAGCTGTTGTCGGAAAATTTCCCGGCCATTCACGCCGTGGGGCGTGCGAGCAGCGCCGCGCCGCGCTTCATCGAGCTTCGCTGGGCACCGTCAGGCGGCAACGCCTTACCGACCGTGATTCTGATCGGAAAGGGAGTCTGTTTCGACAGCGGCGGTCTGGATATCAAGGCCGCCGCCGGCATGGCGCTCATGAAAAAAGACATGGGCGGCGCGGCCATTGCCTTGTCCCTCGCGCACATGCTCATGAGCGCGAGGCTTCGGGCCCAACTGCGCGTGCTGCTGCCGGCAGTTGAAAATGCCATCAGCGGCAATGCATACCGCCCCGGCGATGTGCTCTCTACGCGCAAAGGTCTCACCGTCGAAGTGGGCAACACGGATGCCGAAGGCCGGCTGGTATTGTGCGATGCCTTGGCTTATGCAGATGCGGAGAAGCCTGCTCTGATCGTGGATTTCGCAACGCTCACAGGCGCCGCGCGGGTGGCGCTCGGACCGGAGCTTCCAGCCCTCTTTGGCAATGACGAGCGCCTGGTGCAGGATCTGGCACGCACGGCCGCATCCGAGCACGATCCGCTGTGGCCGATGCCCCTCTGGTCCGGTTACGAAGATGAGCTCGCCAGCAAAATAGCGGATCTGAACAATGTCGCATCGTCGAGCTTTGCCGGTGCGATTTTCGGGGCACTGTTCTTGAAGCGCTTCGTGACGGAATCGCCCTGGATGCATATCGATCTTTACGCGTGGAATCCAAAAGATCGCCCTGGCCGGAGCGTCGGCGCGGAGGCGCAGGCGTTGCGCGGCACTTATCGGTACTTGGTCGAACGCTTCGGCATTGCGTAAGCTAGGCTCTTAAAATGCAGAAAAAATCTTCCAAGGTCGATTCCCGCCGTTACTCTCGTGTGGTGGTCGATGGCGCCAAGCAAACACCCAGCCGATCCATGCTGCGGGCGGTGGGGTTCGCCGATGCCGACTTCGACAAGCCTCAGGTCGGTGTTGCCTCGACCTGGAGCAACTTGACCCCTTGCAATGTGCACATCGACGAACTGGCGCGGTTGGTGGCCAAGGGCGCGGACGGGGCGGGCGCCAAAGCGATCACCTTCAATACGATTACGGTTTCCGACGGCATTTCCATGGGCACCCCGGGCATGCGTTACTCACTGGTGTCTCGAGAAGTCATTGCCGACTCGATCGAAACCGTGGTCGGAGCGCAAGGATTCGACGGAGTGGTGGCGATCGGCGGGTGCGACAAGAACATGCCTGGATGCATGATGGCGCTCGCACGACTCGATCGACCCGCAATATTTGTTTATGGCG
Organism: Gammaproteobacteria bacterium; assembly: GCA_034667905.1. Taxonomy (GTDB): domain Bacteria; phylum Pseudomonadota; class Gammaproteobacteria; order Steroidobacterales; family Steroidobacteraceae; genus Bog-1198. Next base: position 17,668 of record JAXDQK010000114.1, on the reverse strand, counting down.
GAACGATCCGTCCAGGCACGGACAAGCGCGACATCGTGTCGGTTTTCGAAGCCGTCGGCGGATACGCCCAGGGGTCGGTATCGGAGCAGCAGCTTAAGTTCGTTGAGCGTACCGCGATCCCGGGACCCGGCGCTTGCGGCGGGATGTATACGGCGAACACCATGGCCTCGGCCATCGAAGCGATGGGGATGAGCCTGCCGAACAGCTCCGCTCAAGATGCGATTTCCGAGCAGAAGCGCGGCGACTGCGAGCGAGCGGGTGCCGCCGTTGTTAACCTAATCAATCGCGGCATCACGCCGCGCCAGATTATGACGCGCAAGTCTTTGGAGAACGCGATTACGCTGGTGGTCGCCCTCGGTGGCTCAACCAATGCTGTGCTGCATCTCTTGGCCATTGCTTCGTCCGCCGATATCCGCCTCAAGCTCGATGACTTCACGCGCATTGGCAAGCGTGTTCCCGTGTTGGCCGATTTGCGGCCCAGCGGACGGTATTCGATGTCGGAACTGGTGGTTATCGGGGGCATTCAACCGCTCATGAAGACGCTGCTGGACGCGGGTTTGCTGCACGGCGATTGCCTGACGGTGACCGGTGCGACGCTGGCCGAGAATTTGCGCCATGTTGCTGCGTACCCCGAGGGCCAGCAGATCGTGCGGGCGATGAATGCGCCAATCAAGAAAGACAGCCACTTGGTCATCTTGTATGGAAACCTAGCACCGGAGGGGGCCGTTGCAAAAATTACAGGCAAAGAAGGCTTGAGCTTTCGCGGCAAGGCGCGAGTATTTAATTCTGAAGAAGCCGCATCGCAAGGGATATTGAGCGGGAAAGTAAAGGCGGGCGATGTGGTCGTGATCCGTTACGAAGGACCCAAGGGTGGTCCCGGCATGCGCGAGATGTTAAGTCCCACCAGCGCCATCATGGGTTTGGGTCTAGGCCGAGAGGTCGCATTGATAACCGACGGGCGGTTTTCAGGCGGCAGCCATGGCTTCGTGGTCGGGCATTTGTCCCCGGAAGCGGCGCTCGGCGGGCCTCTGGCGCTGGTTAAGACCGGCGATGGCATTACTATCGATGCGCAGCGACGGGAAATTACTTTGCATGTTGCCGCGGCGGAACTCACGAAGCGCCGTAAATCCTGGATAGCTCCCAAACCTTATGCACGCCGAGGTGCCCTGGCTAAATATTCTCGCGAGGTGAGCAGCGCATCCTTGGGTGCGGTAACGGATCTAGAACGAGCGCCAATAAACTCCGCTAAGACCTCATGAAGTCTGACGTCAGCATGGGGTGTTCCTGGACTTACATCCCTATTGCAGTTCGGGCGGGATATGTGTCAGTCTTATTTGCTTGCCGAGGGAACTTGAAGGGACGTTGCTTGTTCGAAAGCTAGCAGCGAGTTCGCGGCGTGCGCATTGCGCAAGTTCAAGACAGGGGTAGGGTCGCAAAGACTTATGTATAGATATGAAAATCCATCGATATTCTCGGGCAAGCGGGGCGCAGCCCTCGTTGCCGTCATCCTTCTTCACGTAGTGATCGTGTGGGGTTTCTACTCCGGTCTCGCGGGGAAGCTGGTTCAGAAAATCATTCCGCCGGTGGAAATCGCGCAGATCGAGAAGCCGAAGGATATCGACAAGCCGCCTCCCCCTCCGCCCAAGCTCGAAGAGATCAAGCCGTACGTGCCCCCGCCGGAATTCGTCGACATCCAGGCAGCTCCGCCTGAGACCACGGCGATTTCCGTGGTGACTCGGGAGCAGGCACCGCCGCCGCAGGCACCCGTGGCCGCACCGGTTCAACATACGATTATCGGCGCCAAAATGGATCCTAAACATCCGTTCAAGATCGGCGAAGAGTATTATCCGGACGCCTCCAAGCGGGCGAACGAAGAAGGACGCTGCATCGTGCTCGCGCATGTGGATGCAAAAGGCAATATTCTGGATGCGCAAATACAAACAAGCTCCGGCTTTCCTCGGTTGGACGAAGCCTGTTTGAAAGGCGTCAAGGGACAGCGGGCGCTGCCCGGCATGGAGGATGGTAAGCCGGTAGAGGGTCAGTTCGCATTTGCGATCGTATGGAAGTTGACGGGCAAGTAGCCGTGCCCGGTTAGGATTTAGGTTAGCCCATTCATTATTAAGCTTTTATAAGTAGAGGGAATCGGTCAATGCAAGAGACAGTTGTTGAGAATCCGTATGGCCTTGGTGCGCTGATTGCCAATGGCAATATCGTTAGCAGATCGATCCTCGCCGTCTTGTTGATCATGTCTTTAATGACATGGTTCATCATGATCACCAAGTTCTTCGATCAACGCCGCCTGCGCCTTCAGGCCATTGAAGCGGAGAAAGAGTTCTGGAGTTCTTCGAGCCTGACGGACGCGATCGGCAAGTTGAAGGGCGGTTCCAATCCGTTTCGCGCCCTGGCCGAAACCGGTAAGCAGGCGTACGAATACCACGAAACCAACAAGAGCCGGCTCTCCGGCGCCATCGGCACCAGCGAATGGATCACCGAGTCGCTGCAGCGTACCGCAGATGCCATCATCAGCCGAATGCAAACCGGCCTGCCGGTGCTCGCGTCGGTCGGTGCGACCGCACCCTTCGTCGGTTTGCTCGGTACCGTGATCGGTATTTACAACGCCCTTATCGCCATCGGCGTGTCGGGACAGGGTTCGATTGAAAAAGTCGCCGGCCCGGTAGGCGAGGCCTTGATCATGACGGCCATCGGTCTGGTGGTCGCCGTTCCTGCCGTGTTGGGCTACAACGTTCTTCTGCGTCGCAACAAGACGGTGCAGGAACGCGTCAGCCACTTCACGCATGAGCTGCATGCTTATCTGATTTCGGGCGTCAAAATGGGACTGGGCATGGACAAGCCGCCTGCCGCCGTGGGCAAGCCGCCCGCTGCCGCGCTCGCCCGCTAGGAATCGATTTAAATGGCGCTACATGTAGGCGAAGAAGAAGAGGGCGTGGCCATGTCGGACATCAACGTCACGCCCCTTGTGGACGTGATGTTGGTGCTGCTGATTATTTTTATCATCACCATACGGGTGATCTTGCAGCAAGTACCGCTGACGCTGCCGAAGGCGACCAACTTGGTGACTCAAACGCGGCCGGAAAACATCACCATCGCGGTCGACAAGCAAGGCGCCATTTACTGGAACACCAAGCTGTTGGCGAGCCAGGATGAATTGATGGCGCAGCTGCGCGGCATTGCCCGTCAAGAGCCTCAGCCTGAAGTGCACATTCGCGGCGACTCGAATGTTCGATATCAATTTGTTGGCCAGGTGCTCGTAGCGACTCAGAGAATCGGTATACGCAAAGTTGCGTTTATCACTGAGCCCGATCGCCCCACGTTCGAAAAGTAGGAGAGAAGCCATGGCCATGAGTGTAGGCGGGGGGAAGGAAGGCCAATCCTATTCCGAAATCAACATGACACCCTTGATCGACGTCATGTTGGTGTTGCTCATTATTTTCATCATCACGCTGCCTAACCAGACGCATGCCGTAAAAATCGACAATCCGTTGCCGCCACCGCCAAATCAGGTGCCGCCGCCGCCGCCCGAAGTGATTAACTTGACCATCGATTTCGACGGCACATTGTTGTGGAATGGCAGTCCGGTTGACCGAAAGACCTTACAAGGCTACATCGAGTCCGAGGCGCAGAAGCAGCCCCAGCCTGAAGTGCACATTGCGGTCGACAAGTTCGCCAAATATGAAATCGTGGCGCAGACGTTGGCTGATTTGCAGCATCGCGGTTTGAAGAAGATAGGATTCGTCAATAACGATTTCTTCTAAGCGCGGGTTCTCTAACGTGGTGTTACGGCGCGTCAACCCTTCAAAAGGGGTACGCGCCGTTCATTTAAGCAAATAAGATGCCGCTGGGCGACAATGCCGCGTGCAATAGATTCGGTACATAACGAGGTCTCTAATGAGTCATTCGATCCATACATTTCGTCGCCACCCGGTCGTTTTTGGCTTAAGCATTCTGCTTGGCTGCGCGGCAATCTCGCCGGCGGCATTCTCGGCGGAAAAGTCGAAGGGCCAGGAAATCAGCCGCGTCATCGCCAAGGAAATTACGGCGGCACAGAAGGCCATGCAGGCCCAGCAGTGGTCAGAGGCACTGAAGAATTTGGAAGCGGCCGAAACCAAATCGCCGCTCACCACGTATGACAAGAAGACGATTCAGGAATTCAAGGGCATTTCCTATGTCCGTCTGAACAATCTGAAGGCGGCGGAGCAAGCCTATGAAGCAGCGCTTGCCACAGGCGGGTACACCCCGGAGGAATTGCCGAAAACGTACCGCTTACTATTTCAATTGGCCGCCACCAACCAGCAGACCGCCAAGGCCATCGAGTACGGCAAGCAGGCTGCTGAAGCGGGTTCCGCCAACGACAATGACCTGCTGATCATGAGTCAGCTTTATTATCAGCAAAAAGATTGCAAGAACTCAGCGGTGTGGGGCGATAAAGCGATCGCCGCCTTCAAAAAGGCTGGAGAACCCCCGAAGGAAGTGCTGTATCAGTTGAAACTGCAATGCGCCAGCGATAATAACGAAACGCAGGCGATGATCGCGGCTCTGTATGATCTAGTGCGCCTCACCAACAAACCCTCGTATTGGAATAATTTGATACGCCTGGAGCGCCAGGATGAGCGTGACGATCACAATACCTTGATGATCTACCGCGTCATGTACGACACCAATTCCATGCAGGCGGATACCGACTATATCGAAATGGCGCAATTGCTCGGCGATGCCGGTTTGCCCGGCGAGGCACAAGTAGTGCTGGAAAAGGCGATGGCCGGCAGCGGCATCGTCAAAGATGAGCACAAGGAGCGCACCGTACGATTGCTCAATGCCATGAAGACCCGCGCGGACGCGGACAAGAAGGGCTTGCCGCAGCTGGATGCGGAGGCGAAGAAGAATTCGGCCGGCCAATTGGATATGAAGCTCGGCGAAGTGTATTACGGAGCGGGCGATTACAAGAACGCCGCCGACGCCATCAGCCGCGCCCTGCAAAAAGGACAGATCAAGCAGCAAGATGAGGCCTATGTGTACCTCGGCCGCTCGCAGGTGCAATTGAAGAACAACGCCGAGGCAAAGAAAGCCTTTACCTCGCTGAAGTCGGTGCCGAACGTCAGTCCTCGCGTGCTCAAACTGTGGGAACTATACGCCGACAAGCTCAGCTAAAAATCAAGTTTAAGAGGAAGCCTATATGACGATCAAAGCCGGCGACAAAATGCCAGAGGGTGCGTTCACTCGCATGACCAAGGACGGCCCTCAAAAATTGACCACTGACCAGCTATTCGCCGGCAAGACGGTGGTCCTGTTTTCGGTGCCGGGCGCCTTTACCCCGACGTGCGATGCCAAACACTTGCCGGGATTCGTCGAGCTGGCGGACCAAATTAGGGCCAAGGGCGTCGACACCATTGCCTGCACCGCGGTGAACGATGTGTTCGTGATGAACGCCTGGGGCAAGCACGGCGGCGTAGGCGAAAAGATCCTGATGCTGGCGGACGGCAATGGCGCGTACGTCAAAGCGTTGGGATTGGAGATGGACGGCTCGAAGTTCGGCATGGGCACGCGCGGCCAGCGCTTCGCCATCATCGTCAAGAATGGCGTTGCCACGACAGTCGATGTCGAGGCGCCCGGTGAGTTTAAAGTCTCGGCCGCCGATTACGTATTGAAACAGCTGTAGCCTTTTAGGACGGCGCGGCCAAGAGGCCGCGCCGGCTCAACTGCCGATGAGCCGTTCGAGCTCGGGCATAATTTGGAATAGATCGCCCACCAATCCCACATCGGCAACCTCGAAAATCGGCGCCTCGCCATCTTTATTGATCGCGACAATGGTGCGGGCATCCTTGATCCCCGTCAGATGCTGGATCGCGCCGGAGATCCCGATGGCAATGTATATTTCCGGAGAGATGATCTTGCCTGTTTGGCCGACTTGCATTTCGTTGGGCGCATAACCGGCGTCCACTGCGGCACGCGATGCGCCTACTGCGGCGCCCAATTTGTCAGCCAGGCTAAATAGCAGTTTAAAATTCTCGGCGCTGCCGAGCGCGCGGCCGCCCGACACGACGCGCGACGCGGTTTGCAGATCGGGCCGGTCCGTAGAACCGGACTTTGCGCCGACGTAGCGGGTGTGCGAGGGCAGGGCGGCGCTCAGGGTCTTCGATTCGATGGTGGCATTTCCGCCCGTGGCCGCCGCCTGAAAAGACGCGACACGCACCGTGGCGAGCAGCTTGCGGGAAGGGTCTGCCTCCACCGTCACAACGGCGTTGCCCGCATAGATGGGGCGCCGATACCGATAGGGGCCTTCGACCGCCATCAGATCGCTGATCTGCGCAACGCCGAGCAGGCCCGCGACTCGCGGCATCAAGTCCTTGCCGAAGCTGGTCGAAGGTCCGAACACGTGCGTGTAATCGGCCGCCAGAGCCGCTAGTTGCGGGGCGAGAACGGCCGCGAGCGGGTGTGCGTTCTCAGGCCGATCCAGGCGCAACACCGATGTTACGCCGCTCAATGCCGCGGCCTGAGAGGCAACTGCGGAGGTATCCTCGCCGAATAGGGCGATACTGACCTGCGCTTCCGCGATGCCGGTCGCGCACGTGACGCATTTCGCGGTCGCAGGATTGAGCGTTTTTCCGTCGTGTTCCCCGACGATGAGTATCTTGTGCATTAGATCAAACCTTTGTTCTTGAGAAACGCAACGAGTTCCGGCACGTCCTTGACTATCACGCCCTTTTGCCGCTGCGCGGGAGGTTCTGTCTTCGCAACCTTTAGGAACTTGGCGGCGCTCACCCCGAGGGCGTCGAGCGATGTGACATCCAAGGTCTTTTTCTTGGCCTTCATGATGTCCGGCAGCTTCACGTAGCGGGGCTCATTCAAGCGCAAATCCACGGTTATCACCGCGGGCAGATCGACCTCTATGGTCTCCAAGCCGGTGTCGACTTCGCGCGTAACTTTGGCCTTGCCCTCCGATACCTCGACCTTGGAGGCAAAAGTTGCCTGCGGCCGATCCCAGATCGCCGCCAACATCTGGCCCGTTTGATTGGCATCGTCGTCAATTGCTTGTTTGCCGAGGAAGATCAAATCCGGACTTTCTTTTTTGGCCAGCGCGAGAAAAGTATTTGCGGCGGTAAGCGGTTCGACGGCCGTGTCCGTCTGCACGAGGATGGCCCGATCGGCCCCCATCGCCAAGGCGGTGCGCAGTTGTTGCTGGGTATCGGCCACACCGATGCTGACTGCAACGACCTCGATATTCGAGCCGCGCTCCTTGATGCGAAGGGCCTCTTCGAGCGCGATCTCGTCGAAAGGGTTCACGCTCATTTTTACCCCGTCCAGCATGACGCCGCTTCCATCGGGCTTCACGCGTACACGCACGTTGTAGTCAACAACGCGTTTGATACAGACCATAATTTTCTGCACGTCAGCTCCTTAAGCGGTTGCCTGCCGCGCATCTCTAGCGCGGGCCTCGGCCTGTTGTTCTAAAAATTGTGTGCTGATTTTAGCGGCACACTGGCGCAACTTCGGTAAAAAACGATCGACCCCGGCCTTCAGAGGCAGCGCGGAAGCGGCGAACCGTACGGTCAACGCCGCCAAGTGGTCGCCCATCGGCACCGGAACGCTTACAGTGTATTCGTCCAGGAGGCGCCGCGTACGCGTCGCAGTCGCATAGCCGTGCGCTTTGATGTCCGATAGTACGCGAAGCAGACCGCCGCGATCTCGGGCCGCCTTGTCCTCCTCCTTGTTGGAGCGCGCCAGAATCTCAATCAGCGTATCGCGTTGTGCGATCGGGCAATGTGCAAGGTAGACGCGCCCGCTTGAACCCGCGAGCAGAGGAAATTGAAAACCCGCTGAATAGCGCTCAATCGCAAGCGGAGTACTATGGTCCGTGGCCTCGCGAAGCGTCATTTTCGTACCGGATAAAGTGGCGATACTGACCGGCCACACGATCTCGCTGCATAAGCGGTGCAGTAGCGGTTTGGCGATTTTGTTGACCCATGTGTCATCACCGAATCCTGAGCTCAAAGTTCGGACCAAAATCGTCAGCCGGTAGCGCTCATCGGCGCTGTCTCGATAGACGAAACCGGCAGCGCATAGGGTTTCCAATATTCGATAAACCGTCGTGCGCGGCAGGCGGATTTCATGAGCTACCTCCGAAACGGTCGCGCCGTCGCGTGAATTCAGAATGGTGAGCGCATCGAGGCCGCGCATGAGCGCGCGGATGGGGCGGGTAGAATCCATGGAACCTCAGCTATGTCGAACCCACTAGTTTAAGGAGCCACACTTCCCTTGTCCACCTCGCGGTCAGCCGATAGACTCCTACGGTGATCCGCTACTTTTTTTTGAGGCTGACCGCCGCTGTTCCCACGCTGCTGATTGTTGTAACAGCTACTTTTTTTTTGATGCATGCGGCGCCCGGGGGGCCGTTCGATCAAGAACAAACGCTGGCACCGGAGATTGCAGCTAACCTGCAACGCTCGTATGGGCTAGACCAGCCAGTCTGGATCCAATACGGACGTTACCTTAAGTCCGTGGCGCACGGCGATTTCGGACCGTCGTTCCGATATAAGGACTTTACGGTTACCGAATTGATCGCCCAGGGGGTTCCGGTGACCTTCACGTTGGGCGTCATTGCGATGGCGCTTGCCCTGATTGTCGGCATTCCGCTGGGAACCTTTGCCGCGCTCCATCACAACACTGCTGCCGATTACGTGACGATGTCCTTCGCGGTGATGGGTATCGCCATACCGACCTTCGTGGTATTGCCCTTTCTCGGCTTGCTTTTCGGCGTCTATTTGCATTGGCTGCCCGTTGCCGGCTGGGAAGCCGGATCGATCAGGCATCTCGCGCTTCCCGTGATGGCGCTGGCGCTGCCGCCGCTGGCTTATATCGCCCGCTTAACGCGCGGCAGCATGCTCGAGATCATGCGCACTCACTTCATTCGCACCGCGTTCGCCAAAGGCCTCCCCGCTCACATTGTGATTTTTCGCCACGCGTTGCGTCCGGCGCTAATGCCTGTGGCGAGCTACCTGGTGCCCGCCGTGGCCTCGATCATGACGGGCTCCTTGGTAGTGGAATCCATCGCGGGACTGCCGGGAATCGGGCGATACCTGGTGCAAGGCGCGCTGAATCGCGACTACACCTTGGTGCTGGGCATGGTGATCATTTATTCGACGTTGCTGATCGGCCTGGGATTGCTGGTCGACCTGCTGTATGCGTGGTTGGATCCGCGAGTGCGCCATTGAGAGTGCACGGCTTTGTCGACGAAGCAGCGCGGCGCTTAAAATCAAATCCTGCCGCCGTGGTTGCGCTCTACCTGATGTCGGCCATCATTGCGCTGGCGCTGCTCGCCCCTTGGATCAACCCGAACAGCGCAGAGACACTCGACTGGACGCACGCAGCCGCGCGCCCGGGAATGCAAAGCGCGCATTGGTTCGGCACCGACCGATTGGGCCGCGATTTATTCGTGAGAACCCTCGCGGGCACGCGCATTAGCGTCGCGATCGGATTGTTGGCGAGCCTGATCAGCTTGGCTGTGGGCGTGAGCTACGGCGCCATCGCAGGGTACCTCGGCGGCCGCGCAGATCAGGTAATGATGCGGCTGATCGAGATATTGAGCGGATTGCCGCTCATTTTCTTCGTCATATTCTTGACCGTCATATTCGGCCGAAGCCAATACCTGCTGTTCTTGTCGATCGGCGCGATGGGTTGGCTGACCATGGCGCGGATTGTGCGCGGTCAGACCTTGAGCATTCGTCAGCGGGAATTCATCGACGCTGCTATCGCCTCGGGCGCCAGCACCCCCCGTATCATTGCCAAGCATGTGATACCCAACGTCGTGGGGCCGGTCGTCGTGTATGCGACGCTGATGGTTCCCCAGATCATCCTGTTCGAAAGTTTTCTGAGCTTTCTGGGGCTGGGGATTCAAGAGCCCGGCGCAAGTTTGGGCACGCTGATCGCCGAAGGCGTGGGGGAGATGGAAACCGCTCCGTGGATCTTGTTGGTCCCCGGCAGCTTCCTCGCCGTGCTCCTGCTCTGCTTGAATATATTCGGCGATGGCTTGCGCGATGCGCTTGACGTGAAAGAAGCTTGATGATCCCGACATTGCAAATCGAAGCTTTGAGCGTCGGCTTTTCACGTCGCAATGCCATGATCGAGGCGGTGGATCGGGTCTCCTTGAGCGTTGCTGCCGCAGAATGCATCGGGATTGTCGGCGAGTCAGGCTCCGGCAAGACGCAGACGTTCATGGCGGCGATGGGGTTGCTGGCCAACAATGCATCGGCGCGCGGCAGCATTCGATTCGAGGGCAATGAAATATTGCCGGTAAATTCAGCTTTGAAGCGGGTTCGCGGTTCAAAGCTCACCATGATTTTTCAAGATCCAATGACCTCGCTGACGCCGCATCTCAAGATCGGCACGCAGCTGGCCGAGGTGCTGGTGCATCACAATGGCGCTTCGTGGAGCGAGGCGCGCGTCATGGCAGGCCGCATGCTGGATCGCGTGCAGATACCGGAGCCGAAACGCCGGTTGCATGAATATCCGCATGAGCTGTCGGGAGGCATGCGGCAGAGGGCCATGATCGCGATGAGCCTGCTATGCCGACCCTCCCTGTTGATCGCGGATGAGCCGACAACCGCACTCGACGTGACCGTCCAGGCTCAGATCATCGAATTGCTGCGTGCCGTGCGCGAGGAATTTGGGATGGCCTTGGTCCTCATTAGTCACGATTTGGCCGTGGTCGCGGGCCTCGCGGAGCGGATCATGGTGATGTACGCAGGCCGCATCGTGGAGAGCGCCCCGGCAGAGGAGTTGTTCCGGCATCCGCGCCATCCCTACACAGCCGCGTTGCTGAAGTGCATTCCCAGCCTCTCCGATCCGCCTCGCGAGCGTTTGTCCACGCTTGCCGGGCAGCCCCCACGATCCGGCGAGAAGCTCGAGGCCTGTGCGTTCGCGCCGCGCTGTCCGCGCGCTGCCGAGCGCTGCCGCATGGAACGGCCGCAATTGAGGCTCTCGGCGGCAAGCGAGGTCGCCTGCCACTTTCCCGAAAGGTCATGAGCGCGGCGCTGCTGCGGGTGCGGGATTTGAAGGTCGTTTTCGGCGCACGCGTCGCGCTGCGCGATATTAATTTCGAAATCTTTGCGGGCGAAACATTGGGCCTCGTGGGCGAGTCGGGCTCGGGGAAATCCACACTGGCGCGTGCCATCTTGCGTCTCTTGCGCCCGGCTCTGGGCAGGGTGGAATTCCTGGGTCACGATCTGCTCGCGTGCTCCCCGGCGCAAATGCGCAACATTCGTCGCGATCTGCAAATCGTTTTCCAGGATCCGCTGGCGAGTTTGAATCCGCGCATGACGGTGAGCAATGCCATTGGCGAGCCGTTGAAAATATTCGAGCCGGCTCTCGATGCCGCAGCGCGTCGGCAGCGCGTCGATGCAATGCTCGAGCGAGTAGGGCTGGAAGCAGCCGTGGCGGATCGCTATCCCCATGAATTGAGCGGCGGGCAATGCCAACGCATCGGCATTGCGCGCGCCATGATCTTGAATCCGAAACTTTTGATATGCGACGAGCCGGTGAGTGCCTTGGATGTTTCAATCCAAGGACAAATCGTCAATTTGTTGCTCGATTTGCAGCGCGATGCCGGCATGGCCATGCTTTTCATCAGCCACAACCTCGCCGTCGTAAGACACTTAAGCCATCGCGTGCTGGTGATCTACGGCGGTCGAATTGTCGAGGCGGCCGGCAGCGACACTCTATTCGCCTGCCCGGTGCATCCTTACACGCAAGCGCTGTTGGCGGCCGTTCCCGCACTGCGACCGAAGACGCTGCCGGCGAAGGTCGCTCCCGGGCCGCAGGATGCCAGGGGAGAGGCTGACTTCGGCTGCGCATTTCGCCATCGGTGCCCCTACCGCGTGGCAGTGTGCGCGAGCGTGGTGCCGCCGCTGATGCAGATCGCACCAGGTCATTGGGCCGCTTGCCATCGCGCCGATGAGTTGCTGCCAAAAGCTGCGATTGACGGGCTGTGATTATATACAGGCAGGCGAACTTCCGCTACCATTCGAAAGAATCCCTGTCGCATCCGTTATTCTTTGCGCTATGACATCACGAAAACCTTTTCGCGCGAGCGATGGCCTCGCCAATGTGCGTTACGAGATTCGCGGCAAATTAGCGCGCCGCGCTTTGGCGCTGGAACGGCAGGGTTACGACATCGTTTCGCTCAACATCGGCAATCCCTTTGCCTTCGGATTTCGGACTCCGGAGACCATGCGTTTGGCGATGATCGAGAACCTGCGTAACAGCGAAGGGTATGTGCATCAGAAGGGGATATTTCCAGCGCGCGAAGCGGTGGTCATGCAGCAGCAAGAGCGGGGCGTACGGGGTGTTACGGCCGAGGAAGTATTCATCGGCAATGGCGTGAGCGAGTTGATCGATCTCGCACTTCGTGCATTGCTGAATCCGGGAGACGAAGTATTGGTCCCGAGCCCTGACTATCCTCTGTGGACCGCCGCGGTGAATTTGAACACCGGGCATGCAGTTCACTACCCATGCCACGCGCAACAGGCCTTCATTCCCGACCCGGAGGAACTCGAGGCCCTCATCACGAAGCGTACACGGGCGATCGTCATCGTCAATCCGAATAATCCAACGGGAGCCGTCTATCCGAGGGAGACGCTGACGGCGATCGCTCAGCTGGCTGAAAAGCACCGTCTCGTGGTGCTAAGCGATGAGATCTACGATCACATCCTTTACGATGACGCGCAATTCGTCCCCATGGCGACATTGGTGCACAACACACTGTGCTGCACCATGAGTGGTTTGTCGAAAGTCTACCGTGCCTGCGGCTATCGGGTGGGCTGGGCATCATTTTCCGGCGACATCGAGGGCGCGAGCGAATACTTGAGCGGGCTGGAACTACTTTCATCGTTGCGACTTTGCAGCAACGTTCCCGGGCAATGGGCGGTACAGACGGCACTCGGCGGATATCAAAGTATTAAAGAGTTGACCCGTCCAGGCGGCAGACTGTACGAGTCGCGCAAGGCCATTATCGAGGGCGTCGAGCGCAGCAGGTTTCTTAAGTTGTCCCGCCCCATGGGCGCTTTGTATGCATTTGTCGAAGTACGGCGCGACGCGCTTCCTGACTTCGACGATCAGGCGTTCGCGCTCGAGTTACTCGAGAAAAAACATGTGCTGGTGGCCCCCGGGGTGAGCTTCAACGTTGCTTATCGCAATGCTTTTCGTATCACGAATCTCCCGGAGCCTGAAACCCTGGCAACGGTATTTACGCGCATCGAGGAGCTGCTCGAAACCGAAGCCGCGGCGGGGCCTGATCTGAAACTCGTAAGCTCCTCGGCGCAGGTCCAGCAACACTGAGCGGAGCCAAAATTTCCCCAGCCTTGCTGGCCGCCGCGGCAGCGGGACGCACGATTGTCGTGCCAAACACCGAATTGGCCGCCGCGCTTTTTTGTGCGATCGAGCGCGCGCACCAAACTGCCGGCGATGAGATTTGGCCGACGCCGCGCGTTCGCGATTTCGCGGGCTGGCTGCGCGAGCAATACGTGCAGCGGCAGCTTTCAGACTCCCGTTCGCCGCGGATCTTGAGCGATGTGGAAGAGCGGGAATTGTGGCGCTCTATAATCGATTCTGCGGAATTAGGATCCGACATGCTCGATCCTGCCGGCGCCGCTCGCGCGGCCCGGCGCGCCCGGCGCACGCTGCGTGAATACGATATTCCTCTGCAAGCGCTCATTGAGGACAAGTCCGAAGAGGTGCAAGCGCTGCTGGACTGGGACCAGGGATTCGAGCAACGCTGCCGCGATCTGCGATGCATCAGCGCCGATACCTTGCTCATCGGCATGGCCGCGCCGCAAGAAGCCATGGCGTGGATTGAAAGTCCACAATGGCGGCCCGTGGCGCGCCGGTGGCTGCAGCGCCACGGCGAGATGCTGCTGCCGCAAGCCGTAGACGCGAACTCCCTGGCGACGATGCCCGCGCCATCAGCAGGCGCTGAGCTTTCGGCCATGGCGCATTGGGCCGGGGCCGCGCTCGCCGACGGGGAGTTTCGCGCGTGGATCTGCGTACCGGATTTGAATCGACGCCGCGCCGAAGTTGCCGATGCACTGGATGCGGTATTGGCGCCGCAACGATTCGGTTTGCGCAGCGACGCCGGCGGCGCGCCGTATGCAATAGCGGGCGGTACGCCGCTCGGCGGTTATGCTTCGGTGCGTGCCGCGTTGGACACCTTGGCTGCCGCAGTGGGCTTGCTCTCGTTTGAGCAATTCAGCGCGTTGCTCCGGGCACCCGAATTGCAGGCAAGCGACAGCGACTCGAGCGCCGCAGCGCTGGCGGATGTGGTGTTGCGCCGGCGCGCTCCGAGCGAGGCGGATCTCGCGTCGTGGCTCGATTTGGCGGATCGAGCGGTGCAAAGCGAGGCGGTCTCGCCGGTGGGCGCCGTTGCGCGGCTGCGCGCTTCGCAACGAGCCCTGTCCGGCTTAAGCGCTCGCCGCATGAGCGAATGGGTTTCCGTTTGGATCGCAGCGCTGGAGGCGGGGCCTTGGGGGTTGCGCAGCCGCTGGTCGAGCATGGAGTATCAGGCGGCCGAACGATTTCGAGAATTGCTCGCAAGCTTAAGTCTGGCCGATGCGGTTTTCGGTTCCCAATCCGCTGAATCAGCGCAGCGTATTTTGCGCCGAGCTGTGAAGGACACGCCTTTCCAAATTCAAACCGGTGTTCCGGCGGTTTGGGTAAGCGGTCAGCTGATGGACCCCTGGCTCAATTATGACGGGCTCTGGATCTCTGGATGCAATGGTGAACAGTGGCCTCCGCCAATCGCGCCCGTCCCATTGCTTCCGGTCCGATTGCAACGCCGCTATGGCGTGATTTCAGCAGGCGCGGAAACGCAGTTGGCGCTAGCGACGGACTTGCAGAATCGCTGGCAGAAACGCGCCCATCAATGCATTTTCAGCTATGCGGATCCCGGCGACGGCAGCCGCAGTACGCCGAGCCCGCTACTGCCGAAGAGCGCCTTCCTTCAGCCGGCCGGCGCTCATGTGCCGCGGCCGCACTGGCATGTACTGTATGAGAGCGCCCCAGAGTTGGAATCCTTGTGGGATGAATTGGCGCCGCCGGTAATGGACAATGAACGTACCCGCGGTGTCGCAACGCTCAGGGCCCAATCGCGCTGTGCTTTTCGCGGATTTGCGGAAACTCGGTTGGATACGGAACCCCTCGAACTACCGGTGCCGGGTTTTAACGAGCGTGAACGCGGAGAACTCGTCCATCATGCGCTCGAGCATATTTGGTCGCAGCTGCGCGACTCCAACGGCTTGCATGCACTGGCAGCCGATGCGCAGCATCAGTTGCTTGACGAAGCCGCGCGCCGCGCGCTCGCCATCGTTTGCAAGCTGCACGATCCGGGGCCGCGCTGGCGCGCTCGAGAACGACTCCGGCTGCAAAACCTGCTCGGCAACTGGCTGGACATAGAGCGTGCGCGAGCGCCGTTTGTCGTAGAAGCCTTGGAAGGCAACGTGCAGTTGGCGCGCTTTGGCGGGCGCGATTTCAGGGTGCGTATCGACCGAATGGATCTCCTTTCGGACGGTGCACGAGTCTTGATTGACTACAAAACCGGCGGCGCCGGCGTCGATTGGCGCGGCGAGCGGCCGGATAATCCGCAACTTCCGATTTATGCGTTGCTGCGTCCCGAAGCGCTGGTTGCCGTCGCCTATGCAAAAGTGAATGCCGCTGAGCCCGGCTTCGTGTCCGAATCGGAGCGTCGTGAGATTTTCCATCCCCGCTCGCGCGATTCGAAACTGGAGGGCATGCCGAACTTCGCCGCTTTGGTTGATTTATGGTCGCGCCGAATGCAGCGAATTGCCGAGGAATTCGTTTCGGGACGCGCCGAGGTCGCACCGACGCTCTATGCCTGCAAGACCTGTCAGCTTCAAGGGCTCTGCCGCGTGCCCGCTTCCCTCGAAGAGTCCGAAGACGCCCATGAGTGAATCACAGCGTGAAGCATTCGACGGCGATGCGCGCGCGCACGCCATCGAGTCGGTGCGCTCGGTGCTGGTGCAGGCACCGGCCGGTTCCGGCAAAACCACGCTGCTCGCGCAACGTTACTTGCGTCTCCTCGCTCTGGTTGACGGGCCCGAGCGCATTTTAGCCCTCACGTTTACACGTCGCGCAGCGCAAGAAATGCGGCAGCGTGTGCTGAGCGCGCTGGGCGCAGCATCGCTTTCGTCGTGTCCGCAGGGTATGAACGAGCGCACTTGGAGTCTCGCGGTGGCGGCCAAGCGGCGGATGGATTCGCTGAAGTGCAATATGGAGCTCCAACCCTCGCGGCTGCGCATCGAAACCATCGATGCGTTCAATTCCTGGCTTGCCAATCAGCTGTCCGTCACCGCGGGTGCGGGTTCCGCGCTTCGCATCCTCGATGACTCGAGGACTGCCTACCAAGATGCGGCGCGGCGCGCCTTGACTCATGAGGGGGGCGATCAATTCGGGCTGGCGGTCGATCGCGTGCTCGAACTCGATGATCAACGCTGGCGAAAGCTGGTCAAGCTCATTGCCGAAATGCTGCCCAGCCGCGACAGATGGCTGCCGCTGCTGGCGGGCCGCTTGCAGGCTGCGACTGCGCTCGATCAAGAACAACTGAGCAGTGTGCGCCGGCATTTCGACGAAGATCTAAGCCTGCTCGTCGCGCGGGTCCTGCTCCGGGCGCAAGAAGTGCTGGGGCAGGAAAAGACAGCGGCATTGTCGCCCCTGATGCATCGCGCGGCGCATCGAATGAGCGAGCCCTCGCGCATGGCGGCATGGCGCGAGCCCGGCGGTGGCTTGCGTCCTGATCCGGTCGATGCCGAGCGCTGGCGCTGCATGGCGACGCTGCTGCTCACGGCGGAAGGGACGCTGCGAAAACGGATGACCATCACTGAGGGGTTTCCACAAGGCTGTCCCGACAAGGCGGCGATGATGCAGCTGTTGGAGGAATTCGATCGCGAGCCCCGCGCGCTCGAGATGCTGGTGGAATTGCGCACGCTGCCCGATCCTGCTTATAACGACGAGGCCTGGGGCCGGGTGCGTGAGATCGCGCAGGTGCTGGTGTTAGCCGCGGCTGAATTAGACGGCGTGTTTCGCGAGCGAGGAGCGGTCGATTTTGCGGCCGTATCTTTGGCCGCGCTACGCGCACTCGGCAAGGCAGAAGCGCCGACCGATCTCGGCCTGCGGCTCGATTACCGCTTGCAGCACATTCTGGTCGATGAATTCCAGGACACCTCGAGCGCCCAACTGGAGTTGCTGCGGCTCCTGAGCGCCGGATGGCAGAAAGAGGATGGGCGCAGCATCTTTTGCGTCGGCGATCCCATGCAGTCCATTTACGGATTCCGCCAAGCCGAAGTGCGCGCATTCCTCGACTTGGCAGAGGAGGGAATTGGCCAAGTTCAGTTCGATGTGAAGCGGTTGCGCAGCAATTTCCGCTCCTCACCCGACTTGGTAAATTGGATCAATCGCTGCTTTGCAGAACTCATGCCGCGATTCGACGATCGCAATCGCGGCGCCATTGCTTTCCGTGCCAGCGAGGCGGCCGTGACGGTTTCAGAAGGCGGCGGGAACGCGGTCGAATGCCTAGGGTTTGCCAGTCGGGCCGCGGAATCCAAAGCAATCGCCGATATGATTGCGCGCGAGGTCGCGCGGCATCTTGAAT